>CALGXX010000021.1 GCA_937935245.1 uncultured Candidatus Saccharibacteria bacterium | reverse complement strand
TTTTCAAAGTTTTTTCGACTTTTTTTGCTTTTTATTAAAATCAGCGCCAATCGCCTCAGAAATACTAGAAAAACCGTCATTTTTTAGCAGCTGAAGCAACTCGCGATTCATTCGCCCAATTAGTTGCGGACCTTCAAAAAACAGCCCAGTAATAAGCCCAACTAGGCTAGCTCCCGCCTTAATCTTAGCGTATGCATCTTCGGCCGAAAAAACTCCGCCAACACCAATAATAGTCAGTTTATCTCCATAGTTTTTATATGTATGCTTAATCAACTCTAAGCTATGTGCGCGAGTAGGTTCGCCACTTAATCCACCCCTAATGTCATCAGTCAAAGGATCTTTAAGGTCTACCTTCTCACGATCCTTTATTAAATTAGCAACCGTTACTCCCTGAATATTATGCTCAACAATAACCTTTAATAGCGAGTCGAATTGCTTCAAATCATACAAATGTGGCATTTTAACCCAGAAAGGAACATTTCTCCCTACAGAATCTAATTCGCTCAATAAAGTCTCCAGCGTACCAGCATAGATAAACGGCTCCTTGCCAGCATTCGGACAAGAAATATTAATCTCTATAACACTAGCCAAGCTGTTTTCTACGATATAACTAACCGCTTTTTTTACGTCCCGAATTATATATTCCTCCGGAACAACTGGCCCAAATTCGTCTTTCGTGGATTTATCAGCAATAACAGCCACAGACACAACTGTCGGCATTGATTTGACTTTGGATCTATTCAGCTCAATATAGTCGCTAATCTTCTCTAATCCATAATTTGGCATACCAGCATACACAACTACAGATTTGGTGTTCGGCAATCGATGAAACCACGGTCGCAGATTTCCCCTTCTCGGCTCCATAGTTACAGATCCGCCAGAAGCAAAGCCAAATCCAACATCTTCCATTAAGGGTGACAGTTGTACATTTTTATCAAATCCCGCTGACAAGCCTATTGGGTTATTAAATACAACTCCATCAATTTCCTGCTGTAGCGACTTGTCCTGGAAGCTCCATAGCTTACGAATAATCCATCTAACAGGAGGGAATGCTTGCGCCAAACGACCGCAAAAAATAGTTAACTTATGAGTAAAGTCTGGTGTTAGTAGGAATAATATTGGCTTGATAATATGCTTATACATATTCTAAGAGTATAACTATCTATGCTTTATTAAGCAAGGTTATTTGTAAACAAAAAATCGCCTACTCGGCGATAATCCTGACTATCTATGATTGGTGGGCGCTGAGGGACTCGAACCCCCGACCCTCTCGGTGTAAACGAGATGCTCTAGCCAACTGAGCTAAGCGCCCATATTAAAAATATGGTGGGCGATGAGGGACTTGAACCTCCGACCTCGTCATTATCAGTGACGCGCTCTAACCAGCTGAGCTAATCGCCCATATTCGGCTTTTCGCCAAAGAGAATTTTCGAAAAAATTCAAAAACTTTCTTTGGTGGAGATACAGGGACTCGAACCCTGGACCCCCTGCTTGCAAAGCAGGTGCTCTAATCAACTGAGCTATATCCCCGTAAAAATATTTAATGTACATGAACTCTAATT
>CALGXX010000020.1 GCA_937935245.1 uncultured Candidatus Saccharibacteria bacterium | reverse complement strand
CCAAATCCAGTCCCTCCAGGACCATGACCGCCACTGGGAGCGCCGCCGCCCATTCCGCCAGGGCTTGCCATTGCCGTACCAGCACCACTCGGAGGAATTCCGCCACCTCCGCCGCCGCGGTTTCCTAATAGTCGACCAAAACCGTTATAGCCAAAAATCAAACTCCAAATGCTATTGTCATTCGTACTACCAACCCACGGTCGATTGCCAGACGGCGTCAGCCAAACAAGCACGCTCCACCATAAAGTCGACACCGTCGTAATTACGCCCGCAAACATTAAATGTAGAAATCGCGTAACAATTGGCGGCTTGGCGAACGCTAGATAGACAATTACCATCGCAGGCAAAACCATCAAGCCCTGAAGCATTTTCGTATTAAAAGCCAGCCCCGTAAATAGTCCCGCCAGACCGAGCCATAAAAGCGGACGCCTACCTTCTAACGACCTGAGAAATGCGTAACCGCTGGCGGTGAGCATAAATGTCAAAATAGCATCTGGATTATTAAATCCGAACATCAACGCCGCAACAGGAGTTAACATTAATGTGACTGCAGAAATTATCGCGCTAGTGAAGCCGAATTGTCGTTTCACTGCCGAATATAATAGCCAGACCGAACCGACGCCCGCTAATACACTTGGTAGTAACATTGAAAAGCTGGAAAATCCAAACAGTCGAGCGCTAAGTCCCATTATCATCGTCGCCAGTGGAGGCTTGTCGATTGAAACATAATTCGCCGCGTCCAAACTACCAAACAGCCACGCCGTCCAGTTTTGGCTTGCTGCCTGCACCGCCGCCGCGTAATAGCTATTCGCCATGCCATTATGCATCGCGCCAAACATATACAACGCACCCGTCGCAATCAACAGAATCGGAAGAGTCATTTTCTCAAACCGCGAACGATTGTCCAATTCTTTATTAACTCGATGCAACCCTTTTAAATCATCGACCGCAGTTTTTACAATCTTCACACGACTATCAGTATCCTCAATCCAAGTAACGGGCTGCTCGTGAATCGGCACGCCCGCGCGCTCCGTTTTAATCAAAAGCTCCGTGTCGAAGAACCATTCATTGTCCTTAATTTTTGGCAAAAATCTCTTCGCCACGTCGCGACGAATTGCCTTAAATCCGCACTGCGCATCGCTAAATTTGGTTCGCGACGTCAATTTTATAATCTTGTTATAACACCGTGAAATAAACTCCCGCTTAAAACCGCGACTGGTCTTTGATTTTTTCATCAATCGAGAACCAATCGCCACGCCAGCTTCGCCCGCCACAAGCGGCTGAATCATCGGTAGAAAATCGTCCAAGCTAGTGGATAAATCGACATCCATATACGTCAGAATATCCGCCTGACTGCTTTGCCAGACTTGCTTTAATGCTCGCCCGCGACCGCGTTCAGCCAGCCTTACAACACGAACTGATTGATGATTTTGCGCCAAGTTTTTCGCTATTTTTAAAGTGTTATCTTGACTGCCGTTATCCGCGATTGTTATCTGATAACGATATGGCAAATTTTCCATCATATATTCGTCAAGCGTTTCAATGCTGTTTTGAAGAGTTTTCTCCTCGTTCAGAACCGGCACGACTATGTCGACAAATGGATTAGCTATCGCCCGAAACGGCGATGGACTAGAATCGGACGTAACAAGTCGCGACCTAGCTAATGGTTGGGGTGTGGTTATTGCTCTCATGCAAACCACTATAAACAAGCGTTCTGTAAAAATGCTTTAAAGATCAGCCAGACTATTTCAAGTCAACACTAAACGGTGTAAAGTTAGTCTTATCGTCATAAGCATCAACTTTTTCGACCTGTTTCATCTTATCTATTACGCGATATGTAATAGGCAAGAAAACAATCTCCACTACAGTCTTAAATATCCAGCCAATCAAAATATACGTCAGCATGTTCATTCCCTGAAGTATTCCACCGAACGCAACAAAGGCGAATACTACAGTATCACATAATTCACCAACGACTGTCGATCCAATTAATCGTAACCATAGTTTTTTGCCCTTAGTTTTAACTTTTAATTTCGCCAATACAAACGAATTTAAAAATGATCCAGTCAAAAATGCGGCTAAGCTAGCTGCGACAATCCTCGGGAAGAATCCTAAAACCGCTTCATATGCAGCCTGATCCGCATACTCCGGCGCCGGTGGCATATAACGCACGATTGTAAAGCACAGCACTGCCAAAAGCATAACGCCTAGCCCAACCCAAATTGCTCGTCGAGCATATTTATAGCCGTAAATCTCAGTTAAGACATCGCCAAGAATATAAGATATTGGGAATAAAATAGCTCCGCCATCTGTAATAATCGGACCAAAAGCAATTAATTTAGTCCCTGCTAAATTAGAGATTAATAATATAGCAGCAAATACAGCTAAAATAATGTCGTAATATTTGAAAGTTTTTTTCATAAAATATATCCGTTAAATAACCTACATAAAACTGCCCTATTAAGGACAGCTTCATAGAAAACTAATTTGGCTCCGGCAGCTGGGCTCGAACCAGCGACCTATTGGTTAACAGCCAACCGCTCTACCACTGAGCTATGCCGGAATATGTCTTGTATTATAGCGAGTTTTTGAATAGTTGTAAAGTTACTGACGGACAATTTCCAATGCTTTTTTTAAAATCTCCACTTCCGAACGTGATTTTTCATCATCTTCGGCTTCTCTCTTCTTAATTTCTTTCGCTAAATTCTGCCACCAAACTTCTTTTTTCTCACTACTCAACGTCAAAGACCTAACTTCACCGTCCTGCTTCTCTAAAAATCCCGCAGTCACCAAATTATCAACGTGTTTTGCCACTGTCGATACCGATTTATAGCCTAAGGCGCGCATAATTTCCCGAAGCGTCGGACTATAGCCATTGCCCTTTATAAATCCATCGATAAAATCCAACATTATTTTTTGCTTTTTCGTCAGTTTCATATCTAAAGTATACACCATACGCTATACTTAAAATATGGCAAAAAAATACATTAACGACGTTCGATTATGGCTATTGGCTATCATTGTTTTTGGCGGCGGATTTGCTCTGCATCCCAGTGTCGGCTTATCAATTCTGAATTTCCCGTCGCTGCGCGTAGGATTATATCAAATCGTTGCCGTAAGCCTACTGTTATTTTCTTTGCCATTACTACTTAAAAAACGCCAAGAATTGTTGAAAAACCGATGGCTAATCGGCGGATTTTTAGCAATTTTTATCGCCATTGTCGTCGGCGTATTTTTCGCAGAAGCACACCTGCGCACCGCGTTATATTCATTATCGCTATTATTCTTACTCGCCGTCGGATTATCCGCTGGCTTAATTTACAGCGAATTGTCAAAACTAGAAAAACGCAAACTCATCAATATCGGACTATGGAGCGGGCTAGTTTTTGGAATTTTAGCAATCATCCAGCTCATCGTCGCCACCTTTGAACCAACAGGATTTGGTACGCTTTGCGCTGGCTGTAAAGCCGACGTTTTTGGATTTCCACGAATCAATTTATTCGCCGCCGAACCACAATTCTTCGCCAATTCTCTACTTCCAGCATTCTTCGTTGCGCTCTTTCAATCAAAATCTCGCTTAGCCAAATTTAGCCTATTTTTCACAACTCTTGCCATATCTTTAACATTTTCCCGTGGCGGATTTTTGGCAATTTTTATCGCCATCACAGCCTTATTTATAATCGCTTTCATAAAACGAATTGACGCATCTTTGATTCGTAAAAAACTTCCAATCATCTTCGCTGGATTACTATTCGGATTCATCTTATTATTCTCATCAGCCAACATTAAATACGCCAATACACCTTTCATCGCACACAATACCTTCGTCAGTATGGTCGATCAATTATCTCTCGGGAAAATTAAGATTCCGCAAAAATCCATCGTCAAAAATCCGTCACCAAAACCCACCGAAAACATTCCGCCAAGCAACAATTCTTTCCAGCCTGCCGGTTTCGTTGAAGCTTCCGCTAACGACAGACTTAGTGCTAGCGATTTAGCCATAAAATCCTGGCTATCATCGCCACGAACATTCTTCTTCGGCGTCGGACTCGGTAACCTCGGTAATTTCATCCAAAAACACCTTCATGTAAACGTCCCGGCAGACCAAACAGTCTACGTTTTTTACATATTATTACTCAGCGGCTTAGGAATCATCGGGCTATTTGTCCTTCTAATTATCCCGTTGATAATTATATTTTTCGCCATAAAAAATATCCGTAAAATTAAAGCTCAATTTATCTTGTCGCTGACCATCGCGATGTTTGTGCATTTCTGGTTTTTTGGCAGCTTCATAAATACGATTCATTGTTTTGCTATAATCGGCATATTTTTGTATAATTACCCCAGAGATTATGCGGAAAAAGTCTGATTTTTACTTCAAAATTGTTCTGGTCGTTCTTGATATCTTAGCTTTATTGAGCGCATTTACTATTGCCTATATTTTGCGAATTTCCCTGGATCCTAGACCATTTCATATCAGCATCAACGCTATAGATTTTATCACTTCCATCTTTATGACGTTGCCATTGTGGATTGTGATGTTCTATTTCTTTGGCTTATACGACAGAGAGATTTACACGCACCCATTGCGAAACTTCGGGCGAATACTTTTGGCATCAATCACTGGAATTATGATTATGATTTCCGTGACGTTCTTCACCAATACTCCGTTATTCCCAGCCAAGCTTGTCGCTGGTTATGCCACCGGAATTGGTTTTATTTTACTAATGATTTTCCGCAGCACCGCCAATATTGTTCGCCTGAAACTATTAAAACGCGGTTTAGGTGCGCGCCGTGTTGTATTAATTGGCAATTGTGATTTAACTCACGTTTTGGCTGATTTTATAGAAACTAATCCGTTAACTGGCTTTAAGATTAGCGGAATTGTTGCGCAAACCCAGTTCATTCCTATTGAATTAAAAAAGCTTCGACGCTCGTCGTTAGAATCGGCGCTCACTAGAGATAAAATTGACGTCATCATCCAAACCGACTCAAAAAACGTTAGCGAACATTATCAAATTGCCCAGAAACATTATCTGGATTTTTATCAAGCGCCGGAATTCGACGGAATTATGACCACCAAACACACTATTGATATCATCGACTCCGTGCCACTAATTCACACTCATCCGACACCGCTAATGGGCTATGGGCGAATTGTGAAGCGGATTATGGATATTATAGGTGGAACAGCTGGGGTTATTATCGCCTCGCCAATTATGCTTTTGGTGGCAATTGCCGTAAAAATCAGCGACCCAGCGGGACCGATTTTAATGCACGGCAAACAACAGAAACGTCTCACTCGCTACAATCGACCATTTAAGGTCTACAAATTTCGCTCGCATTACGCAAAGTTTGACGGCAAAACCGACGAAGAAGTCTTTCGAATGGTTGGTAAGCCTGAGCTAATTGAAGAATACCGTAAAAACGGCGACAAGCTTGATCATGATTTTCGTGTAACGCCAGTTGGTCGGTTTATTCGTCGCTTTAGCCTTGATGAATTGCCGCAATTATTCAACGTTGTTAAAGGAGATATCAGCCTGGTCGGACCGCGAGCGCTGGTGCCGCACGAATTAAGCGCCTACGACAAAAAACATGTTTTATTAGCGGTCAAATCTGGGTTAACTGGACTGGCTGTAGTGTCTGGCCGACGCAGCATCAGCTTTGAAGAACGGCGACGAATTGACTTATATTACGTCCAGAACTGGAGCATCTGGATGGACATCACGATTTTATTAAAAACCTGCTTGGTTATTTTCCAGAAAGATAATTAATGAGTAAGCCAAAAATTGCCATAGTTCACGATTGGATTTACGGCGGTGGAGCCGAAAAGGTCGTTTTGGAAATTCACAAATTGTACCCAGATGCGCCAATTTACACTTCTTTTTGTAGCGATGAATGGCGAGAAAGGTTAGACAATAAAGTCATTACTGGCTATTTACAGCGATGGCCATTTTCGAAAATTCGACGATTGTTGCCACTTCTTAGACAGTGGTGGTTTGCTAAGCTTGATCTTAGCGAATTTGACATTATCATCTCAAGCTCTGGAAATGGCGAGGCAAAATTCGTCCGTAAATCCAGACCAGATCAACTTCATATTTGTTATTGTCACACGCCGACGCATTTTTATTGGCGGCACTACGACGAATACATCAAACGACCAAGTTTTCGCCCACAATGGCTGGCGCGCCTAGGCCTAAAAACCCTAGTCCGACCGCTGAAAAAACGAGATTTCAACGCTGCTCAGCAAGTTGATGTTTTTATCGCCAATTCTACGGGAATTCAGGCTGACATTGAAGAGTTTTACCAGCAAAAAAGTACGGTTATTTTTCCGCCAATTGACGTGTCGAGCTTTTCGCCACTTGCTAAAAATCGCAAGCAAACATCCATCCCAAAAAAACCTCGCTGTCTGATTTGGGGACGAATTGTACCGATGAAACGACTTGATATTGCTATTAAAGCCTGCCAGAAACTTGGCTGGCAATTAGATATTATCGGAAAAGGTCCAGACGTTGATAATCTAAAAAATATCGCCGATAAACACACTACTTTCTTAGGATTTGTTGATAATGCCACGCGAGAAAAATATATTAAAAAAGCAGATTTATTTATTTTTTGTTCGCACGAAGATTTCGGAATTGCGCCAGTCGAAGCGTTGGCATCTGGCATTCCAGTGGTTGCGTATGAAGCTGGCGGCGCACTTGATTATATAAAATCTGAGAAAAACGGCTGGTTCTTTTCTGAGCAAACAGATTCTTCATTGATAGAAACCTTAGAGAAACTTCCTGGTAAAAAAGTTTCACCAACAAAAATCTCAGCCACAGCCAACGAATTTTCAGCTGCAATTTTCCATAAAGCGATAAAAAATATAGTTGATAAATCATGGAAGGAACATTATCGTGAAAATCGTAATTGACGCCCGAACATTAAGGACTAGCACTGGTCGCTACATCGAACGGCTGATTCATTATTTGCAGAAAATTGACAATAAAAACGATTATGTTATTCTGCTCAAGCCAAAGGATTTTGATAGTTGGCAACCAAGCAATCCGCACTTTAAAAAAGTCATTTGTCCCTACAAAGAATACACTTTCGCTGAGCAAATTGGCTTTAAAAAACAACTTGAAAGTCTCCATTCAGACTTAGTTCATTTTGCAATGGTTCAGCAGCCTGTTTGGTATAATTCCAGTCCAGTTGTTACTACGATGCAAGATTTGACTACTGTTAGGTTCAGGAATCCAGATAAAAATCCTGTCGTTTTCTGGATTAAGCAGCAAATTTACAAATGGGTCAATAAAAAAGTCGCGAAAAAATCTTCGCACATCATCACAATTTCTAACTTCGTAAAAAATGATTTGATTGAATTTACCGGCGTAAACCCAGAGAAAATTACTGTAACTTTGGAGTCAGCGGATGAATTGCCAAAAGGTAACGAACCTGTTGATGAGCTGATTGGTAAAAAATTCATTATGTATATCGGTAGACCGACGCCACATAAAAACCTTCGACGACTAATTGACGCGTTTGCTTTATTGCAGAAAAAATATCCAGATTTAACACTGGCTTTGGCGGGTAAAAAAGATAGCAATTATGCTCGCCACGAGACATATGTAAATGAGCATGGAATTAAAAACGTCGCGTTTACCGGCTTTATATCAGACGAACAATTGCGCTGGATGTATGAAAATACGGCAGTTTATTGCTTCCCTTCGCTCAGTGAAGGATTTGGTTTGCCAGGACTAGAGGCAATGCTGCACGGCGCGCCAGTCGCATCGAGCACAGCTACTTGCTTGCCAGAAACCCACGGCGATGCTGCTCACTATTTTGATCCTTTCAGCGTCGAGGATATAGCAAAATCAATTGACGACATCTTATCCAACGACAAGTTGCGCAATGAACTCGTTAAAAAAGGCAAGAAACACGTTAAGACATTTTCATGGCAGCGCATGGCCGAGCAAACTTTGGCTATATATGAAAAATATGGTCGGAAAAGTTGAAGTTAGCTTTCCTGTCCAGTAGCTTGATTAATTCGAGTAGACGAGTCTGCTTTATTTGAACCACCAACCCCATAGACCATTTCAATGTTATACTTTTCGCAAACATCACGCTCTGGAACAACTTCCGGTGCCGACCTATCGCCACCATTTGCAAACACTAATTGACATCCCGGATATTGCCGAGCAATCATCTCTAAGGTTTCTGTAACCGGAGGATTCTCATCAATAGAAAGCATCACCTGATCCACGCCTTTTAATGCTCGCATTAAGCGTAGTCGATTTTCTTCATTAAGGATAATTTTTCCTTTTTTTAGCAATTGCTGTTTGTCATTATTCACCACTACAATCAAATAATCACCCATTTTTGCAGCTGCCTCAATCATATCTAAATGTCCACCGTGTAATGGATTAAAATAGCCGCTAACAATTACAACTTTCATAACATCCTCCTCTATAACTTCTCTATTATACCTGATATACTATACTTATGACAAAGATGCTAGTCACGGGAGGCGCGGGATTCATTGGCTCGAATTTTGTGCATTATACCGTAAAACACAAGCCAGAATATGAAGTCACTGTTATCGACAAATTAACCTACGCCGGAAATCGTGCTAATTTGGAAACTGTAGCTGACCAAATTACATTCGTAGAGGGCGATATTTGTGACGCCGAATTAGTAGACAAATTAGTCGCTGAAAATGACATAGTTGTACACTTCGCAGCCGAAAGTCACAATGACAATTCTTTACGTAATCCATGGCCATTTGTTGAAACAAATATAATTGGTACGTATACCATTCTAGAGGCTATTCGAAAACATAATAAGAGACTACATCACATCTCAACTGATGAGGTTTTTGGTGATCTAGAGCTTGATGATCCAAATCGCTTCACAGAGGACACTCCATACAAACCTTCCAGTCCCTACTCTAGTACTAAAGCTTCCAGCGACATGCTAGTTCGCGCCTGGATTCGTAGTTTTGGTATTAAAGCAACTATCTCAAACTGCTCTAACAATTACGGACCATACCAACATATTGAAAAATTTATTCCGCGTCAAATTACCAATATTTTAAGTGATATCAAGCCAAAACTTTATGGTACCGGCGAACAAGTACGCGACTGGATTCATGTTGATGACCATAACTCAGCGGTTCATTTAATCTTAGAAAAAGGCGTTCTAGGAGAAACCTACATCATTGGCGCGGATAATGATCACGTTAATAATAAGATGGTGATTGAATTGATTTGTGAGCTAATGGGTAAAGGTAAAGATTGGTACGAACATGTCAACGATCGTCCAGGTCATGATATGCGCTACGCAATGGATTCCAGCAAGTTACGCCGCGAATTAGGATGGCAACCGCAATACACAGATAATAAAACCGGTATGCACGATGGACTAATGCAAACTATTAACTGGTATCGCGAACACGAAGACTGGTGGCGCGCCCAAAAAGACGCCGTTGAAGCAGCTTATGCAAAACAAGGACAATAATTATGTTTGACCCAACCGACTACAATGAACTTACAGTCACCGAATCGTCAATTCCAGGGTTGTTTGTTATTAAATTACCCGTACATGGCGACAATCGCGGCTGGTTCAAAGAGAACTATCAAAAAGAAAAAATGGAAGCCTTAGGCTTACCGTCGTTCGATATCGTACAAAACAATATCAGCTTCAATGACAAAACTGGCGCCACACGCGGTCTTCATGCTGAGCCTTGGAACAAATTCATTTCAACAGCCAATGGGCGTGTTTTTGGGGCTTGGTGTGACCTTCGTAAAGGTGAGAGTTTCGGGCGAGTATTTACCCACGAGATTAATCCGGGTACAGCAATTTTCGTTCCTAAAGGCGTAGCTAACGGTTATCAAACACTTGATGATAATGTCGCCTACACATATCTAGTTGACGCTCATTGGTTCCCGGACGCTAAATATACTTTTGTTAATTTATTTGATCCAGAATTAAAAATCAACTGGCCAATTGATAAGGATCAAGCAATTATTTCCGAAAAAGATGCCGCACATCCACTATTAAGTAATGTAATTCCTATGGAGATTTAATGGATAATAAAGCGGTATTTATTACTGGAGCTAATGGTCAACTAGGGCGAGCACTACAACGTGTTTTTCCCAATGCGACGGCATTATCGCGTCAAGATTTAGACATTACCAATAAAACCGCTGTCGACTCTTTCGATTGGCAACATGGATCGGTCATTATAAATGCCGCAGCCTGGACTAACGTTGATGCAGCCGAGAAACCTGAAAACTTTCATCAAGTAGATCTTGTCAATCACCAAGCTGTACGCTTTTTGGCAGAAGCAGCGACGAAACACAATCTAACTCTAGTACACGTTTCGTCTGAGTATGTTTTTGATGGATCGCGAATAATTCATTACGAAGACGAACCCTTCTCTCCACTCAATATTTATGGAAAAACCAAAGCCGACGGAGATTTAGCCGCATCTACAACAGCTAAGCATTATATAGTCCGAACCTCTTGGGTTGTCGGCGAGGGTAAAAACTTCATAAATACTATGAAAGATTTAGCGGCACGCAACATAAAGCCGTCTGTAGTAAGCGATCAAATCGGCAGGTTAACTTTTACTGATATCCTAGCCTGTGGCATTAAGCATCTTTTAGACGCAAATCTACCATATGGAACTTATAATATAACCAACGAAGGTCCGTTTGTTAGTTGGGCTGAAATTGCTAAAATAGTATTTGAAAAATCAGGCAAGCCAGCTTCAGATGTACGATCAATTTCTACAGACGAATACTTCTCGAACAAACCAGGTTCAGCCAAACGTCCTTTGAATAGTACTTTGAATTTAACGAAAATTGAAAAAACTGGATTTACGCCAGAAGATTGGCGAGATAAACTAAGTAAATTATTTAATTAGTTTCCATATGTGCCAATATTTCGTACGATAAATCTTATCTTTGTCAATTAACACACCTATTTGCTATACTTATATCAGAAAAGTAGGAGGTTTATGAAAGGAATAATTTTAGCGGGTGGATCGGGTACGCGATTATGGCCAATTACTCAGGCTATAAGCAAGCAATTAATGCCTATTTACGATAAGCCAATGATTTATTATCCGCTTACCACATTAATGCAAGCGGGAATTCGTGACATTCTCGTAATTACCACTCCAGACGACCAAGACGGTTTCAAGAGGCTTCTTGGTAACGGATCACAATGGGGTATAAATCTAGAATACGCTGTTCAACCCACTCCAGATGGTCTGGCGCAAGCTTTTATTATTGGTGAAGATTTTATTGGTGACGATAAAGTAGCTCTAGTGCTGGGAGATAATATATTTTATGGAGAGCGTTTAGATGAGTCTCTGCGGGAATGCACAAATCCCGACGGAGGCACAGTTTTTGCCTACAAAGTATCTGACCCAGAAAGGTATGGTGTCGTTGAATTTGATGACCAAAATCAGGCAATATCAATTGAAGAAAAACCAACTTCCCCAAAATCCCACTTCGCAGTTGTCGGCTTATATTTTTATGATAATGACGTAGTAGAGATTGCTAAAAACGTAAAGCCATCAGCTCGAGGAGAATTAGAAATTACATCCATTAATGCAGAATACTTACGTCGCGGTAAATTGCAAGTTCAAACCTTAGACAATGGAGATGTTTGGCTAGACACAGGGACGATCGACAGCTTAACTGATGCATCAGACTTTGTTAGAGTTATCCAAAAACGAACCGGCAGGATTATTGGCAGTCCTGAAAAAATCGCCTTTTATAACGGTTGGATTTCTAAAGGTCAGCTAAAAAATCTATCCGAACCACTTGCTAAATCTGGATATGGTAGTTATTTTACAAGGTTAATTAATAAATAATATGAAAAAAGTTTGTATTATCATTCCTGCTTACAATGAAGCTCCTGTTATAAAAAATGTTATTAAAAAATCTAAGAAAATATTTTCAGAGGCTAAAAAAGAATATTCTATTGATGTCGTGCTAATTAATGACGGATCCAAAGACGACACTCTTGAGCAAGCTAAAAAAGGCGGCGCAATAGTTATTGATCATATATTGAATTCCGGAGCTGGAGGCGCCACATTAACCGGCCTCGCATACGCTCGACAAAATAATTATGACATTGCCGCCACTATGGATGCCGACGGTCAACATGACCCAGAAGATGTTCTAGCTGGAATTAAAAAAATATCCACCTCTAATACAGATCTATTGATTGGTAGCCGACTAATTAACAGTAGTGGCATGTCAAAAACAAAAATTTTAGGAAATAAAGGATTAAGCTTCATTACTTATGTTTTATTCGGAACTAATGTTACAGACTCACAATCTGGTCTACGAATCTACTCACGAAAAGCAATCGATAATCTTGACTGGAAATCTACTGGATATGAATTTTGTTCTGAAATGATCTGGCGCGCCAAACAGTCCGGAATGAATATTGCCGAGTACCCAATCAAAGCTATTTACACCGACTATTCCCGCTCCAAAGGACAAAACAACTGGAATGCTATTAATATTGTCAAGCGATTATTTAAACAACGTTTAACGGAGTTATTTGAATGAGATATATCACTCTCGTATTACTTAACGTGCCGATTATCTTAGCGGCTCTCATTAATATAATCACTCAATTTAAACTCCGTAGAGTCAGCGCGACACGCTTCAAACATCAACTGATTATCTGGCTAATTATTATGGTTGTGTTATTAGGATCGTTTCCACTTTATAATATTTCAATAAATCACCCACCGCTCGACTCATCGGAATTAAGCGTATTTGATATATTACAAACTACAGCAATAATTTTATTATTTTACATAATCAATAATCAGCGTCAACGTATTGATCAAAACGAACGAAGATTAAGAGATTTACATCAGGAATTGTCCATAAGGTTATCAAATGAAAAATAGAATAGATATAATAATTCCATATTGGGGAGAATTTTCTTTATTAAAACAGGCGGTTGACTCGGTATTAGAACAAACTAGTGATGCATGGCGCCTAACCATTCTTGACGATCATTATCCAGATGAGACTGCCAAAAACTATTACAGTAAAATTAACGACAAACGCATCACATATATTAGACATCGTAAAAATATAGGTATTACTAACAATTTTAATTATGCAATCAAACATGCAAGTGTTCCTTTTTGTGTAATTATGGGAT
Source organism: uncultured Candidatus Saccharibacteria bacterium (assembly GCA_937935245.1). Taxonomy (GTDB): domain Bacteria; phylum Patescibacteriota; class Saccharimonadia; order Saccharimonadales; family Saccharimonadaceae; genus Nanosynbacter. The sequence continues at coordinate 4,904 of CALGXX010000020.1, read as the reverse complement.
GCGACGATAAACTATTACCCAATTACGTCGAAACCGCATTAAAGAATATCAACGAAGCTGATTTTTACCAGCCTGGCATACAAATAATCGACGACAAAAGTAACGTATATCTACCGCTTGTCGATAAAGCAAAAAGAATACTGCAACCTAAAAAATCTGGCATACTGTCTGGCGAAAAACTCGCTACGTCACTTTGTCATGGCAATTGGCTCTATTTTCCGTCTATTGTCTGGAGAACTAGCACACTTAAAAAATATTCATTCGATCCAAGATATAAAATTCTTCAAGATGTCATTATCGAACTAACTATGATAATTGACGGAGCTTCTCTATGTTTCGATTCAACAGAAACGTTTCAATATCGTAGATTTGCGGACTCATTATCCAGCAAGGAAAAAGGCAAAAATGGTATCCGATTCAAGGAAGAGAAAGAAGTCTATGATAATTTTTCCGATAGGTTTAATGAGATTGGCTGGAAAAAAGCCGCACGAGCAGCAAAACTTCGCATTACGTCACGAGCTCACAGCCTATTGTCAAAATTTTGGTAGAAATATTTTATTTGGCAAACTTACGTTTGACTGCCCAGGCATATAATTTTACAACTATTGCTTGTGGTAGTAATTTATAAAGTCGCCAGTTTATATCTTTTTTCGCTTCTGGCATCTTAGCGTTCTTCCATGGAGTCATCTCCAAATACTTGCGCCATAATAAGCCGACTGGATTATCATTTCCTACCTGCCATGGTCGACCCGTTATGCCAAATTGAGAATGAATAATTTTTGGAGTATAGTAAGCCTCCATAATCTCATTATAGCTATAGAAGCTTTCTGGCATAAAACCATTAGCTTTAATGTATTTTTTGATATCATAACCATAAAAGACAGTAGAAAAATTATATTCAACGCCAACTAGTTTAATTTTATCCTTAAAAAAGACATTACATAGATCTTGGTCAGCCACTTCATAATGATTATGTCGTAAATGTTCACGTATCTTAGAATCAATTTTGTCTTTCATCCATTTTTTATGATTAACAAGCATAATTCCGCAGTTAAAATATCCGTCTGTAGATTTTAAACCGATTGCATTCTTATGAGCATTAACCATAGTTGCGTCATACGATAACGCCAAAATATTATCCTCAAAGTCAAGTTCCAAAAGACCGTCAAGAGCGCCACTAATTACCGTATGCGGATTTATATATAAGATTCGATCCGTCTTGATATCAAGCTTAGCAAATGCCAGCATTTTATACCAAGTTATATATAGCCCTTTCCAAGCCTTAACGCCTATTTCCTTTAGTTCATCAGGATAGCCAGAAACGTCGACAAAGGTAATTGTAGCGTTTTTATAACCACCAATCATTTCGTTAAACTTATTAATACTGCTCTTTTTAAGCTTGTGTCCAAGATAAAAAATATTAATCTGCTTTAAGTGTTTATTATTTTCCAGTAAAGATGCGATAGAGATTGCACTTACTGCCGCATAATTATCATCACTCTGATATAAAACGTTTAAAATGTCTTTATTCATAATTATCGAATCTCTTATTCATCTAGTGGGAGCTGTCTAACATATTCTTTCAACATGTCAGTGTAATCAGCCGGAGCAAATCCTGTTTGACGTAATTTTACTAAATCCATATCACTATTAAGTGGGCGTGGGGCAAAGCCTGGCTTATCTGCCGCATATTCTTCTGTGGAAACTGGATGCACACGATTACGATCATATCCAGCATATTCGAATACATCAGCAGCAATCTCGTACCATGATTTTACTGGACCATCATTAGTCACATTATATGATCCATACGCCACTTTATTGTCTAAGAAATATTTAGTAGCCCTAGCAATTTCTGAGGCGAAAGTTAACCGTCCAAACTGATCATCAACAACCTTTGGATTAATACGCATGTCTGCCAGTTTTTTCATGGTTTTTGGTATATTATGGCCATCACCGACTACCCAAGATACTCGCATAATATAATGCTTTGGCACTAAGCTGACTACTAAATCACCAGCAGCTTTGCTCTGTCCGTAAACCAATAGCGGCGCAACAACTTCATCATCTTTGTGATTCTTTTTTCGCCCATCCCAAACATAATCAGAAGAATAATGAACGATAGTTTTATTCTTCTCAATCGCAATTTTAGCTAAATTCCGTGGACCATAGGCATTAGCTAGCCAAGTTTTAGCTCTTAATTCCGAAGTCTCTGAACCATCAGAATTAACCAATGCTGCCGCATTTAAAATAACATCGTATTTAGACCAATCAAACGCATTTACTTGTGTTTCATCAGATATATCCAACTCTTTATGAGTTAGAGCCTTGGCATCTGGGAACATTGCACATAAAGCCTTGCCTAATTGCCCGCCCGATCCTAAAATTATATATTTTTTACTCATACCTCACCTTATCCTCACTAAGCATTATAACATTTTTTAGAGACCTCTTGTATATAAACAAAAGAATGATTGCTTGTAAAAAACTAATTATCATAAAAACTAGCACACTACCTAACATAGCCAGTCTATCAATTAAATAGACAGATAGTACCACTGCCAAAATATTCGTGACGAGTAGAGTATAAAATTGGCCCTTAAATCGACGTAGAATTATCAATAGATTAACATAAATTGACACAAAAGCATTTGCTACGGCGCCAATAACCATAATAGTTAAATCTATACGAAAGTTATTTATATCAATACCAAAAACAGTATTAAGAGCCCAAACTCCGATTAAATAACTCGAAACAACAAATAAAATTCCCAATGTAAACGTTATAAAATCTATCTTACTAACAATCTTAGTAAACTCCTTTATCTTTTTCTCTTTCAATAATTCAGATAAATTTACAACATTAGGCTGAAGAACGAATGATATAAATAGAGTTAATAAAGTGATCGGCATCGCCATTATTCCAAAATACCCAATTTGGTCATAATGATATTTATCCAAAAAATAACGAGGTATATTCAAAGAAAACATCGTTAAAAAAACTACAACAAACACCTCTGCGGTTTTTTTCATAATTTTTCCAGCTTGCATAATATTTTTCTTAGTTAAGCCAACACTTTCTACATGTTTCATCCATGGAATATCGTAAAAAATAACCACTGCTATATTTACTATAAATATAGATAAAGCGCCATAAATAATATTTTTAGTCAAAATATCAACCAGAGTAAAGAGCATGAAGCCGAAAACAGATTTCATGGTTAGAGAAATTCCCACTATATACAATCTATTATGAATCTGTAATACCCCATACATCGAGTCAGCAATTGATTCCAAAATCTTAAATGACACTAAGACCATTATTAATTCTGTTTTTATAAGATCATATCCGCTTAATATGCAAAAACTTATAGAAAAAACCGCTACAATTAATGATGATATAAAGCGTACTACAATATAATCACCACTAGAAAAATCTTTTTTAACATCGGATACTTGATATGTTCGACCACCCCATAAAGATATAGCCCAAAATACCACCGAAAGAGACATTGCAAAAGAAAATAACCCAGAATCCCCAACTCCATTAAGACGCGTAATAACAATCAGAAGAATTGGAGAAATTGCACTCTGTAAAAATGACCCTATCGAGTTCCATATATAATCCTTCTTTTGAGCCTGCATATATTTAATAGTATAACAAGTTTGATCAATATATTATTCTAATTTATAATCTGCTTAGCATATGAAAAAATATTGGTCCTATTTCTTATCATTTATTAAAAAGCCTGAGAATGTTTTTATATCGTTGTCTTTATTCTTTGGAGTATTATCTGCAATTACAGTACCTTTATTATCGGTTGCAGATGAGGGTCATCACTACATGCGCTCCTACACATTATCTCAAGGAAGAATCGAGTCAGGGAAATCCTGCTCTCTACCTAAAGATATTTTATTAAAAGTAAAGGAAGCGGAGGCTAACAATTTTATAACTAGCTATAAAAAACTTATTAATAAAAACGATACAGAAATCCATAAATGCAGTAGTGCTACTGGTTATCCGCCAATTATGCACTTACCTCAAGCTATCGGCATCGGTATAGCAAATGCTATACACGGATCATTAGGAATAACGATTTTATTCGGAAGATTATTTAATTTAATATTTTATTCTATCGCCCTGTATTTCATTATCAAATGGGTACGTGTTGGTAAATGGGCATTCGTGGCAACTGGATTATTTCCACTAATGATACACTTGTCAGCTTCTCTTTCAGGAGATTGTATGGCAAACATAGCAATTTTCACCACTGTAGCTACTCTATTAAACCTATTCAGCCAGAAACATCCAATAACACGCCGCCAACAATTGCTTGTTGTTTTCATATTCTGCTTCTCAATACTCACTAAGTCAGTTTCCATACTTTTGCTCTTCCCTTTAATATTCCTGCCAAAACACCTGTTCTCTCCTAATAAAAATAAGAAAATTCCCTTTAATGTTCAAAAGTGGCGTCTAATTATATTCGCCTCAATATTAGCAGGACTATGTTTAATGCTATGGCTCCAAATATACACTCAACCTCTGCTTACTACTGGTGCGGCCCATAACCCTCTACATAGTAATCCTCTTAAGTTTATTGCTATATTGTTTAATACATATATTAATCCGCGACTATCAGTATCTGACGATATTATCAGAGGAATAATCGGTGCATTTTCTGCTTTTAAATATGGGCTTCCTCTTTTCGTCTTAATGCCTTCATTTTCTCTCCTCTTCCTCTCTCTCCTTCACTACAATAAAAAAGACCAGGAGTTATTAGGAGAGCAGACTGGTAAGTTAGCAGTGTATAATTTGGCGACAATTGGAATGTTTGTTTGTGCGGTGTCATATGCTATGTATACAGCGTGGGCATTGCTTCCATTTAGATTTGGTGAAGGTGCTT
>CALGXX010000019.1 GCA_937935245.1 uncultured Candidatus Saccharibacteria bacterium | reverse complement strand
TGGTCCTGGAGGTACTGGATTTGGCGGGCAAACGGGAGTATTTAGGATATTTAATAATGATTTCGGGCCGAACATCGCATGGTTGCTAGTCTTAGTATTAGCGAGCGGCGGACTACTCTTATGGATTTTACGCAAGACTCCGCGGACTAATCGTGGACGAGCTGCGGTGATATTCTGGACGCTTTGGCTGATCATTCACATTGTAATATTCAGTATGACTAGCGGCGTAATTCACCCGTACTACGTGGTGGTTATGGCACCGGCTGTCGCGGCTCTGGTTGGGATTGGCGTGCCGTTTCTGTGGGGTGCGTACGTCAGGCGAAAGTCGTATGCTTGGATTTTGCCTATGCTGGTCGGCGTGACGGCGGCGATTGTGATAATTATTCTTAGCTACGCTGGTACGATGACTTGGCTAATGTGGACGGTTGGCATTCTGGGGGCTATCGGTATGATTGGGCTATTGGTCAATCTATATACGCCGAAACGTTGGCTTCAGAACTTGGCAATTATCACCTCTGTGGCTGCGTGTATGACCGCCCCGGTTGCTTACACGCTGTCGACAGTCAACGTCACGCATACGGGCAGTATTCCGACGGCTGGTCCGAGCTCAACAGCGATGCAGGGGAGCAATAATGAGAAATCTCAGGCAGACAGCGCGTTGGTTCAGTATCTTTTACAAAACCAAAATGGTGCGACTTGGTTGGTAGCGGTGGATAGCGCGAATGAATCTGCGGCAATTCAGCTAACCAGCGGTCAGCCAGTTATGGCAATTGGCGGATTTAACGGCAGCGACACGCCACTCACGCTTGAACAATTTAAGCAATTGGTGGCGGATGGCAAATTGAAATATTACGCCGCTAGCTCACGTGGTCATGGCGGTGGTCCAAATGGCGGAAATAGCGAAATCACAAATTGGATTAAGAAAAACGGTAAAGTCGTTAATTATGGAGGTAGTGATGTAACATTGTACGAACTATCTGCATAGGAAATAAATTTAATCAAAGGAGAATTATTATGAGGAAATTAGATCAAGAATCTCAAACAACACCAGAAAATATCTTTAACAATTCGGAAAGCACTTCGAACGAAAAACGCTCAATTAGCGTCGGCGCGGCAATGGGAATAGCAATTGGCGGCGTGGTTTTGTGCGGACTGGGATTTGTTGCGGGTATGCAAGTTGGCGGCTCGAGCGGAAGCCAAATGGGCGGGCAAGCTGGCGGTCCTCCAGGAATGAGCCAATCTCAAGGCGGTCCTGGCGGATCTAGGCAACAATCTGGCGGAAATAGCAGCACGTCTCAATCTCAATCTGATCAATCAGGACAATCGGGCTTGTCTTCAGCTGGACAAACTCCGTCAGCTCAAAATAACACAACTAACACGCCGCCATCAGACGCTTCACAGTCTGGTGTAGCACCGCAACCAACTTCTCAATCCTCTCGACAATAAAAACCAACTTCTCAATAAAAAATTACCACCTCATCACGGGGTGGTAATTTTATGTAGTCGCAGGTTAGCATAGAATGAATAGTCCTGCAGCAACTAATGCTAGGACGGCGATAACACCTAAGAAGATATTAAATCCTGTGTTTGCGAGTAGATCACTTACAGCATTCTGAGGCTTGTTAGCTGGATTGTGGGCGGCAGCTGATGGATTACCAGGCTGTGGCTGTGCTGTCCTAGGGATTGCTGATGTGTCAATAGCCAGAGTACCGCTAAATGTAGCTGAAATTGTTCCGATTGTTGCACTTCTTGTCCAAAGAGTATTCAGGATAGAAGATGCTCCATTGGCTGGTAGTGACAGTAGCTGAATATTTCCAGGAGTTGCCGTACTGTTGATAACGTCTGCTGAGTTGGTCACGGAGACTACATTTCCTGCCAAATCCTTTAATGGCGAAGCGAATGATTTGTCGGTAGGCTTAATACTAGACTGTTGATCTTCAAGATTTAGTGAAGTTAGGGAAGTGAGTCCAGCTAGTGGGTTTACATCTGTAATCTTGTTCTTTTTAAGTGACAGAGTTTTTAGGGAAGTTAGTCCAGCTAGTGGGTTTAGGTTTGAGATTGAGTTGTGGTTTAATGACAAATTCTTAAGATTCTTGGCAGCCTCTATTCCAGCTAGGTTGGTAATGTTTGAGTTGTCTAAGTTAAGATCTGTCAATTTTTCTAACTCTACGTCAGTAATTTTTTGATTTTCTGTACGGGTTGCACCAAGTTTTTCTCCTAGTTTTTCATTGAGTAGCTTGCGTAGTTCCGTGTCTTTGACTTCAACCTCTTTGGGTTTCCGCATCTCGTATACGCGGACGTAGTCGATTGACATAGTTGCTGGGAAGTCGTCTGTAGCTCCTACTGAGTTGTGTGCGTCATTCCACGGAGCGTCAATGTAGTTACCGCCAATGGCTAAATTAAGTCGTAAGAAGAAGTTCTGGTAAAAAGGACCATTAGGATTTCCTGTGGAGTTTGAATTCTTAAATTCGGTAATTGTATGATGTAGCTCTCCGTCAATGAAGTATTCAAGTTTACCTTCAGTCCATTTTACGCCGTATGTGTGCCACTCTGTAGTGTCATGAGCGTCGAACTTGGTTGATGGAATAACACCTTGGCGACTTCTGTGACCTCCAGTTTGACCGGTCGGCGTATTCTTATCTCGCCAGTGTGCGTCAGAAGCGGCAAATTTGTAGTTAGAGCCTTTTGACTCTACAATATCAATTTCACCGCTGTTAGGCCATTCTCCGTATTTCTTATCGGAAGGACTCATCCAAAAACCAGGCCAAGTACTTTTGTTCTTTGGCATTTTTATACGAGCTTCGATGTAGCCGTATTTAAAATCTGCCTTACCTTTTGTCTGTACGAAGCCAGAAGTGAAATCTCCAGTTTTAGTATTACCAGTACATGTTTCGCCTGGTTTATATAGTCCAACTAGATTTAGTCTACCGCCGTTAACATTGACGTTTTCCGGTCTGTTTCTGTAGCAGTTTTGGACTTGTTGGTTTTCGTCTTTCCATCCACCAGTATAGTAATCCCATTTAGTTTCATCTAACGAATTTCCGTCAAACTCGTCACGCCAAACAGGTTCCGGATTCCAGTTTTCACTATCTGTTGGCGGATATGGACTTCCTGCGCTTTTGACATTATCTATTGGCATAGTAAACAACGCCCCACCAACAATAACACCGACGGCCATTACTGCAGTTACTATTTTAACCTTTGTATTTAAAAAACGTCTTTTTATTAACATTTTTTGTTTTCTCCCAATATTTCTTTATCCATTGTTAGTATAACAATAAGCGGAATAAAAGTAAAATTTATTATATAGTTATTTTAATAACAGGATTACAGAGGTATTGGTTATTGAAATTTCGGCTAAAATAAAAAATTGTCACCTCATAATAAGATGACAATTTTTCTGTAAACATCTAAGCTAATTAGCGATTAATCGTTAGGTTTATTGACTTTAGAGATTTGATGTTGGAAACTGCTCTTAGGTCGAAGACAGAGTTGTTCTTAAGAGATAAGGACTTGAGGTTCTTAGCTGCCTCTAATCCTGTTAGATCGTGAATTTTGTCTGCTTCTGATGTGTTGTCAGCTGCGTCCAAGTTAAGATCTGTCAATTTTTCCAACTCTACGTCAGTAATTTTTTGATCGTCTTTACGATTAGTGCTAAGTACTGTTGACAATTTTTTATTAAGTTGAGTGCGTAAATTGTTATCTGGCACGTTGACTTCCTTAGCTGTTCGCCTTTCGTATACGCGGACATAATCAATTGACATAGTTGCTGGGAATGACTTTGGATATTCAGCTAGGGCGTTGTAGGCGTTTGACCATTTACTGCCTTTACCATCAATGTAGTCACCACCGATTGCTAAGTTAAGTCGTAAGAAGAATGGCTTGTCGAATGGGCCGTAAGGTGTGTTTGCTGCGTTTGGCTGACCGAATCCGTCGACAGTGTGGAACTTTACGCCATCAATGTAATATTCCAATTTTCCTTCAGTCCATTTTACGCCGTAAGTGTGCCACTGAGTGGTATCTTTGAATCCAGCTGGCAAATATCTACCTTGAGCATGTTTTTTATTGCTTGTTGAAAGTCCCCAGTGAGCGTCTGCAGCGGCGTAATCTAAGTTAGAACCTTTAGTTTCTACGATGTCAATTTCACCACTGCGAGGCCAACTGCCGTATGTAGGTTTATCAGGACTCATCCAAAAACCAGGCCAGGTGCTCTTATTATTTGGCATTTTTATGCGAGCCTCAATATAGCCGTAAGTCCAAAATTTTTTGCCCTTCGTTTCTACGAATCCAGAGGTGAAGTTGCCGCTTTTTTCATTTCCTTTGCAACGCGCGCCAGGCTTATATAGTCCTACTAAGTTTAGACTGCCGTTTTTAACATTCACATTCTCTTCGCTCCTACTGTAGCAACTCTGGACGTTATTAGCGCCCCATCCGCTGGCGTATATATTCCAAGACTTGCTATCTAATGACGCGCCGTTAAATTCATCACGCCAAACAGGATTTAAATTCCAGTTAATACTATCGTTCAACGGATAATCATCGCTAACAGTATTCTTAGCTTGTGCAGTTGGTAAGGTAAGTAATGATCCACCAATGATTAGTCCAGTAGTCATTATGCCGGTTAATATTTTAACTTTTGTATTTAAAAAGCGTTTCTTTATTAACATACACCCTCCTAAAATTAATGGTAAAAGTCATTATAACAATAAGCATTGTAAAAATAAAAGTAGAATAGTTAATTTTACAGCAAAATTAAAGAATGCTCGTTTATCATAATAACTATCACTAACCAGAGAAAGGAATATTATGAATAAAGCTCAATCAAAAGAAGTTAATTTAACAACAAACCTATGACGACGATGACTTCACAGCTTTAGGTAGTTATGTGAAATTGTTGAGATATAAAGGTATAATATATACGTGAGAGTTTTACTGATTGAAGATGACACGGCAATTGCGCGGTCGCTGAAAGAAGGCTTGGAAGATGAAGCCTATGCAGTTGATGTGGCGAATGATGGCAGCGAAGGCTATCGAACCGCTGTCGCCGATGATTATGATGTTATTATTTTGGACATAATGCTACCAGGAATGAACGGCTATGAAGTTTGTCGAGCCCTGAGAAATGATGGTAATAAAACGCCGATTTTAATGTTGACCGCGCGCGACGCAGAGCGTGATATTGTTGAAGGATTAGACACTGGCGCTGATGATTATTTAGCTAAGCCGTTTAGCTTTGATGTGCTATTGGCTCGCATAAGGGCGTTGCTTCGTAGACCGAATGAGAAATTGGAGGAGATTATTCAGGTGGGCGATTTGAAACTTGACCCAAGCTCAAAAAGAGTAACACGAGCTTCGCAGGAAATTAGCTTGACCGCTAAGGAATATGGCGTTCTGGAATATTTGATGCGAAATAAAGGTAAAGTTTTATCGAAAGAACAAATCATATCGCACGTTTGGGACTTTGACGCGGACGTATTGCCGAATAATGTCGAGTTATTTATTATGTTTTTGCGTCGAAAAATCGATAAGCCATTTAAGTCGAAATTAATTTACACGGTTTCGGGTTTTGGCTATAAATTAGAGGAAAAATTATGAAACAGCAACGCGTCAAGCGACTAGCGCTGAGTTATTTGACTGTGATTATGACGTTGTCACTGGTGTTTAGCGTGATTATTTATGCTGTTACTTCAACCCAACTTAACCGAGAATTGCCGCCTGATGATCATATTAAGCAATCTGCGGATATCGAAGATCAATTTCATCATCGGTTAGAGCGACGCGACAATGAAACGCGCGAAATGGTGGTGATATCTTTAATTGCATTAAATGGCGCGATGTTGGTGTTTGGCTATTGGTTGAGTCTAGTGTTGGCGCGAAGAACGCTGGCACCAATTGAACAGTCAATTGAGCAGCAAGCCCAATTTGTGTCTAATGCTAGCCACGAGCTAAGAACTCCGTTAGCGGCGTTACTTTTGAGCAATGAAATAGCGACGCGTAAGCGTGTGTTGACCGACGAAAAAGCTCGTCAGGTTTTGAGCCAAAACGTTGAGGAAATTAAAAAACTGACTAACCTTAGCAATTCGCTGCTGGATTTGGCGAAGTCGGAAAACGCTTTGAATGATCCAGAGTTAATTGATATTTCTGAAATTATTAAAGAGGTTATAGGGCAGTATTCTCAGGTTGCAAAAGCAAAGCAAGTTAAGATTTTTTATAATATTCCAGATGGTCAAAAAGTAACTTTGCAAGTAAATGCGGTTCGTCAGATTTTATCAATTTTGGTGGACAATGCTATTAAATACGCGCCGCAAAAAGTCGGCGAAGTGAAGATTCAGGTTGGTTTGAATAAAAATTATGTGGAATTTATAGTTAAAGATAACGGACCGGGCATTTCGTCAAATGATCAAAAACACATTTTCGAGAGATTTTATCGTGCAGACGCAGCGCGGACTCGGACCGACGCGTCGGGCTATGGTTTGGGGCTGGCAATTGCTAAAACTCTGGCGGATCGCTGTGGTTATACTATTCGCATTAAAAGCAAGCCGTCAACTGGCGCGGAATTTATACTAGTTATTCCAAACTAATAACAGATAGAATATGCTATAATTTACGCATGGAAACATTGCCGGATCACGATAAATTATTAACCGACAGAGCCTTGCGGTGTGCGGCGATGGAGCTAAACGTTGATTCATCTGAATTACGGATCACGCCAGTAAGTGGCGGCTTTTCGCTTAATCGCCGAGCATTAGTGTCGTCTGGTGATCGAACAATTTTCGTTAAAGAAGTTGATGCTAATTTATTGTCGGATGAGGGCGAGCGGGAATTAGGCTGGCTAAAAAAAGATTATGCAGTGACACGTTTGTTACAGAAAACTTATCCGCAATATGTTGCTGATTGGACTGAATTGTCTGATGATGGTCACGTGCTAATGACGAGCAGTTATGCTTCGTCAGATGGGTGGTTGTGGCAACCTCCGACGGATAACTCTGTCGCGGAACGTTATATTTCGACGGTGATAACCGCGGTTCGCGAGTTGGAAAAAATAAAATTGCCGCAGGAGCTGATTGAAGAATTGCAACTACAACCGTTTGTGGCGAGAGAGTTTGGCTTAGATGATGGAATTGATCAGGTTATTGCTGATGCTGATATTCGTCGTCGGTTGATTGATAACTATCAAAAACTATTGACAAGTCAGTTGGAGATTAATCAGCGGCGTTGTCAGGCTATAATTGAGCTGTTAGAAAAGCGCGATGAGTTGATTGATATTTCGGTGCGCGCTAAAGAATTTGCCAAGCAGACGGAAGATTGCTTTAATCATTCGGATGTTCGTAGTGACAATTTGGCATTTAATCCGCAAACTGGCGAGTTGAAGTTGGTTGACTGGAACTGGGCTTCCTATGCGCCCCAGGGATCTGGTGCGACAGAATTTCTGGTTGATATGGCGCGCCATGGTCATGACGTAACGCCGTGGCTAGGTGAGTTGAACGTGGAAATGCTGGCGTCATTTGTCGGATTTTTCCTTACGCGTAGCCTAAAACCACCGCTCAAGCCGGGTGATAATCTTCGTCAAATGCAGGCGTTATCAGCGGCTGCTGCTTATGATTTATTGCAGTCTACGTAAAGAAATCATAAATGTAAATAATACAATGTACTTTCATTGACAGACGCTATATATCGCGTGTATATTCAATATTAAGCACTACATATGGTGTTTTAGAAAATAAATAACGTTTTTTGCAACATGTGTCCACTGGAGAGGTTGGGCTGGTTTGCTATTTTTATAAATAAGGAGGGGGAATGTATAAATCAATTAAAAAACGCGATGGTCGAACTGCTAAATTTGATCGGAAAAAAATTGAAAAGGCAATTGAAAAGGCGGGATTGGAAACTGGTGAATTTGACGCTGCTCAAGCAGTTGAATTGACCGACAAAGTTTTGGGTGTTTTGGAAACTCGTAACCAAAAGCGTCTACCAAGCGTTGAAGATATTCAGGATATTGTTGAGGATGCGTTGATTGATTCTAAGTTTAAGAAAACAGCAAAGGCGTATATTATTTACCGCGATCAGCATAAAAAATTGCGCGAAATTACCTCTAATGCACACGTTGATTTGATTGATAAATATCTGGAAAATTTGGACTGGAAAGTTAAGGAAAACTCTAATATGGGCTACAGCCTTCAGGGTTTGAATAACTATGTTTCAGCGGAAATTACGAAGACTTACTGGCTGGATAAGATTTATACATCGAAAATTGGGCAAGCTCACAAAGAAGGCGATTTGCACATTCACGACCTTAACTTGCTAAGCGTTTATTGTGTTGGTTGGGACCTAACTGACTTATTGCAAGAAGGATTTACTGGCGTTGCTGGTAAGGTTGCCTCTAAGCCGGCTAAGCATTTCCGATCAGCACTTGGTCAAGTTGTAAACTTCTTTTACACATTACAGGGCGAAGCGGCTGGTGCTCAAGCTTTTTCTGATTTTGACACGCTATTAGCGCCGTTTATTCGTATCGACAAATTGAGTTATAAAGAAGTAAAACAGGCTATTCAAGAATTCGTCTTTAATGTCAATGTGCCGACTCGTGTTGGCTTCCAGACGCCGTTTACCAACATTACACTTGACCTTGAATGTCCAAAACACATGGCAGATAATCCAGTGATTATTGGTGGCGAAATGCAGGACACGACTTATGGCGAATATCAAGAAGAAATGAATATGCTAAACAAGGCGCTGCTGGAGGTTCTTTCTGAAGGCGACGCTAATGGTCGAGTCTTTACGTTCCCAATCCCAACAGTTAATATCACCAAGGATTTCAATTGGGATAATCCGGTGATTGAAAGTTTGTGGGAAGCTAGCGCTAAATACGGCATTCCGTACTTCTCAAACTTCATTAATTCCGACATGGATCCAGAAGATGCGCGCTCAATGTGCTGTCGATTGCGCATTGATAATCGTCAATTGGAATATCGTGGCGGCGGTTTGTTCGGCTCAAATCCAATGACTGGTTCGGTCGGTGTAGTAACGATAAACTTGCCACGACTGGCGCTAAAATCTAAGAACGAAAAAGAATTCTTTAAGGGGCTGGCTGAACTTATGGATATGGCAAAGGATAGTTTGGAAACCAAGCGCAAAGTTTTGGAGCGATTGACTGACGCTAATTTGTATCCGTACACCAAGTTTTATTTGCGAAACATTAAGCAGCGCTTTAACCAATATTGGAAAAACCATTTTTCAACTATCGGTTTGATCGGCACGAACGAGGCGGCGCTTAACTTGCTAGGTGTTGATATTGGCACGGAAAAAGGTAAGGCTTTTGCCGAGAAAACGCTTGATTTTATGCGCGATCGTTTGGTGGAATATCAGAAGGAAACTGGCAATAATTACAACCTTGAGGCAACGCCAGCTGAAGGCACAACCTATCGATTGGCGCAGCTTGATAAAGCCAGCTTCCCGGATCGAGCACATTTTGCTAATGGAATTGGCGCGGAAGTCAAATGTCCGTTTTATACTAACTCAAGTCATTTGCCGGTTAACTATACGGACGATTTGTTTGAGTTGATGGATCTTCAGGATAATTTGCAAACCAAGTACACAGGTGGCACGGTGATTCACTTCTTCTTAGGTGAGCGCATGGACGATCCGCAAACTTTAAAAAAATTAGTGAAAACGATTTGTGAAAATTACAAATTGCCATACTTCACGTTCAGCCCAAGCTTCTCAATTTGTAAGAATCACGGCTATATTGTTGGTGAGCATCCAGAATGTCCAAAGTGTGGTGAAGCGACTGAAGTTTACTCACGCGTGGTTGGTTTCTTGCGTCCAGTTTCTCAATGGAATAAGGGCAAGCAAGCGGAATTTGAAATGAGGGAACATTATGACAATGCCGCCGAACACCAGCGACTTAGCGCCGTCGCGGCAGCTTAAGGTGTCAATTGGTGGAATTCAGAAGCTGTCGCTCGTGGATTATCCAGGGCACGTCGCGGCAGCTCTGTTTCTCTCTGGTTGCAATATGCGCTGCGGTTATTGCCATAATCCTGAATTGGTATTACCTGAACGGTTAGCGCCGAGTATTCCAGTTGATGAAGTGATGATATTTCTAAAGTCGCGAGTTGGTCGGCTGGACGGCGTGGTGATTTCTGGCGGTGAGCCAACGGTAAATGAAGATTTGCCGGAGCTATGTCGAATGATTAAGAAACTTGGTTTTGACATTAAGTTGGACACCAACGGCACGCATCCAGATATAGTTCGCGGAATGGTTGAAGAAGGGCTGATTGACTTTATTGCGATGGATGTAAAAGGTCCGCTGGAAAAATATGTTGAGATTGCGGCGCGACCGATTGATTTGGAGGCGATTAAGGAGAATGTTCGGTTGATGATTGATTCGGGGATTGATCACGAATTCCGTACGACGATTGTCCGCGAGCAACTAGAAGTTAGCGATTTTGAGAAGATTGGCGAGCTGGTTAAGGGCGCGAAGAGATTTGCCCTGCAACATTTTCGCACTGGCACGACAATTAGTCCAAAGTTTGCGAATTACCACACTTTTACCGACGAAGAATTTAGAGA
>CALGXX010000018.1 GCA_937935245.1 uncultured Candidatus Saccharibacteria bacterium | reverse complement strand
AAATCCCCGCCGATATGGCGGGTATTTTTATTGGCGATGAAGCTGTTGAGTCTATAACTGTTTTCGACCTTCCAGCGCGTGAGTCAGCGTGATTTGGTCTGCGTACTCAAGGTCAACGCCGACTGGAATACCTCTAGCTAAGCGTGTGATAGTCGTATTCAATCCAGCTTCTTGGATGTAGCGCTGTAAGAATAGCGCGGTCGACTCGCCCTCAACTGAAGCGTTCGTGGCGATAATAATCTCCTGAACGTCGTCGGTTTTTATACGCTCAATTAGTTCTGGGATATGCAATTGCTCTGGCCCAATGTTGTCAATTGGTGAAATAACGCCGCCCAGTACATGGTATGTGCCCAGGAACTGCCCTGTTCTTTCTATAGCAACGATATCTAGCGGCTCCTCGACTACGCAAACGACTTTTTTATTCCTGTTCGAATCTGCGTATAAAGGCGACACGTCGTCATCTGAGTCGATCAACGCAAACGTCTTCGGGCAGGTTTTTACTCGGTCGTGCAATTGATCTAGTGAATGCGCTAATTGCTTTGCGGATTTGGGGTTGCGGCGTAAAACCGCGTAGGCATATCTTTCAGCCGTACGCGGTCCAACTCCAGGTAGATTACCAAAATCATCAATTAAAGCAGTTAGAGCTTTTGGTAAAATGTCGATTGACATGACTTTAGAATGGCAAGTTGCCCAAGCCGCCCATCAATGGCTTCATAGTTTCAGCAGCGACCTCCTGAGCCTTTGTCATACCGTCGCGAACTGCGATTTCGATCCAGTGTTCCAACTCTTCGATATTCTCCAAGTCAACCATTTCTGGGTCAATTTTTACAGACTTAATCTTTAACTCGCCAGTGATTTGTACGATCACAGCGCCATCGCCAGCCTCAACTTCGATGATTTCTTTGCCTAATTGTTTCTGTGCTTTGCGTAATTGTTGCAGCATTTTTACCTGATCAAACGCCATATTCCTCCTTATTTAACACTTACAATTATACCCTATTTGCGGTCGGATGTGTAGATGTAGAATCGGTCGCCGTCTTTATGGTCATTGACAATTACTGACGACAAGTGCCCAGAGTAAGCCTGCGGAATTTGAGACTTTACGCTGTGGCTAACGTATAAAGTTTGTCCGACGTTTGCTGGCGCTGTGTGGATAATTGATATCTGGTGATAGTTGTGCTTTTTAAGCGCTTCGTAAATAGGTGATTCTTCTTTACTGACCAATAATGAGAATGAATCGGTCGGCGCAGTATTCTTACGGAGTAGAGACAAGTCTTTATTGAAGCGTGAAGCTGCTTCTGGAAAATAGCGATAACCGTCAATATAGCGGAAGCTGCCACCCACCACCATAACGATGATTAACATTGATATAAGAACTAGTCCTGTGCCGCGAGCGTATGGGTTGCGCGGGAAAAGTCCGTACCACATGTTCATTAGGGATTCTAATCCGACCGCCAAGAGAATGAATAGTGGGATGATGATTATCGGGGTGAGGCTTGGCTGGAAGATGAGTAGCGCCAACGCTAAGATTAGCCACGACCAAATCATAAACGAGCGAGCGCTGGAGATTTTTTGGAAGCTGCGGAACAGTCCTAGTCCGATCAACAACATTGCGTTAACGTCCATAATTGGCGTGATTTGGTTCCCTACGACTGATGGGAAAATGCGGATGTATGTGTAATATAAAGTCCTGAGGTTTGCAACGATGTCAAAACTTAGGCTGTTGATGCCGATGAGGCTATAAAATAGCGCGTGGGATTTATAGCAAAGAAAACTAATCGCACAACCAATCGCGAATAAAATGGCGGACGGCACAATCCAAGACTTACGGTGTTTTCGAGAGATGAGGAAATAGCGTGGGTGTGGATGCAGGAGGGCGATGATTAGAAGTCCCAGATTGATATACCAAAAATACGGAGTGAAGAGGCTGAGTGCCGTGGTGATGGCTAAGCTGATTCGCCAAATGGAGGCGTTCTGGGCTTTCTGGAGAATCAATGTAGCAAAAAGCAAAGTTAGCGCGGTGTAAAAGATGTATAAAATGCCAACAGTTGCGCTTTGACCGATGAATAAGAATTGTCCAGTCGTTGCCATGATTAATAGCGATAGGATCGTTGTGGACGGCTTAAACCAGCGTTTTAAGAGGAAGAAAATGGCGACGGAGCTGGCGATTGAAAGGATTACGGCGGGCGCTTTAATTGTTAATAAACTGACGCCGAATAGATTGAAGAATAGCAATTGAAGAAGGTGAAATGGCAGATTTGTAACGGCGATTCCCTCGACGCTAAAATTCAAGTGATTTGTCGTATTGACCATGTCGATTTCTGCTTGCGACAAACCCCCTGGCACGTGTAACGCAGAAATTATAATAGCCCCTACATACAACAGCGCCAGCAACGTATAGCCGAAAACGTAGCGCCATCGGTAAAGGAATATATCGGTAACTTTTTGCTTTTTCATTGGTATGATTATAACACAATTCTATTCATGCTTGCGATCCAGACTCATAAAGCGTAGGCGCTCTGGGTGGAAGTACAATTGGACTTTACCGACTGGACCGTTACGGTGCTTAGCGATGATTAAGTCTGTAATATTCTGAACTTCTGGGTTGTCAGGTTCGTAATATCCAGGGCGATAAATAAAGCTCACGATGTCGGCGTCCTGCTCAATGGAACCGGATTCGCGCAGGTCGGCCAGTTGTGGAATTGGCGGCGTACGAGATTCGACAGAACGACTCAACTGACTCAGGGCAATTAGCGGCACATTCAGCTCGCGAGCAATAAGCTTCAGTCCGCGTGAAATTTCCGAAACTTCCTGAACGCGGTTCCCGTTGTGGTTTCCGTTGGCTTGCATAAGCTGCAAATAGTCGACGATGATTAACCCCAATTGGTTCTCATGGGCAATTCGACGCGCTTTAGTTCGCATTTCCAAAACTGATAATCCCGGCGTGTCATCGATGTAAATTGGCGCCTCAGCCATTTCACCCATAGCCTCAGACAATTTAGCAAAATCTTCATCACTCAGGTTTCCAGTGCGAATATTCCAGCTATCAACTCCCGACGCATCCGCCAACATACGGTCGACCAGCTGCTCCTTGCTCATCTCTAGGCTGAAGAATAGGACGGGATTTTTCTCAATCGTTGCCACGTTATAAGCCAAATTCGTCACTAGCGTCGTCTTACCCATGGCTGGACGCGCCGCCAGAATAATCAAATCTGATTTTTGCAAACCAGCGGTCATATTGTCCAGATCGCGATAACCAGTACGAACTCCCCTGAGAGAACCTTTATTCTTACTGAGCTCTTCAATTCGGTCAAAGCTATCCGTCAGAATGCTTTCCAGACTGACCAAATCTTGCTTGGTTGATTGGTCTGACACGCTGAAAAGTTCAGCTTCGGCCTTCTCTAATAATTCCTGTGTGGTCGTCGATTCGTCATAACCAAGCTCCGAAATATCGCCGCTCGCTTTTATTAGGCGCCTGCGAACCGCTGCCTGCGCGATCATCTCCGCGTAAGCCGATGCGTGCGCTGCCGTTGGGACGTAGTTTGTTAGCTCTGTTAGATATGCCGAGCCGCCGACTAATTCCAGTTCATCCTTTCGCTTCAATTCGTCGGTTAAGGTCAGAAGGTCGACGGGCTTGTGCTTTTCAAATAGTCGCATCATTCCGGCAAAAATCAATCCGTGATTCTTATCATAAAAATCGCTAGGGTGAGTAATTTCTGCGGCGTCCGCCAAAACTTCCTCATCAATTAAAACCGCCCCAAGTAAACTCTTTTCTGCGTCCAAATTTTGTGGCGGTATCTTCCCTTTTACTTCTTCGTTCTTATCTGCCATTAAATATCCTCCAGCTTAACTTCTTCGCCACCACCCATTAATTCTGCAATTTCCGCCAATTTTTCGTCCTCCGGCGGCTTCTTCTCTCCAATTATATCAATTTCCAAATCCATTGCGGTTTCTTCTGAGATAATTTCTGAGATCAATGGTTTGTTTTTCGCGTCGTCCAGCTTTTTCTTATAAAACGCGGAACCTGCGTAAATTGTTAATTTTTCACCGTCAAATGACCACTGGCTTTTCTGCAATAATGACGCCAGCCCGAGGGATTTTTCCTTCGCTCTTTCAATGACTTTTTCCCAATTTAGCTCTAGCGGCGCGTCGGTTTTCTTTGGTTTTTCGGCGGGTTTTTGGGGTGCAGCTTGAATTGTATCTTTCTTTGTTGCGACTGGATTTTCTGTCGGCTGAGAATTGCTATTCATGAATATCGTCAATAATTTCAAGTCTGGGTGTGGGTGTCGATCAACCTCGATCAATTGCTGAACCAACCCAATAAGATTCGGATTTTTTCGTAACCTATTGCGAGCAATCGATAATAATTGATGTGACACGATAACTGAATTTGCGCCGCTATTTTCTAATTCCTGAAAGATGTTTAAGACTTTCTCGTTGTCGTCGGACGGATATGAATCCAACAAATTGCCGAGCATCTTCGCGTCGCTCAGTCCCAAATATTCGGTAACCATATTCGCCGTCAGTGGCTGGTCTGATGTTGCTAAAATCGACAATTGGTCAAGCGTACTGATGCCGTCACGGAATCCGCCACGGGAACGTTCAGCGATTAACCTGGCGGCATCCTCTTCAATTGCAAATCCCTCTTTCTTCGCTATATTCATTAACTGGCGCGTCATAATTTCCGTCGGAATTGGGCGGAAGAAAAATTGCTGAACACGGCTAAGAATGGTGGCTGGAAGTTTGTCGGCGTCGGTTGTAGCTAAGATAAATACCACGTGTTCTGGCGGTTCTTCCAGGGTTTTTAACAGCGCGTTAAATGCTGATTTTGACAGCATGTGAACTTCGTCGATGATATAAACTTTTTTCGGCGCAGAAACAGGCGCGACTTGGGCTTTTTCCCTTAAAGCGCGAATGTCGTCAACACCGTTATTGCTGGCCGCGTCAATTTCAATAATATCCAAGTTTGAAGAATCGTCATCATATGGCAAGTGGTTAATCTCGTGCGCCAGAATTCGCGCCACCGATGTTTTTCCCACGCCACGCGGTCCGGTCAACAAGTACGCATGAGCAATTTTTCCCTGCTCTAACGCTCGACGTAAAATACTAGTCACGTGATCTTGACCTAAAACTTCATCCAAACTGCGACTGCGATATTTACGATATAGCGCCTGACTCATCCCCTCATGCTCCTCATGAGATAATTATAGCAGAAAACGGCATTTTTTATGGATAGCGCAGATCGATTTTGTGTTTTGTTTCGGCGACATAAAAACGGTAGTAACTATTAGGGTCTGACACGGTTGGATCTTCAAGTATCTCGTCATTTTCTCTTATTTCAATATGCTCATTGTTACTGTACGGCTTGATAAGCTTAGTAAATTCAAACGCATATTCACCAGAAATATTCTTTAGTTCTCGACTCTGATCTATTGGGCCGGCATAGTCGGTCATAACTAATATCAGAAACCGTCCGCTATCGTCGGCAAATAGATGAAAAGTGGTATCGGGGTATAATGGTGCTAGCGGTGTGAATTGTCGAACATAACCCAATTTTTTCAGAATTGGAAATGCTTCAAAAACTACAGACGGAAATACAAAATTTGAGTAATTGTTCATAATGAAATTATATCAGGTAAGATGGACAGTTTTCAGACATGTCCAGGTCTTATGACTCAGAAGTCAGTGAGGCGATCGCGCAAGTCGTTGTCGTTCATGGTTTCCCATGCGTTGTTGACGATAACCTGACCACCCTCGCTCTCAGGCAGTCTCCAATAGACGATATTTTCGCCGAGCGGACCGCCAGTGGCTCTGACATGACCATGACTATCACCGGGGATGTTACCAAACCTGCCGCCGTAGTAGACGTTAACAAATGTGATTTCCGAGTATTCGAGATCGCATAAATACGATTATTATTGTGATAATGGCAGTAATTATGCAAGTTAGCAGCAGAGCCTTAGACTTCTTGCTATTTTTTTCTTTCTTAAGGATGAATATTGATGTAATTAGAGTCACCGTTCCCAAGATGTATGGCAAGTATCGTGCCAGTACTATTGAAGTATTTAATAATATTGTAGTTAAGCTCACTGATAGTCTCCTTTACCGTGAAAGTTTGATTTATATATATCAATAATAGAGTGAAATTTCAAGCAATTTCATCAAAAATATATTGTAAAAATAAGGTTTTAAAATAACGTTAATTGCTCGGTTGGTAAATCCAGCTCAATTTCTCTGTCAATTTTTTGCGCCCGATAACCAATAAGCTTTTTGATGTTGTAAGCCAGCAGTTGACCGTCGTAATCGGTGATGACAATTGAGCCGATGACGCTGCGTACGTGTCCGACTAATTGACTGTAATCCTTCATTAAAACGACACGTGACAAATCAATGCCAGCGGTTTGAAAATAATCTTCGCAAGGAATTAGCTCGGATTTCGGAAACGACACGCCAATTTTCTGCTCAATTTCAAGTAATTTTTGTCGCAATTCCCTTTCGCCGGCTGCACGATCAAAAGGTTGTTTTATCAATTCCAGCTTTTTGTAAACTGGCAGAGTTTCAACTATTCCGTCCAGCTTGGAAATTTTCGCCTCGTACTGCCTGGCGATCAATGCCGAAGAAAACGTTTCTAATTTTATGGCTAATCGCGCTCCTTGCTCTAATAATCTCCGAATTCCGCGCTCTTCTTGCGAGATTCCAACTTTTATGACGCTTGGCGCAAAGTACGCCAAGTAAACAAAGTGCGGATTTTGATTGATTTTTTCTTGTTGGACGGAAACTGAATTGGCGTTGTAAAATGCTGGATTAAAGCCAGTTTTGTCGCGGCATTTTAAGCAATTTTCATACTTTTCATCAACCGTGGCGTGGTCTGGGCAGATTTGGCTACAGCGATTTTCAAAATCCACCCAACCCGCGCAATATTTGACAGAAAAATCGAACTTAAGAGATAAATCTTGTTCGAACAATTCATAGCGCTCAATTTTATCACCAACTTGACATTCGACGAATGGCTTATTGTCAGCGTTAAAACTGGCATAACTGAGCAGAAACTCGCTCGGTAGCATAAATTTCCTTACAGCGCGGCTTCGACTGCAGCCCAAGTTGCGTCAGGATTGTCTTCAGGGATGATGATTGTAACTTGGTCACCAACGTTAATTCGGAAGTAAGTTACGCTAGCAAGCAGAATACGATATTCGCGACCGGAAGCCTCGACGTAGTAAATTCCGTCGTGCTGGACAAGTGTTCCGATAACTTGCTTTCGTGGTACAGGACCGATTTGCTTATAAATAAAGCTACCGTCTTCAGCGATTGTCAATTTCATCAGGTCACCCTCAACCAGCTTCGACTTCGAAGCGTAATTAGCTGGGATTGGGTAATTTTTGCCGTCTGGGCTAAGCATCATCTGGCCATCAAATACGCCTTCGATAATCTTTCCTGCTACGTTATCTGACGAAGTTTTTGGCGTAACAACTTGACCGTCGTCGCCAATAATACTAATCAATAATTCTTTTGCGGCAGCTAAATTGGTCTCCGCCTCTTGAATAAGTGTCCTCAGACGCTTAATTTGCTTTTCTGGTAATTCAGACATGGTTCTCGCAATTCCTTTGTCTATTTTTTATAATACTTAACTAATATATAGCATATCCTTACATTTATATCAAGTCGCGTTATCTATTTTTATCCGATTTTCCACAGCACTATAAGATATGAATAAAAAAGTGTTGCAAATTTTACTCTTGAAATTGACGCGTGGTTCGTGATATTAAGATTGGCGACATAAAAATCACCGCCCAGAGCGGACGGTGATTAAACGAAACAAATTGGCGTTATATAACAAATTATGAAAGCTCGACAGTAGCGCCAGCGTCTTCCAAAGTTTTCTTTGCAGCTTCAGCTTCGTCCTTAGAAACTTTTTCCTTGACTGGTGCTGGAGCGCCGTCAACGATAGCTTTTGCTTCGCCTAGACCTAGGCCAGTGATTTCTTTAACAGCCTTGATGACTGCAACCTTCTGAGAACCAGCGTCTTTCAAAGTAACTGTGAACTCAGTTTTTTCGTCAGCAGCGGCAGCGTCACCTCCAGAAGCTGGACCAGCAACAGCGACAGCTGCGGCAGCTGGCTCGATGCCGTATTCTTCTTTAAGATGATTTTTCAATTCGTTAACTTCTAGAACTGTCAATTTTACAAGTTCTTCAGCCAATTTCTTAATATCAGCCATTGATATTCTCCTTTATTATTATATTGTTGCGATGAATGCAACGTTACTAGTGTTGATTGCTAAACTTAAGCAGCAGCTTTGGCTTCGATGCCGTCCAAAAGTCCGTGCAAATTGCCGCCAAGCGCGTTGACCGTGTCGTGTACTGGTGATAGCAATTGTGATACCACTTGAGCAACGAGTTGGTCTTTGCTTGGTAGGCCTGCCAATGCTTTAACGTCAGCTTCGCTAATTGCCAAGCCTTCGCCTGAGAAGCCACCTGCAAGTTGTAATGCTGGATGTGTTTTTGCAAACGTGTCCAATACCTTTGCTGGCATAACTTCATCTTCGGTGCTTACAGCGTAAACCAATTGACCAACCAATAAGCTGGTGTCGGTTTCTTTGTAAGTATCGATTTCCTGAAGAGCTACGCGTACCAATCGGTTTTTAACAACCTTGATGGTAACGCCCGCTTCGCGAGCTGCCTTGCGTAGTTCTTGTAGGTCGGCAACGGTAAGGGTTTGATATCGAGCAAAAGCCGTACCCTTAGCGTCTTTTAATAGCTCTGTCAGTTCAGCAACCAAAGTTTGTTTTTTATCGCGTGAAATTGCCATAAAAATCCTTTCTTTGATTGAGTTAATTTGTTATGTGCCAATTTGTTAACGTGCGGTAATGTAGAATCAAAAAACGTCTTTGATTCTCGCACTACCAAAGACGTCAAATAAAACTGTTAGTTTCATCCCTCGGTGGCATTTTTACACTTGTTTTACGTCAAGTCGCCACTGTCTTTGGTAATGTTCCTTAGAATTGTAGCAGAAATGACAACGAAAAACAAGAGTTATGGTGATTATTTTCCAGCCGATTCAATCGCCTTATTTATTGCATTTTCGCCTAGCAAAAATCCCGCCAGAATCGACGGGATTTAATTGCCTGAAACGTAAAGATTACAGAGAGTTCTCTACTTTAATGCCAGGGCCCATAGTTGTGGCAATTGCAACGCTCTTAACGTAAACACCCTTTAAGCTGGATGGCTTTTGGGAGTTCAAACTGGTTAAGAATGCGCGTGCGTTTTCTGACAATTTTTCAGCGCCGAATGACACTTTGCCGATTGACAAGTGAACGATGGCTTGCTTATCAACGCGGTATTCAACTTTTCCGGCTTTTGCTTCAGAAACGGCTTTAGCGACGTCAGTAGCGACAGTGCCAGACTTTGGATTTGGCATCAAACCGCGTGGGCCAAGCAAACGTGCGTACTTACCAAGCTTTGGCATGTACTGTGGAGTTGCGACCAAAATGTCGAAGCTCAATTCTTCCTTATCCAATTGGCTTAGGAATTCTTCGTCACCGATGATGTCGGCGCCAGCTTTTTTAGCGGCAGCGTGCTCTGATTCTGGTGCGAAAACAGCAACGCGAACATCCTTACCTGTACCGTGTGGCAATGCTACGGTTGAGCGAATGTTTTGGTCGGCTTGACGTGGGTCAACGCCTAAGCGGATGTGGATTTCAACGCTAGCGTCGAACTTGACTGGGCTGGTTTCAGTAGCCAATTTCAAAGCTTCGTCTAAGCTGTACAATTTGTTCTTTTCAACGTTTTTTGCAGCGTCTTGATATTTTTTACCGCGGCGCTCCAAGCGTGGACGAGTAACTGGCTTTGGACCTTTCTTTACGTGAGCTTCGGCGTCGTCTGATTGTGGAGTAGTGTCGCCAGCTTCCTTGCGAGCTTCCTTCTCTGCTTTTTCAGCAGCTTCGTCTAGAGCTTTTTGGCTACGCTTGCCAGACTTAGCAACGGTAGCTTCGCGCTCAGCCACGACGTCTTTGTCCTTGTTGTCGTGAGATTTGCTTGCGTCTGTAGCTTCTGCAATTGCTGCTTCGATTTCAGCGATTGTGTTTTTCTCACTGACTTCTAGTTTTAATTCTGCTGCTTTTTCTAGCAACTCGGCTTTCTTTGCCATAAAAAATCCTTTCTGTGGTGCGAACGGCAATTTGTCATCTTAACAAATCAGCCTCCCAACATTGATTGATAATGTTGAAATTATACCATATTTTCAGAGAATGAGGCAAATGTTTGATTTTATGGAGAATAATTGTACAATATTTGTACTATGAGTGAAGTTTTAAGTAGACCAGATGATAATTCTGAGGAAACATTTAAGGAAATGGTAAGTGAAATTACTCCGTCTTGGGAGAAGGAAGATGCTATACCTGTTCCGCCACAATGCGAATCTTGCCCGAGAGTAATGGCGGCGCTACTTGAATTGGACGAATATAAGAAAGCGGTAGGCGAACTCCTGAGAATGACGTCGGCGGGAGAGGAGAAAGTCGTAGTAGTTAACAGACTTACCGGTGAAAGATTGTCTGAAGGAGCTATTGATCGTGTTTGTGAAATAACTGGTAAAAAGTTAAACGAGTTGGATAAAATAAAAGAAGAAATCGTAAGGCTTACTAATGAATGTGAAGGACCTTTTGTTCTTGTGGGGTATGATGATTCTCGGGTTGTGAGCGTCACTACGTGTGGTAGTTCTGAAATGTTTAAGTCAGGTCTGGATTCGCAATATGAGCTAGTGAGAGTACAGCGCTACCAGGAGGAAAATAAAGATTAACATATAATTGCTGTTTTTGATAAAATAGTAATTATGGATATAACAATTACAAACATACAAGCAAGGCAAATTTTAGATTCGCGTGGAAATCCGACGGTTGAAGCGGACGTGACTTTGAGTGACGGTTCGTTTGGGCGTGCGGCTGTTCCGTCTGGCGCAAGCACTGGCTCTTTCGAGGCTGTTGAGCTTCGGGATGGCGAGTTGGCGTTCGGCGGTAAAGGCGTGCTTCGTGCGGTCGAAAATGTCAATGGTGAAATTGCGCAGGCTTTGAAGGGTTCTAATCCGTTCGATCAGGCCGCAATTGACGAGAAAATGAAGAGTCTGGACGGTACGCCGAATAAGGCGCGTTTGGGCGCGAATGCGATTTTGGCTGTGTCGCTGGCTGTGGCGAAAGCCGCCGCTAAGTCGCGTGGCGTGGAGTTGTATCAATACGTCAATAGCTTGGCTGGAAATCCTGCAATGTGCCTGCCGATGCCGATGATCAATGTGATGAACGGCGGTCAGCATGCGTTGGGTGCGACTGATTTTCAGGAATATATGATTATCCCAACTAGCGCGGCAACTTTTGCGGACGCAGTTCGAATGAGCGCGGAAGTTTTCCATGCATTGGCAAAAATCTTGAAAGACGAAGGTTATCCTACGACGGTTGGCGATGAGGGCGGCTATGCACCTCATGTCAGGAATGGTAATATGGAGCCTATTTTGTTGCTATCTCGCGCCATCGAGCAGGCTGGCTATAAATTAGGCGTGGACTTTGGTTTTGCGTTGGATGTTGCGGCGAGCGAGCTTTACAAGGATGGCAAATATAACTTGGCGACTGAACACCGAATTCTGTCGGCTGACGAAATGATTCACACGTATAAAGCCCTGTTGGAGCGCGTCCCTGTTCTCTCGATTGAGGACGGATTGAACGAAGAAGCTTGGGAAGATTGGGAGAAAATGACGGCTGATTTGGGCAATTTTGCACAATTGGTTGGCGACGATCTTTTGGTGACGAATGTCGAGCGATTGAAGCGCGGAATTGAAGAAAAGGCTGGCAATGCGATTTTAATCAAGCCGAACCAAATTGGCACATTGACTGAGACGATTCAAGCTGTTTTGATGGCGAAGAATGCTGGCTGGAATACAGTGATGAGTCACCGATCTGGCGAGACGGAGGACGTAACGATTTCTCACTTGGCGGTAGGTTTGGGCACGGGTCAAATTAAGACTGGCTCGATGTCGCGGTCAGAGCGAATCGCCAAGTATAACGAGCTGCTGAGAATTGCAGAAAAGCGCCCAGATTTGGAGATTGCGCATCCGTTTGTGAAGTAACTCGCACAAAAAGACTTCCCCGTAATTCAGAGGAAGTCTTTTTTTATTTGGCGATTATTCGAGGATTATCTTCTTAAAAACTCAATTTCCCCGCCCTCGTTGATTCGGACAATTTGCGACGGTTGAGTGTTGGCGACTTCTCCAGAATCGACATAAATCGGCACTAATTCGTGGAAGTAATTTATTGCTTCGGTGATATTCTTTGCCGGTTCTTCTCCCGATGGATTTGCACTGGGCGCGACCAAAAGACCGACGGTTCGAATTAATTCTGCCAATGGAGATTCTGGCACAACTCTGAATGCTAATGTTCCGCCGTTCCTCGGAAGATGTGGCAGAAAATTAGGATTCACTTTGGTGACGATTGTTGTTGGTCTATTTTTGGAGATTTCTTGATATTTGTGTTTGATCGACGGCGCAAGATTAGGAATGTCATCAATATCCGCAACCAAAATAATAACGGGGTTATCCAAGGGGCGCCGCTTAACCTCATATAATTTCTCGACGGCTTTTTCTGAATTGGCAGCGGCTAATATTCCGTAAATCGTGTCAGTTTTAGCAATTATCAATTGCTCATTTTTAAGCGCGGAGATTACACTGTTGTCTAAAATATTCTTCACAATCATTTATTTTACCATAAAATAACCCCGAGAAGTCCGGGGCTATTTGCTAAAAGTTTTGTAGATTAGTCGACAACTTCAACGCCCATTGATCGTGCTGATCCGGCGATAACTTTCATTGCTCCTTCGATGTCGATTGCGTTCAATTGGTCTTTTTTCGCTTCAGCGATTTCTTGCAATTGTGCGCGAGTAATCTTACCAACCTTGTCTGAGTGTGGCTTGCCGCTACCCTTTTGGATTCCAGCTTTTTCGCGAATCATATCGTCAACTGGCTGACCAAGTGAGTTCCAAGTAAATGTTCGGTCTTCGTAAACTTGAATGTGAACAATTACGTCCTTGCCCATCATGTCTTTTGTAGCGTCGTTGAATGGATTAATGAAATCCATCATGTTTAGTCCCCACTGACCAAGCGTTGATCCCACTGGAGGGCCTGCTGTTGCTCGACCGGCTGGAATGCGTAATTTCAAATTACCAATAATTTTCTTTGCCATAGTTCTTCCTTATAGTTTGTAGTGCGTAACTCGAATATTATATCGAAAAATGCTTAAAATTGCAAGCTAAACTTTTTTAACCTGCAGAGCGTCCAACTCGACTGGAGTGTCACGACCAAACATACTGACCATAACCTTCAAAGTGCCCTTAGATGCGTCAATTTCGCTCACTGCGCCATCAAAGCCCTTGAACGGACCGTCGATAATTGAAACAACTTCACCCTCTGAGAAGTCAATCTGATGCTTTGGTTCTTCAACACCCATTCGCTTCTTAATCTTCGCAATTTCTTTTTCAGAAACTGGAGTTGGCGTAGTGTCGGCACCCACAAATCCTGTAACGCCTGGCGTGTTGCGGATGATATACCAAGTTTCGTCGGT
This sequence comes from uncultured Candidatus Saccharibacteria bacterium, assembly GCA_937935245.1. GTDB lineage: Bacteria > Patescibacteriota > Saccharimonadia > Saccharimonadales > Saccharimonadaceae > Nanosynbacter. The sequence goes on along the minus strand of CALGXX010000018.1, from coordinate 77,878 downwards.
CAATTTCATCTCAACCAAGACATAGCCCTGGAAGATCTTAGCTTCAACAATTTTACGCTTACCGTTGCGAATTTGAATTTGCTTTTCTTTTGGCACGATAACGTCAAAAATCTTATCAGCCATATCGACGCCGTTGATTCGCTGGCGGATTGATTCAGCAACTTTTTCTTCATAGCCAGAATAGGTATGAATTGCATACCATTGCTTACTGTCATCGTATCGTTTTGAACTCATAATCTCTCCTTTACTTCAAAATTTGGTTAAAGCCCCAGTTGAATGCGGCGTCAAGTAATAAAATCAGAACGACAAACGCAAAGGTGAAAATAAGCACCGCCGCTGTCATTGCCCAAGTTGCTGAGCGGGTTGGCCAGCGAACTAGCTTCAACTCTTCCCAAGCGCCCTTAAAATATCCAATCAATCCACCTTTTTCGCCAGACTTTTTAGGTGCTTTTGTGGTGATTTTGGTTGGTTTATTGATTTTTTTCGCTACAGCTTTTTCTTTTTTTGGCGCGTCGTCGGTAGCCTTGATTCGACGAACCGTAGTTTTGCTGCTTGCCTTGCCTTTCTGTGCCATATTTTCTCCCAATTTAAAAAGTCTGTTTTTCACAGACTGTCAATAGCCATTGTAATTCATCCGAATCAAAAAAACAAGTTGACCGAATATTATTTGTCATTATTTTTAAACTCTTTCAGCTTGAATCCGAACGTCGAGCCGTGGTTTAATCGGCTTTCTACCTCAATTTTACAGCCCAATTTCTTCGCCAACTTAGCGGAAACGTATAGACCTAATCCCGTGCCTTTCGTCTCGCGAGTTCTATAATCTTCTGCGCGGTAAAACTTGTCGAAAATTTTTGCCATGTCAGCTTTGCTAATGCCAATTCCCGTGTCAATAACCTTGAAAATGATTTCGCCAGATTTATTTTTCTTGATTGATAAAGTTATGGAGCCTTTTTGCGTATATCGAATGGCGTTGGTGATGAAGTTTTGGAGAATTTCCTCCAGATATAGACGAGAAACCTTAACTACGCCAAGTCGCCCGCCGATATCCAAATTGAAAGCCAAACCTTTTTCGCCCGCCTGAGGTGAATATTCGGAATTTATCTGAGCAGCCAGCTCTGTCACATCAATTATCTCCGTTTCATCAGCCACACCTCGCTCGGCGCGTGATAGCGTACTGAGGTCGTTGATCATTCGCGCTAAGAATAAAATTTGCTTATGAGATTCGTCAATGGCTTCGGGAATTTTGCTAGTCATTTTACGCTCGACCAGCAATTTGGCGTTGCTTAGCGAGCCTTCAGCAATAGCAATTGGCGTGCGTAATTCGTGACTAACTACGCTAATAAATTCATCACGCTCCTCTTCGAGGCTCTTCGTCTTCGTAATGTCGCGTAAAATAAGCACATATCCGTCCGGCGTCATCTTGTCGCCGCCCTGAACTGGCGCAAGCGTAACTTCCAGGCGAATGTAATCGTCATCTTCGATTTTCATCAGAACATCGTCGCGTTGGCGAATCGCAGAAGATTTGGTGAGTTCCTTAAAAATGTCAATCGGCTTTTTATCTGTCGTTTCAAGGTTTAGTACTTGACTGATATGTTCGCCGTTAATTCCACTGTTCGTGTCAATCAAATTAAGCGCCGCAGAATTGTATGTATTGATAATTCCGTGTTCGTCCGTACTGAGAATCGCGTCGGTAATATTATTGATAAGCGTGATCATCCTTTGATGTTCACTGAAGCTTTTTTTATGGTTTTTCTTACAATCAGATTTATCGCTAATTTCCGACAATATTTTATGTAAAACAATAGCTATAACACTTAAAACAACACTCAGAGTGATCAATAGAAAAATTAGCGCCCACATAGCTAAAGTATAACATAAGCATATGCGTTTCTATATGTATGGCGAATATTTTTTCAATTCATTTCGGTGCATTTTATAATGCGGGTCAAATTTGGCAACTTCGTCCCAGAATTTCGTCGAGTGATTCATATGTCTGGTGTGACATAATTCGTGGATAATTACGTAGTCAATCAGCTCAAATGGCAGGTTCATCATCCCGATGTTCAAGCTAATCGTTCCAGACGAGGAGCAGCTTCCCCAGCGACTTGATGAGTGTGTGATTTTACTCCGAGCAAAAGAAAAGCCGTGTTCTTCCGCTAAAAACGATAATCGCCTTGGTAAATATGACTTGGCTTCCTTTCTGAGCGTGACCAGAATTTTACTGCGGATAAGTTGTTGGTTCGTGGCCGATTCGACGGATTCCGCCTCGTTGATTTCTGCCAATATCTGTGTTCCGACGATTTTCACGCTTGAAGGTTTCGTGGTCGTTTGTATCAATAAATGATGACTTTTGCCGATTTGCTGATTTTTCGTGTAAGAAAGTTTTTCTCTGTATTGAGAAACTAATTCGCGGATTTGCTTTCGGGAAGTTTTAACCAATGCCTTTGCGGCCAACAGCGGCGCATATGGCGGCATTGTGATTTGTATTCGTCCATCTGGTGCAATTTTCAAACTAACAGTCTTCGCTAAGCTGCGTTTTTTAACGACAATTTCTCCGAATTCTTCGTCGGTAATAATTGCCATGGTTAACCTATGCTAATGCGATTTCCGGCAATTGGGCGGCGTGGAGCTTCTGGGCGACTGGCGCCAATTTGCTTAAGAACAGTGCGAGCCTGACTGCTTAAGGTGTGGCGACCACTGATCACAACGTAAGATTCGCTACTGTGCGGGGCTGAGAATTGCTTCAATCGTCGCTCAAAAGATTCGTCATTTCCGCCATAAGCCTTTATCCAACGGTGTTTGGCTGTGGCGGGATCGGTTTGCACCCAAACAAATAGGACTTTATATCCATATTCCCTGGCAAGGCGATTGATACGCATACGATTCGTGCGCTGATCCGTTGATCCGTCCAAAATAACAGTTTGCTTAGTCTTCAAAAATTCTTCCAAAAGCGACAATGTTGCGTCAGAAATGGTTTTTGTATTGTCCGTAAAAACTTCAAATTGTCGAGAACTTACCACTGGAGAATTGAAAATCTTCGCAAATTCTACAGCGAATTGCGTCTTCCCTGAACCTGGCGCACCAACCATGGCGATAATATGCGGAAGTGAAGGTGATAAAGGTTTCATATTGAAAAATTATAGCAGATTTTTGACCAATAAAAAAGATTCTCTTTCAAGCGAGAATCTTGGCAGGAGTGGAGGGACTCGAACCCCCGACACCTGGTTTTGGAGACCAGTGCTCTAGCCACCTGAGCTACACTCCTATAGTACTTATTTTATCACGAATTAGCTTTGTCGCAAATGTTAAAATTGTGAAAAATAAAAACTCGTGAAAAAGATCCCAAAATCCCTTGAAAAAACATAAGCGTAGTTCTACAATTAACTCAGAGATGAAAATTTTAATGCTTGGGTGGGAACTTCCTCCGCACAATAGTGGCGGACTTGGCGTTGCTTGCTATCAGATGTCGAAAGCGCTTGCTTCGGAGGGCGTTGATATCGACTTTATCATCCCCTACACTGCTGAGCATCCCGGAATTGACTATATGAATATCTATTCAGCTACTCCTTTGCCGCCGAATTATCACGATTTGGGTGCGTATAATAACGGCTCAGAGGAGGACCGTGAAAACGCCAAGGACGAGTATGGTCTTTCGCCGATGCGCGCTGTACAGAGGCGTTACGGTAAATATGTTCGGAAGTTTGTGAAAAATCATCAGCCTGACGCGATTCACGCGCATGATTGGTTGACGATGGAAGCTGGAATAATTGCTAAGGAGATGACGGGCGCGCCGCTAATTGTGCACGTTCACGCGACGGAGTTTGATCGTTCTGGCGAGCAGTCCGGAAATCCTCTGGTTCACGAAATTGAGCAACAAGGCTTGTTGATGGCCGATCGGATAATCGCCGTTAGTGAAATCACGAAGGAGATAATTGTTAAGAATTATCACATTCCGCCAGAGAAAATTGAGGTGGTTTATAACGCGATTGATTTGGCTGATTTGCCGCCACATGAATATGACGCCAGCACTTACAGGTATTTGGAGGAGCTGAAAAAGGACGGCTATACGGTTGTCGGCGCGTTGACGCGACTTACGGTTCAGAAAGGTTTGACGTATTTTGTACGAGCCGCAGCGAAGGCGCTTGATAAATATGAGAAGATTGTTTTTGTTTTATCTGGAAATGGCGAGCAAAGAGACGAACTGATTGAGCTAGCGGCAGATTTAGGGATTAGCGATAAGATGATTTTTACGGGATTTGTGCGCGGAAAACAGTGGCGAGATATTTACTGTTTGATTGATGTTTTTGTGATGAGTTCAGTTTCTGAGCCATTTGGTTTGACTGCCTTGGAGGCGGCACATCATGATACGGCGCTACTTATTAGTCGTCAATCTGGCGTCGGCGAAGTTCTGAATAATATTATGCGGTTTGATTATTGGGATGTGAATAAATTGGCGGATGAAATTGTTAATATCGCTGAATCACCCGCCTTACAGAAATCTTTGAAGAAAAATGTTAAGAATGAATACGCGAGAATTTCCTGGCAAGACGCCGCTAAAAAATGTCTGAAACTGTACAAAGGAGCGCTGGCATGAATAAAAATAAAGGAATAGTTTTATATCTGCACGTACACCAACCGTGGCGAATACGCGAGTATAGTATATTTGACGTGGCTTGGAAGCATAATTATTTCTCTGGCGGTCAAAATCCAGATCAGGACAATCAAAAAATATTCCAAAAAGTTGCAGAAAAGTCGTATTTGCCGATGAATGCTTTGCTTGAAAAATTGTTGAAAAAATATCCTGATTTTAAGATTTCGTTGAGTTTTAGTGGAACGTTTTTAGAACAAGCCGAAAGGTTTAATCCTGAAGTTTTGGAGAGCTTCAAGCGCCTGGTAAAAACTGGTCAAGTAGAAATCTTGTCAAGTCCGTATCATCACAGCCTGGCGTTTTTCTATTCACGCAAGGAATTCGAACGTCAAGTTGAGCTTCACCGCTGGAAGATTCGCGAGATTTTTGGCGCGGAAACGCGAGTTTTGGCAAATACGGAATTGGCGTATAGTGATAACTTGGCAAAATGGGCTGAGCAGGATGGCTTTAAGGGCGTGTTGGCTGAGGGTTGGGACCCGATTCTGAATTGGCGCAGTCCGAATTATGTATATCGCCCGAGAGACACGAAGAAGATTGGATTGCTACTTAAGAATTATCGATTGAGCGATGATTTGGCGTTTAGGTTTAGTGATCGAAAATGGAATGAATGGCCGCTGACCGCTGATAAGTTTAATACGTGGGTGGAAGATTCTGTCCGTTACGCGCCACTACTTAACTTGTTTATGGACTATGAAACTTTCGGCGAGCATCAATGGGCGGAATCTGGGATTTTCGGCTTCTTTGAGAACTTTGTTGATAAATGGCTGAGCGCTGATGGCAATACTTTCTATACCGTTAGCGAAGCGCTGGACGCGAATGCGCCTGCTGGTGAAATAAGTATGCCGTCACCTGTAACGTGGGCGGATGCCGAGCGAGATTTGACGGCTTGGAATGGAAACAGCCTGCAGAAAGAAGCTCTGCGATATGTCTATGAGCTTGAAGATGAGGTCTTGAATAGCAAAGACGAAGGTTTAATTAGCGATTGGCGGAAATTGCAAACTTCAGACCACTTCTATTACATGGGAACGAAGAATTTCACTGACGGCGATGTCCACGCTTATTTTAGCCCGTATGATTCGCCATACGACGCTTTTCTTTACTATATGAATACCATTCGTGATATGAAATCTCGATTGAGGAAATAGCCAAACATTCTTGCCAAATAAAAACTCCCTCTTAATGCGAGGGAGTTTCTGTATAATCCTGTTAAATTAGCTTTTACGAGCCTTAACTTCGTTGCGACCAAGGTTTTTCTTAGTCTCGGTGTAAGTAGCGTGTTGCTTTGCAATTGGGTCGTACTTACGTAGCGTCAATTTACCCTGACCTTTTGTAGTGCGGTTCTGGGTGTTAACAGTAGTATAGTAAGTTCGGTGGTTGCTCAAGTTACTCACCAAACCAATCAGCTTTCGTTTCGTATTCTTCTTTGCCATCTCTTTACTCGTTAGATTTTATAAAACGTCTTGACTAATTATAGCATGGGTGAAGTGAAAATGCTAGTACCATATCAGATTTTACTAATTTTTATGCTTACTTCGCCAATTCAATTAATATAAAACAGATAAATCATGCAATGGTACTTTTGCGGACAGGATAGATTTGATTCTACTTAAAGTATTTAATGCCTTGACTTAACTCGGTGGGAGGGTAAAATTAATAATAAAATAATAAAAGGACAGTAACATGACAATAGAGATGATAAAGAGTAGTGGCGAGCAGGATGTACGAGAAGACTCGTCAAAAAATCCATTAGAGGACTTGCCTTCTTTTGAGGAGTATATGGCTCAAATAGAATCAGCTGGTAATAGTGAAATACCAAAGGAGATTAACCAACGTTCTTTCTATGAGAGTGATAATATACCGCAAAATACAAATGGCGACTTGATTTTGGATCCAAAGGCGAGTCTATTACCAAATGCTTATTCTCAAATTATTGAAAATGAAATCATAACTATCCCAGAAGATGTAACATTTTTGTCCTCGAGTGAAAAAATTAAACTATCTAATAATCATGAATTGTCGTCAGAGCTTTTGAAACGTTGTTTATCCGTGGATGCTTATTACTATTTAGCCACGAAACACATGCATGAAGATAATCCACTAAGAGACGTGCTTAGGGCTTCTCTATTATTTTATATGAGTGACGAAGATATAAAAAGAGGGATGGCGGACATTTATGGTGTAGAGAGCATTAATAGTAAGAGCGATTTAGTTCGAGGTTTAATTGCACTAGAAGAAAGCGGCCAATTAGGAGAGTTATCTGACACCGAAAAAGAACGTCTGGATGAATTCAAAGAGCTTACTTCTCCTCGTGCTTTTGCGGAAAAAATGCATGGCACCACTTACGAAACCGAAGTTGATGGTAAAAGTGTTACTTTACCAGTAGATAATATAATTACTTTCTTAAACCTTTCCCTAGATGACCTTAAGAAAATTTGCACCACCGACCCCGATGGAAAAATAGGACAACTTTCTAAACCTGAATTTGCATATGCGGCAAGCGAATATCTAAAGAAAAATAAAGTTACGGAAAACTATGTGCTTCCTGATAATATTGAAAAGCGGATTGGCTTCTTGACAAGCGGACAATATATCGATTTTAGTGCCGTGAACAAGCTAATGGAAACCAAAGATACACTATATAAAAAGGTGGAACTTAATCCAGATCTCCATGATGTCATAATTGAAAAAATGCCCGAAGGGATATCTGGGTTAGAAAAAGCGGCTTATATCTATGCTAAAATGTGCACAATACTGACTTATGACAATAGGTTTATGGCTGCAAATCAGGAAGGTGAGGCAGCTGAGAAGCATAAAAGTTTGGACTATGTAAGCCAAATTTCGCCAGAAAACAACGAGGTAGTTTGTTTTGAATTTAATATGATTTACGCAAAGATGCTTGATGAACAGGGGTTGCATTTTAAAAGTGAATACGAGAACATGATTGGCGAAGACTACGGAGATGGGCATGCTAATCTTGAATTTAGAGATGGGAAATTTATTGTACAAGCAGATTCTGTGGCGAGTATACTTGGTGGAGATATTGCCAGATCGAAACTCGGTTTGCCACTTACTGGTTTCGAATGCGAGAGTCCTAATAAACGTACTCAGAAAGAATTTCAAGACAAAGTCAATGCGATGTACGAGTTGGTCCAGTCGCAAGAACGAGAAAACGATCCATGGAATGAATATGATTCTCTCACTGAAAATCTATATCCTGTGGAATTCGATGAGAAAAAAGCAATCCTGCTCGACAGATTAAAATCAACAAACTTACGCGGCATAGATGCAATGACTTATGCTCTGCAACTCCGGAAAGCACTTTTTAGTGAACAAGAAAGAAGAGATAATATATCGGTCGTCGTACTGCGCAACAATGCCGTGAACGGAGAAGGCCCAAAGCTGGAGGCTGGGGCTGTTATTGCAATGAATGGGTCAAACTTTGACGATCAGCTAAGCGAAACTAGCTATTATTATCTATCGAGCAATAGAGAGTTGTCTTCTATTACCCTAGGGGATGTAAAAAGCAGATTAAATGATGGTACTTTCGAATATATCGAACGTAATGATCCAAAAATACCTGGCACGGTAGAAATGGCCGAGGAGAAAGGAGAATAAAATGGAACTATTAAATTTTCTAAGAGAAAAGGCACGACAACTGTTAGAACAGAATACTAATGACGAGCATAAAAGAAGAAAATTTGAGATTATCTACGAAAAGCTAAAAGATGACGAATGTTTTCTGAATATGGACATAGAGCACGGCTATGCTGTTTTGAGAGATTTGGAGATAGACGAGAATTCAATCCGAGACCTCTATTCAAAACTAATTAGCAAATAAATGACTAAGAGAGAGGCGCCTAGTCAAAAGCGCCTCTCAAATACTTCCCTATTTGATACCCCGACCGGAAAACAAAAATTTTAAAAGAAACCGGTTGGCTACCTCCCAAATAGTAGCATTAATATCATTTAAACTTAGAAATCTTTTATTTACAAATTGTTTATTGGCATAATTGAGCTATACATAATCAATTGCGGCAGAAACTACTGTCGTTTTTTGTTTATTACTAGCCGATGGGCGTAAAACAGAGGATTTTATGGACAAAGAAAATAATCCTGCACCGGAAAATGATTCCGGAGATAAAGGCCAAGAAGAAAAGCCTACTACGTTTACGCAAGAACAAGCGGATGACTCTTAATCCGCTCAGCGATTGTACAGACTGTTTCGAATTAGGATTCGTCGATAATCGGCAGAGTTTGCGTGTCGCGCCATCCCCTTGCCTCTTTTGATCGATAATCTGAGTATTGTTTAACTACGAATTCCTGTTTTCCACCGAGCAAGTGAGCATGAACTAATGTTCCTAGATATAAAGCTCTGCTTGTAGGTTTTTCGATAACACCAAGCTTCAGAGCCACGGCGTAATCGATCCCTTTTCGATAAATATTTTTCGCCATCGAGTAGCTTATCCGCCTTTACCCAGCGTTCAGCAGAACACTGACAATTTAGTTAACGTTTATATTTAGGCTAAATTGTTAAGCTACAATGCTCTGTTTTCGATTGTTTTATCTTATGAAGTTATCTGTAGGATAGATAGCCTCATTTGATAAAACAAAAGACCAACGAAATGCTGGTTTTAATTAAAAAAGACTCGCATTTCTACGAATCTACGTATTTGTGGAGCCACGATCGGGGCTTGAACCCGAGACCTCATCCTTACCATGGATGCGCTCTACCAACTGAGCTATCGCGGCGTAACAGGCTTAATTTTAGCATATTAAGCCGTGTTTAATCAACTGGGCTATTTTTTACGAGTGGATTTTTTGGCTGGCGTGCCGGCTTCTTTTGGTAGCTTCGGCGTGACAAATGCCTCTATTATTCCCCACGCTACGCTATTGACTAAGAACGTAACGAACAATATTCCTGACGCTGATGCCGCCAAGTGTGCTGATGAAGCGTTAAATAATGTCAATAATCCCGCCACGGCTAGCCCAATTATAGCCAGCATAATATAAGCGTATTGTAATTTCAATCGTTGGTTTTTTTCGCTATTCCATAATGCCAGAATAGATTTTGTAAATTCAAACATATTCATATAATAGCACATATGCTTATAAAAGTCAATATTACTACTTTACGCTATCAAAAAGTCGCCCCAAAAGGCGACGATGATTCAAATTTGGTGCTGGAAGTAGGACTCGAACCTACGAAGCCTTACGGCGGGAGATTTACAGTCTCCTGTGATTGCCACTACACGATTCCAGCGTGATGTGGAGCCGCTTCTCGGGCTCGAACCGAGGACCTACGGTTTACAAAACCGTTGCTCTAGCCAACTGAGCTAAAGCGGCAACTGAATTTATTTTATCAATTTTTTCTCTCTGTGACAAGAGTTTACATAACTATTTTTCGTGGTTGATGTATTTTGCGCTGCTGGCGTGGACGTGGCGTGTCGGCTTTCTTTGATGATGTCGTCGGAGTTAGCATTTTTGTAGCTTTTTTACGCAATTCTTCAGCTAGCTCAGTCTGTCCAGCATTGTCGTAAGCCTCCGCTAGGATCTTCAGGGTTTGAGGAATAGGCTCCAGTTCTACAGCCTTTTCTAGCGCATTAATAACCTTCTTCGTATTCCCTATTTTTTCCTGAACCTTGGCGTAGGCGATGTAGCGCGCCGCCAAATCATCTTCCATTTCCAGCGCTTGCTCGAACGCTAGCGACGCCTTTTCGTAATTCTCTGTTTCGTAGTAAATTAAGCCGACGTTATGAAGACTGGAAGCGCTTGGCTCTAAACTCTGAGCAATTTCAAAACACTCGATGGCGTCTTTATATGCGCGCTGCTTGGCGTATAAAATCCCCAAACGGTTGTACGCCGTGGCATTTTTCTCGTCAACGCGTAAGATTGTCAGCAGAGCTTTTTCTGCGCGCAGGTACTTATTCTCACGAATCGATTCTTGGGCAATTTCCCATAATTGATCAAGTTTATTAGTAATCTTAGTTGGCAGATCGCCAGTTTCTTTAATTGACGGATGATAAAAAATCGCCCAAATCATTAAAATTAGAATGAGGAATAATCCAAACATATCTATACTATTATATCACAAGTTGCGTCAGCGCCAGCCTGACGTTGGCGTTAGATTTTAACGCGCTCGCAACAGAGGTAGTTTTTTCAAGTTGCTCCTCAAGCGACGAATTCATCCCGCGAGATAAAGCCTGAAAACGAATCATATTTACTATAATATCCGTTAGTAATATCGCTTTTTGGCGGTCAGAAAAGTATTTGGCGAGATTCTTAAACGTGTCGTATTTCCGATTTGTGGCTAAAATTTGCTTTGCGTCGGTGGCTAATTGTCGATATTCGGCGAATTTTTCTGGATTTTCCGCCAGTTTCTTAATTAACAACGGTCGCCCAGCCGCGAGGAAAAGGATTTGTTGGCTGGAAGCTGGGTCTAAATTGTACTTTTCAAGCAGTTTCTTATCTTGGGCGGATGTCGTTTTATGGAGCGTCAACGTCTGGCAGCGAGATCTAACAGTATCAAGCATCAACTTCGGGTTTTTCGCGACAAGGATAAAATTGGTATTTTTATTCGGTTCTTCCAGCGCTTTCAGGAATGCATTTTGCGACGGCTCGGTCATTGAATCGGCTTCGTTAATGATAATAACTCGACGATTTATGGCATAAGTTCGAAGCTTGGAGATGAGTTCGCGAATTTGATCAACAGATATGGTTTGCTTTTCCGGAAGCGGCTTCAGGTGAAAAATATCGCTATTTTTTGCTAGTATTTGAGCTACGCCCAGCTCGTCAAGCCCGTAATCCGCAATTACCAAAAGCGCGTGCGGCAATTGTGATGAAATTTGGCTGATTTTTTGAGCGTCTCGAGCGGATATAATCACTTCAGGCATCTATAAATCCTCTGGGAAGAATTTCTTGAATTCGTCAGGAACTGCGGCTTCAAAAACTTTTCTCTCACCAGACGGCAAAGTTATTTCTAATTTTTGAGCATGCAACATCATACGACAATCTGAAGACTTTCCGTAAACTCGATCGCCAAGAATCGGCGCATTCAAATGAGCCAAATGGACACGCAATTGATGAGTTCGACCAGTGGTCGGCTTCAGTTCCACGAGCGACTGAGTGTCATTTTCCGTCAAAACATGGTAAGTCGTCTGAGCTGGTTTCCCGTTCGGATCTATACGAAAAGTGCTCGGCGCTGAAGGATTGCGACCAATTGGCAGGTCAATTTTTGCGGCATTCAACTTTGGCTTGCCGTCGGTTATCGCTATGTAGGTTTTCTTGGCGGTTCGCTCGGCAAATTGCCTCTGTAAATGCGCGGCAGATTCTGGGTTTTTGGCTATAATCAACAGCCCCGAAGTGTCGCGGTCAAGCCTATGAACAATTCCCGGACGATCGGTGTCCGTCGCAAACGAAGTTTTCGGACGAATTATCTCCGCGACCGTCGGCTCATCAGAAAGTCCACCCTTTGCGTGTGTCAATAACCCGCTTGGCTTATTGACGACAATCACATCGTCATCCTCGTATAAAATCGGCAAATCAACGTCCGCCTGCTCTTTTTCTGGCAAATTAAGCGCAATTTCATCAGTTTCATCAACCTCAAACTTCGGCGTCGTCGCGACTTTATTATTGACCGAAACGTATCCAGCTTTTATGTATTTTTGCCAAAGACTTCGAGAAATTGTCGTGTCGAATTTGGTCGATAAATAAATATCCAGGCGCACTTTGGTCGGCGAAATTTGGAACATTATGACGTATTTTCCCCGGAATGGTGTTTCGATAAATTCTGGATCTAGCGGATTCGGCAAAATCTCGGCGTTATCTGGTCTTTCTGTCCATAGCTCATCGATAGATTCTTCGTCAACAATCGAACCGTAAAGCAATGCAAAATGCTGCTTATTCAAAATAAATTCCGCAAAAACGTGCGACTCGTCCGTTTGAATTTCCAGCCGACGCAGTGCCTTAACGGGCGTATTATCGTCCGCCAGTTTGTATAATCTAGCTATTTTCAGCACTGTCCGAGGTAATATTTTCACGCGATTTGTCCCCTATTTTCGAAGCCCTACAGCTTTTTGAACGCGATACAAAGTTTCATTGGCGACGACATTCATGTCTTTTTCACTGGAAGCCAATTTCTCTTCAATTGCTCGCTCATCAACCGCCGCAAGCCGATTCTGGAAATTCTCCAAAAATTCCGCGACTTCGTCAGCCACGATTCGCTTGAAATCGCCATAACGATCCATACCGAAGTACTCGTTGGCGGTCTGCTCCAGGGTAATTTCCCTGCCAGCGTCTTGTCGAACCAAAGTCAAAATCTCCAGCAAATTAGAAATTCCCGGCTGGTTTTCCTTGTCGTATTGAACTTTACCAATTGAATCTGTTGTTGCGCTCATTATTTTCTTATGTGCCGATTTTGGATCGTCAGAAAGGAAAATAATTCCCTTGCCACTCTCGTCAGATTTGCTCATTTTCTTCGCTGGATTCACGAGGTCTTTAATCCTCAATCCTTGATCTTTTCCGAAGAATTGATGTTGCTGAATTACGGGTTTTGGCGCGATAAATAGATCACCAAACTTACGATTCATTCGCTCGGCAATATCACGCGTGAACTCCAAATGCTGCGTCTGGTCGTCGCCAACTGGCACGTAAGTCGCGCCGTAAAGCAGAATGTCGGCGGCCATCAGGACAGGATAGTTAAATAGTCCAACGGAGGCATCGCCCTTACTTCCCTTATCCTTAAACTGTGTCATTCGACTCATCTCGCCAAATCCAGTGAAGCAATCCAGAATCCACGCCAGTTCACTGTGTGCCGAAATGCGACTTTGGCGGTAAAGATGAATGGAAGAATTGTCCAGCGGCAATCCGGCAGCGGTATAAACTCGCGCGTTGTTCAAAATGCTGTCATATAACTTGCTGTGGTCAATTGGCGTCGTAAAACTGTGAAGGTCTGGGATGAATAAATTGATGTCGTATTCGTCCGAGCGGCGCTTCGCCATATTGATAATTGGCAAAATAGCCCCAAAGTAATTACCTATGTGGATGTTGTTGTTGGCGCGCACGCCAGTGAGAATTACGGGTTTTGATGGTTTCATTAGATATATTATAACATTATTCGATCGTTAAGTAATGGGACGATAGTTGTTGCTTTATAATCTTTAAAGATTTTTTATATGTAGGCGCTATATCATTTTCTATCTTTCGTACGGCTGATACATCACTGACTTGGGATGTTGCTATGCCATCAAAGTTACTTGCTAAATCACCCCAGTCGATTGTTGGATAGTCAACTTTATCGCAGTCAGTCAATCTTGCCATTGCAAAACATAACGAGCTAAGAGACTCCGCCACCTCATATTTATCTGGCGAATTTCGGTAAAGGTCTATTATTTCACGAGCAATAACAGCCTGTTGAATGTAGTTGTTGTCAACTTTCATGAGTTTACTAAATAATCCCGCAGCATCACGAATCCGTCAACCGTCTCAGTCGCCGCCAAATATTCTTTCCACTCTTCATCATTCAGCTCCGCCAAACTACGGCCAGGAAAGCTCGGATGTCCATAAATATATAGTAATTCCGTCCAGCCATGGAGATTATCACCGCGTGGCTCGTCAACGATAAATCCTTCTTCGTTGGTTACGAAAATGTGGTCTTTTTCACCGTCAAAATAGCCAGCTGCAGAAGAAAAGATAGCTCGACGATCAGTCTCACCCTTCATTAACTTGATAATGCCGGGATAGCTAAAGCTATTCAGTAGCAATTTAACAAACGGTCCCGGAAAACCCTTCAACGCCGGAATGAAAAAACCGCGGTCATCAACGACCAGACGCTTATTCGGAAACGCTTTCTTAGCTTGGGATAATTTGCTTTTGGCAATCGTCTGAATATCTAGCCCTCGCCCCTCGTCAAAATCATAATCGAGCTGCCTTAAATCAACGCCAAGCGGCTGGAGAAGTTCTTGAAGACTGGTGAATTTGCTGTGATTGGAAGTGATAAAATAAATTGGACTATTCTCTTGTTTCATATTGATAAGTATACGCTAACTAACGTTATTTTGCAGATTTCTAATGCTTGTGTCGTGCGGAATGTGAATGAGGAGATTAGCCGCCATTTTTCCACTGCCTGGCACGTTGCAATAACTTATCGACATAAGCTGCTTTAAGTTTTTTATACGCTGACCTGTCGTAATTTGCTTGCTTGGCATATTGATATTTTATCTTTGAATATTGATCAGCTTCGTCATTGTGAGACCTTAGATAATCTCTGATAATTAAGAAGTTATCGTGCGTTTCAGTATTTGCGACCGCGAGGTGAATATGAATATCGCCCTCGCCAGTTTCTTCTTGTTGGGACGCCAGGAAGATATACTCTTGACGGGAACTTGGATTTAATGAAGGAAAATATCCAATTGCTACCAATTTGTCCCGCAGCTCGTTCATGTGTTCGCTATCTTTAGCAGAAATAAGGATATCTAGGATATTTTTACCATCCAAACCAAGTACCGCGGTACTGCCGACATGATGAATTTGCGAACTATCCGCAAGCACTAGCGCTAATTTATTTTTCACGCGCGTAAAGACAGCCGATATGTCTTTTTTGGATCTTTTAATTTCAACCGACATAAGACCTCCTAAATTTAATCAAGTATACGCTAACTAGCATTATTTTGCAGATTTCTAAGGCTTGTGTCATACGGAATTTTCCATAATTCGCCGCCAATATTCAGGTTTTTCAGAAAATTGTACATTTGCTGCTGAATATTTTTTACGTCGGCACTATCTTCGGTCAAAACCTCCAGTTCAATAAATAACCCCAATCCAGCAACTTCATCAATGCAAACCGTGTAATCTTCAGTTTTCGATTCAAGGCGGACTTTATCAACCGTAACGATTTCTTGCCAGCCCAGCGCTGCGAGCATTTGGCGCGCCGCATTTCCGTCATCAACTGCAAATTCATATTCATCAGACACTAGCTTTGTCTGCCCCTCAACCTTCAGTGTCATCAAGCTCCGCTGCAGCTCACCAGTTTCCGGATTAAGAACGTCGCGCACTCGCATAATCTTTGAGCCAGGCGTAATTGGCGCGTCAACTTGCTCGGGCAATAAAAACACTGTATCAATTTGGCGTTTGCTTGATATTGACGTGATAAATTGGTCTTTAAGAATGGTGAGAAGATCGCTCTGCGTTATGTCGCTCGATATCTTAAATTTGGACTCGATTTCAATCATAAGCTTCCTCGTTTGGACTTTGCTATAGGATGACTCGTTTTTGGTGAATATTTTCCCGCCAAACGCTCTTTCATAATTTCCGACAACTTCTTCGCGTATTTGTCAGTTATTTCGTGCCGCTGAGTTGCCATTGACGTATGAGTGATATTGTTATGATCTTTTGCTAATTTCTTCAGGTTTCTCTCGACAATCAGCGGATCGAGTTTTCCAGACAAAATAGCAATCGGAAGAGTGAGCTTAGCAATGTCATTCATTGTCGTCTGATTGATAATTGCGGTGTTCAGGGCGATTAAAAACGACTCGGCGGTAACTTCATCAGCCTTAAATCCAGCGTCAGGCCAAATATTGTGACGATCAGCGAATTGCAAAAAACGTTTCGAGCTGCGCGGATGACTATTGAAAAGCTCATAAAGCGCACGCAAAATCTTCTCTGGATGATGAATTTTTTCGTCAATCTTCGGATAATATATCGGCGGACTACATAAAATCAGCGACTTGCTTAACTTCGGATATTGCTTGGCGAGTTCTACGGCAGCCAGCGACCCCATAGAATGACCGATGATAATATCTACGTGATTTATAAATTCCCTACGCAAAGTGGCGACGATGCTTGCGGCTTGATCGTGAACATTGTAGGTTTTCCAATCAGGCTTGGGCGAATTGCCAAATCCCAGCATATCAATTGCTATAACTCGCGTGTCCTTCGGTAAATACGGCTCCAGCGGCACCCATGTTTTCCAGGATGCGCCTAATCCATGAATAAGTAAGATTGTCGCTTTCGGTTTTTCCGGACGAGAAAAATAATGCACGTTCAATGCATATGGAATCCGCAACCAGCGATGGATAATCTTGTCCAACATATTTTTAGTATACTATGAAAATACTCCGCCTGCATGTGAAACGGAGTATTTTGTGATAGCCTTTTCTGTACTAACGCTTAGAGAATTGTTCGCGCTTACGAGCAGAACGAAGACCATACTTCTTGCGCTCTTTCTCGCGTGGGTCACGCTTCAATAACTCAGCCTTCTTCAGAACTGGACGCAGATCAGCGTGAGCAGCTGTCAAAGCTTTTGCGATGCCAAGCTTGATAGCGTCAACTTGACCAGCTAAGCCGCCACCCTTAACTAGGATAGTAACGTCGAATTCTTTTTGCTTGCTGACGATAGCAAGTGGGTCGGTTACTTCTGCTAGTAAGGTTTTGTTGCCGTCCAGGTACTCAGCAGCAGGCTTGCCGTTGATTGTAATAGTGCCTTTGCCAGGAAGTAGGCGAACGCTTGCTGAAGCACTCTTGCGTCGTCCTAGGCCGTAGAAATAAGTATCAGCAGCCATATTACTTTACCTCAACTTTCTCTGGTGTTTGTGCTGTGTGAGCGTGGTCGCTGCCAGCAAAAATGCGTAGACGCTTTAGGCGCTCTGCTTGCAATTTGTTCTTTGGCAACATACCTTTAACAGCTTCTTCAATAATTCGCTCTGGGTGGCGTTCGCGCATTTCTTTGAATTGCGTTTCCTTAATTCCACCCGGGAAACCACTGTGGCGATAGTAATACTTATCAGTTTCCTTGTATCCAGTAACGACTGTTTGCGCAGCATTGATAACAACTACGTAGTCGCCACCGTCAATATGAGGAGTGTAAGTTGGCTTGTATTTACCAGTCAAATGCTTAGCAATTTCTGTAGCCAAACGTCCAAGTGGTAATTCGCTAGCGTCAAACAATACCCAACGGCGAGAAACTTCAGATGGTTTTTGTGAATAAGTCTTCATCTTATTTTCCTTCCTTTGGCATTGGTTTAATATCGTCAACAAACTCGATAATCGCCATTTGAGCGCCGTCGCCGACTCGCAAACGTGTTCGTTCAACGCGAACGTGTCCACTGGTTCGACCACTTAGCTGTGGCGCGATTTCATCAACTAGTTTGTAAGCAGCAGCGCGTGTGCTTAATGCTGCAATCACCTGACGTCGGCTTGCTAGGTCACCCTTTTTAGCCTTGGTGATGATTTTTTCAATGTGACGCTTTAGTTCCTTAGCCTTTGGCAAGGTGGTCTCGATCTTTCCGTACTCAACCAAGCTGGTAGCCAGACCTTTGAGTAGGGCTCGTCGCTGATCACGCTCGCGGCCGAACTTGCGCCCTTGATATCCGTGTCTATGCATAGTTAAAACTCCAACTCCGCCATCTTGTCACGTACTTCGTCTAGTGCCTTTGAACCGAAACCTTTCAATTCTCGCAAATCTTGCTCAGTCAAAGTTACCAAATCGCGAATAGTGCGGATTTCATTGTTAATTAGCGCGTTCGTCGTGCGGGCGCTTAAGTTTAATTCTTCGATTGGCATTGCTAGCTCTGACTCTTCGTCTTCCTTAGCTGCGCCAAGTGCTGGTGCGCCAGTTACCATCGTGTTGCCAGCCAAAGCTGTGTATTGGTTGACAAGAATCGCTGCTGCTTCTTCGAACGCCTCACGAGGTGTGATTGTGCCGTTAGTTTCAACAGTAATTGCCAATTTGTCCAAGTTTGTCTCCTGACCAACACGAGTTGAGTCGACTTTGTAGCGAACGCGTAGAACTGGTGAGTACATTGCGTCGATAGCAATCATGTCGCTGTGCAAACGCTTTTCGCTTGACTCTTCAATTGTCTGATAACCGCAACCTGCCTCAACTACCAAATCCATAACCAAATGCTTGTTTGGGTCGTCGATTGTAGCAATTACTTGCTCTGGGTTAACAACTTCAACGTCAGCATTAGTTTTAATGTCAGCGGCAGTTACTTCGCCAGCGCCAGTTTTCTCAATGCGTAGTTCAACTGGATCGTCAGTAAATACGCGTAGGTGAACGTTTTTCAAGTTCAACATAATGTCGACAACATCTTCTTTGATGCCTTCAACAGTAGTAAACTCGTGAGTTGCGCCTTCAATCCTGAAAGCTACAACTGCGCCACCGTGAACGCTTGACAATAGAACGCGTCGCAATGAGTTACCAAGAGTATTACCGTAGCCTGGGTGAAGTGGCTCGATTAGAAAAGTAGCACTGGTTGCTGAAATATCATCAACGCTCGCGAGTGCTGGATTGTAAATTGCTTTTGCCATAATTCTTCCCTAACCCTTCTTTTATCGTGAGTAATACTCAACAATTAATTGCTCGTTGATGTCAGCTTCTGCTTCCTCGCGCTTTGGCAAACCAGTTACTTCAATCTTCAGCTTCTTGCTATCAGCTTTTAGCCAGCTTAGTGGGCCTTGGACTGAATTGTTGATTACATCGTCAATTCGCGTAAAGTACTCTGACTTGGTACTCTTTGGACGAACAGTAATTACATCGCCAGCTTTAACACGAATCGATGGAATATCGACGCGGCGGCCGTTCAATTCAAAGTGTCCGTGACTAACCAGTTGACGAGCTGCGCGGCGGTATACGGCAAAGCCATAACGATAAGCAACGTTATCCAGTCGGGGCTCTAATAGCTTCAACAAGTTTTCGCCCGCCAAACCTTCTTGTGCGCGTGTTGCTTCGTTCATCAAGCGAGCAAACTGCTTTTCAACTAGGCCGTACAAGCGACGAACCTTCTGCTTTTCACGAAGCTGTGTAGCGTATAGGCTTGGCTTATTCTGACGACCATGTGCGTGCTGACCTGGAATGCCAGATTTCTTCGCCAAAATTTTATGTGCTTTTGGATGAAGCGCATAACCTTCGCGGCGGCTTTGCTTGACAATTGGTGAATTATCTCGTGCCATAATTATGCCCTCCGTGCCTTTCGTGGACGAACACCACCGTGAGGCACGCCAGTTACGTCCTTAATGCTTTCTACTGAGATATCAAAGGCGCTGACCGCACGAATAGCGGCATCACGTCCTAAACCGACACCTTTCACGAAAACGTCAACAGACTTCAAGCCGTATTGAGTTTTCGCAGCTTCAGCAGCTTTTTCAGCAGCAACCTGTGAAGCATAGGCTGTACCTTTTTTACTTCCACGGAAACCACATGCACCAGCTGATGAAGCAGTTAGTACGTTACCCTTCTTGTCGGAAAAAGTAACGATAGTATTGTTAAATGTTGCCTGAATGTGCAGCTGACCAGCTGGGACTGATCGGCGCTGCTTCTTCTTGGTAGATTTTGCGTCTGCCATTTCTTAGTCCTTTCTTTAGGTCTTACTTGCTGCTTTTGGTTGTGTACCGCCCACGGCGATGGCGCGACCCTTGCGAGTTCGTGCATTCGTACGAGTCCGCTGTCCGCGTGTTGGCAGTCCTGCTTTGTGGCGAAGACCGCGATAGGCGTTGATATCCTTCAAGCGCTTAATATTATTTGCCACCAAGCGCTGGAGATCACCTTCAACGGTGTATTCGCTGTCAATAATTTCGCGAATCTTGTTTTCTTCAGCCTCGGTGAGATCTTTCACCCGAGTGGTCGGCTCAATTTTAGCCGCCGCAAGGATGCTCGAAGCGTGCTTTGGCCCAATACCGTAAATATAGGTGAGCGCAATTTGCACCTGCTTCTCTGTTGGGATAACTACCCCAGCAATTCGAGCCATGCTTAACCCTGCCTTTGCTTATTCTTAGGTTTTTTCTTGTTGATGATATATAGTCGGCCTTTGCGGCGAACTATCTTATCACCTTTTTTGGGATCTTTGTCGATTTTTTTCACACTTGCACGAACTTTCATAAAGTGCTTAAATCTCCCTTCCCGAGTAAACCCGAGATTATAGTTGATATTTAACTACCGACCCTGAGGTCGATCGTCACGTAGGCGGAAGCTGATTCGTCCCTTTGTAAGATCGTAAGGGGTCATCTCAACCTCAACCTTATCACCAGGCACCAGACGAATATAATGCTTGCGCATTCGCCCTGAAATGTGCGCGATGATACTATGGCCATTCTCCAGTTCCACCTTAAATTGAGTATTAGGCAGTGCTTCCACTACCTTTCCTACCATTTTGATGACTTCCTTTTGACTCGCCATAAGTTACAGTTGTCAATTATACAGTACTAAACACAGTTTGACAAGGGGTTTCGCCGTAAATTTACGTGCTATAATTGTGCTATCAAATTTAACATAAGGATTTTTATGGCAAGCACAAAAAAACCGGCAAACTTTAAGGTTGCAAAATCGAAGAATGAGATAATGACCGCGGTGCTAATCGGTCTGGTGACGGCTTTGATAGTGATGGTTATTGGCGTAATTTTATTACACACCGACCAAACTTCCGACAAGACGTCTCAAACGGTAGAAAAGGTTGATAATGGATCTGTAAGCTTGGGATCTTTGGGCTTTCGAATTGAAGGAGGTAAAGCGGTTACTCGCAACGATTCAGCCACACAAGAGATTCGCGATTTTCTGAAAGCAGAGGTGAAGAAATCGGGCTGTAAGGATAACAATGGCGTGGCTGCGGTAATTACCCATTCCCAGGATGAGAAACAATTGTTATTGGGTTATGGTTGCGGCAATTCTGCGGCACGAATGTTTGCAATCAAGAAAGACGGCAGATGGAAGGCGATTTCCCCAACCAACCAATTTAATTTGTTCGACATTCCGAGCTGTAAGATGGTTGATGAAAATAACATTAGTAATGAAATTGCGCCAGTCTGCCAAAATGAGAAAAAAGTTGGCGATAATTTATCTTACGATTACAAAATACGATAATCCATTCACAAAAAGAATTCCCCGCTTTTCGGCGGGGATTTTTAATGTCAATTATTTTTTCTTAAACAAACGACGCTTCTTACTCTTCTTTTTGTCGCTATCAAGCAGCTCGTCTGGGTCAAAGTCGTCATATGTAACCATCAGCGCACGCGAGTTGACTTGTCGCAGCGTTTCAAGGGCAACTGATACGACAATTAAGATTCCAGTACCGCCGATTGACAAACGCAAACCTTGCAAGCCCGTTAAATTGTACGTGAGATATTCCGCGACGAATGGCAAAATAGCCACGATTCCTAGGACAATTGAGCCGAACAAAATCAAGCGATTGACAGTTCTCATAAGATATTTTTCAGTCTGAGCACCCGGACGCACGCCCTCAATAAATCCGCCCTGCTTCTGCAAATTTTCGGCAATTTCATTAGCGTTAAAGACGATTCCAGTGTAAAAATATGTAAAGGCGATAACCAGAATAAAGTATAACGTTGGGTAAATAAACGCTTCAGCGGTGCTTCCTGTGAATGAGCCGGCGTTTGGAGCTTGGAACCAAGTGATCAATTTATTGGCGGTCGGCAGAAGATCGGCGTTGCCAGACGCTTTCATAACTTGACCAACGAATTGCGGCAAGCTCAGGAATGCAACCGCGAAGATGACCGGAATAACTCCCGCAGCAATCAACTTAACCGGCAAAATGCTTTTTACATCACCATAGTTACTGTTTCCATGAACGCGCTTTGCGTAGTTAATTGTAATGACGCGCTGAGCTTCGTTGATTTTAACCAGGAAGTAAAGGACGATGAGTCCGGCGATCGACATGATTAATATAGTCCAGAACATAACTGGGTTTACAGGGAGAGTGAACCAGTTGAAGACGTTTAAGCTTCCAGATGAGGTGTTGAACAATGATGAGATTAATGACGCGAGCATTTGTGGTAATTGGCTAATGATACCAGCGAAGATTACGATAGAAATACCGTTGCCGATTCCCTGCTCAGTGATCAACTCGCCAAGCCACATCAGAAGAACAGAGCCTGCTGTCATTGAAGTGATTGAAACGATCCATTCCATCATCGTAGGGTCGGCTAATGTCGTACTGCCGCCTTGAAGAACTGTTTGTCTTAAGATGAAGATGAAAGCGATTGACTGGACAATAGCAAGCGGCACAGTAATAACACGCGTCCATTGCTGAATTTTTCGACGTCCAGATTCGCCGTCTTTGTGCAGCTCCTCAAGCCTTGGAATGGCTTTGGTCAGAAGCTGAATGATAATACTGGCAGTAATGAATGGACTAAGTCCGACCAACACCAGAGAGAAGCTCGACAACGCGCCGCCAGATAGCAAGTTCAAAATTCCACCGAGGTCAGATTGCCCAAGTACCGACGAAATCGCGTTACGCAGTTGTGTTGGTTCCGCCAATGGCACTGGAATGTGCGCCAATAATCGATAAACAACGATTATTCCCACGACGATGAATAGTCGTTTTTGCATATCTTTATTTTTCAGCGAGCGGAAAATTATTCTCCAATTCATGTTTTAGCCCCTCATAGTCACTAACAATTCTTAACTCTGTTAATTATACATTACCTTAGCGGATATTTCCATACTAAAAACATAAAAGCGTATGCGTTATTAATAAAACCATGGCTTTAGAGTAAAAGAAAATCCCCTTCTCTTCCGAAGGGGATTTGTCATTGTCGAGAAAGATTATTTCTCTTCAGCTTCTTTCGCGCTTTGGCGTAGAGGTGTAGCTACTTTCTCAAATGAGCCACCGGCTTTTTCGATAGCAGCAATAACTGAAGCTGAGGCAGCTTGTACTTTCAAGTCAACCTTAGCCTTCAATTCACCACGAGCAATCACCTTAACCGTGTGGAATGGAGTTGCAATGTAGCCTTCAGTGAACAACAAAGCGTTGTCAACGGTTTTGCCGTCAAATGCGTTCAAGTGATCCATGTACACAACTTGAGCTGGAGTTCGCAAGCTCTTGAATCCGCGAGCCTTTGGTACAGCTTGAGCTAGTGGACGCTGACCACCCTGGAACATTACACGAAGCTTCTTACCTGTTCGGGCGTTCTGACCTTTAGTACCGCGACCAGCAGTTTTACCTTGACCAGCAGCAATACCGCGACCAACGCGCTTTTTATTCCTGTTTGCTGAAACTTGGAGATCATTGTACTTCATTATTTAGCCTCCTTTTTAGCAACCTTTTTTACAGGCTGAGCACTTAGCCATTGATCGCGTGGAACTAATGACTTTAGAGCTTCAATGGTCGCGTAAGCAATGTTAACCTTATTGGTTGAGCCAAGAGATTTGGTCAATAGGTTACGAACACCTGTTACGCCGATAATCTGACGAACTACACCACCAGCGATAATACCAGTACCAGGAGCGGCTGGCTTGATCAATACGCGTGCGCCAGAGAATTTAACTTCGCTGTCGTGCGGAATTGTTTCGCCGTTTAATGGCAATGTAATTAGGTGCTTTTTAGCGACTGATGTAGCCTTAGCGACCGCAGCTTGAACGTCTGCACCCTTAGCAACACCGACGCCAACTTTATCTTTGCGGTTACCAACAACCACCAAAGCCTTAAATCGGAAGCGGCGACCACCTTTAACCACGCGAGAAACGCGGTCAATGTTGATTACCAACTCTTCAAACTCTTTTGGTGCATCATCGCGCACATTTCGCCGGTCATCGCGGCGACCACCACGTGGATTTCGAGGTCGACGACCTTCTGCACGTGGGGTAGTATTTGCAGCTTGCTCTGCCATACTAAAACTCCAATCCTTCTTGGCGCGCAGCGTCAGCCAAAGCCTTTAGGCGGCCAGCGTATTGACGACCATTTCGGTCAAACACTACTGCGCTAATCTTAATTTTCTTTGCTTTCTTAGCAATTTCAGTACCAATAGCAGCACTTTTTTCAGTCATCGTGCCAGTCGCTTTTGTGCCAACTGTAGTTGCTGCAGCCAATGTTTTACCAGCCACATCGTCAATCAATTGCGCGCTAACGTGTAAATTGCTAATAGTAACTGTCAAGCGTGGACGCTCTGCCGTACCTGAAACCTTAGCGCGAACGCGGTTTTTGCGAAGAGCGCGGTTGAGTAGCTTCTTATTTTCAGCCATGATTACTTACCTGTCTTTCCTGCTTTACGCAAAATCTGCTCGTCGACGTACTTGATACCTTTGCCCTTATACGGTTCAGGCTTCTTCAATGCGCGGATTTCCGCTGCAACTTGGCCGACTTGTTGTTTATTGATACCGCTAACAACGATAATCATTTTTTCGTTGGTAACAGTTACGCCTTCTGGGGCTTTGTATTTGACTGGATGTGAAAATCCAAGTGCCATTTCTAGCTCGTTGTTGCTTGAGCTAACACGGAAACCGACACCGTTAACCTCTAGGCGCTTTTCATAACCTTTGGTTACACCGATTACCATGTTGTTAATTAGCGCACGCATCAGACCATGCTGACTACGGGCTACTTTGGACTCATCCTTAGGATGTACCGTGACTTGTCCGTCTTCGACTTTCACCTCAACTGCTGGTGTGATGAATTGCTTCAATTCACCCTTTGGTCCTTTAACGACCACATCACCAGAGTCAACCGTGATTGTCACACCGGCCGGAATAATCACCGGCAGTTTTCCGATTCGACTCAGACTCATTACTCACCTTTCGTGTGATTTGATATTAACTTCAGTATTTTAACACAGACTAGGGGTAAAAAGCAAGGTTTTTTGAGCGTTATGCCTAGTTGCCGTACGGGATAAGCAGAATGACCGCCAAAATAGCGAAAGTGACGTAAGTTGATAATGCTGCTTTGGCCAAATATGGCTCTTTCATATCGTAGATTTTACGCACTTCGTAATAATCCCATAGCCGCCAACCAGAGATCATTAAAAGAATACCAGCGAAGATACTTAAATAGCCGCTGACATCAATATGCCAAAGAAAGTTTGGTGCATCAATTAGAGCGATAAGCGTAGCTACTCCCACCGTCGACCAAAAGCGTATCTGAGGTTCCCGCCCAACAGCGATAAAGCAAGCGGCGGCGACCATGATTAACTCAACGAGAGGATTTTCCATAAATAGTACCTGAATATAATAGCTGGGAACTCCCTGCCCGGGGTTAGCACCGCCAATAAGCCAGCCTATTCCGTATAACAGTGGCACCATAATGATGATAGATAATAAAAAAGGTAAAAAATCAACGACTAAGACATCTTTAACAGTTATTTCTGCTTGGTTTGACGTTTTTGTCATATGGAGGAAGCTACGCATATGATTACAGTATAGCAAAATGTAATTTTTAAATATCGTAAACGTCTATCTCGATCGCCTTAAGTATCTGCCGGATTAGCGTATTGTCTGCCATCTCTAGCCAGCCTCTACCACCGACAACACAGCCGCCGAGAATTGAATTTAGTGTGTCTCTGCCCAGCAACACTTGCTCGTAGTTATGCGAACACCCAACCAACGCTGCCTGCAAATTATCGCAAAATGACGACACTGATAAAAATTGTACATATTCCATGAATTCGCACTTTAATTGGTCGACTATGTTATCGTCTTTCTTGATTAGTCCGAGGAACATCCGATAGCCAACCGAAAGCGACGCCTCCGACCATTGATCGCCACGATCATATACTGTATATTTTTCTCGCACGACCGTCAAGAAATTGAGAGCCACAATCTGCATAACAATTGCCGCCAGAGCTTGATCAACCGGCGTCTGTATGTGACCTTCATCAATTGAATACTCCAGAACGCATTCACGAAAAAGATCGTCAGACTCTTTACTGTATCTTACATATGAAGTATGAAAGAGCGTATTAACAGAGCTCTCATCGTGAGCTTTACGATACGCCATATCAATTTGCTTACGCCACGGAGAAATCTGAACTTCGCATAGCTTTTTATTCAGTTCACTTCGGTCGACTTCTACTATATTTCGATTCATTTCTATCCCGCACTCGCTAGCGGCTCTCAAAATATCATCTTCTGGAATGATTAATTTATCAAACTCTCGCAATGCCTCGTCATATGTCTTTTTCACTTCTGGGCTATATAACTCAGCGTCCATAAAACAAGTGTCGCCATATGTTTTTGCAGACAGTATGATATCGCTCAAAACAAAGAACTCATTGTCTTGAAGACGCTTCAAAACGTACTGAGCTAATAAATGTTCATAAATATGAGCGATTAGTCCGTCATTATCGGCTGTTTTGTATATGGATGAAATTATCATTGCTTGGTTCGATGATATTACAATGCCGTCAAATTGGCAATTTTTCGATATTTATGATAATTGATATAATCATACTCAGTGACAGCAACTATACTTTTCGCCACCAAAAACCCAGGCAAATACGCAGAATTTGTCTCCGCGTTTCATAAATTCTCTCCGCAGATGCCAATTATTTCGTTGGCAGATTTAGATTATCAAATACCTGACTGCATAGAGACAGGCACAACATTTGAGCAAAACGCCCTACTGAAAGCACGACACGCAAGGAATCATTTGCATAGAAATGACAAAAACCTGATAATTATCGCCGATGATTCTGGAATGGAAATTGAAGCCTTAAATGGCGAGCCTGGCGTATTTACAAGACGCTGGGATGGTCACGAGATGAGCGATCAAGAAATCGTAGATTATTGCCTGAAGAAGCTTGAAGATAAAACAAACAGGCGAGCGCAATACACAACGTGTCTTGTAGTAAACTTCCCTGACGGTCGTGAGGAAGTGATTTTTGGGAAAAATTCTGGTGTTATCTTAACTGAGCCACGTGAGGAATCACGACTCAAAGGCATGCCGTTTCGGGAATTATTTTTCGTACCCGAGCTTAATATGATGTTTCACGAAGTGCGCGAACTGCCGAAATTAAAGCGTAATGGATATTCACTCGGGCATGAAGTTGCAGTCGAAAAATGCGCTAATGTGATACAGGAAAATTTATTTGACTCTGTATAGCAGCTTTCAACTCTGCGCTTTCGTTTGCCCATGGAATGTGTTGCGTGAGTTCATCAACTGTTACAAATTTAGCATACCGTATCTGCTCTTCCTGTATTTGCTCTTCGTCCTCGTTCTGTTGATGTAAGATATACTCATCGGCATTCTTATTAAGTTTCAGGCTAACCCGAAGTTGTAAGTACTCGTCATCATTTTTTAAGTTATCTGTCTCCAAGATATCGTAATAGCCAAAGAACTTATACTGACTAGACACGCTGTCTGTATTGATTCCCGTCTCTTCTTCTACTTCACGTACGATGGTTTGCAAGTAGGTCTCGTGTTTATTTGGTTTTCCACCGGGCAGCTGCCACTTTCGACCATCTTTAGAGACGATGACTATTTTATTATCGTGAGTAAAAAGCCAAGCATATACCTGTTTTACTGGAAGAGTCTGATCTTCTGGGCGAATTTCTTTACCGCCCTTCCAAGTGCGTGCCTTAATAGTTTTTCTTATGGCGTCCATGATATCTCCTAAATTTATTGCCCGAGCCAGTCTAATCTATTATACTTTATATCCCCAGGCGTCAGGAAGTGTCCTACGTTTTCTTTTATAGCACAGAGTAGCATGAGAGTGTCTTCAATGCTGTCTACCGTATGGAAAGCATAGAAATATTTCTCTCGAGAGTACTATCGGTCAATTTGATATATCTTTGAAAGACTGCCAATCAGCGTAGAATCTAGCTTTTCTTGCTTGATTTCATGAATATCGAAATAGTTAAAGTTTGAAACTTCATCTGTTTTACGAGGTGTCGTTAATAGAGTTACTTTGTAGGCAATAATCAAAACGGGGTCGTCGAATTTTGTATTCCAAGTTGGAATAATCAAGGGATTTTCTGCAGCGACTTCGATATCTGTCTCTAGTTCTTCCAGAAACTCTCGCTTCAACGCTTCTGTAATATCCTCACCATGTTCCAGCCCACCGCCAGGAAGATCCCATGAGTCACTTCTCTCTTGAACGAACAACAGTCTGATAAAAGTTTATCATAAAAAATAAACGCCCTGCAATGAGGACGTTTATTTGACTTGCGTGAGGCTTAGTAAACCTTCAACAACAAAATAACATAATCAATCTTTTTGAACAACTCGTCATGTATTAATGTTTCATTAAAATTTTTTATTAACGATATGCTATCTCCTTTTCTTTGCCATGATTTTGCCTTAAAGCTGTCAAATACTTTTCAAAATATTCATATTTATGTTTAGAATTATACTGCATTATAAATCTCGGATGCTCCAAAGGTATGATTTCGTCAAAAAAATTATATTTTTTGTTTATTTTAGATAAAAATGTATAATTATCTCCACTTCCTATGCAATAACACACAGAAGTATCGATTCCAAAATCAATTTGCGCCTGTATTGAACTAACGATCAAAGAATACAATGTTTCTTGCAATTTTTTACTATCATAATAATTACAGTTAACCTCATTTCCCTTTGAATTGGTTCTAGCTATACCAACAGGACAGACAAAATTCATATAAAAATCCGAATAAAACTTTTTGCATCCACCATATTTTTCAATTACATCATATAAAAACCCTGAAGATGATTTGTTAATATAAAACTTATCAATCAAAATACCAGTTTCTTTTTGAAGATGTTCCGCATCCTCAAATGACACCCCTGTAACGGCTGTTCCTCGACGTGCTGGTGAACTTCCTAATATTATACGACGTTTATTACAATCATTGTAAAACCTTTTGTAGAACGTTGTTGAAATCTCATTTGCTATTTCTTTTTGACTTCCATTAAACGGATTTATAATTTTAAAACCATCCGGCAATTCCATTGATATTTTAGATAATTTTTTATTAAATTCTATTACTTTCTGGCCGAATGTTTTTTGTTCAATCATTTAGTACATCCTTTTAAAATTTAACATCATTAAATTCTGTTCCTGGAATTATATATTGATCCTCTGGGCGTAAAAAGCCATTTGCAATAGAGATAATTATACTACTACCATTCTTAACACTACAAACTTTTTAGAGTGAATATGATTTAAAGACATAAAAATAAGAACCTTTCAGATCTCATCATATTTACTCTTCAAACTGCTTGTGTTTACTAAAATTTTCCGAACAGTTATTTTATCAATTTCTTAACTTTTTCTGCATATTCATTTGGATGATTAATACTTAAGTCTCCATGATAATAACCACTTAATATTTCTAATTCACTATTAATTAATTCATCGTGTATTATTTTTGCAGATTTAATCATAATTGGTCTTTCTTTACTTCCTACTATCACTATTGATTTTGATTTGTTGGTTTTTATATTCTTAAGATGATAATTGGAATTAGCTTTTAAAAATGAAATCATATTATCTTTTGTTATATTAGAACTATCAATATAATACTTATCAAATAATTCTTCTTTTATTTTTAAACTTTTAAATTGAAGTTTAGAAAACCACTTTTTATTTATAAGTCCATAAGACATATTAATTGATGATTCTATAAGTTTATTTGTCATTTTCATTGGGCACACTAAAGCACTTTCAATTATTGTATATTCACATATATTGTCTCTTTTTGACAATATATCTAATAAAATTTGTGCTCCTAATGAAAGTCCTCCTATAAGTTTAACATTTCCGTTATAATTATTATCAATATATTCAATTATTTCATTTGCATTACTTTCAATAGAAGTAAAATCTCTATCACTTCCTGAATGACCATCTAATATTGGTAATATTACATGATAATTACTTTTTAATATTTCTGACACTTCTTCATAATTCCACCATGATAATCCACCACCATGTAATAACATAATAATATCTTTATTAGATTTTCCATATTCTTTAACTATCATAAAATCACCCCTTAGTTAAATTATACTATCTCTGTGTAGATAGATATAAAAATAAACGCCCTGCAATGAGGACGTTTATTTGATTTGCGTGAGGCTTAGTAAACCTTCAACAACAATTCGCCACCAAGTTTAGCCTTAGCTGCTTCGGCGCCAGTCATGACACCTTTTGATGTTGAGATAAGTACCAAACCGCGGCCACTCTTTACCTTTGGAATCTCGCTAGCGCCGACGTAAACGCGACGACCAGGTTTTGAGATACGGGTAATTTCGTTGATAGTGCTGTTAGTTCCTTTTTCATTGATAGTAACTACCAACACGCCACGAGGTTTAGCATCTTCCAATTTGACATCTGCCAAGTAGCCGTTTTTGACTAATTGTTCAGCGATGACTTTCTTCATCTTGCTGGACGGAACACGAACTTCCGTTTTGCCAACCAATTTCGCATTGCGGATGCGAGTCAGAAGGTCGGCGATTGGGTCTGTAGTTTGCATAGACATATTCTAATCTCCTTTCCTTCTTACCAACTACTCTTTGTTATGCCTGGGATTTCACCCTTGGCTGCTTTTTCGCGGAAATTGATACGGCTCAAGCCGAATTGACGCATGTAGCCGCGTGGGCGACCAGAGATGCTATCACGGTTCTTGTGCCTGGTCGGGCTAGAATTGCGAGGCAATTTCTGCAAACCATCGAGGTCGCCAAGTTCTTTCAACTCAGCACGCTTGGCTGCAAACTTGGCAATCATCTTCATACGCTTCTTGTCACGAGCGACCATTGATTTCTTAGCCATTACTTGACGCCTCCTTTCTTCTCAAACGGCATGCCGAATTTTTCTAGCAACGCCTTAGAAGCTTCCTTGTTGCCGTTCTTGATAACAAATGTAACCTGCAAGCCGTGCAAAACTTGAGTTTCCTCAAATGTCAATTCTGGGAAAATCGATTGCTCGGTGATGCCTAGATTGTAATTGCCACCTTTATCAAACTTCAAGCCAACGCCGTGGAAGTCACGAACGCGAGGCAAAGCAACGTTAATCAAACGATCCATGAACTCGTACATACGAGCGCCGCGCAAAGTTACGCTAACACCAATTGGCGCGCCCATACCTTTACGAATACTAAATGTCGCGATTGATTTTTTGGCTCGTCGAGCCACTGGTGCTTGACCGGTAATTTTCTCGACAGTGTTTTTGACAATTTCAAAATGACGCTTGTCATCTTTCTTTTTGCCGGTACCAACGCTCACGACGATCTTTTCCAAAGCTGGCACTTCATGCACGTTCTTTAGATTCAATTCGGCTTGTAGTTCCTTAAGGTAAGTTCCTTGATACAAGGCTTTCAAGCGAGGAGCTGGCACGACAGTTTTCTTTTCTGCCATTATTTAATCTCCTTATTTTTTGCTTGACGAGCAACACGAGTTTTGCCGCCGTCAGCATTCTTTACTAAACCAACCCGACTGGTTTTGCCTGATTTCTCATCAACAACCAAAGCGACTTTGCTGATATCCATTGGTACGTGAATATCTTTTTTGCCACCTTTTGGATTGTACTGGCTTGGCTTAACGTGACGATGTCCAACGCCAACACCTTCAACCAAAACAGTTTGGTCTTTTGTGTTAACTTTTAGGACTTTACCAGTTGTACCTTTATTTTTACCAGCAATAATTTTTACGGTATCGTCTTTGTGAATTCGAGCCATTAGAGTACCTCCGGAGCTAAGCTAACGATCTTCATGTAACCCATATCGCGAAGTTCGCGTGGAACTGGACCGAAGACACGAGTAGCTTTTGGCTGCTTGTCATCGTTGATAATCACTACGGCGTTGTCATCAAAACAGATTGTTGAGCCGTCTTTGCGATGGATTTGATCGCGAGTACGAACAACTACAGCCTTAACAACAGATTTTTTCTTAACGTTACCGGTTGGGCTAGCGTCTTTTACCGAGCAGACGATTACGTCGCCAACGCGAGCGTAACGGCGTCGTGTACCGCCAAGAACACGGATACACAGAACTTCCCTAGCGCCTGAGTTGTCGGCTACCTTAAGGCGAGATTCTTGTTGGATCATTTGTCGTCCTCCTTAGCCTCTTCCTTAGTTTCGCCAGAAACTTCGTCCTTTAGTTTGATAGAACCGCGAGACTTTTCAATCACCTTAACTAGAGTGAAGCTCTTAGTCTTGGAAATTGGGCGAGTCTCTTCGATTTGCACCTTGTCGCCTTCACCTGCTTCGTTGGTTTCATCGTGAGCAGTGTATTTGCGAGTCACGGTGTACTGCTTGCCGTATAGCGGATGCGTTTCGCGGCTAGTGACCGTCACAGTGATGGTCTTGTCGCGCTTGGCACTCGTTACGACGCCAATCAATGTTCGTCGGGCCATTACTTGCTCTCCTTTGTGTTATTAATTTGTGTCAGCAGGCGTGCAATTTCCTTTCGGAGTGAACGCAACGCTTTTGGATTAACCAATTCGCCAGCAGCGTGAGAACGTTTTGCTTGAAGTAGGTCGTTTCGCTTTTCAGCCAATTCCTTCTTCAAATCGTCAATCGTCTTAACAACTGCCGCTTTAACAGATTTCTTCGTTTCAGCCATTATGCGTCCTCCCGCTTGATGAACTTACATTTGACTGGCAATTTGTGGCTAGCCAGACGCATTGCTTCGCGAGCAACTTCCTCTGAAACACCCTGCATCTCAAACAGAACAGTACCAGCCTTTACCTTAGCGACAAAGAACTCTGGGTTACCTTTACCGCCACCCATCTTCAAGCCAAGTGGCTTTCGGGTAACTGGAGTGTGAGGGAAGATTCGAATCCAAATCTTACCACCACGCTTAATGTAACGAGTCATCGCCTGACGAGCAGACTCGATTTGGCGGGAGTTGATGCGCTCATTTGATTGTGATTGCAATGCAAAGTCACCGAACGCTATGTAATTGCCACGAGTTGCTTGACCGCGGTTTTTTCCAATACGCACTTTGCGGTGCTTAGTTTTCTTTGGTAACAGCATTTAGCGACTCCTTTCTCCCTTATAAATCCACACTTTCACGCCAATGATACCAGCTGGTGTCTGAGCGCGAGCACAGTGGAAGTCAATATCAGCGCGCAAAGTGTGTAGAGGCACTGAGCCTTCAATTACCTTTTCGCGACGTGCCATTTCAGCGCCGTTCAAACGACCAGCCACCTCAATACGAATACCTTTAGCACCAGCATTCATGGTGTTTTGTGCAGTCATTTTAGTCGCACGGCGGAAGTTGATTCGGCGTTCCAATTGGCGAGCGATGTTCTCAGCTACCAATTTGGCTGCCAATTCTGGACGGCGAACTTCTTCGATGTTAATACGAACAGCCTGACCAGCAATCTTCTCAACTTGCTTCTTCAATTCATTCACGCCAGCACCACCGCGACCGATAACAACACCAGCTTTTGCCGTGTGAATTGTAATCGTGATCAAGTTAGCGCTACGCTCAATCTCAATGCGATTGATAGTTGGGCGTGAGGCAAATTTCTTTTCAATCAACTCGCGGATTTCGTGATCCTGACGAATCGCCTCTGCAAACTCTTTTTTATTGGCCGTAAACCAACGAGAGCTCCAGTTCTTATTGACCTGTAGGCGGAAGTTGATTGGATTCACTTTTTGACCCATTTACTTCTCCTCCTTTTTTGCTGCCGGTTTAGCGGCTTTTTTAGCTGCAGGCTTAGCAGTTTTTGCTTCTGCCTTAGCTTCGGCCTTTTTTGCAGGCGCTTTCTTTGGCTTTTCCGTGCCAGTTACTTCAACCAAAATATTTGAAGTCTTTTTCTGGAATGGCAAAGCGCGGCCACGTGATGCAGGCTTAAAGCGGCGCAAACGTGTACCAGTAGTAACGCTCAAAGTAGTAATTACCAAACTTTTAGCATCCAAGCCGTGGTTGTTGATAGCGTTTGCCTTAGCGCTTTCGATAGCCTTTTTAACTGGACTAGCAGCGCGCTTTGGAACGTGCTCTAAGATAACTAGCGCATCAGCTACAGTACGACCTCGCACCAAGGCTGCGACTAGACTTACCTTACGTGGCGCCTGATCGACACCTTTAGCGTAAGCACGGACAGTATAAGTTGTATCAGCCATGATTACTTCTTATCCTTTCCACCGTGTTTACGGAATTTACGAGTTGGACTAAACTCACCGAGCTTATGACCAACCATGTTTTCGGTAATCAGCACTGGTACGTGCACTCTACCGTTGTGAACAGCAATCGTTCGACCAACCATCTCTGGGGTGATAGTCGAAGCGCGCGCCCACGTTTTGATAACGGTTCGATCGTCAAGGCTAAGAGCAGCAATTTTCTTTGCTAGCTTTACATCGACGAATGGACCTTTCTTTAATGAACGACTCATCGTGATTTACCTCTTCCTCTTCGCGTCGTGACGCGTGCGTACGATTAATTTATTCGAGCCTTTACGGCGACGAGTTCGATAACCTAATGTCAATTGACCCCAAGGAGTACGTGGTGCTTTACCAGTACCGTGGCGACCACCGTCACCACCACCATGTGGGTGGTCTGCGGCGTTCATAACGACACCACGAACGGTTGGGCGAATACCCTTGCGACGTTTGCGACCAGCTGAACCGATCTTAACATTTTGGTGTTGGACGTTACCAACTACACCGATAGCAGCGGTAGCTTCCAAGCGAACTTTGCGAACTTCGCCAGATGGCAATTTGATAGTTGCGTAGTTGCCTTCTTTCGCCATCAACTGAGCTTTAGCACCAGCAGCGCGTACCATTTGTGCGCCCTTACCAGCGGTCAACTCAATAGCGTAAATCATCGTACCAACAGGAATAACTGACAATGGCAAGCGGTTTGAAGTCTCAATTGGAGCTTCTTCGCCAGTTCGGATAGTTTTACCCTTAATCATTGAGGTGTCAGCCAAGATGTAGTGGTACAAATTGTACTGATCCTTAACTCGAGCAATACGAGCTGAGCGGTTTGGATCGTATTCGATTTCTTCAATCGTCAAGGTCAAGCCTGCTGGCAAATTGTGGTTCACCAAGCGGTAGTGACGACGAACGCCGCCTCCGCGATGACGAACGGTAATTCGACCTTGGTTGTTGCGACCGGCATTTTGCTTTTTAGCTTTAATCAGACTTTTAAGAGGTTTTCTTGTTGTAATATCTGACAAATCCTGACTCGTCATGCCGCGACGAGCAGGAGTGGTTGGATTGTAAGCTTTCACTGGCATTACTTGGTCTCCTCCATCTGCTGCTCTACTGCGTCAAACACATCGAGCTTATCGCCTTCTTTCAGCGTCACGTAAGCCTTCTTCCAATCCTTGCGCGTTGTTGTGCCAGGATAACGATTCTTGCCACGTGAGAAGCGTACAGCTTTGCCGTCTTGTACTAAGGTTTTAACCTTAACTACAGTAACGCCAAATTGCGCCTCTACAGCTGATTTGATTTCGTTCTTATTCAAGTTAAGTGGAACGCGTAGCACATATACACCATTGGCGCTCTGTGCGTAAGCTTTTTCACTAACGCGTGGGATAATAATCGTCTGTTTCATATTACGCTTCCTCCTTACCCAACCATGCAGTAATTACAGGTAGAGCTTTCGGTGTTATAACGATTGTATCCGCATTCAGAATGTGATAAACGCTTAGATAATTAGCGCGAACCACCAAAACGTTCTGAATATTGTTTGTAGCACGCATAAGTTCTGGCGTCTTCTCATCTACAACGATCAGAACGCGGCGCTCGAACTTGTTATCAGCTAGGAATGTTGCGACTTCCTTGGTCTTGCCAGTAGTCTTAACGTCTTTGATGACAATTTTCTTAGCTTCGTTAGCTACGGTCAAAGCTTGGCGAACTGCTACTTTCTTAGCAGTCTTTGACAATTTTTTAGTGTAGTTTTCGTTACCGCGTGGACCAAATACCACACCACCGCCGCGCCAGATTGGGTTACGGGTTGAGCCAAAACGTGCTCGACCAGTTCCCTTTTGCTTCCATGGTTTTTTACCACCACCAGAAACTTCGCCGCGCTGCTTGGTTGTAGCGCTAGCTAGGCGTGCGTTTGCCAAGTAGCTGTCATATGCCAATTTCAACAATTCGTGATTTGGCACTTCCACAGCAAAAATGTCTTTAGGAAGTTTGGTTGAATCTGCCATTACTTGTTACCTCCTAAAATAATCAGCCCCTTTCGTGGTCCAGGAACAGCGCCCTTAACCCCGATTAGATTGGTCTCTGGATCAACATATGCCACTTCCAAGTTCTTAACAGTAACACGTTCGTGACCCATATGGCCAGCCATCGTCTTACCCTTGAAAACTTTTTGTGGATACATCGAGCCAATTGAACCTGGCTTACGAGTATTACCTTTACCACCGTGCGTCTTACGATGACGCTTAAAGTTGTGGCGTTTAATGGTTCCAGCGAAACCTTTACCTTTGCTGGTTCCGGTTGCATCGACAAAATCGCCGACTTCAAACGCGGAAACATTAATTTCACTGCCAACTTTCAGATCCTCTGGAATCTGGTCGACACGGAATTCCCGAATATGTTTCGGGGTCACTTGGGCTGGCTTAACGTGTCCAGCCACGGCCTTGCTCAGGTTCTTACCCTCTCCAAAAGCTACCTGTACCGCATTGTAACCGTCGGTTTCGACAGTCTTCACCTGAGTAACGGTGACAGGGCCGGCTTGGATCAGCGTTACCGGAATGGCTTTGCCGTCTTCAGCCAAGAGCTGGGTCATACCAAGTTTGGTACCGAGAAGTGTTTTCACTTTTCCTCACTCCCACTTAAATACTCCTGATGACGTGTGGTTTCTGGATTCTGGGAGAACGTTAAATGTAAACATCCGCCCATAACCAGACCTGCTCATTCACCAAGGAGAACAGTTGATATTACGCGTAATAGAAATTACTCGTAAATTGTAGCACAATTGAGCCTAAAAAGTCAACCCATGGCCACATGTTCTGTTTTATCTACAATTCCGCATATGCTATAATCATATTCGAAAAGAAATTTTATTAATTAGGGGGCAATCATGAACGATTCTCAAATCGAAAATACTAACGAAGAATTGAATAATTTACGCACTATCAGAGATGAGGCTATTAATGCTCTAGCACCAAATATAGACAGAATGGAAGGCGTTGATGGAGAACGAAAAATTCGTATATATATGTCAGCCGCAAGAATAACCAACAGCAGTAAGATGTTCCGCTTAGCTTACGAGGCAGCTAAAAATATCCCAGACGCAGCTACACGAGCCGAGGCGCTAATTGATATTATTCAAGACTCTGGATACGCTATTAGCAAATTAGGCGGCGGTCGTTCATTCTAGAAGCTTAAGAGCTAACAACTTCAAGCAAATAATATCGTCCTAATTGGGCGGTATTATTTTATAACGAATCCATAGCGATTAAATCATCACGCCAACCGGCGTAAACGAAGTCAAAATTGCCATAAAAATTATCGTGACATACCAAATTTTCCGGTTGAATTGATACTTCTCAATCTTTAATACCAGCAGCAACGCAATAAATAGCCCGACAGGAATGGCTTGGACGACCAAACCGCCAACTTCAACTGGATTTTTTAGACGAAGCCACAGCGCACTTAATATCACAAAAACCACCAATTTTAAGAAAAATGAGCCATCGTTATCATAAATACGTTCGCGCCCTTTGCGGCTAAACAGCTCGCTAGACTTCGAGCGATTGCGAGCATAAGTACGAGTTTTTTGTTTTGTCATAAGCTAAATGGAATTATAGCATAAAAAATCCGCCCCATTCAAGAGGCGGAAATTTTATATATCGTTAAATTACATACGAATTTCAGCGTCAACGCCAGCTGGCAAATTCAAGTTCTGCAAGCTATCAATCGTCTTTGGTGTAGCATTCGTAATGTCAATCAGACGCTTATGAACGCGGCGCTCGTAAGATTCACCACCAGTTTTGTAAACGTGCGGACTCTTTACGACGGTGTAAGTGCTGCGTCGAGTTGGCAAAGGCACTGGACCAGCCACGTTAGCGCCTGTGCGAATTGCGGTGTCGATAATTTGTTTTGCCGATTGGTCAATGACTTTGTGGTCATAAGCCTTCAGACGAATACGGATTTTAATTCCTGTATCTTGAGCCATAGCTCCTCCTCTTATGTGCAATCTCGTAACCTCTAATTGTCCTATTTATAGTCAATCGAGTTCTCGAGATAAATTATTATTAACTATGCGATTATATCAGCAATTTTCTGCTTTATCAAGATGGGAAATCATTTCCGCAATAATTCCAGCGGATTTATTCAGCGATTCTTTTTCTCGCTTGGTAAGTGGATAGCCCGCCAAAATCTTCACGCCGTCGCTACTGATTGTTGATGGCAATCCAAGCACAACATTATTCAAGCCATATTCACCTTCAGCCAAAGAGCAAACAGGATAAACCGTATGCGTCGATTTTCGGAGCGCCGAAACAATTTTAGACACAACAAACCCAATCGCAAAATATGTCGATTTCTTTGTTTCAATCACCCGATATGCTCGGTCGCGAACCTTCTGCTCAATTCCGTCAATCATTTCCTCTGTAAATCCAGGATATTCCTTAATTGGCACTTCACCAATTTGCGCCGTCTCAATTGTCGAAAACGATGAATCGCCATGCTCGCCCAGAATATAAGCGTCAACCGCTTTACTGTCGACATTGAATGCGTCCGCCAAATACGACTTCATCCGCGAAGTATCAAGCGTCGTACCTGTCCCAAACACGCGATTTTTCGGCAAACCAGATTCCTTAAGTGCCACGTAAGTCAGAACATCAACCGGATTACTGACAATTACCAAATACGGCTTCGCGCCATTCGCCATAATATTTTTCACAATATCACGCATAATTTTTGCGTTAACGTCAATCAGCTCCAGTCGAGTCTGACCAGGAAGTTGTGGTGCACCCGCGGTAATCACAACGATGTCATCGTCATTGATATCAGAATAATTTCCCGTATGAACCACGACATTTCTGTCAATTCCCATCGCGTCATTAATGTCAGCCGCCTGACCCCAAGCCAAATCCTCGTTACGGTCAATCAGCACAATTTCTTCAATAACACTACGCAACGCACACGCATAAGCCGCCGTCGCACCGACCATTCCGCCTCCGCCAACAATTAGCAATTTCTGTTTATTCACCAAAATCTCCTTTTTCTGTTTTATATTAGATGTCTTTATTCTGCCATAAACATTACCGCTTTGTCAATTAATTTTACTTTACGGCAAAAAATATGTATAATATTGTCAATTTATTAACTTTTACATATTATCAACGGGAGGATATATGGAAAAAAGAATGTTTGCAGAAAAAGTGCCACGCGACAAAGTATATCGAGCGCTTGCAGTGTTCGCTTTACTGCCGTCATGCTTCTTAGCTGGATGTGCAGGCGAAAAAGGAGTTGATACTGGAAGCTCAAGTTCAGCTCCATACAGCAGCTCTGAAACTGCTACATCTCAGCCAAAAAATAATGACTCTGAAAAAGGAATTGATATAGGAAAGAACTCAGTTTACTATTCAAAAAATGGCGTTCAAGAAGGGTTTACAGCTTATTGCATAGAAAGTAATTACGACACCTCTCAAATAGCAGACTGTTCGGTATATTTTTGCGATGGAGATGATATGGTTCGGCTTAAATTCGATAATATAGACTTCACCGAACAAACTCAAAGAAAAAGAATTCCTGAAGCTTCGGATCTAATGAGCAAAACAGACTCGCTAGCAATACAATACGAAGATTATGTTCCAACCGAAATCTCAAAGAATGTAGCCGAATGCCGAGAGAAGAAAAGTAGTGTAGGGCAATTCACTAAGCCTGTATCTTTTCCGCGCGGTGAAAATGAGCAATATCTCTGCCTTCCTCAATTTATGGCCACGATAGATGGTAAAAAGGTGGGCATGAAAATCACAAAGACTACATCTGTCAACGAGAAAGATAATGACGGACCGTACTATCCTCAATATAAGCTTGGTACTTCTGAAGAATGTTTTGATACAAGATTCCTTAATTAGATATATAGTTCCATAGCAATCAAAAATCCCCCGAAAATTCGGGGGATTTAATTAGGCTTGTGTTATCAAGATTATTTGTTAATCTTTGTAACAACACCAGCACCAACTGTACGACCACCTTCGCGGATAGCAAAGTTCAAACCTTGCTCCATAGCGATTGGTGCAAGCAACTTAACCTTGAAGGTTACAGTGTCGCCTGGCATGACCATTTCTTTGTCAGCTGGCAATTCAACTTCACCAGTAACGTCAGTTGTGCGGAAGTAGAACTGTGGCTTGTAGCCCTTTGAGAATGGAGTGTGGCGACCGCCTTCTTCCTTCTTCAAGATGTAAACTTCAGCTTCAAACTCAGTATGTGGAGTAATTGTGCCTGGCTTTGCCAAAACTTGACCGCGCTCAATGTCGCTGCGCTCAATACCACGTAGCAAGACACCTGCGTTGTCACCTGCTTGACCTTGGTCAAGAGATTTCTTGAAGGCCTCAATACCAGTTACAACTGACTTCTGAGTTGGCTTCAAACCAACGATCTCAACTTCGTCGTTCAATTTAACAACACCTTGCTCGATACGACCAGTTGCTACTGTACCACGACCCTTAATTGAGAAGACGTCCTCAATTGGCATAATGAATGGTTTGTCCATGTCACGTGCTGGCTCTGGAATGTAGCTGTCCATTGCGTCAACCAATTCCATAATAGCGTCTTCATATTTCTCTTCACCTTCAAGAGCCTTAAGAGCAGAACCCTTGATGATTGGAGCGTCTTTGTCGAAGCCGTTCTTTTCAAGAAGTTCGCGAACTTCTTCTTCGATCAGCTCAACCATTTCTTCGTCAGCCATGTCCATCTTGTTCAAGAAGACAACAATCTTTGGCACACCAACCTGCTTTGCAAGCAAAACGTGCTCACGAGTCTGAGGCATTGGGCCGTCAGTTGCAGCGATAACCAATACCGCACCGTCAACCTGAGCAGCACCGGTGATCATGTTCTTGACGTAGTCAGCGTGTCC
The DNA here is from genome assembly GCA_937935245.1 of uncultured Candidatus Saccharibacteria bacterium. Taxonomy (GTDB): domain Bacteria; phylum Patescibacteriota; class Saccharimonadia; order Saccharimonadales; family Saccharimonadaceae; genus Nanosynbacter. The sequence goes on along the minus strand of CALGXX010000018.1, from coordinate 36,545 downwards.
TGGCATGTCAACGTGTGCATAGTGACGATTCTTTGATTCATACTCTTGGTGTGAAGACGCGATAGTAATACCACGTTGCTTCTCTTCTGGTGCGTTGTCGATCTGGTCGTACGCAACAGGTTTGTTAACTGCGCTTGGTAGGCGCTTTGCCAACACTGCAGTAATCGCAGCAGTCAGCGTAGTCTTACCGTGGTCAACGTGGCCCATTGTACCAACGTTAACGTGCGGTTTGCTTCGGTCAAATGCATCTGCCATTTGTAGAAGTTCTCCTTAATTTAATTATTATTTTTCACGCGGGTACAGTCCATAAAAAAGACCTCACGGCGTATGAGTTTAATTATAACGATTTTCCAATCAGTTGTAAATAGTCTATTTCTTACTATAATACTTCGCCAAGAACGAATCGCGAAACTCGTAAAAAGTTCCATTCTCCAAGCTGACACGAATATCGTCAACCAACTTAACGATAAATCGCTCGTTATGAATTGACAACAACGTTCCAGCCAACGACTCACGAGCGTGCAAAAGATGACAGAGATAAGCCGCCGTGTAATTCTTGCAAGTATAGCAATCGCAATTATCCATAATCGGCGCAAACATCTCGCGGTATTTTTGACCGCGCACATTGACTCGACCAAACGGCGTATACGCGGCGCCATTCCTAGCCACTCGCGTCGGACTCACGCAGTCAAAGGTGTCAATTCCCTGCTCAATCGCCGCAAAAATATCATCAGGCTCGGAAATTCCCAGTAAATGGCGCGGTTTATTTTCAGGCAGAATTTGATTGACCCACTGAATCGTTTGCGCCATAGTTTCCTTTTCCAACGCGCCACCGATTCCATAACCATCAAAATCCATCGCGCCCAAAAACTCGGCAGTTTGCTTCCGCAAATCCTCATAATTCGCGCCTTGCAAAACGCCAAATAAAGCTTGATATGGCTTATCTGGACGAGCCGCCCTTAAGCGCTTGACTTCCGCCAAACTTCGCTCCGCCCAAGCATGCGTCCTGGCCAGCGCCTCAACTTGATATTCATACGGATCAATCAAAGAGGTCAATTCATCAAACGCAAAAGTAATGTCAGCGCCAATTCCAGCCTGAATTTGCATGGACAATTCTGGCGTGAATTTATGATAAGAGCCGTCCAGATGCGACTTGAACATCACGCCGTTTTCGTCCACCCAAGCATGACGCGACGATTTTTTAGCAATCGCAATTTCTTCATCGACATCAGTGCTCATAGCCAAAACCTTCTTAAAGCCAGAGCCTAAACTCAAAACCTGAAACCCACCACTATCCGTAAACGTTGGACCATCCCAGTGCATAAATTCACCAAGATATCCAGCCTTTTCAATCAACTCATGCCCCGGCTGTAAATATAGATGATAAGCGTTCGCCAGCACCGCCTGCGCGCCGACATCCTTCACCATCTCAGGAATCATCGCCTTAACATTAGCCTTAGTTCCAACCACAATAAACGCCGGCGTTTTAATATCACCGTGTGGTGTGTGAATAATTCCCGTTCGCGCCAACGTGTCGTTAAATCGTGAAGTTATTTCAAAAGAAAAAGGTCTCATTTGATAGATTATATCAGTTTTTTTCGCTACACTAGAAACATGAGCAATAAAACCCTCGTTGATTTGGATCAGTGGCTAGCCCCGCACAAATCCACAATTCAGGCGCGTGAGAAGTATATTTCCTCAAAGCTGAAAACGGTTTTAAGCGGCAAGACGCCAGCCGAATTCGCGATGGGTTTTTTATATTTCGGACTTCATAAAACAGATGCGGGGTGGGCTTTTAGAGAATGGGCGCCAAACGCTACTCGAATATTCTTAGTTGGCGATTTTTCAGACTGGAAAGAGAGTGAGGAATTCGCCTTAAATCGTGATGAAAACGGCGAATGGAGCATAAATCTTCCTGAAGATTCACTTCGTCACGGACAAAAATATAAATTGCGTGTCTATTGGTCTGGCGGCGACGGTTGGCGGCTGCCTTCATACTCAAATTACATCGTTCAGGACAAAAATTCTGTCGATTTTTCCGCAGTTGTATGGTCGCCAAAAACTCCCTATGATTGGCAATATAAAACCCCGCCCAAGCCAAAAGTTCCACTAATTTACGAAGCGCATATTGGCATGAGTAGCCAGGAAGAAAAAGTTGCCAGTTTCAGTGAATTTACCACGGAGGTTTTGCCGCGAATTAAGGAATCTGGCTATAACACCATTCAGCTTATGGCAATCGCCGAGCATCCATATTACGGCAGCTTCGGCTATCACGTCAGCAACTTTTTCGCGGTTTCGTCAAGATTTGGCACGCCCGACGATTTTAAGAAATTGGTCGACACGGCGCACGGAATGGGACTGCGCGTCATCATTGACCTCGTTCACGCTCACGCCGCTAAAAACGAAATCGAAGGTCTGGGCAATTTCGCTGGCGATCCGACACAATATTTCAAGCCAACAAATCATCCAGAATGGGATTCGCGACTGTTCGATTACGGCAAGCCAGAAGTTTTGCATTTTTTGGCAAGTAATTGCCGTTGGTGGCTGGACGAATATCACATTGACGGATTTAGGTTTGATGGCGTAACTAGTATGATTTACCACGACCACGGACTCGAGAAAAGTTTCACTAGCTATGACGATTATTTCCGCGATAATGTCGACAAAGACGCGCTCGCTTATTTACGATTGGCAAATGAAACCATTCACGCCATTCGCCCCGACGCCATGACAATTGCAGAGGAAATGAGCGGTTTTCCTGGACTGGGCGCATCGACAAAAGACGGCGGGCTGGGATTTGATTATCGCTTGCAAATGGGCGCGCCAGATTTATGGATAAAAACCCTGAAAGAGAAAAATGATGAAGATTGGGATTTGGGACAATTGGCCTACACTTTAAGTTCGCATCGTCCAGAGGAAAAAGTCATCAATTACGCCGAAAGTCATGACCAAGCGCTCGTCGGCGATAAAACGCTGATTTTCCGATTGATTGATAAAAATATGTATTGGCATATGGATAAAATTGACCCGGATCTTAAGATCGAACGCGGAATAGCCCTGCATAAACTGATTCGCCTGATGACCGCAGGGCTGCATGGCGGCGGTTATTTGAATTTTATGGGCAATGAATTCGGGCATCCGGAATGGATTGATTTTCCGCGTGAAGGCAATAATTGGTCGTTTAAGCACGCTCGTCGGCAATGGAATTTACGCGACAACGGTTTCTTAAAATACCAATGGCTGGGTGATTTTGACGCGGCGCTGATGAAGATTATTAGGCAAATTGATAATCCTAATGTTCACCATTTGACGGTTCGCCAATCTGATCACACGGTAAGTTTTATGCATGGCGACTTTTTATTTGTTATCAATTTTTCGCCCGACAAGTCCCACTCAGATTATGCAGTACCCGCAGAAGCTGGCTCTTATAAGTTGGCGTTAAGTAGCGATGATAAGAACTTCGGCGGACAGGAGCGAATAGACCATAATTCCCGATTTTTCACTTCCCCAGCTGATAATAGTCACAATCTTAAAGTTTACTTGCCAGCCAGAACAGGTATTATTTTAGAGAAAGTTGACTAAACTTGACTTAAATATTATCGCGTGATATAAATAACATTGGCTTTCATTGACAAGTCGAGTAAATCCTTGTCCGAAAGCGAACCTTGACAAGCAGATGTAAGATTATAAGATTATAAGACGAAACTTAAGCATGAAGCGAGGTTTTAGTTGTTGAGAGAATATGTAATTGACAATTGAAATCTCGTTTCATGCTTGATCATATGCACGCATGATTATTTGCCAAAAAGCAAAGATGGCGAACCGTTCGCCGCGAGATAGAGAAAGGTCAGAAAAATGGCACTTCATTACACCCTGCACTACATCGTCTGCAAGGGTATCACCATCCACGCTGGGGGCACTACCATTACGCAGTCCGAGGATGGCATTACCAGGGTTTGCTGCTCGGAGTCGGCTTCTCCTGAATACAGGAAAGTAGGGAGTGAATTCCACTTCGAGACTTCAGTCTCTAAGATAATTCTTATCCCTGACGTCGCGCTTAAAGGCGAGGCCCCTAAGTCCGAAAGGACCGACAACGGGACTGTGTTCACGCTAAACATCGGCAGCTTCACGCTGAAGGTCAATGGCTTTACCGCTAAATTAAGGTGTAACAGCCTTATGAAGGAGAACATCCTTACAGTGAAGTCTGATAACTCCAATAAGTTCTTCAGCTATGAAGAGTGCGATGACAAGGCGATTATCATTGCTATGACATACGACGATAGGCGCCGATTGAAGGATCTCCGAGAAGGAGAGTTCATCCCATTTTCTGGTGTGGACGACGTCATTCACGAAGTGACGAAAGTCGAGCGTAACAAGGGATGGCGAACAACAGTTACCATCCAGACATACAAGGATGGTGCTCCTGTAGGCCAAGCCTACACTGTGTCTGGAGATGACAATTCGTGGTTTGTGGCGGCAATCCCGCCACGAGCAGAACTCTGATCTCCTGATCTCTTACTGCTTCTTGCGGTAAGTTATCTGGACCTGAATAGTGATAAGCAGATGAAGATGAGCTAAAGCGTCATCTTCTGACGCGTCTTAGTACATCTTCATCTGCTTGTCACTATTCCCTGAAATTATTAAGTCCCAACTGGGGCTGTTTTTATTATATTGACTTTTTTACTCATGTGTGATATAAATAATATCAGCTCTTGCCTAGAGCACGTCTTTAGGGCAAGAGTTGCCCTTAGACGTAAAACTCTGCACCCTTAAGGAGGGGTACATGAGCACTTCAGCAAATCAAGCCGCTAACGACATTAAGACGCATGAGTCGATCAGGAAGATCTACTCGTGCTGTCTTGTCATATTGCTGCTCCTACTGGCGACCGTTGCCCTCGTCTCCTACATCTTAGGAGAGGAGTCGCTACCGTCGCTAGAGCTAGTTTCGTCAAAGTCTCTAGCTGCCGTCATTTACATGGCTATTATCGCGATTATCGCGTGCGCGCTCTTTCTCAACGAAAGGGCCATCAGGAACAGCAAAAAATATGCCAACCTTCAGAAAGAGCTTGACGAGTCTGAGCGCAAGAACAGCGAACTTGACAATGCGCTTCTTGAGTCCGAGCGCAAACTTGAGGAAGCTAAAGCGCTCGCGGAGCGTTACTGGAAAATGCTCTCCGATGCGCAGCGCGCCACTGAAGAGTCACTAAAGATTGCCAACTCCAACCGAGTTCAGCACACTTCAGGTGATACTTCAGGTTGCTGAATGAACGACGTTTAGAGTCGTTCGATCAAAGGGCTTAACGCCCGTCAAGAGAAATAGCTCGCTGAGGCTTAGGCCTCGGCTTGAGCCTTGGCGGGCTATTTCTATTGGCATAAAATTTGTTACACTAGATATTGTGAAGAAAAAAGTACCAAAATTCATTGAGCAATCGCTAGCCCGAGTTGCTAATCTTTATAGCTTTGAGCCAGAGCATCATCTGGAGAAAATCGACGAAAGTTTGACACCGAATATGCGAGCTTTGCGCCTGGCTATGACGATTGCCGAGCAGCTCCTGAGCATGGGCGTAGTGGCGCGCGATGTGGTTCGTATGGCGCAAGGAATCACGCGGACGTATTGCCGCAGACCTGTTCATGTGGACGTGAGTTACACTTTGGTGACAATTTCTCAAGACCGCGGAGTTAGCCACGAACCTTTGACGATGGCGCGAGTTATCGTTCCTGACGACCCTAATTATCAATTGATTCAAGCATTGCAATTATTAGCCCTCGACATTCGTCGCAAACAGCTTTCCCTGGAAGAAGCCGAAGAGCGATTGCAACAAATACTCAAAAAACCCACCGAACATTCCCGACTAGTCGTTTACGCGGCGGGCGGATTAGTGAGCGCGGGTTCCGTCATTCTGTACGGCGGCAGTTTACTCATGGCGTCAATCGCGTTTCTGCTCGGATTCCTGGCGACTGGACTACTGAGGTGGCTGGGGCGCGTCGGCATGCCACTATTCTACTCACAAGCTCTTGTAGCGATTTTTGTTACCTTAGTAGCAGCAGGAACAGCATGGTGCAGTAATTATTTAGGGCTGAGCATCAATACAACATTATTGGTTATCAGCGGAATTGTCTTATTAGTCGCGGGGCTAATGTTTGTCGGTGCATTCCAGGACGCAATCGACGAATATTACATGACCGCCAACGCCAGATTGTTAAAAGTCGTAATGGCGACGGGCGGCGTAATTGCTGGCGTGATGGTCGGACTGTACATTGCGACAAAATTTGGTATTACTTTTCCGGCAACACCAGATCGATTGACATTGGCGGACGGACACACGCAATATTTGGGCGCTGGAATTATCGCGGCGGCGTTCGTTCTGAGGAATCATTCTCGATTTTTGGGAATGGTTATCTCTGGATTAATCGCAATTTTCGGCTGGTGGATTTCAAGATTAGCCATGAGTTTTGGCTTTGATATCGTAACAGCGAGCGGCATTGCGGCGGCGGTAATTGGGCTGGTCGCAGTCCTGACTTCCAGATTATGGAAATTCCCTTCCCTGGCGATTATTGCAGCAGGAATCGTACCGCTAGTCCCAGGATTATCGCTTTACAATGGATTAATGGGTGTCGTCCTATATCCACCAAATAGCACAAACTTCCTGCCAGCCTTGGCTATCTTAGCGCGAGCAATCCTCATCGGCGTAGCAGTAGCAATTGGCGCATCATTCGGCAACATCGTCGGCCGCCCAATTCGCCGGCAATTCATCAATTTATTCCGTCGAAACACGCAAGTGTCATGAAAAATAGCCCAAAATTCATTGGATTGTCAGACTCGCGATTATTTCATATGCGCGGAGTGGCGTATAAATCTTACAATCTGGCTCGCGAAGTCTTCAACATAGAAGAAGACGTGGCGCGCGGCTTATTTTTAATGGGACTGACACACGACTTTGCCTACGCTTTTGTTGAAAATCAGACAGATCACGAACATGAAGGCGGCAGAATATTAAAACTATCTGGCTTCAATTGGGCTAATTCTGTATTTAATCACGGAGATCCTGACGTGGACGATTGGACGGACGAATTGCTTATCTTAAACTTGGCAGACATGACAACTAGCCCAGACGGCAAGCCGATAACCATAGACCAACGACTGGAAGATATTGAAAACAGATATGGCGCAGATAGCATTCAGGCAACAAAAGCGCGCAAATTGACCAAACGAATCAAAGAAGAACTCGCCAAACGAAACCTAACAATTCCAAACTTATAAACCTGAAATTTAGCCAAACAAAAATCCCCGGATTCGCTCCGAGGATTTTTTATGAGGTAGAGATTATTTATTACGCTTTTCGATAATCTCTTGCGCAACGTTTGGTGGAACTTCCTCGTATTGAGCCAATTCCATCGTTGAAGCGGCGCGACCCTGAGACATTGAGCGAATGTCCGATGTGTAGCCGAACATATTTGCTAATGGCACAAATGCCTTAATCAACTTAGCGCCACCCATCAAGTCTTCCATGGCGTCGATGCGTCCGCGACGTGAGTTAAGGTCGCCGATGATATCACCCATGAAGTCCTCTGGTGTAGTAACTTCAACCTTCATGACTGGCTCAAGCAAGATTGGGTTAGCTTGCTTAATACCTTCACGAGCAGCTATCGAACCTGCCAATGAGAATGCCAATTCTGAGGAGTCGACATCGTGGTACGAACCATCGTAAAGTGTAGCCTTAACGTCAACAACTGGATAGCCAGCAATAACACCGCCTTCCAATGTTTCGCGAATACCCTTCATTACAGCTGGGCGATATTCCTGAGGAACCACACCACCCTTAATTTCATCAACGAATTCAAAGCCTTTACCAGTCTCATTTGGCTCAAAGCGGACCCAAACGTCACCATATTGACCGCGACCACCAGACTGCTTAGCGTGCTTACCTTGAACTTCAGAACGACCCTTGATACTTTCGCGGAAGGCAACCTGAGGTTCACCAATATTAGCTTCAACCTTAAATTCGCGCTTCATACGGTCAATAAGAATATCCAGGTGCAATTCGCCCATTCCTGACATAATTGTCTGACCTGTTTCTTCGTCTGTATGAATTCGGAAAGTTGGATCTTCCTCGGCCAAGCGCTGTAATGCCAACGCCATTTTTTCCTGGTCAGCCTTTGACTTTGGCTCAACCGCAATCGATACTGGTGGCTCTGGGAATTCAATTGACTCAAGAGCAATTGGATGCGCCACGTCAGACAACGTGTTACCAGTTGCGGTAGACTTCAGACCAACCACAGCGGCGATGTCGCCGGCTTCAACCTTGCTAATTTCTTCACGCTTGTCAGCAAACATACGAACAATTCGTCCGATTCGCTCTTTCTCGCCAGTTGTCGTGTTGAGCACGTAGCTTCCTGAGCTCAGAACACCAGAATAGACACGAACGAAGATCAACTTACCAACAAATGGGTCGGCAGCAATCTTAAACGCCAAAGCTGACAAAGGCTCCTTGTCTGATGGCTTGCGGCTAACTTCATCACCAGTCTTTGGATTCTTACCCCAAATTTCATCAACGTCTAGTGGACTTGGCAAGAAATCAACCATCAAGTCAAGCAACTTCTCAACGATCACACCGCGACCATCACCACCAGTAACTAGGTAAAAGTCACCAGCCAAAACGCGCTTGCGTAGAGCCATTTTTAGCTCGTCAACGGTAATAGCTTCTTCACCCTGCTCCAAGAACTTCATAGTAAGTTCGTCATCAGCCTCAACGGCGTTTTCAACCAACAGAGAACGTGCGTTCTTAGCTTTTTCAAGCATGTCAGCTGGAATTTCGCCAACCTTAAGCTCGTGATCCGTGTAGTCGTCATATGTATATGCCTTCATGTCAATCAAGTCGACAACACCGTGGATAGTCTTTTCAAAACCAATTGGCAAGTGAACTGGGAAAGCCTGCTTACTCAAGCGGTTGTGAATTGACTCTAGAGACTTGTAAAAGTCACCACCAGTCTGGTTGATCTTGTTAACGAAACAAATACGAGGCACGCCGTACTTATTAGCCTGGCGCCAAACAGTTTCAGACTGAGCCTCAACACCCATCTTACCGTCAAAAACCGTAACTGCACCGTCAAGCACGCGCAAACTACGCTCAACCTCAGCGGTAAAGTCAATGTGTCCTGGGGTGTCGATGATGTTAATCTTGTGATCTTTCCAGAAACAAGTCACAGCAGCTGACGTAATAGTAATACCACGCTCTTTCTCCTGTGCCATCCAGTCGGTGGTAGCACCGTCACCTTCACCACGAACCACACCGATCTTATGTGTCAAGCCAGTGCGGTACAAAATACCCTCAGTTGTCGTCGTTTTACCGGCGTCAATATGGGCAATAATACCAATATTTCTAAAATTCTTTAGCGGAACATGCGTCTCTGCCATAAATTTTCCTTTATATTACGTTAATTTGCCGAGATTTTTGGTCAATTTTTTGGCACCAAAAAACTACTCTTGCGTTTTATTATATCAGTTATCTATGTTTTTGACTAGCTCTGAGCCGGAGGATTTTTAGACTCGTTGTCGTTCTGAGCTGGCGCCGCAGGCGGATAGTTAGCTGGAGGCTGCTGTATAGGCGGCTGCGCATATGTTGGTGGATATTGACCAGGCTGCTGCGGATAGTAGTTTTGTTGCGGGTATTGTTGTTGCGGCGAAACTGACTGCTGATACAGCTGTTGCAGATACTGAGGTTGTTGCGGGAATTGCCCAGCGACAGGATGTGGATAGGCATTCATCTTACGACGATTACTGACAGAAACGGCGATTGCGATAATTGACACCGTTAAGAATAATGCCCCCGTTGAGAGAATCACCACAACCACGATTATAACTGTAGTGTTATTTTCTGATTCGCTCGCTCCAGCTTCTGCGCTAGACGACTCGCTTTCCGTAGAGTCATCTGGAGTATTGGATGAAACTTCGATCATCTTCGCCACCAAATAATTGTCGGGGTATTTTTTATCCAATTGCTCAAATTTAGCTTTTGCCTGAGAATATTTACCTTGAGAAAAACTCTCCAAGCCATCTTTCCATAGCTTAGTCAATTCGCCGTTCGCCGATAACGCAACATTATTTTTCTTCGCCATAGTTTTCAGATCGGCGATATCACGGAATATTCCCTCTCCAAAGCAAGAATTATTGTGCTCACTCCTATTCGCACAGGACGAGCCGCCGTAAGTATTCAGTCCAATCTGCTTACCATCATCATCGAACGCTGGACCACCGCTGTTCCCCGCCGCAATTTGCGCGCTCATTGAAAACAACTTATGACCACCCGCATCACTAGCCGAACCAGAAACATCACCTTGAGTAACGGTCGGCACAGTCTTACTCTTCTTCGTATTTACGCCGTCGTCGACAATCGCTGGATAACCAATCGCCGTCACTCGATCACCTCTAGAAATCCTAGAACTATCACCCAATTCCACCGCTGGAAATCGCCCTTCGACCTTCAGAATCGCCACGTCACTTTTGTCGCTATTCAGATCCATCCCGCGACCCTTCAAATCAACTTCCGCGTCAATTTTCTTAGCTGGAATATTAGTCTTCGTCTTTTTCCACTTAAAATTGCCCGAACCGTCATCTTCGCGCGCAATAGGTTCGCTTGAGGTCTGGATAACGTAATCGTATCGATCGTTTTGCGAGCGTATATTATCGGCAGGAACCTGATTGATAAGACCGAGAATTGCCGCTTGCGCACTCTGATCGCCACCATTAGCCTTATTTGCCAAATCCCGAAGTGTCTCTCGAGTCACATAGCCCGCATCTACCACAAACTTTATATATTTATTCATGTTCTCTTGAGTGTTGAGGCCCATGATCATACTTTGGTTTGAAACCTCAGTCACATGTCCATTTGTAGCGATGTAGCCGTCGTCAGAAACAATCGATCCACTACCAATTCCACCCGTACATAAGCCATTCAGCTGCATACTCGCGCCGTTTTGCGCCGTATAAATCATATCAGCACAACGATATGTTCCCACGCGGACCGTAGCAATTTGATTCCTTGCCACCACTTTGATAACGGAATCTTCGTCTAGTTCTTCCAGGGTGTTCGTAGTGTCTTTATCTTCTGAGAAATTTTCCGCCTTAGTTTCGGTCTTAGCTATCGTAGCGGAAGCCACTTGCGCCTCATTATTGCCATCAGCCCTGACCAAATAGCTACTGTCTGGATTCTGGAAAGTAACCTTAGGAACCAGCGCCTCCAGCTGGTCAATATACGGCTGCGTGTACGAATTCTTGCTCAATGCAAAAATCGTCATCCAGTACGGCCTACCATTCTGAATTGTCAAGTAAGTTATTTTTTCACCAGTTTTCTGCCACTTGCCGTCAATAGTGCTTCCGTAATCGACGACCATTTTCTTAAACTTGCGTCCAGAAATCGTCGCGTCGCTGGTGTGATATTTTAAGTTTGGGTTATTCTTTTTCTGCTTGTTGATATCGCCCTGAAGCATTAAATCCAAATCTGAATATTTCTTCGTGTCCTTGTATTCCTCGGGCATCGTTGATCGATCAAAATAAGCTTTTTTGCGCGAAGTTATGATTGAGAAGTCTGGCATAATCTTCCTAAACGAGAACTTCTCTTCTTCCTCATTCGGCTTTTCTGAACCTTTTCTGAAATGCAGTCGCAAAATCGCATAAGCGCGACTCTCTTTCAATTCATCGTCAGCATATGTAGTGGCGCTATACTGTTTCTCATTAGAGTCTTTATTTAAGACGTGACCTTCGCCAGTAAAAACACTCTTGTCGTACCGAATTGAATAGCCATATTTAGAAACGACTTTTTGCAAATTCTTAGCATCTTCTTCGGCAAAAATCTTCTGGATCTTCTTTTTTGCGGTTTTACTAACTCCGGAAGAGCGGTTATTATTAACGACAATCAGCCCAACTATAACGGAGATCAAGAAAACCACACCCAGAACGATGGCTGCAATTTTTAATTTCTTCATTGACTTCTGATTCATACTGCTCCAATCCTAACGATAATTTACAAATTGCAAAGGCGTGTCATAATCACTTTCCCGCAATAAACTAATAACTTTCTGCAGTTCGTCCTTCGACGCAGAAGTAACACGAACGAGGTCGCCCTGAATTTGCGGCTTAGCTTTCGGCGCATTAGCACGAATATCAGCGGCAATTTGCTTCGCCGTCGGCTGATCAAGACCTTGCTTGAACGGAATCTCCCAAGTCGTCTTCAGGTTCGAAACAACTTTCTCTTTTGATAAATCCAGAACTTTGCTTGATTGACCACGCCCCGCCAATTTCTTGCGCACGATATCCAGAACAGCGTCAACTTGCCAATCATTGTCGCCGGTAATTTTCAGACCTTTTTTATCATCCAGCCAATCAATTGCCGCGCTCGTCCCCTTAAAATCATAACGCCCTTGGATTTCTTTTTCAGCCTGCATGAAAACATTATTCATCTCAGCCTTGTCAATTTCTGACACAATATCAAACGAAAAACTCGCCATCTTCCCTCCTAATTTTTTCTATTATACCAAAAAATCGCCCCGTTTAGAGCGATTTTCTGATTTTGCTTTCAAGCAATAATTAGCCGCGAGCAAAGTGCGCAAAGGCGCGGTTAGCTTCAGCCATCTTGTGGGTGTCTTCCTTCTTCTTGAAGGCAGCACCAGCTTCATTGTAAGCGTCAACAATTTCCAACGCCAAACGCTGTGAATATGGCATTCCACTACGAGCGCGGGCTGCTTGGACTAACCAGCTAAACGCATAGTGCAATTGTCGATGTCCCTGAACTGGGAATGGAATCTGATAGTTAGCACCACCAACGCGACGAGATTTAACCTCGAAGCTTGGGCTAACGTTCTTCAATGCTTTTTCAAACACTGCCAATGGATCTTCAGAATCCAATTTCTTAGCAGCAGTTTCTAGGGCTGTGTAAACAGCGCGCTCAGCCGCCAATTTCTTACCGTCTAGCATTGACTTGTTGATCAAACGCTGAACTAGTACGCTTTGATATCGGCGATCAGGCTTAAGTTCACGCTGCAATTTCTTGGTAACTTTACGAGGCATGATTATTTATCCCCTTTCTTTGTACCGTACTTAGAGCGGCCCTTCTTGCGATTATTAACACCCTGAAGGTCAAGTGCGCCACGTACGATGTGATAACGCACACCTGGAAGGTCAGGCACACGACCACCGCGGATCAAGACCACAGCGTGCTCCTGCAAGTTGTGACCTTCACCACCGATGTACGCCCAAACTTCATAGCCGTTGTTCAATTTAACACGAGCAACTTTACGCAAAGCTGAGTTTGGTTTCTTTGGCGTCTTAGTCGTCACACGCACACAAACACCACGCTTAAGAGGTGCATTCTGGTCATAATAACGCGTTTTTAGGGCGTTATGAATACGACCTAGTGCTGGCGACTTGGACTTTTTCTTAGCCGTTTGGCGCGGTTTGCGCACCAATTGGTTGATTGTTGGCATCCAATTTCTCCTTGGTTGATTAACTAATTATGGCAATTCGCCTTACGGTTTGGATTCAGCAACTCCTCTCCGTGTCTATACCTTTTCCGCCGAGATTGCAGTCTGTACACATTCAAACCACCGCGCACTCCGAAAAGAGGAAACTCTATGTCTATTTTAGCACAGATTGCGTAAAAGTAAAATCGCAACTTATTTATACAAAAAACAGAGTGCTCATTGTCAGAGATGAATTCCTTGCACAGAATAGACATAACTTATCACGCACACTCACTCTAATCCATAACCTCCACTAGGAATATTTTCTTTTCAAAGCCGCCGCGTTTTTCTGCTTTTTCTGCGCGAATTTTTTCTAATTCTTCTGCGGTACAACTATGCAGGCTTGCAAGAGCATAGACCACTTCCATTATATCGGCAAGCTCATCAGTATTTTTATCTTTTTTATATTCCTCAACTTCTTCGACTAGCTTTTTTGTAAGCTCCACGGCATATTCGTCTGCTGTAAGTATTTTGTGAGTTGGCTTTTGCCTGTTGGCCTTAATGATTTCCAAAATTTTATCACGGACAAGTTTGTTGTATACTGGCATAAAACCTCCTTTAATTGTTTATATTATATAATTTTTTCCCTATAAAAAATCAATTTAAAGTGAAAACTCCACCCCCGTCCGTGGAGTTTTTACTCGACACGCGACAAGAGTGGAGTGTTACTCCACAGTGCCACCAGAGCTACTCAGCCTTAACGCCAAGAATGTTATTATACATACTTGGCGGAAGTGTCACCTTTACCCCGGCTGACCCCTTATTAAAGGCGCCATCCATTACTGAGGCAAGTCCTTGACTTCTCACCTCATCTGAGACGATGAGGTGAGAAGGTAGAGGTGTACAGTCCACTCGTACCCAGCCATAAGACCAGGTATTGTTACAGGCGTAAGAGTGTTGCCAGTAAGCTACACTCCTAGGTTCTGGTGTCTTAGGGACGTCTACAGACATAGACGCCTCTTTGACATCCTGACGGATGTCAAAGGTGACTCTAGAGACCGGGATCTCTAATACATACTATCCATTGTCGCCCTCGAAGGCAACTAAAATGGATGTACCCGACGCACCACCCATAGTAATGGGATATTCTCTGCCTGGTTCCAGACCAAAGCTAGAGACGACATCGGATAATGTCGCATCCGTCTGTTTGTCTTTGTAAGCACTAGTCTGACCCTCATATAGCAGGACATTTCCCACTGCCCATATGATGAGCGCAAACAGAAAGAACCATTGCATAGCAATGGGATTTAAAAAGAGACCGCTCGATCCCCCTTTCTCATCGTCCACATCTCCTCTGATCTTTACCTCTTCCTGGAGTGTCATCGACATTCACCATCTCTCTTGCTGTGAAGTACTCTTTTACACGGTTGTGTAAAAGCTAATACAATTTATATCACACTTGAGCTAAAAAGTCAATACATATCATCCGAAACAAAGACTTCGAATCTACATACAGTGCTTTATGAGCTACCAAATAAAATAATCATCATACGCAAAACACCCGACCTTATAGTCAAGGTGCGGGTGTTGCGAATTATTGTGGTCAGACCTACCTACTAAGCAGCAACTTCTTCTTCGACGAATTCGTCTTCGCTCGGTGTTTCGAATTCTTCATCTTCTTCGACAGCACCAGTTCCTACTGGAATCTTGCGGCCGATGATGACGTTTTCCTTCAAACCGTGCAAGTGGTCGGCTCGACCAGATACGGCAGCATTGATCAAGACGCGAGTAGTGTCTTGGAAGGATGCGGCTGATAGCCATGAGTCGCTCCAGATTGACACCTTCGTGATACCGAGTAGCAATTGTGTGTAGCTAATCAATTTCTTGCCTTCAGCGGCCAGTTGCTTATTTGCATTGACCACGGCGGCCTTAGAAACGATGTCGCCAGTCACGAATTCGCTATCACCAGCATCTTCGATTTGCACGCGGCTAAACATTTGGCGAACAATAATCTCCAAGTGCTTGTCAGCCACGTCCTGACCCTGAGCGGCGTAAATTCGCAGAACTTCGTTGATGATGTAGCGCTGAGTTGCCTCAACACCCTTAAATCGCATCAAATCGTGCAAGTTCAATGATCCAGCTGTCAATCGATCACCAGCTTCGACAACATCGTTCGCCTTAACGACCAACTGCATATTGCCTGGGATTTCATAACGAGTTGGTGAAGCAGCCTCTGCTGCGATCACCAAAGTATCTTCGGCCGACTCAATCACACCGTCAAATGGCGCGATCAAAGGTCGAGTGTCGCTCTCGCCAGTTGCCAAGACATCGCCAGCCTTAACGCTCGAGCCAGCCTTAACTACAACGGTTCGTCCTTCTAATGGCAATCGCTCAACCTTGCCAGATTCTGGTGTAATTTGAACGATGTACTTCTTGCCATCTTCCCAAACGTCAACCAAACCAGCAACTTCCGTAATGAACGCTTGGCCCTTTGGTGTGCGCGCTTCAAACAACTCTTCAACACGAGGCAAACCTTGGGTAATGTCACCACCAGCAACACCAGAGTTGTGGAAGGTACGAAGCGTCAACTGAGTACCTGGCTCACCAACTGACTGAGCGGCGATAACACCAACTGGCTGATGATTGCCAACCAATTTACCAGTCGACATATCAATACCGTAACTTCGCTGCGGAATACCATTAAGATTGTTCGTTGATAGTACGGACTGAATCTTAACACTTTCAATACTTTCGTCGTCATCAATTGAATCTGCGATTTCACGCGTGATCAATTCGTTCTTATTGACGTGACCTGGAATTGTTTCAGCAGCATAACGACCAGCCAAACGGTTCGAGAAGTCGATCATTGTCTCTTCAGTTTCTGATCGGTAAATTGCGTAACCTTCATCGTCGCCATCAGTATCTTCAACAGTAAAGACATCTTGTGCAACGTCTACCAAGCGACGAGTCAGGTAACCCGAGTCGGCAGTCTTAAGAGCCGTGTCAATAAGACCCTTACGTGCACCACGGGTTGCGATAAAGGCTTCAAGGCTAGACAAACCGCCGGTGTAAGAGCTGCGGATTGGAAGCTCAATCTCATGGTTGGTTGCGTCCATCTGAACACCAATCATCGCGCTCGCCAACTTCACGTTGGAAATATCACCACGAGCACCAGAGTTGACCATCATAGAAATACTGGTGTCCATGTGCGCCAATTGGTCTTTCAAGAACGCCGTAATCTTATTGTCGACGTTTCGCCATGCGCTAACCGTCAAGTTGTATCGCTCTTCCTCAGTAATCAAACCTTGGTCGAATTGCTCAGAAATCAAAGCTGCCTTAGCATCACCTTCAGCCACAAACTGAGGGATTTCTTCAAAGTGAACATAGTCGGTCATACCAGTAGACACAGCCGCAACCGTAGCAAAGCGGAAAGCTTGGCCCTTCATGCGGTCTGCAATCTTAGCGGTTTCCTCGGCGCCATACTTGTTAAAGATTTGTGCCAACACCTTCTTAAGCTGCTTCTTAGTCTGGACATTGTTATCGTATGGGAAATCTTCAGGCAAAATCTCATTGAAGAAGACGCGGCCCAAAGTTGTTTCACGCATTTTACCTTTCGCAAAGATACGAATTGGGGTTTGCAAGTGAATTACGCCATTGTCATACGCCATTTCTGCTTCGTAAACAGAGCTGTAAGTTTTAACCTTATCAGTCTGAGCTTGCGGCTTATCGTAAGTCAAGTAATAGTTACCAAGCACGATGTCCTGCGAAATGTGCAGCACTGGAGCACCATCGGCAGGCTTCAACAAGTTGGCAGTTGCGCTCATCAATTCACGAGCTTCAGCCTGAGCCTCTTTTGATAGTGGCAAGTGAACAGCCATCTGGTCACCATCGAAGTCGGCGTTAAACCCGGCACAAACTAGCGGGTGCAACTGAATAGCTTTTCCCTCAACCAAAACTGGCTGGAAGGCTTGAATTGACAAACGGTGCAAACTTGGTGCACGGTTAAGCAACACGTACTTGCCTTCAATTGCTGAATCCAGCGCGTCCCAAACTACTGCTTCACCAGCTTCAATTAGACGTGAAGCCGAGCGAATATTGTGCGCAAATTCATTCTTAATCAGCCAGCTGATCACGAATGGCTTGAACAATTCCAGCGCCATTTGCTTTGGCAAACCACATTGGTTAATCTTCAATTTTGGACCAACCACGATAACCGAGCGACCAGAATAGTCAACACGCTTACCGAGGAGGTT
Organism: uncultured Candidatus Saccharibacteria bacterium; assembly: GCA_937935245.1. GTDB lineage: Bacteria > Patescibacteriota > Saccharimonadia > Saccharimonadales > Saccharimonadaceae > Nanosynbacter. The sequence continues at coordinate 18,837 of CALGXX010000018.1, read as the reverse complement.
CTGACGGAAGCGACCTTGCTTACCCTTTAGCATATCACTCAGGCTCTTCAAGCTGCGGCGACCACCAGTCGAGCTAACTGCACGACCGCGAGATGCTGAATTGTCAATCAAAGCGTCAACAGCTTCCTGAAGCATACGCTTTTCATTGCGCTGAATAACTTCTGGCGCGTTAAGCTCAATCAACTTCTTTAAGCGATTATTTCGGTTGATAATTCGGCGATACAAATCATTCAAGTCAGATGTCGCAAATCGGCCACCGGACAACGCCACCATTGGACGAAGATCTGGAGGAATAACTGGCAGAACAGTCATGCATAGGCTTGATGGCTTAATGCCAGCAGATTCCATACTTTCAAGCATCTTCAAGCGCTTTAGCAACTTCTTCTGTCGCTGACCTTTTGCAGTTTCAGCTTCTTCAGTCAATTCAGCAATGAGCTTTGGCAGGTCGATATTGTCCAAAAGTTCCTTGACCGCACTGGCACCCATGCCAACTTCAATCAATTCGTCATATTCTTCTGGCAAGTTGCGATATTCGCTCTCTGAGATCAAAGCGCCCCTGTTTAAGCTCTCCAATTGAGATTTCTTACCAACGTAAGCCTCTTCCAATTCCTCGACTTCACGGCTCTGCTCTTTAGCTAGTTGCTTAACGTCAGCGCCATCTTCTTCAGCCATTTTTTCGTAGCGGATTTTGATAGCCTTACGAGCCAAATCAGTTTCCGCTTCCAAATCTGCCAGATATTGATCACGAGTTGCTTCGTCAACGCTTAAGATAACGTAAGTTGCAAAGTAAACGATTTTCTCAATATTGCGAACCGTCATACCGAGCAGCTGGCTCATTGCGCTTGGAGTGCCGCGCATAAACCAAATGTGTGCAACTGGAACTGCCAATTGAATGTGTCCCATTCGCTCACGACGAACGATTGATTTAGTAACCAATTCGCCATTCTTATCGACAGCAGCTTCGCGTGAACGTACACCCTTAAGCTTTGAGTCGTGTGGATTGATGTCCTTGACTGGACCAAAGATTCGCTCACAGAACAATCCGTCGCGTTCTGGCTTTTGTGTGCGATAGTTAATTGTTTCTGGCTTCAAAACTTCGCCGTAGCTCCATTTCAGAATGTCTTCTGGGCTAGCTACTGCCAAACGAACCGCGTCAAAATCGCTGATGCCCGTTGCGTTAAATGCAGAATTTGCCATCTTACGCGTCCTCCTTTATTTCTTCTACTTCATCAATATCTTGCACGCTCATGCCATCGTCAATTTCACCGATGTCATCTGATTCGTCCAAGTATGTTTCTTCTTCCTCATTGTCAGCGGCAACGGTTTTGTCTTCTGGACCACTTGAAGCAATAACGTGCTCAGCATCAACTGTTGCTTCGTCGTCAACCAAGTCAACCCGAAGACCCAAACCTTGAAGCTCCTTAACCAACACATTGAAGGACTCTGGAAGTTTTGGACCAACAATCGGCTCATCCTTAATGATTGACTCGTACGCCTTAGCACGGCCATAAACATCGTCGGACTTAATGGTTAGCATTTCCTGCAAGGTTGCAGCAGCACCGTAAGCTTCCAGTGCCCAAACCTCCATTTCACCGAAGCGCTGACCACCGTTTTGCGCTTTACCACCAAGCGGCTGCTGAGTAACCATCGTGTATGGACCAGTTGAGCGGGCGTGAATCTTGTCAGAAACCATGTGATGCAACTTAATCATGTGCATCACACCAACTGTTGTTCGCTCCTCAAATGGTTCACCGGTGCGGCCGTCAAACAATTGACTCTTACCGTCACGCGCCAAACCAGCTTTTTCTAGCTCGTCGGAAATCTTCTCACTTGGAACACCGTTAAATGACGGAGTTGCTACGCGGTAGCCCAATGCTCGTGCTGCCATACCAAGGTGAGTTTCAAAAATCTGACCAAGGTTCATACGACTTGGCACACCAAGTGGGTTCAAAACTACGTCAACTGGCGTACCATCCTCTAGGAATGGCATATCTTCAACAGGAAGAACTTTCGCTACAACACCCTTGTTACCGAAGCGTCCAGCCATCTTATCACCAACGCCAATCTTTCGCAATTGCGCAACAAAGATCTGAATTTGCATCAAAACGCCAGCCTTCAACTCGTGACCATTTTCCCTGCTAAAGATCTTAACACCAACGACTTTACCGCCGCCCGCGTTGTTCATTCGCTGTGATGTATCGCGAACGTCCTTAGCTTTTTCACCGAAGATGGCACGAAGCAAACGCTCCTCAGAGCTCAATTCCTGCTCGCCCTTTGGTGTAATCTTACCGACCAAAACATCGCCAGCCTTAACCTCAGAACCAATTTGAACAATTCCGTTCTCATCCAAGTGGCGCAAACTTTCCTCGGAAACGTTTGGAATATCACGTGTCACAATCTCTGGACCAAGCTTCGTCTCACGAACCTCAACGGTGTAATCTTTAATGTTAATGCTTGTCAATCGATCATCTTCAACCAAACGACGGCTCATAATAATCGCGTCTTCCATGTTGTAACCACCCCATGGCATGAAGGCAACCAGAAGGTTCTTACCTAGGGCAATTTCACCGCCAGCAATTGAGGCGCCTTCAATCAGAATGTCGCCCTTCTTCACCTTGTCGCCACGCTCAACGCGGACTTTTTGGTTGTAACAACGATCGTCATTATTCTTCACAAAATGCTTCAAAGTATAAATCTTTACGCCGTCAGCATATTTAACATGAACTTCGTCAGCGTCAGCGCGAACGACTTCGCCGTCGCCACTAGCTTGAATCAAGTGACCACTATTCTCAGCCACAGCCTTCTCAATTCCAGTACCAACAGTTGCGGATTCTGGACACAATAGAGGAACCGCCTGGCGTTGCATGTTTGAACCAGTCAAAGCGCGGTCAACGCGAGTCTTTTCAATAAACGGAACCAACGCCGCAGTCGAACCTAGAATCTGGCGGTGAGCTGCATCCATGAATGTAACTTGGCTAGCATCAACTTGTGATGGCTGCATATTGCTTCGGGCGTTAACGCGCTCGTCGCGGAAAGTTCCGTCTTCATTAAGAGCTTCACCAGCGTCAGCGATAACCTCACCGATTTCCTGTGAAGCATCCAAATAAACAAGTTCGTCAGTGACTTTGCCATCTTTAACGCGAAGATAAGGAGTCTCAATAAATCCGTATTCGTTAACACGCGCATAAGTCGCCAAGTTCAACACCAAACCGATATTCGCACCTTCTGGCGTTTCCACTGAACAGATACGACCATAGTGAGTTGGGTGGGCGTCGCGGACCTCAAATCCAGCGCGCTCACGAGTCAAACCGCCAGGACCAGTCGAGCTCAAGCGTCGCTTGTGGCTCAATTCTGACAATGGGTTAACCTCGTCAAGCAACTGCGACAACTGGCTTGAAGTAAAGAATTCACGAACAGCCGCAACAATTGGACGAGCATTAATCAATTGACTTGGGCTAACGCTTTCCAAATCAGCCACACTCATGCGATCCATTGCATTGCGCTGCATTCGAAGCATACCAACGCGGAATTGTCGGGCAATCAATTCACCAACCAAGCGAACTCGACGGTTACTCAATGCGTCAATGTCATCAGCTGGCTCTTGTGTATTGTTCAAGCGAATAACTTCACGCAAAATCGCTACCAAATCGCTCATTTGCAACGTACGATTTTCGGCCGTATTTGCAACATCCAGACCCAAGCGTTGGTTCAATTTATAACGACCAACCCGCGAATAATCGAACCGCTTGAAGTCAAAGAACATTCGCTCAATCATCTGACGAGCGTTATCAACCGTTGCCAAATCGCCTGGACGCAATCGACGATAAACCTCAATCAACGCCTCATTAGCGCCACGAGAAGTATCCTTATCTAAAGTTTCGTCAATGTATTTTACATCGCCAGTATCAATATCAGCGAACAATTCCTTAATTTCGCTAGTCTTTGGATAGCCCAAAGCGCGCAACAAAGTCGTTGCTGGCATCTTGCGGCGGCGGTCAATTTTTACGTAAATCGCGCCATTAGAAGCCGTCTCAAATTCCATCCAAGCTCCACGTCCTGGAATGATTTTTGCGCCGTAGTAATTACGTCCCGCTATTGTTTCAGCAGTGAAGAAAACACCAGCAGAGCGAATCAACTGGCTAACAACCACACGCTCTGTACCGTTGATAATAAACGTACCGCGCTCGGTCATCCATGGATATTCACCGAGGTAAATTTCCTGCTCTTCAACCACGCCAGTTGTTTTGTTTGTCAATTCAACCGTTGCGTGCAATGGAGCTTCAAATGTCAAGTTGTTTTCTTTGGCAAATTGGTCAGTGTTTTTTGGCTCGCCAAAATAGTATTTGCCGAACTTTAACGACAACTTCTGACCAGTATAGTCGTCAATTGGATTAATTTCTGAAAATATCTCACTCAAACCTTTTTCGACGAACCAGCGCCAAGAATCTTTTTGGTGAGCGATTAAGTTTGGTAGCGGCAGGGCATTATCACCAGAGGTGAAATAGACGCGCTCGCTACTTGTGGTTGGTTTTTTTGCCACAGGCGTAAACACTCCTCGCTTTAATTAGTGGTTAATAGACGGCCGTGAAGATCTCTAATTCATAGCCCAAAATCACGATTTGCCACTCGCAATTTTCACCCGCCATGAATACACTACTTCTATAACTACTCATTATGACGAAAAGCGTCAATAAAATCAAGGGGTTTTACTAGTGTTTTTCAATATTATTAATCAGCATATCATGAATTTCCTCAATCGTCCCGTCAGCAGAAATTACCGGAATTCCGTACGCCTCGGCAATCTCCAAATATCCATCGTCGACTTTTTTCTGAAAATCTTGCCCGCGCGGCTCAAAAGTGTCGGGATTTTTCAGATCGCCGCGCATAGAAATTCGCTCTTCCCGCTTATCGCGACTCAAGCTTAAAATAACCATAACGTCTGGCTTCAAGTATTTTTCATCGGTGAATAATTCTGTCAATCGCAGAATTTCTGACTCGTCATAACCTTCGCCTCGCCCCTGATAAACTAATGTCGAAATATAATTTCTCGCACTCAAAACAATTTCCCCACGCTCCAACGCAGGCTGAATTTTTTCCCGCCACAATTCACGCCGAGCTGCAGAAAATAGCGCCACATTAACCGCCGCAGAACGCGCCAGATCACCATTTTTAATCACTTTTCGAAGCTCATTTGCTATCGGAGTTGATTTTTCCGGATCGTCACTTCCCGGCTCTTCAATCACGCAAACTGTTCGTCCGATTGACCGAAAATATTCCGCCAATTTCGCGACCTGCGTCGACTTGCCCGTCCCGTCATTTCCTTCGATAACTATATATTTTCCCGCGTCGCTCATCATCACCTCGTAATCACAGTATGCGGCTTATTTAAATAAATCATCATCTTTTTCGCCCTGCCGTCAACTTTTATAAAATGCGTGTGCTGGTGTGCCATTGACCTGGTTTTACTGCCTTGAGCTCGGGCGTAAATCGAATAGCCGTCACTCTCAAACTTCGCAATCTGATTCATATAGTCAATTTTTTCCTCATCGCTCAAATTTGCCAGCGAATCCACGTGCCGTTTCGGTATAACCATCAAATGATCATCCACGCCACAGCCATCCCAAAAATTATAGCCAAACCTGTTCTTAATAATCAAACAATGCGCAGTTTCACCAACGACCTGATCTGTGTGACGCTTTACTAATTGACAAAAATCGCAGCCGTCAGACTTGTGCTTTTTCCTGTGATCAATATATTCTTTTTCCTTCGTCCGTGAGCGAAACATTGAACCTGCCATCATCACAAAATCCCCTCGCCAAGTCCCGCGATTTCCATCGGTTTATGCCGACGATCCTTAAACGCCCGCGGCAACATCATTTCTGGACGCCAAGTTCTTATCAATTCATCCAAATCGTCAGTGTGCTGATATTTGCCACTCATTCCGCCGCGTCCGCTAGCATATCCGCCGTCAACCTGACCAGTGTGATGAAAAATCAATTGCCCAATACGTTCGCCGACGGGCAAAACTACGCTCTCGTGCTTATTCAGATTGTAAATCTCAAGCGTAATCCGATTGATATATCCTGGATCAACCCAGCCAGCATCAAAACACACCGCCACGCCGTTTCGCCCCCAAGAGCTACGACTTTTCACCTCAGCCGCGCCGCCATGCGTCCGAATCCCAACAAATTCGTGCGTATGTGCTAAAATTCGCTCACCAGGCTTCAAAACGATAATTGGATGATCCGGCGGAATATTCTTAAATTCCCGAAAACCGTGCCGCTCGCACCATTCGGCGTGCGGCATAGCCTTAAGCGGGCCCTTGAAGTATCGATTGACGTCGGACTCGTCAAACGGATTATAAACTCGCGAAATATCATCATATTCCTGTTTATAAAAATTAAAGCCTAGCGTAAAATCTAAGCTGGCTTCCGATACGTTTTTTGGGTTGAACGGCGTACAGACAATTGTCCCGTCTTCAATCGCCGCTAATATATCTTTATTTGAGTACACGCTCACTAAACACCTCCCATTGCGTGATTTTTCTACCAAATCTTATTATGGCAAGTTTATGCATTCCTATCAAGCTTTCAGTAAATTTTACAGCATGTTAAACTGAAATTATGGAAAAAGCCATTATTGTAGCTTACGATAAAAACCGCGCCATCGGACAAAATGGCGATATGCCGTGGGGGCGAAGTTTGCCGGCCGACTTGGTGAATTTTAAGCGCTTGACGAGAAATAGCAATGTCATTATGGGCAGAAAAACGTTTGAGTCAATTGGTTCGCGACCACTCCCAGACAGAGAAAATATTGTCATCTCATCCAAGCCGACTGGCGTCAAAAAAGTTCTTACGGCTATGAATTTACGAAGCGCCCTGGCTTTATCGCGATATCCGACTTTTATCATTGGCGGCTCACGAGTTTATAAAGATGCGCTAGATATTCCAGAAATTGACACTATTTACGCTACAGAAATTGACGCCGAATTCCCCGACGCTGACACTTTTTTCCCAGAGATAGATATGGACGCATGGGAGAAAGTAAGTCGTGTACACCATTCGGCAGATAATGAAAACAATTACGATTTTGATTTTGTGACCTATAAAAGAAAATAGCCTTCTTAGGTTGACAGTATTTGGTATTTGTGGTATAGTGTAGAGTATGAATGAACGATCTATGATAAGAGCTACAGCCATTGAACGTATAAAAGGCACTACGATTGCGGACCTGCCAGAGGGTAGAACGATAATATTATCTGGTAAGCCTACCGCAGAAGGCGCGATATTCAAAGATAAAGCTCCTGTTGTAGAAAAATGGACAGAAGAAGATGAAAAAGGTAGAACAGTAACTAGAACAGTGGGAAAGTATGCAACCATACTATATGATACCGCCGCTCGAGAGTTTAGCGTTATTCTACCCGATCAAGAGATTACTGGCCTACGACAGTCTGGTATTGAAAACGACAATTATATGATTCTTACAGCTAAAGAATCTGATGAGGGAATAGACATCGATCATTTTGACCAATGGACATAAGATCGTAAATCAATCTACACAGCAATCGGCGCTTTTATCGCTGGATGGCACTCGTAATTCTCCAGACGGATATCATCAATCGTGAAATCGTCAATATTCTTGATGTCTAGATTGAGCCATAGCTTCGGCAGCGGCAACGGACGGCGTGATAATTGCTCGTCAACTTGCGCGCGGTGATTATTGTAAATATGCGCGCTGTTTAAGGTATGGATAAACTCGCCGGGTTGCTTGTCGGTAACTTGAGCGACAATCGACAAAAGCAGCGCATAGCTGGCAATGTTAAACGGCACCCCAAGGAACATATCCGCCGAGCGCTGAGTCAGCGCCAAATCCAGCTTATCCTTCTCGCCGTTCTTGCCAGGTCTTACGTTAAATTGAAACATCGTATGACACGGAGGCAGCCCGCCAGCTTGAACGATGTCATCAATTTCCGCCACATTCCACGCACTCACGATATTCCGACGCGACTCTGGATTTGTCTTTATCGTGTCAATGGCGTTCTGAATCTGGTCAATAGTTCCGCCCTTCCCGTCCGGCCATTTTCGCCATTGGACACCATAAACTGGCCCCAAATTTCCCCATTCTTCAGCAAACGCATGATCATTCGCAATCTTATCAATAAATTCCTTCATTCCAGCGCGCCACTCTTCGCCGTTGATTTCCGGTATTTTCTGACCAGTTTTTTCTAGGTAATTTTTATATGGCCACTCATCCCAGATATGAACGCCGTTTTGCGCCAAATATTCAATATTGCCCGTGCCCTTAAGAAACCATAAAAGCTCATGAGCGACGCTTTTGAAATATAACTTCTTAGTGGTCATAGCCGGAAATCCGTCTGCCAAATCATATCGCGTCTGAATACCAAAAACTTCTGTTGTCCCCGTTCCCGTACGATCGCCTTTTTGCACACCGTTATCACGAACGTATTTCAATGTGTCTAAATATTGCCTCATAAGCCCTCCTTGCCTACCTCAAATTATGACAATATCCTCCAAAAACCACAATCAGAATTACTAGTAGTTTTAACAACAAACACGCAAATTTTTACGACAATTTAGTCAAGACTTTGTCGATTAGACCGTACTTTACAGCTTCATCTGGCGTCATCCAATAGTCACGCTCCATGTCAGACTTAACCTTAGCCAACTTCTGACCGGTGTTTTTTGCCATAATCTTCGCTAGCATTTCCTTAACTTCCAAAGTTTCCTTCATGTCAATTTCCATGTCGGTCACTTTTCCGTGCGTTCCAGAAGACGGCTGATGAATCATAACCTTAGCATGCGGCAAGCAAAACCTCTTACCCTTAGCGCCAGAGCTGAGCAAAAACGCCCCCATGCTTGCCTGCAAACCAATTCCATACGTCGCCACATCTGGCTTAATAAAATTCATCGTGTCATAAATCGCCATACCATCATAAACGCTGCCGCCTGGACTATTGATATATAGCGATATATCAGCTTGCGGGTCAACGTATGCCAAATGCAGTAATTGCGCTACTACGCTGTTCGCGGTATGCTCGTTAACGTCTTCGCCAAGGAAAATAATTCTCTCATTCAACAATCTCGAATAGATATCAAAAGCACGCTCGCCGTCGGCCGACTTTTCAACGACAGTTGGAATGAGATATGATTTTGGCATATTTACCCTATTTCTTCGTGTTTAATTCGACCAATTTAGCAACGGTCTTATCTGTAATCATTCGGTTGGCAATGTCGCGATGGACGTTTGGATTGTCGAATTGTTCTAATATTTTCTTATCTTTGCCGTATTGTTGCTTAAAGAAATTAATTTGCTCTTGAATCTCATCACGAGAAGCGTCAATCTTCAATTCCTTCGACAATTCCGCCAATACCAAGCCAGCCTTAACTCGCTTTTCAGCAGCTGGACGAGCCTCTTTCTTCGTCCATTCCTCTTTATCTTTGAAGCCCTGAGTCTTCAAATAGCTATCCAAACTCAGTCCACTATACATCAAATTCTGAGTCAAATCACGCTCGATTGATCGCAATTGATCCTCAACCAAAAGTTCTGGCAGCGCAGCCTTGCTTTTTTCTGTCAATTCACCAACCAACGCGTCCTTAAATTTCTCATCAGCTTCACGCTCTTTTTGTGCGGTAAGTTCACGCTTGATGTCCTCTTTTACTTCTTTCATCTCTGTAAATGGACCGCATTTTGCAGCAAATTCATCGTTTAGTTCTGGCAATTTCAATTCATTAACCTTGTGAATTTTCACGGTAAACACAACGTCTTGACCCGCCAGATTCTCAGCGTGATAATCCTCTGGAAATTTCAATTTCAAATCGAATTCTTCACCAGCCTTATGACCAATCACACCTTCCTCAAATCCAGGAATGAATTGACCTTCGCCAAGCTTCAAGCCATATTCCTTAGCCGAACCACCGTCAAACGCCACGCCATCTTTCTTTCCCGTAAAGTCAATCACAGCCTCGTCGCCAGATTTAGCGGCACGCTTGACCTCTGATTTTTCAGAATAGTTTTTACGGATTCGCTCAATAACCTCATCAACATCTTTATCTTCGACCTTGGCTACTTCCTTTTTCGCTGACAATTTTTTATAATCGCCCAATTTTACCGGCGGAATAACTTCAACTTCAGCCGTAAATTCCAGCTCAGAACCAGGCACAAACTTCTTCACCTCAACACTTGGTCGGTCTAGGGCTTGCAATTTTTCCTGCAAAAACGCCTCAGCTACTGCCTTTGACAAGGCGTTCTCTAAGATCTGCTCCTGTAAAGCATTAGGGTCAACGTGCTTAGCAGCTATGCTTGCGGGAACTTTTCCTTTGCGGAAACCTGGAACTTTGATGTCGCGCGCCAACTTTGTCAAGGAAACCTGCTCTGCGTCAGCTAATTCGCTAGCACCCAAAGAAATCGTCAATTGAACTTTAGTATCTGATAGTTTTTTTACAGTAGTCTTCATAAAGACTAATTATAACAGATATCAGACTATACCTCAAACAGAGCGTCCTCATCGCCATCATATCGGCGATCTTTGACAATTGTCACGATTCGTTCAGCGCCAACTTTCTGCTCATCAGACTCCACCAAGTTTCGAACCGTGTATGCGCCGCTAGCAATTTCATCCTCACCCACGAACACCGCAAACGGAATTTGCTTTTTAATTGCCGCTTTTATCTGTTTGTCAATCTTTCTACCAGTGATATCCAGCTCTGCTCGCACGCCTTCACTGCGCAATTTTCGCGCCAAATCGTCCGCGCCAGCCATAGATTCTTTTGACACCGGAATTATATACACATCTGTTTTAGACGCCAATTTAGGCAACAAGCCGTGCACTTCCAAAAATTGCTCCATCGTTGTCGCGCCCATGCCAACGCCGACTGTAGCAATCGGCTCAACGCCAAATAGCCCAACCAATCCGTCATATCGTCCTCCGCCAAATAACGCTCGGTTATTCTCTGGCGAATTGTCAAAAAGCTCAAAAACCATGCCCGTGTAATAGTCCAGACCGCGCATCAAAGTAACATCAAACACCGCATTCGTGATGCCTTTTTGACTAAGCAATTTCATCACTTCGCGAAGTTGCTTGACGCTTTCATCTTCCATCAATTCGCTCGGCAAATCATCAACAGATTTCATGCTGATCATTTTTGCTAACTTCGGCAAACCTTCCGAAGCTTGACTGCCAAAAATCTCAATCGCCTGACGCTTAAATTCTTCGGCAGGAATCTTATTTTTCCTATCAAGCAGCTTCATCATCATCGTCGAACCAACAATATCAAGCTTCAAAAATTGACTCATCAGACGATTTATCAATTGGCGATTATTAACCCTGACGGTAAACATTTCTTGCTTGGCGCCAAAATTCATCACGCTAGCGTGGCTCAGCTCAATAATCTCCGCGTCCGCCGCCGCGCCGTCCACGCCAAACAAATCCGCGTTCAATTGCCAAAACTCACGCTCACGCCCACGTTGTGGCCGTTCATAGCGCATAAAATTAGCAATTGAATACAGCCGCGCAGGCATCGCCAGTTCCTGACGCTTAGCCGCCACCATTCGAGAAATCGACGGCGTCATCTCAGGACGAATCGCCACCATTCGACCACCACGATCCTCAAAGGCATATGTTTGCTCTCCTGCCAATTCCTGACCCGATTTCGCCAGATAAATATCTAACGGCTCCAGTAGCGGCGCGCCGTATTCTTCATAGCCAAAACTCTCAACCGTCTTGTGCCAAACTTTAAAAATGTAATTCTGCAGACGCTTTTCCTCTGGAAAATAGTCTCGCGAACCTTTGTAACTTTGTGTAGATAAACTGCTCATGTTAGCTCCATTATGTCATTATTTCTTATTTATAGCAATCAAAAACGCCGAGGCAGGACTCGGCGCGTACAATCAAAAATCAGAGTCCTACCTCGGCAATACGTGTGAATGATGGAATTTAGGTAAAATCATACGTCTATTATAGTAAATTTTATGATTTTTGTAAATATCTATTGACAGCGATCCCACTAATTGATATATATATATATCAGCTTTTGCAATCGCAGAGGCTGGCGTTTCGCCCAAAGCCATTGGGTTTGAGACGCTCCACTTCGCGGAGAATAACCTCTCTGCTCAACACTGAAGAGGTGTTAAACCATGGCACGTAGCAGCAACTGCTCGACGTACGGACTTCCCAAGAGTACTTGTCCGTGCTTCAAGTGTACGACGAAGCGCAATAACGCACACTTGCGTAGCGGGGACAACCGGGCTAAGCGAAAGAGCACGAACCCGCACAACGACGGGATCAAGAGCAATCGCAATCCTAAGCGTTTCCGTCGCTGACAGCTAGCCATCAAAGACCTGAGTCGTGTCTATAAACCGACTCTTTTTCTTGTTAAACTGTTCATATGAAATATTTTACAATTGTTAAATATCACCCCTGCGTTCAGCTAGCTCACACCTATGAGCATTTATTTGTGTCTACGGCTACAGAATACCTTTACCAACACAATAGATATAAGCTATTAGACTACTCATTAAACGGCGAAACCTACGAATCAGGCGTAATAGTCATTAATGGTGAATGTTATAATGCTGAATCTGAAAAAATATTAAACAATATAACAGCTATGAAGGCCGACTTAGGATCGGAGAAATCTGGGTATCTGCCAGTCGCGCAAGCGATATCCCAAATAGGTGCTGAAGAACCCAATATACTTTATATCAGCAGCCCAGAAGAAGTAATTAAAGAGTTAGAAAAACTCAACGCGAAGTCCTGGAAAAATATAGACTCAGTTAACCTACTGCCAGATGCAAAGGCTGCAAATAAAGACGTTGTCGATTTAATATACACAACAAATCAGCTATCAAATGTTAATTCACCTTTAGAATTAAATATCGAGATCAAAGATCAGCCTATGGAGATCTGCGCATTATGGTATGAGCTAGCTAGATTTATAGGACTATCAGTTGGGCAGAAAATTTGCCATAATTTCAGTACATATTTCAGTGGTGAACATGTAAATAATGACGGCGCAACCATGACCTATACCGCCACTTTTTCCGTCAATAGACATTCCCAACCAGAAATAAGTTTAGAAGAAGTAACTTTATTATCCAGAAAAACCATAAATGAGATCATTACGCCGAATGTATTAATGAGATTTTCTACGTATTTGTCTTCCGTATCATACTCTCACAATCCACACTTTGCGCCAGATATATCTTATATAGCCCAGAATATTGGAATGCTAGTAGGTTCACAAGGATGGAAAAACATCTCCACTCCCGATAACATGAAAAAAATACTACAAACAGTATCGTACAATCTACACTGCGGAAATAGCTCAATCGATCTATAAATCACCTCTCGACAATGCCAGCACATTCTGCTGCAGCCAGCAATACATCGCCACAGTCGCTGCCGCGCCAACGTTTATGGAGCGAGTCGAGCCAAATTGCTCAATCGCCACAATCTGATCCGCAGCGCCAGCCAGCTCCGCAGAAATCCCCGGCCCTTCTTGCCCAAATACCAAAACCGCATGCTTTGGTAACCTCGTCTGCGACATATTAACACTTCCTAGGATATTATCAATAGCAATAATTTCCCTACCTTCATTACGCATTTTTTCAACAAACTCTTCCGTCGTCGCCAGATATGTAATATGCAGATACTTATCCGTCATCATCGCACCGCGCTTATTCCACTGTCTGCGCCCAATTACATAAATCTGCCGCACGCCAAACGCATTGGCGCTCCGAACAATCGTCCCCATATTAAAATCTCGCTCGGTATTTTCCAGCGCAATCACCAAACCGTGATCTTCAGAATCCAACTCATTTATAATCTCCGATTCGCTCCAACCCTTAAACTTATCAATGACATTTCTTTTATCTTCCATCTCTGTTATTTTATCAAAGTTCCTGAGCAAATAACAAAATCTAAGAGTCTTCTATTGACTTTTTTACGCAAGTGTGGTATAAATAATATCAGCTCTTACCTAGAGCACGTCTCTAGGGCAAGAGTTGCCCTTTAGACGTAACCAATCTATGAACGGAAGTGATATCAATGGATTTAGAGAGTCCATTGAAGCGCGGCATTACGCAATGCCGTCATGAAGCGAAGCGTTGGCTAGCTATGGTGGTCTTCACCTTAGCTACTCTCGTAATTGCCATCTGCATCAACGCGATGTGGCCATCACTAGAACTACAACAGGCTGTCAACCTATTGGCAGCCGCAAGCGTAATGGCGATCATCTGTGCATTCTTCGGAGTCAAGCAGTGCTTGAATTCCAACGAGTCGATCCAATACGGTTTGTCGGCATTCAGGGACTTGAGGCGAAGCCTCGAAGACGTTGAGAGCGAGAAGATTGGCCTTCGGAAAGCACTACAGCAGTTTCGATCAAGCTACCTAATGTTGTTGCTTGATTTCGAAAGCGTTGTGTGCGACGAAGCCAAGCTCCAAAAGGCATATTTATACAAGTAGGTTATGTGTATATAGTAACAACTAATATATGTGGATGGTTTATAGCTTTAGAAACTGCTATAGAATTAAATAAAAAATAATAATTATGTATTATACACTAAAAATAGACAATCCTTCTAAAGTATTCTTTACATCAGACAGTCATTTTAGCCATTTTAATGTAGCTAAACTATGTAATCGCCCTTATAGTTCTCGTAGTGAAATGAATCAATGCCTTATTGACAATTGGAATAAGGTAGTTCCTGAAGATGGTATAGTTATTCATTGCGGAGATTTCATATTACCCCATAAAGTTGGGTATAAAGAATATTCTAAGTATATAAATAAACTTAATGGTACTATATATTTAACTAGAGGTAATCATGATAAAATTGATTTAGGAAATTATGAAGATAAACTTATAGTTAATGATTGTATGTATATTCAAGTAGAAAAAACTTTAATATATGCACAACATTATCCTTGTTTAGCTTTCAATGGAGATATTCAAGTATTTGGTCATATTCATACATTATCTGATGGTAAAGTGCATGGACTTGACTCTGATGTTCCAGCTAAATTGAAGTTTAATCAGTATGATGTAGGTGTGGATCAAAATAATTATACTCCTATAAATCATAACCAATTAATAAATATTATTAATGAACAACAGTTTATTATGGATAAAGCACCTAAACTTAAATAATAATGGAAGCTTATTTTATATTTGATAAAAAAGATAATAAAATACTTGGTAATCATTTAGGATATAAAACTTATAGGCAAGCTATAAATGCTGCATATGATTTAATAGGGAGTAAATGTAAATACTATATAACTAGAGAAGAATTATCTTTTGAAGAAAAATTATATTATGATAAATATAGTGTAGGAGCTATAAAATATAAATATAATGATTCTAAATGGAAAAAATTTATAGGTGATCCATACATTAAAGAGCATTTTAATATCATTAATCGCAAATTTAAAATAGTATTTACTGATGAAGTCAGAAAATAAAAATAACGAAATTAAAGAATTATTACAATCTTCTGAGTTTAAGGAGATTATAAATAATAAAGATTTTAGGAGGATGTATAATAAAATGCATACTCCTTGGCTTAAAAGATTTGATGTAAGACCTAATGATATTTGTCCATTTTGTGATTCTGGTAAGAAATTTAAAAAATGTACTTGTAATAAAGCACTAGGGTATAGAACTACTAATAACTATAATTATGATAACAATTGATGCTGATAAAGAAATACTCTTTAGAGTAAAGAATGGAACTATTAAGAAAGCTAAAGGTACTGATATTTATAAAATAGTTCCAAATAAAAACGAATCAAACTTTGAAGATCTTAAAGATTTCATAAATAATTTATTTAAGCATGACCAAAGAGTATTTTAATAAAATATATAGTGAATGGATTAAATTACCAGATCCAAGATTGTTGCAATTAGTATATATGTTATATGGAGAAATTATTACTGAAGTTAAATATAGATTATTAACTGAAAATCCTAACAATTCCTTATACAGAATAGAAAAAAATTCGGATGGAACTATCTATTATAAATTAAATGATGTACAAATTGATAAAAGTTGGGCTAATTTAAAAAAACTTCCAGGAATTATATATTACTCTGATATAGAAGATACTAATTTAATATTTGCTGATGATTATATTATAGACTTAGATTATAGTATTACTCTATACTGTAAGACACAAGGACATATACCAGATGAATTTTTAAAAAGTTTAGTATTTTATGAGGAATCTCCAACAATTAAAATATGTTCTGGAATAACTAACACTGGATTACATTTAATGGAATCAAATATTAAGAAAATAGTATTTGAAGATATAAAGGATAATTATAATAAGGACCTTCCTTATGATAGAATTATATCTATATTAAGCAAAAATGATGAATCAGGATTATTAATATTAAATGGTTTGGCTGGAACTGGTAAGACAACAATCTTAAGATCCCTAATTTATGAATTAAAGAATCTGAACTTCGTATATATTGATATAAATGACTTCTATAAACTCTGTGATAATAAACAATATTTAGGAAAATTAAAAAATTCAGTATTAATTATAGAAGATTGTGAAGCTTTAATTAAAGATAGAAATACTTCTCAATTTAGTCAAAATATATCAGACTTATTACAAATTACTGATGGTCTTATTGGTGATGATTTAAATATTAAAATTATTTGTACATTTAATACTAATGTAACAAATATTGATCAAGCTTTATTACGTAAAGGTAGAATTAAACTTCGTTATGAGTTTAAAGAATTATCTGAAGATAGAGCTAAAGCACTATATTCTAAATTAAATATCCCATATAATCCAAAAGAAAGGGTATTATGTGATATATTTAATCAAGAATCTGTAGGAACTGAAAAACCACAAATTAATAGAATTGGTTTTTAATATGGGTCAATTTGATAATGCTCAACAAGGTTATGATTCTTATGAAGAATATTTAAAATTTCATAAGAATATGTATAAAGATAAAAATTATAGAAGCGAATATAATTCACAATATGATCATTAATTATGAAATATAGAATTAAAATTGTAGAATATCCTTCTGGAACAATAGAATATTACCCTCAATATAGAAGATGGTTTACTTGGTACAATTTTGAAGAAGAAAGGTTATATCCCATTCCGGGAGTTCTGTGGAGTGATTCAAAAGCTGTTAAAATAACAGTAGATGTTTGTAGAAACTCTCTAGAAGAAGCTAAGAAATTTTTAAGAAAACAGAATATTAGAATAACTTATGATTATAATTGGAATTAGTGGTAAAAAAGGAAGTGGTAAAGATACTTTTGCTACTTTTTTAGAAGATAAATTAGTAACCAAATACAATTTGAAAGTTGTACATAAAGCTTTTGCGGATGATTTAAAGAAGTGTTGCGCTATTTTATCTGGTCAATTTGATTGGGTTTTTTATGACCAAGATAATAAAGATAAAAAGGCTGGACTTTTAAATATAACTAATAGAGAATTAATGCAGAAATTTGGGGATTTAACTAGACAATTAGATCCTGATATCTGGATTAAATTAGCTTTAAATCTTGATTTTAAATCAGAACCAGATATTTTAATTATTACTGATGTAAGGTATAAAAATGAAGCCAAAGCTATTAAAGATAGAGGTGGTATTTTAATTAGAATAAAATCAAATAGATCTGTAGAAGATTGTCATATATCTGAAACAGATTTAGATGATTATACTGATTTTGATCTAGAAATTCTTAATAATATAAGTGTTACTTTAACTGAATTACTGATAAAAGCTAGAGACACTGCAGAATATATAAAAAGATATGGAACAGTTGATTAATTTAGTAATTGTTGATATGCAAAATGATTTTATGGATGATGGTAACTTACCCATAAAAGGTGCATATCAAGCTAAAAAAGTTATAGAACAATATATAGAAGACTATTATGATGAAATAGGGTGGAGTATAATTTCTCAAGATACACATCCTAAAAATCATTGTTCTTTTAAACAATATGGTGGTTTATATCCAAAACATTGTGTAAGATATACTAAGGGCGCTGATTTATCTTTTGATAGGGATTTGTTATATGGTATTCCACAATTTTGTGTATTAAAAGGAACGGATGTAACGACTGATGAACTATCAGCTTTTAAAGATTGTTTTGATTATTCTAAACATTATATAGCTTTATCAGGTGAAGTTGATGAAATATATTTAAGTAAACACGATGAATATGTAGTTTGTGGAGTTGCTGGTGACATTTGTGTACTTGAAACTCTGAAAGATATGATTAAATATATTCCTGTGGAAAATATTACAGTATTATGGAATGGAATTGCCTCAATAGATGGTGGAGAAAAATTATCTGAATTTTGTAAAAATAATAATATTAAAATAAGTTATTATGGAGAAAACATCTAGGCCTTCAGTAATTGATGATTTACATAAATATGATTATTTAAAAAATAAAGAAGATATTGCTATTATAGAAGTTACTGAATGGGGTAATAAAGAAGGTATTGATATTAATATAGAATCTAAATCTGGAAGTAATATATTTTCTTTAACTTATGGGGAGTTAGAAGCTATTAATTATTTATCTAAAGTTATAGAATTTGGGGAATGAAATATAGAATTGAAGTAGAAGAATTACATAACGGTAGAAAAACATATTACCCACAATATAAAAAATATTTCAGATGGAAGTATTGGTATGTAACAGATGTATATGATTGGTGTATTGAACATACTATTCAATTTCCTAATGAAAAATCCGCTAGAGAATTCATTGAAAGGAAAATAGGTAATAAAATTAAAAATACTACATATATAAATTATGGG
>CALGXX010000017.1 GCA_937935245.1 uncultured Candidatus Saccharibacteria bacterium | reverse complement strand
AATTGCCAAAGATCCAGCAATCAAAAACAACACCAGACAGCCGATTGTGCCGACCATCCAGCCATTAACTGAGCCACGCTCACTCTTATCTCTCGTCATCATATTGTAAAGTATAGCTTATGCTTTAATTGATGTAAAGATCCTACTCAGCATTAAAATCCTCGCTAAGAACCTCAATATCATGTCGCATATCTTCCAGCGTGGCAGTAATTTTTTTTGACAATTCTCTCGCCTCGATAAACCTCTGCTTTGCCTCATCCAGATTAAAATCATCGCCTTGAAACCACGCGATTCGCTCGTTCAATTCAGCCATCATTTGCTCAATTGTCATATCGTTGTTCACTATTCTCAATCCTCGCTTTCATAATTATATCTTTTGTTGTAATCTCTACAATATTACCAATCTGTAAATCACCCTTGATCATTGCATAGCCACGACGCAGCGCCATTTCCGGATCATACTCAGCGATGACTTTTTGTTGCGACAATGTTGCATTTACAGCCACATCCACACGACTTGACCACTGTTTTAGCGCTTCTTTTTGCATCATTGTTGCATTAAGCGACTGTTCTTCGATAACTCTACAAATTGAATCTTTCGCGTCAATTAGCCTGTAATGCAAATGCCGAATCACTTCTCGTTTATCAGGAAACAGTAATTGCGCGGCGTTACTCGGCGTGGCTGCACGAACGTCCGCTGCCAAATCACATAAACTCTCATCAATCTCATGACCAATTCCAGTCATTGTCGGAATGCGACTACTCGCCACCGCGCGCACCAGTTTTTCATCGTTAAAACTCGCCAAATCCTCCGCACTACCGCCGCCACGGATCAAAACAATCACATCTGGAGATTCCGACATTTGATTAAAATATGATATTGCTCGAACAGCTTGATCTGCAGCATTCACGCCCTGCACATTAACGTTGGCGACTACGAATTTCACGCCGCCCCAACGCTCACTGGAAATCTTCATAAAGTCGGCATATCCTGCCGCTTTCGTACTGGAAATAATAGCCACCCTCTGAGGATATTGCGGTAATGGACGCTTTCTTTCAGAATTAAACAAACCCTCAACTGTCAATTTTTGTTTCAAAAGCTCAAAACTTCGCTTCAAACTTCCCTTGCCTAATGGGCGAATCTCTTGAACATTCAAACTAAAGGCACCTTTATCTCTAAGCGCTGGCATTGCTCGAACAACAACCTTCATCCCATCTTCAATTGGCGTGCGTAAATTGCTAAAACCAACAAAACACCGAACCAGCCCATCGTCATCCTTCAGATCGAAAAAAGCGTATTTCGGAGGATAAGACTTGAAACTAGAAACCTCACCCTCAACTTCAACCATTCCTGCAAAAGCCACGTCAAAAGTTTGATTGACAACTGCTATGAAATTGCTAACACTAAATCTGGGAATCATCTGGTTTGCCGTATTTAATCAGTGCGTGTTGATAGAAAATATAGCCAAAGATAATCGTGCCAGTGAGTAAAATCGCTCGCGTCAGAATTATTCCAGCAATCGCCAAATCCGGCGGAGTGCCTGCCATACTTAAGAAAATAATCATAATAGTTTCATAAACGCCCGTCCCTCCAGGCGTAAATACGACAATCGCCGCCAATCCCGCCACGCCGTATCCAACCATCAAAATCGCCGGATTAACAAAAACACCCAGCGACAGAAACGCCACAGCAAACATCGCTACATCAAAAACAGTATAGACAGTTCCCCAAATCATCGGTTTTATTAGAAGTTTCGGATGATTGGACAAATCTTGAAAATCGTCCTGCATATCAACAAAAAACTCTTCGACTTTCTTCGACTTCATCACTCGTCGCTTCTTGCCTAAGGTTGCAATTTTCACCAATGTATTGATGAATTTAGACAATTTAGCGGCAGTCATCTGCATACGTCGCTTTGACGAAAACACGAAAATCAGACCAAACGTCAGCGCCAAAACCACGATAATCAATAAGAAACTAGCGGCAACGATATAACGATTAACCTTACCGTCAATAGCCAGCGCCAGCACAGCAATCACCAACAAAACCAAAAGCGACAAAAATCCCGTCACATAACGAATCACCTGTGCAAATGTCGAACGCGCCGAACTCACGCCGAGCTTGTGCATTCGCCACGTCGTATACGAAATTCCACTAACTCCACCCGACGGAAAAATATGATTGACCAAATTGAGCTCCAATGCAATTCTCGTCTGCTCCAGCCTGGAAATATGATGAATCAGATTCTTCTCTCTTAAATACGAAAAAATCATTTCGCCGCCAGCGAAGTACACGATAATCTGAAACGGCAACAGTAAGAATAATAGCCATAAATCCGCGTGCAAAAACAAATTCCACGCCTTCACTAGCTCATGCCGAGATAGAAAAATTATTATCGCCAAAACCACCAACGTCAAAACGCTCATAATGGCTCGTGGCGATTTCAACAATTGCAACACCTTCGGTAACATAACCTTCATTATACCACGATAAATGTTATAATTACGACATGTTTATAGCTATTCTTGGACGCCAACCAGAAATCTCTATCGCCGAATTAGAGGCGGTTTACGGTGCTAAAAATGTCCAAAAAATCTCCAACCAAGCCGCTACGGTTAATTGCGACAATTTATCAATTGACAATCTCGGTGGAACAATTAAATGCGGACAAGTCATCACGAAGATAAAATCGCAAAAATCAGACCACAATACCCTGCTCCAAGCCTCAAAAATTATTGTTGAAAAATACACAAAAAAACTTTCACATAGCCAGAAAAAAATAACGCTTGGAATAAGTTTTTATGGCAATAAAACAGATCCGAGAAATATCCAAAAAATCGGAATCATCTTAAAAAACAACTTGAAAAAATCTGGCGTTAGTTTGCGCCTAATTCCTAATAAAACCGCCGCATTGTCCACCGCAACTTCTCATAACAATAAGCTCGGCAGATCTGAGGCGAAAATTGAAATTATTATAGCTAAGAACGTATATGGAGATTTGATAGTTGCCGAAAGTCGTGGCGCTCAAAATATCAATTCGTATACTCAGCGCGACCGTGGACGACCAAAGCGCGACGCTTTCGTGGGAATGCTTCCACCTAAGCTTGCACAAATTATGATTAACCTATCTGGTGCAAAACCTAACGATTACCTTTGGGATCCGTTTTGTGGCACAGGAACGGTACTACAAGAAGCTGCGCTTATTGGCGTGAATGCTTACGGCAGTGATTTGAGCGACAAGATGATATCTTACACGACCGAAAATATGAACTGGGTGGAAAAAACTTTTTCGACAAACACTTTCTGGCAAGCGCATCAGGCCGACGCTACCTCTGTAAAATTGACAGGTGAACAGAAAGAGCGAATTTCTCGAATTGTTTGTGAAACATATTTAGGTCAGCCGTTTTCCGCTCCGCCAAGCCCAGAAAAACTTCACGAAGTAATCGGAAATTGCAATCACATAATTAGCGGTTTTCTGCAAAATATCCGCTCGCAAATCCGCCCAGACACGACGCTTTGTATAGCCGTTCCAGCGTGGCAAAATCACGAAGGCAGATTCACCCACCTGCCTCTGATAAAAAATCTTAAAAAACTTGGATACCAGCAAATCATCGATAAAAATCTCTTATATTACCGTGAAGATCAAGTTGTTGCCAGAGAAATATTGGTATTAAAACCCGCAGATATAGCCAAAACCGCTTGACAACTGGCTTCATTTTCGATAAACTAGAACAGATTGTTTTATAGAAACTATAAGGAGTAAAGAATGTCAAAGGTTAAAGCTGGTGGTTCTAGTAAGAACATCCACAACAATGCTGGTCAACGTCTTGGCGTTAAGCGATTTGGCGGTCAAAAAGTTTCCGCTGGAGAAGTTCTAGTTCGCCAAACTGGTGCCACAAAGATCGCTGGTGACGGTACATATGTTAGCCGCAATTTCACAATCCACGCTGCAAAAGACGGCGTAGTTGGCTTTAAGTCAGTTAAGAAAACCAAGTTTACCGGTAAATCAGAACGCCGAACGCAAGTTGTTGTTCTTTAATCGGTAAAAACTTTTTATTAAAATAGCTCCGGTCAATGCGGAGTTATTTTATTATTAATAATTATTTCTTACATATTCGAGAAGTACCCTTGCAGAATCCCTATGCATACCGCTTCTCTCTCTGCCGTCCCTGTAATGAGTAACCGTTTCGTCTTGCTTATCTACATTAAATGAGCCATCCATCATAGCAATTGCCAGCACTACAGTATATTCACGACTACGCATTTTAACCGCACAATAATTACCTCCGTTAGGAGCTTTTAGATTACCCTCTGAGTTACGAAGAACTCTGTCTGCCAAAGCGCCTGGATTAACGGTCGCCAGCCTATCAAGACTGGAGGTTAAATATTCAAACAAGCGGTAACGCGTAAGGTGACTAGCTCTAATGTTATTTATGATCGCTTTAGAGTCAAGCGACCTCTCGGGATTAATTATTTGCATTAACGATGGATTCATAGCTAGATTATCAATAGCCTCTTTCGCAGCATTAAAGCTATTCTCAGATATAGGAACGCCTTTTGGGTTTCTAACGGCAGCATCCTCTACATTATTTGACGGCACATAGCTCAGACTGTATAGATGATCGTAGTTCACTCGCACAGGTTCGTCCTCAAAAGGCATGCCATCTACATCAGTCTCTAGAGGCTTCGTCAGTTCTCGCACTCTCTTATCAAAACGGTCTAGCTCTGGGCTATCACTTTTATCTAGCCCCGTTTCCGCAGTCGACAGACTATTCCAATCACTAATAGACTTTCTCTGACTCAAAATTGATTCAACTGACTTAATTCCTTCAGTAACCATTTCCTCGGGAGTTTTTCTATACAGTCGCTCAACATTAAAGTCACCATTTAATCTCTGTATTTCACTCAAGAGTATGTTCTTAGTGGCAGTAGTATACTCTCCGTTCATCTTTCTAAAAAATTTGTGCGTCTGCACTAGTAAAACGTTATTGTCAATACCTTCTTCAGAATTGACATGGCATACATATAAAATATTTCCAGGAAACCAACCGTCATCCAGCCACCTAGCACCATTTTCTCCTCTAGGACTACGCATAACCTTTAATCTCGGTAGCGTGGCGTCTTTATCTATAGGATAAACTTCAACTATACAATCTTCTGATAATTCTGTCTTTTTTTCTGGATTTTGTATTGGTTTTTTCTCTACCATATGCTGAGATATTATACCAAAAAACAATTAAAAAGTCAACCCCCCATAGAGGCTGACTTCTTTTACTCGGCTTAGCTTCTATTGAATACCCAAATGATGCTTTACGCGAGCCACAACGTCGCCAATTACAACCTGAGATTTCACCAAATAATCATCAACACCCAGACTCTCAGCACGCTCCTTATCCTTTGGTTGGCTAAGCGCCGTCAGCATAATAATCCTCACGTTAGCAGTTTCTGGTGTATTACGAAGAATATCCAGGACATCAAAGCCGCTAATCTTTGGCATCATCACATCCAAAAGAATCAAATCTGGACGATATTCAACGGTGGCAGACAGAGCGTCTTCTCCGTTATTGGCCTCTCTAACATCAAACCCTTCAATCTCTAGTCGCGACCTATAAACCGCAGACAGAGCCATATCATCCTCAACTAGTAAAATCTTCTTTTTTTGTCCGTTCATACTATCTCCATTTTATGTTGTCCAGCCCAAAAACACAAGCTTTATAACGACTTCGCCTTATCCATCTGCGGATCTATGTTATTATTGACATCGTCCGACGAAAGATCAACTTTTACATCAGGTTCTATACCAGTTTTATCTATATTTTTACCCTTTGGTGTGTACCATCTGGCTTCCGTAACCTTCATTTGCGACCCGCCGGGTAGTCCAAGCACAATCTGTACGCTTCCCTTGCCATAACTCTTCTGACCAACCAGCGTGGCTTTTCCGTATTCACGAAGCGCCCCAGCCGTAATTTCGCTAGCACTGGCACTGTTACCGTTAATAAGCACCACCGTCTTCATATTGCCCAGAATTGGCGTTCCAGTTGTACGCAGCGTTTTAACAATTTCAGAACCCCGTCGCTCGGTCATAGCTATTTGATTGTCCAGCCAAATACCCAATAGACCTTGAGCAGCTCCAACCGTTCCGCCAGGATTATTCCGTAAGTCCAAAATCACCTTCTTAACACCTTTCTCAACAAACTCCGAAGCGTATTTTCTGGACAAACTTACCGTATCGTCACCAAATCGATTAACTTTCAAAATACCAATTTCTCCATCAATTTCCGACTCTACTGCCGGAGAAACTATATTCTGACGCACAACCGACACCTCACGCGTTTTACCATCGCTTAATAACGTCAATTTAACGGACGTACCAACTTCTCCGCGGATTTTACTCACAACTTTTTCCACTGACCAATCAGAAGAAGCCTCGTCATTCACCTTAATAATCGCCTCACCAGCCTTAATTCCCGCCTTCTGAGCTGGACTGTTTTCCAGAGGTTTTATGATAGTCGGCTTATTATTTCTAAGACCAATCTCCGCACCAATTCCACCACCAATTTGACCACTTAATGACTTGTCAAACTCCTTCGTCTCGTCAGGATCCATATACGCCGTATGAGGATCGCCAGCCGCTTCAACTAGCCCGCGATTGGCGCCATAAATTAGCTTTTGAGTATCCAATTTTCCGTCATAATTAGCAACTAGCTCTTGATATGTTTTTTGGACGCTAGATAAGTCAATCGTCTTATTTGAAGTTCTAACGCCAAATACCGACGCCACATTAGCAAACAGCGCATCAGAGCGAGCTCCCGCCACAAAGCTAACAATAGCCACAATAACAAGCGTCAAGAACCAACTTAATTGCTGTCTTTTCTCTCCCGTAACCATATGCTTATTATACTACAAAACGCCCGTTTAACACGAGCGTTTTTTATGTATCACTATGCCGATTAGAAGTAAACGTATGTCAATCCTGAAGCCGAACGCGTGTAATGCCTATATAAACCGTCCCAGGCAAAGTTGTAGTCGCTAACAGTAATAGTTCCGTCGCCATTGACAGATTCAACATACATGACGTGTCCGTAATATCCAATATTCATCACAGCAGCCGCACCAGCTTTTGGCGTTGAGCCGCTAGAAATGCCATAGCGCGCTGCGGTTGACGGCCACTGATTTGCGTTGCCTGCGCCACCAAAATGCGGAACATATCGTCCAGTGCTATGAATTTTCCAAGCAACGTAGCTCACGCATTCACGCGTATATAGTCCCCATGGATCGATATAAGCATCAAGTGGAGCACTTGCCCAAACGCCAGGATAACCGCCACCGCCAGGTACGCCGCCTGGAATAGAGACATTGCCGCCACCAAGAGCTCGTCGGTTGGCCGCAGCCTGCTCTTCTCGGAGCTTCGCTACCTCAGAATTGCGCTTCTGCGCCAGCGCAGCATAGTTATTTTGGTCATTTTTCGTGTCAGTAATCAGTTTTGCTTTCTCAGATTGCTTAGCCGCCATCGCGTTGCGCTGCAATTCTTGGTCGCGAAGCGTATTCTCGACAGATTTCTTGTTCTCTTCCAGCTTTTTCTGCAAAGACTTAATTTCTTTGATCTTATCATTCAATGAAGTTTTCAAAGAATTACGCTGTTCTTGCTTGTCAATGTAATCGCTAATATTTTTTGAGCTAGCAAGCATCTCCAGCGGCGAAATCTGATCATCAACATACAAATCCGCCAAAATTCGCCCCATCGCTTTACGATTGTGCTTAATTAGCTCTTCGTTCTTTTTTATCTGATCATTAAGGCTATTAATCTTCTTTTGGCTGTCAGAAATCTGTGTCTGAATAGCCGATATTTGTCCATTTATCTTATCAAGTTCCGCCTGTAAACTATCAGCCATCTCACCCAAGCGTGAAGCCTCAGAATTATAATTGTCTGCTTCTTGTTGTTTTGCCTGAATTTCGGCGTTATAGTCGCGAGCCAATACGTGTGATGCCAAGCCAAAAATGCCCGATCCAGCGAGCAATGCAGACATCGCCACCAGAGAAGCTCTGCTGACTAATGATGCCGAAACTGGTGTGGTGGACCGTAGTTTCATACGTCTATGTTAGCATAAGCATAATCAGTATGTCAAGGACTTTTACAACTTAAGATATTTGCGAGTTGCCACCCAAGATGACGCCACGCCAATTGCCGCACCGACCAGAATCATACTCAAGAAAACCAGCACGCCGTACATTTTTAGATGATTCAAAAGATTATCGATAGGAATTCCGTATTTGACCATCGGATCATGTGCAAGAATTAGCAACCCATACCCAACTATTGTTGCGATAATTGCCGCGATAAATCCGTACATTATAGCCTCAACGATAAACGGACCTCTGATGAAACTGCGTTCTGCGCCAATCAACTTCATCATCTCGATCTCGTCCTTGCGGTTGAAAATTGCCATACGAATAGTGTTAAAGACCACAAGCGATGAAATCACCACGAAAACAACTGTAGCGATTGACCCACCGATACTCGCCAATCTCACCCAACTACCAACTGTTTTAATAGCTTGCTGGCGCTCACCTGAGAATGATGGTTCCCTGTTAGGATCTTTGTACTTTTTATACAGATCATCTGTTTTAACAAAATTATTTAATGACTGCTGGTTGTCCAATTCCTTCACGGAAACACGAAGCGTTGCCGACATCTCATTACTAGACTCGCGAATCGCCTCAAGCGTGTCTGGATTGTCCTTATATTGCTCGGCTTGCTTTTCGCGCGCTTCTTCCGCGGAAATATACTTAACACTATCGACATTATCTAATTTTTCAATTCGAGATTTAATCGTTTTAATCGTTTTTTCTGGCGTGTCGCCCTTTAAGTAAATTGACATATCGGCACGCTTAGAGACATTTGAAACGGTATCAACCAAAACCTGACGCGCTGATAATGTTATAAACACGATAATCAACGTGACGCTCATCACCGCAGTCGCAGCAATTGTCAGCCAGGCATTACGACTAAAGTTATTGATACCATATCGACACATCCTAACAAAAGTTAGCCAACTTCGTCGACGCTGACGTATACGGATAGTTTCTTTGTTCTTGTTGGATTTATTAGCTGATTTCATTACTGTTTATAGCTCCCTCTCGCCTGATCAGAGGTGATTTTACCATGATCAATTGTAATAACGCGTCGCTTCAACTTGTTAACAATCTCCACGTTGTGAGTCGTCAAAATAACCGTCGTGCCATACTTGTTAATCTTTTCCAGCAAGCGAACAATATCCCAGCTGTGCTTCGGGTCCAAGTTTCCAGTCGGCTCGTCCGCAATCAGAATCTTCGGCTGACGCACCACTGCACGCGCAATTGCTACACGCTGACGCTCACCACCAGAAAGCTGATGAGGAAAATGCTTTTCCTTCCCCTTAAGACCAACCAACTCAATAACCTTCGGCACAGTTGCCTTAATTTCCCGATTTGTCATTCCAGCAATTTCCAGCGCAAACGCCACATTTTCAAAAACCGTTCGATTCGGAAGCAACTTAAAATCCTGAAAAACCACGCCAATTTTACGACGCAACAGCGGAATATGCTTGTCCTTCAAATTGTCATAATCAATTCCGCCAACCACAATTTTTCCAGAGCTTGGCTTTTCTTCCCTAGTCAAAAGCTTCAAAAGCGTCGATTTGCCAGCACCCGATGTACCAACAATAATCACAAATTCACCAGCGCCAACATGAATGCTTGCTCGATTCAGCGCCGGCTTATTATTTTTTCCGTAGTTCTTCGTTACCCTATCTAACAGAATCATTAATAGTATTATACCATAAGCTAAATATTTTTAGAATTAGCATTTTGTTCTAAATACGCCGTAATGAATTCATCAATATCGCCATCCAAAACGCCTTGAGCGTTGCGATTTTCGTGCTTTGTACGCGTATCTTTAACTAACGTATACGGATGCAAAACGTAATTTCTAATTTGGCTGCCCCAGTTTGCCGATTCGCCAGCCCTAAGATCAGACAAAGTTTCGGCGTGTTGCTCTAATTTCATCGCTAGCAATTTTGACCGCAAAATCTTCAGCGCCGTTTCCTTATTCTGAATCTGCGAGCGCTCATTCTGAATAGCCACCGTAATCCCTGTCGGCTCATGCGTCACTCGAACCGCCGAATCCGTCGTATTCACACCTTGACCACCCTTGCCGCCCGAACGATAGACATCAATTCTTAAATCATTCGGGTCAATCGATATTTCATCTGGCGCGTCAATTTTCGGCAAAACCTCGACAAGCGCAAAACTAGTCTGCCGCAAATTGTCCGCATTAAACGGGCTTAATCGCACCAAACGATGCACGCCATTTTCCGACCGCAATTTTCCATAAGCAAAAGATCCAGAAATCTCCAAAACGACCGTTTTAATTCCAGCGTCATCATTTGTCGAGCGCTCCAGCGTATCAACTTTCATGCCAGATTTTTCCGCCCAGCGCAAATACATTCGCTCTAACATCGCCGCAAAATCCTGCGCATCCAGCCCGCCCACGCCAGCGGAAATGCGCATAATTGCCGAACGATTGTCATATTCGCCAGAGAATAGCAAATCGGTTTTATGCCTATTAAAACTCTTCTCAATTGCCGCAACTTGCGCCTGGAATTCCGGCAACAAATCGTCATCGCCAAGCTCCATCAGCTCCACCATATCACCAACCTGCACCGTCAAAGTCTGCCAAGGCTCGACGGTCTGACGAAGACTGGCGGCTTGTTTCGTTAATTCTTGGGCGTAATCAGGATTATTCCAAATTTCTGGCTGGTTCAATTGATCATCCAGCTCCGCCAATTTCTGCTCCAAATCAGAAAACTTCAGCGCTTTTTTAGCCTGTTCAATTTCTTTTTCTAATTCACCAATTTTCTTTTTTAGCGGTTGCATATATTTTATTGTACCATTTTTCAGCGCTCAATTCTCTGTTAAAATAAAAAGATGGATAAAGATATTGAGAAAATTCTATTTACGAACGAAGATATAAAAACGGCAGTTCAAAAACTTGGGAAAAAATTGACCGAGGATTATCACGATAAAAATCCTGTCGTCGTGGGTATTTTACGCGGCGCGGCGCCGTTTATGATCGACTTGATACAAGCGATGGATTGCTATATGGAAATTGATTTCATGGCAGTTTCCAGCTACGGCGACGACACAAAATCTTCTGGATCTGTAAAAATCATCAAAGATTTAGATACCGACGTAACGGATAGACACGTGTTGATAGTTGAGGACATAATTGACAGCGGTCGAACCGCCCAGGCACTAAGAGAATTATTTGCCGCAAAAAATGCTGCGTCGGTAAAAATATGCTCGCTATTAGACAAACCAGCGCGGCGCGAAGTTGACGCAAAAGCCGATTATGTCGGCATCGATACACCGAATGAATTTGTCGTTGGCTATGGTTTGGATTTTCGCCAGCAATATCGCAACTTGCCATACATTGGCGTCTTAAAACCAGAAGTCTATCAAGATTAAAGCTCTTCTACGGCGGTGACAAATTGCTCGCCACGATCAGAATAGCTCTTAAACATATCAAAGCTGGCGGCCGCTGGACTAAGAATCACCACGTCGCCAGATTGTGCTTTATTTTTGGCTGATTTGGCAACCTCTTTCATTTCTGCCATATTCAATTGGACAATCTCGCAATCAACTTTTTCTTCCTTTAAAACTTCCCTAATTTCATCAGCGTTAGCGCCATTGATAATTATCAATCGCATATTTTGCCTGGCAATTTCTTTCGCTAATTCAGAATAATCCGCGCCTTTATCCGAGCCGCCCAAAATCAAAATTTTCGGCTCCGCAAAAGCTTTTAACGCTGCAATCGCGCTGCCCGGAGTGGTCGAAATGCTGTCATCGTAATATTTCACGCCGTATTTTTCAGCAACAAACTTCAATCGATGCGGCAACCCCGTAAACTCGCTAAGCCCCTTCTTTATTTCATCATCCGACACGTTCGGCAAAATCGACTTTACAGCCAATATCGCCGCGCAAGCATTGTCGACATTATGCTTCCCTGGCAAGCGAATCGCAGAAATTATATCGTCCGAGAGAACAAATGGATATTCCTTTTTCTGTGCCAAACTCACACCTGCAATCGACGAACTGAACTCATTTTGAGAATTATAGACAACGTAATCGTCCGCGGTTTGAAACTTGGCAATATTCGCCTTTGCCGCCAAATAATCATTAAAATCAGCGTGAACGTTCAAGTGGTCAGGCTCAATCATCAGCACCACAGCAACGTGCGGAGATTTCTGCAAATCCCACAATTGAAAACTGGACAACTCGTAAACAACAATGTCATTTTTCTCAATTTTTGGCAAAATATCCAAAGCTGGCACGCCAATATTCCCCACTAAATGAACGGTTTTACCTGCGGCGCGCAAAATCGACGATATAAAACTGCACGTCGTGCCCTTGCCTTTTGTGCCAGTTACGCCAATTATAGTTGCTGGGCAATTGGCAAAAAACTCATTTGTCGATGACCAAATTCGACCGCTAGTCTTTATCTTTTTTGGCGGAAGACTTGGCGACCTAACAATTAAATCCGCACTCTCCAGCCCCGAAAATCCTGTCTGATAAGCCACATTTTCCGGCAAATTATCTACTTTTTCACGCTCGTCCGCCACCAAAAAATCAGCTTCCGGAAACTTCTCCCGAAAATACCGCAGATTAGATTGACCTTCAACACCAAAACCAGCAATGACAATTTTCATAACCTGATTATATCACGGGCAATCTACGATTACACCCTAAAACAGCTTGTCGAGCTTGTCGTACAGCTTTGTTAATAGCTCTTTTTCTTCCGAAGTAACTGCTGCCAACGTCCACGTATTGGATGCAAAAAATTGACGAGCCGTTTCAATCAACTGATCAGGAGTTACCGCCAAAATAGAATCTGGAACGGCAGCATAATCTCTCACGAAATCATCAGCAAAATATCGTCCTACGTAGAAATTGCTTACTTGCCCAACAGTTTGAGCGCCCATTTGATAACGACCCAACGAATATGATTTCACGCTTTCCAAATCTTCTTCAGAAATAGATCCAGCCAAAACTTTCTTCAGCTCTCTCACGATAATATCAAAGAGTTTTTCTGCAGTTTCAACATTTACTTGTCCGCCAAAATCCCAAGCCGAATCGTAAAAACCAATCGATGTATCGCTAAAAATACCATACGCCAAGCCTTTTTTACGAGCCGCGCCAAAAATCCGTGAGCTCATCGTGCCGGTCAGAATGTGGTTCAATGCGTTCATGGCTGTGACTTCTTCATCGCTTAGCTCGCGCGGAATCATCATTGACCAGCCAAACGTCAAATTAGTCGCCTCTTTTCGCCTAACTAAAACCGGATTAGCCCTACGCGGCTCGTCGCGCGGAATAACAAATCGCTCGCCCGTCTCTAATTGCCAGCCCTCAAGGTGTTCTTTAATAGCCGCTTTTCGTCCAGCCATTTTTCCAGCCACCACAAATCGCATATTCTTCAAAGTATGCGTTCGCTTGTGATGATTTTTAATGTCTTTCAGTTCAATATTAGCAATTGTTTTTAAGCGCTGATTATACGTCAAAATATCTTCACCCAGCGCCTGCTGAATGCGCGGCCACATCACGCGGTTGTGATTGTTAAGATAACCAGTCAATTCAGAGCGAACATTACCCTTTTCCGCCTCAAGCTCATCGGCGTTAAAGCGTGGCGTCGTAATAGCTAGCCTCTGAAGTTCCAAAATCCTGTCCCACTCAAAATCCGCACAAATCGCTTCATAAACCATTGAATAGTCAGAAGTATAGGCATTGTGATAAGCGCCGTTCTTGGTAAATTCCTGCTCATAATTGTGCTCCGAACGAAACTTTTCATTCGCGCCGAACGCCATATGCTCCATAATGTGAGCCGTTTCGTAAATATCTTTATTCAGAACGTAGCGGTTGCCTGCCCTGAATTGCACCTGAAAACTCATTACTGTGGCATCTGGAACGTCAATCAACAAGCCGCGCGCACCATTCTTCAGTCTAATTTCCTCAACTGTATGTTTCATTGCCTAGTTCTCTGATTATTTACGATTTTTCTTACGGTTCTGTCGCTGAGCCTTTTTCTTCTTTCGAGCTTGATTCTTCGCACGATTTGATTCCGCGCTAGTCTTGCCCTTTTTCACAGAGAAGTCATCGTCGCGATTTTCCTCGCCCGAACCAATTTCATTTACGCCACGCTCAACGGCATTTTCCGCCAACCTAGTTAGCTCGGTGTCATATTCGTCGTCTTGAGATTGACGAACCGTAGCGTCAGCTTTATGAATATTAAATATCGTCGCCAAAACTTCATCGCGGAGATTAGCCTGTAAACTCTCGAACAACTTCTGAGATTCTGATCGATATTCCACCAAAGGATCGCGCTGTCCAACACTTCGCCAGTGAATTCCCTCGCGCAAATGTTGCATATTCTCCAAATGCTGCATCCACAATGTGTCCAACACCGCCATGTAAACTTCGCGCTCAACTCCACGCAAATCATCAGCGCCAATCTCACGCTCTTTCTCCGCGTAAGCTTCTTCAGCCAACTCCAGCGCCTTCTCATAGCGCAAACGATCTTTCTTTTCCTTACCAACCTTTTCAATTTTTTCCTTATCAACTGGGAAAACAACCGAGAAATCCTCGACAAACTTTGGATTATTCTTTGATGGAAGAGTTGTCAATTCGTGAACTTTAGCTCGCAATAATCGCTCAATTTCCGGCTTGATATTGTCGCCTTCCAAAATCCTACGTCGCATAACATAAACGACGCGGCGATGACGGTTAATCACATTGTCGTATTGAACAACATTTTTGCGCGTATCAAAGTTATAGCCTTCAACTCGCTTCTGCGCCGCTTCCAATGTTTTTGATACGGCACGAGTTCTGATTGGTGTATCATCATCAACGCCCAGCCTATCCATCAACGACGCAATTCGCTCACCCTGGAAAATTCGCATCAAATCATCTTCGGTCGAAACGTAAAACTGAGTCTCGCCTGGGTCGCCCTGGCGTCCGCCACGACCGCGCAACTGATTGTCAATTCGGCGTGATTCGTGTCTCTCTGAACCGATAACAACCAAGCCACCCAGTTCCTTAACACCTTCACCAAGCTTAATGTCCGTACCGCGACCAGCGATATTCGTAGCCAAAGTAATCGCGCCTTTTTCGCCAGCTTTCGCAACAATTGCAGCCTCACGCTCATTGTTCTTAGCGTTCAGAATCTCAAACTTAATACCTTCTTTTTCCAAATATTTGGCAATTTGTTCATTCTTTTCAATAGAACCAGAACCAACCAAAACAGGACGACCTTGCTTGTGGTAATCCTTAATCGCCTCAGCGACAGCTTTAAGCTTGGCCTTTTCAGTCTTGAAAATCAGGTCTTCCTTATCCTCACGAATAACTGGTTTGTTCGGTGGAATTTGGATAACGTCAAGTGAATAAATTTGCTGGAACTCCTCGGCTTCAGTAAATGCCGTACCAGTCATACCGCTCAATTTATTGTACAAACGGAAGTAATTCTGGAAGGAAATTGTCGCCAAGGTCATACTCTCTTCCAGCACAGGAACGCCTTCTTTTGCCTCAATAGCCTGATGCAAACCTTCGTTGTAGCGGCGACCTTGCATCAAACGACCAGTATGTTCGTCAACGATGATCACCTCGCCGTCGTTGGTTACAACGTAATCTTTGTCGCGCTTGAACAATGTCTGTGCCCTTAATGCTTGATCCATGTGATAAACACTACGCACGTGATCTGGTGTGTACAAGTTTTTTATTCCCAACAATTTCTGAACTTTTTCAACGCCCTCGTCAGTCAAAGCGACACTTCGGCGCTTCTCATCCAAAACGTAATCTTCCGGAACCAACTTCGCGGCGATTTTAGCAAACGTGTAATAATTGTCAGGATTTTCAGCCGCTGGAGCAGAGATAATAAGTGGCGTACGAGCTTCGTCGATCAAAATTGAGTCGACCTCGTCAACGATTGCAAAGTTCAATTCACGCTGCCTGAGCAAATCAACGTCGTTAACCATGTTGTCGCGCAAATAGTCAAAGCCAAACTCGTTATTCGTGCCGTATGTAATGTCCGCAGCGTAAGCTTCTTTACGTGAAACCGGGCGAAGCTTGCGCATTCGAGGATCGTCGTGATGCTTATTATCATAATCTTTATCATAAACAAATGATGCTTCGTTAATAATCACACCAGTGGTCAAGCCCAGGAAATCATACACTTGACCCATCCAGCCAGCGTCGCGCTGAGCCAAATAGTCATTAACCGTCACCACATGAACACCCTTACCTTCCAAAGCATTCAGATAAGTTGGCAATGTCGCCACAAGAGTCTTACCTTCACCAGTTTTCATCTCGGCAACGTTACCCTCATGAAGAACCATACCACCAATCAACTGCACGTCATACGGACGCTCGCCAATCACACGCTTAGCAGCTTCCCTTGCCACGGCAAACGCATCTGGCAAAATCGTATCAAGCGTCACATTTTTCTTCGACAAACGCTTTTTCAGCTCATCAGTTTGCGCCCGAAGCTCCTTGTCAGACATCTTTTCATATTTGTCATTCAGACCGTTAATAACGTCAACTTGCTTACGCAATCGTTTCAAAATCTTCTTCTGTGGATCGCCAAAAATCTTACTCAGCGCTTTTTGTTGTGTAATTGCCATAAACCTTAAAACTCCCTCACTTTCAGGCATTTTCAAAAACTTCTTTTATTATAACTTTTTTCGGGCAATTTGAAAAGAAAAAGCGCCCAGAATCTGAACGCTTTCCTGCTAATTTCATCTATCAATTATTTTCGACCGAAAGTTTGCTTTAGCTTCGCCAAAACTCCGCGACTTCCGCCAACGTGAGCCAGCACATCGTCTTTGTACTTACGAACTTGACCATTCAACCTAGCTTCAACAATATCCACTGCAGCCAAAACGTTCATGGTAGAATCTTTAGCTATAATTTTCTTATCTGGCACATTGATGATAACTTCAACTTCGTACTTGTTGCCGCCAGGATTGTCAATCTGCTTAATCTTAACGTCTGCAGACGCACTCTTTCGCGCATGGCGTGGCAAATATTTTCCCAACGAACCAATTTTCCTTTCAACATATTTTTTTGTTGTGGCGTTCAGCTCATATTTAACGCCAGTAATTGTAATATCCTTAATCATTTTTCCTCCTACTAACTAATATGCTCTCTATTATATCACGTCACGACCATTCATATATGGACGAAGTACTTCAGGGACAGTCAAAGTTCCATCTGGATTCTGGAAATTCTCCAAAATCACTACTAGCGATCGCGCTAACGACACCGCAGTTCCATTCAATGTATGAACAGATTCAATCGTGCCGTTTTCTCGCCTGACTCGAATATTCAGGCCACGAGCTTGATAATCGGTACAATTTGAGCAACTCGTCAACTCGCGATAAGTTTGGTCAACCGGCGACCAATATTCAATGTCGTACTTCTTCGCAGCTGGCGCACCCAAATCGCCCGCCGCAATATTAACCACGTGATAAGAAATCCCAATTTGCTGCCAAAGCGCCTCTTCAACGCTAAGAATTTTCTCATGAATCTCTTTAGATTGCTCAGGCAAACAAAACGCGTACATTTCCAACTTATTAAATTGGTGAACTCGGAACAGACCACGTGTATGCTTTCCATATGTTCCCGCCTCTTTTCGATAGCAAGGACTATATCCAGCGTATAACAATGGCAAATCTTTCTCGTCCAAAATTTCATCCGCGTGGTAGCCGGTTAATGGCATTTCCGCCGTACCAATTAGCGTCAAATCTTCGCCGTCAACTACATATTCATTGCTGCCCTCACCCTTCGGAGTAAAACCTGCACCCTCAGCCGTTCGCAAATTGACCATATGCGGCACGGTCATAAACGTGAAGCCCTGCTTTGTTACGTAATCCAAGGCAAATTGAGTTACGGCATTTTCCAGCAAAGCCAAATCACCCTTCAAATAATAAAACTTTGCACCAGCCACTTTAGCGCCGCGCTCAAAGTCCACCCAGCCGCGACTTACAGCGTAATCCAAATGGTCTTTTGCGCCAGTTTTGCAGTCGCCATAAACTTTTACCTCAACGGAATCTTCTTCGCCACCCAGAGGCACGTCGTCAAAAGTGATATTCGGGACGTTTTTAAGAATTGCCGCAACTTTTTCCTCAGTCGACTTCAAATAGCTATCACGCTCTGCCAGCTCAACTTTCAATTGCTTGCCCTGATCAATTAGTTCTTGGTCTGGTCGACCGCCTTTCATCTTCGCTGAAATAACATTCCGCTGTTCGCGTAGCGCTTCAACCTGCTTCTGTAAATCGCGACGCTCATCGTCTAATTGCAACAACGTAGCAATATCAACTTTATAGCCTTTATCGTTTGCCGACTTTTGCACCAAATCGACATTTTCTCGGATGAACTTAATGTCTAACATATCTCAATTATATAACAACATAGACTATATATAAATAAACCCCGCCGGACTTAACAGACGGGGTTTTAGATAAATGTAAGTAATTTACTTACATAGCTGTGCCAGGTAACGTTGTTGGCCATGGAACATTGTCGTCTGGAATATAAGATACGCTAACAATCGGAGGGAGTGTTGGTGTTGGATTCTGAGCGCTAGCTGCTTCAGCTTGAATCTGCCCAGTAGTTTGAACGATCCAAGTCAAGTACGAATTACCGTATCGACCAGCGGAAGGACCTTGCATTTGATCGCCAGGGCGTAATCCAGACGGCAATGGAGCTCCGCCGCCGTTCCAGCTATACCCCCAGCCCGTAAGAGCTGCGTACAGATAAACAGTATTATTAATTCGTCGAACCTTGACTACGCTGGCTTTCATGGATGTTGAGAGAATCTGAGGAACACTCCTCCAGCCAGTGTCGCCATATACAACTCGCCAACCGAATTCACTACCATTAGCAGCGGCCTTAATCCAACGAATAGCACCGTTTGTAGCGGCCGTGTCGGTGTAATATGTACCAATATCAGCCTTAACATTACCCTCAGGCATACCGGTTCCGCGAATTTCGTGCGTATCTTTCCATTCTACATCACAGTCATTATCAGTTTTCTTACCGAGTACTTGATTTGTTTTACCACCCGCAGGAAGATTCTTGCCTGTAAATTGTAAACCTAGGTTACTTGTACCATTTCCGGTAATAGTCAATCCAGTCGAGCAAGGCTGAGTACTATTAGTTACAGAAATTGTAGCATTTTGGCCAGCTGCCCCTGTAGCACCAGTCGCACCAGTAGCTCCCGTGGCTCCTCTAGCTCCTGTAGCACCATTAACTCCATTGCGACCGTCTTTACCATCCTTGCCGTTTTGACCGTTTTGGCCATTAATGCCATTTCGACCGTCCTTACCGTCCTTGCCGTCCTTGCCATCTTGACCGTTCTGACCCTTAAGCAGATCAGAATATGCTATAACATTCTTCCATTCTGAGTCGCCAGTGTATCGCCACTGAATATACAAAGAGCCTTTTTGGACTTCAATACTACGACCGTCTTTGCCGCGAAGTTCATCAAGAGATATGATTTTCTTCCAATCGCCGCCTGAATATTGATATTGAATCTCGCCTGAGTCCTGGCGAACAGATATAGAATCTATGTCAAAACCGCCACGTGGCATCATCTTACAAAAGATAAAAAACAGCAGCAATATTAATATTATCGTTATAGTGAACAGACTCAAGACAAATGCCTTTGATGCCGGTTTCCTATTGTTTGTTTCTTCCATCAAAAACAACCCCCAAATCGTTTTAAACTACTTATGCTTTATCATTCTACACGCATTTAATTTAAAAATCAAGCTATTTTTTACTCTTTATTCACAATTTTTTATTAAACGTGAGAAATCATTCCTGCGCCAAGCATAACCAACAACAATAAGCCCAGGACAAATCGATAAATTATAAACGGTCGGAAATTATTACTCTGAATAAACTTCAATAACCACGACACGGCCAAATAGCCGACGCCGAATGAAATTACTGTGGCAATTATGGTTGGAGTCCAGCCAACGCCGCCAGAAATGTGTTTATATTTGGTAGCGACTTCCAATAGTCCTGCCGCAACTAGCGCTGGAATACCCAAGAAGAAACTCAACTTCGTAACCGACACGCGGTCAAATCCGCGAAACAGACCGACTGAAATCGTTGCGCCAGAACGGCTAACTCCCGGAATGAGCGACAAGCATTGCCCTGCGCCAATTGCCAAAGTGTCTTTCCAGCTCGTCTCAGTTTCGCCACGCTTGTTATTTACCGCACGATTGTCAGCTAGCCACATAACAACACTCCAGCCAATAAGCCCGAACGCCACAAACCACAAACTGCGCAGAACCGTTTCAACTTCGTGCTTGAATAATAATCCGACAATCGCAATAGGAATTGAGCCGACAATAATTGCCCAACCATATTTATAATCAAACTTTCGACGCGCTCGCTTCCACCATAAACCGCGCCACCAAGCCTGCAGGATTCGCCAAATATCGCTCCAGAAATAAATCACTGCCGCCAAAATTGCTCCGATCTGGATTATCGCAGTAAAAGCCACGACACTCGGATCGTCAATTCGCATTCCCAGTAATTTCTCGGCAATTGTCAGATGTCCAGTCGAAGAAATCGGTAAGAATTCCGTAATTCCCTCAATTACGCCGAGAATAATTGCCTGCCACCAAGCCACGATTAAAAATTACCTTTCATCCTTCAAGTGTAGCATTAGCGGTAAAATCATTCAAATGCATAGGCCTAAGATTCGGGATTTTCTGCTTCAATCGAGTTGTGATAAAACAAACCGCTAACATTCACGCCCGCAGGAGCATAAATTTTCAAGCCAGTTATCGGCTTATAGAACTTCAAGCAGCCGTCAAAGAATATTGCGTTACACTTCTCAGAAACGGACAGTACGATTTTATCGCCATCGCGGCGCACGTTAATTTCTGGCTTATTCGCCTTTGGCAAATCCACAAACTCCGCTTCCACCTTAAATTTGTCAGAATTTATTCGCGAAACATTCCCCACTGGCATATCAACAAAAATTGAATTAGCGTTCGTCGTATCTGGAATATCGATATTTACTTTCTTCGTGAGCTGCTGCGATTCACGTGCATATTCCAAGCCAGCATGCGCGCTAAATATTGCAGCGCTTGCCAAACTCATAAAAACAACGGATGCCGCCACGATCATTGTGATTACAGACATTCGATTGACCTTCCAGGCGAATATGCCACGCGTTACGATTGCGCCAAATATTACCGTCGCGATTCCGCCAATTGCCAAGGAAGTCCACACTCCCCACGCCCACATTTGCATACCCAAACCGCCGAGCATATTAATCATGGAAGCACCAAACGCCCCGCCAACAATCAGTCCAAACAGTATCGCTAGCGTCGTAAGTAGCACCACAGCGCCGACAAAATATTGGAAAAATTTCGCAATTGGAGTTTTTCCGACAGACGTAATTGAATTGCCATCAGCGGAAACCTCCTTAAGCGCAGCCAAAGTTACTGGCTTCCCGCGCATTCGTAATTTGTCCGACGCGGTTTTTGCTGGCGGCATTGACACCCACATCGCGAGGTAAACCAGCACCATCGTGCCGAATGTTGCGAACGGCGAGATAATTGCAATCAGTCGCAACCACAACGGATTGATATTAAAGTACGCCGCTATTCCCGCACACACGCCACCAATGACAGCCCCGTCTGTGTCACGCATCAATTGCTTTTCTGGCTTCTCATTATCATCTGTCAATTCATCAGTCGAGCCCTCGCTATCATCCGAAAAATCGCGCGGCTCGCCCATTTGATTTTTAATCGCCAAAACATCATCGTCGCCAATAACGCCCTCTTTCATCACGCCACGCTCGGCTAAAATCTCAACCATTCGCGCCTCAATTTCCTTCATCGCTTCCGCGTCGGCGTGCATATTTTTCTGAATCGAATTAAGGTATTTTTCTAGCGATTTCTTAGCGTCAATTTCCACGCTAAACGCCGTTTTTGCCAGATGAATCCTGGTTATTTCCTTCATTATTTTATTCCTTTCTCTAAGTTATCAAGCGAATTATTTAGCATATTTATGCGATCTTTAAGTTCGTGAATCAATTGATCGCCGTGGTCTGTCAATGAATAATATTTTCGCGGCGGGCCTTGCTCGCTTTCCTGCCATTCGTGTTGCAAATATCCGTCTTTTTGCAACCTATTCAGCAGCGGATAAATCGTACCTTCGACCACCGTTAAATCCGAATCGTTCAACTGCTTAACGATGTCGCCGGCGTACTGCGCCTTATTAGAACAAACCAGTAAAACGCAGTAAACCAAAAATCCTTTTCGCAATTGGACCGCCAAGCTTTCCGCATAGCTATCAACGTCCACTCTTGCCTTCTTTCGGTATATTAGAACCCTTAATTTTGCCGTCTTTGATCAGAATTTGATAATCGCATTTCTTAGCCAAATCAACGTCGTGCGTCACGATAATCAGCGTTGCGCCTTCTTGCTTGTTGTAATTGAATAGCAATTCTTCCACCTTCGCGCCAGTTTCGCTATCCAAATTTCCCGTAGGTTCGTCCGCAAAAATGATCTGCGGGTTTCCGACAATCGCCCGCGCAATCGCCAAACGCTGCTTCTGACCGCCCGACAAATCCTTCGCACGATTCTTGCGCTTCTCGTACAAGTCCACCGCCTTCAGCGCCTCATTAATCTTACTTTCCCTCAAGCCTCTTGGCATTTTCACAATTTCCAGCGGCAAACTCACATTGTCCGCCACGCTTTCATTGCCCTGAACAAAGAAACTCTGGAAAATAAAACCTATTTTTCTCGCGCGGAACTCGTCAACTTGCTTTTGTTTCAATTTCAGAATGTCCTGACCGTCAATAATCACTTGACCTTGCTGCGGTCGATCCAAGCCAGAAATTGCGTGCATCAGCGTCGATTTCCCTGAACCAGATTTTCCCAAAATCGCCACACTCACGCCCGTCGGAATTCGCAAACTCACATCATTTAGCGCCACAAATTGGTTCTTCTTTTTGCCGTAAATTTTCGTCACATTTTTAAGCTCAATCATAACAATTCTCCTATTCCGTCCTTAACGCTTCAATTGGATCTAATTTTGTTGCCTTGCGGCTCGGCAGCCAGCCAGAAAGTACCGCCATAATCATCAGCCCGATTATCAAAAGTCCCATTTGCAGAGGATTAACGACTAATAGATTCGTACCTTGCTCCAACTTCAGTAAACTAGCAATCATAGGATTAAGTAGTGACATCAAACTTGCTAATCCAACACCAATTAAGCCACCAAGAAGTCCAACCCACGCCGCTTCATACCTGAACATTTTACCGATATCGCGACCTCGCATACCCAAAGCTTTCATCAGCCCAATCTGACTAGTTCGCTCCAAAACCGAAATGTACATTGTGTTAATAATCCCAAAAACACTCGCCAAAAGCGCCAAGCCGCCAAACCCAATCAGCGCCATTTGAGCCACATTCACAAAAGTTAAAATAACTTTTTGCGTGTCCTGAATCGAATACGACTCATAATCCTTGCCAAGCTCATTCTTCACTGCCTCAACATTTTTCTCATCATCAACTGATGCAATTACGTAAGAATATTCATTAGGCAAATCTTTAGGGTGACTAAAGTCGTAAATATCCTTAGCGTCGTCCACAGAAACGCGCACAGTCGGCTGGTAAAACAGGATCGTATCCGAAGGTTTATCGACTGCTGCGACTTTCAGAGATATTTCCTTGTCAGCACCCTTGCTTGATGAAGTTCCTTTTTGCAATCCTAGTGTAATCGTTTGCCCAATTGCTGATTTTGCATCACTGAATCCCATTTTTTTCACGTAAGATTCTGAAATAACAACTTCACCCTTTTTCGGCATAAAATCATCCAAACTACCAGCCGCAAGTTCCATTCGGGTTTTGTCAAACTTCACAGTTACGCTAGGCACGAATTTCTTGTCGCTTGCCGAACTTTTGACATATAAAACTCCTGACATGGAATAAGCTGGCGTCACTTTTTCCACGTGCGGGATTTTCTGTATTTTTTTCACGTCGTTATCAGTCATCGAATATTTCTCTATCGCCTTAGATTGACTATTTTCCGTATCTTCCGAGTCGCTATATTCCGGAAGATTGCTATCAGGCCCCGACGAGGTCACTTTTTTATAGACCGAAACAGATTTTTTATCGCCAGCCGCGTCAACCATACTGTTTGTATACAGCCGACCGCCTTCTCCAGCCATCAGCGCCAAACCAATCGTAAACGCCCCAACTGAAATTGCCAGCGCGGTTAAAATCGTGCGACCTTTTGATCGCCCCAAATTTCGACCGGCGCGTTTAATAATGTCAATTCTTTTCACATTAAACTCCTTGTTGATTTATTATACATAGTACTATGTTATACAAGGTACCTTAAATTGTCAAGGTATTTTTGAAAAAATATCCAAAATTTTCTATTTCCGATGATCCTTAATCCACTTACTTAAGCCACCAACTGCATATTCACAAGTCTTAGATAAAGAAGACGTAGCCTTTTTAGCTTTATCTTGAAGTTCGGATTTTCTTAAAGCCGCGTCAGATTTCGATGCCTGTTCATCATTCTCTTCGCATTTCGAATACTTGTCGCTAACCAACTTAGTCATATACACAGCGGCATCAAAAAACGCTGAATCACCCCATATTTTAACTTGTCCATCTTCTACATCAATCACGGCAGAAATTACTAACTTATTTGCTTGATCATCAAGCGTCTCCCACATCTCTTCCTGATCTGTAAAATCAATTTCCTTTCCACTATCGACACCAAATGATCCTTTGTAAAATCGGCAGTCCGCGATAACACCGCAACAGAGATTGTCACCATCTTGTATATATGTTTTCATTAGAATTACTGAATTAAAATCAGCTGGATCAATTTTATCGAGAGCTTTCACGGCACACCTCTTATCTATAGCTAGTCTACCCAGACCTCCTGCCTGAGTTTTGTCTACATATATAGCATCATCATCAAACTCCACTTCGTCGCCCAGATCAGAAAGCTCCGAATCGGTATCGAGGATATATAACTCTTCTATCAGCATGCCTTCGACTGATATCTGTCGCAATCGATCAGGAATGCCATCTCCAAA
Organism: uncultured Candidatus Saccharibacteria bacterium; assembly: GCA_937935245.1. Classification (GTDB taxonomy): domain Bacteria; phylum Patescibacteriota; class Saccharimonadia; order Saccharimonadales; family Saccharimonadaceae; genus Nanosynbacter. The sequence continues at coordinate 60,546 of CALGXX010000017.1, read as the reverse complement.
ATATTGCTCTTTAGACACATTAATCTCCCTGCCCACCGTTTTTGTCAAATATATTTCTTAGTATACCACCATATATAAACCGTTCTCTATTCTTCATCATACTCATCTTCAATCTCTTGGTCCAGAATCTCTTCAATCACGTCTTCCAGCGTAATAATTCCCAGCTCCGCCTCATCATCCATCACCACAAACAAATGATTCCGCGTTTGAATGAATCGACTTAAGACCGTATCCAGGCGCGACCTCTTGTCAATATCGTAAATTTTATCGCGGTACAATTGGCTAATTGGCAACGGCAAATCTCGTCCAACTACATCCTTCACGTATAAAACTCCGACCAATTCCCCGTCAGATTGAACCGGAATTCGCGAATGTCCAGCGTGCTTAATCTGAGCTAGTAGAGTCGCATCCAGCTCGTCATCCAAATCCACGACAAAAACCTCGCTCATCGGCGTAACCAAATCGCCAGCCGTCTTTTTACTAAACTGCAACGCACCCGCAGCAATGCGACTTTCGTCATAATCAACCGGGCTATCCGACCTGACGGCGTGCTCGTGAATAATCTCCTCCAGCTCCTGGTGAGAATATAATTGCGGAGTTTCCTTACCCAGCCAGCGATTCAACAATTTCGACATCGGCTGAGCAAGCGGCCAAAATAGCACGTAAATCACATCAAGTAGCCAAAAGAAATATCGCACAAATCGATATCCACGCTGCGAGAAAATCGCCTGCGGCAAAATCTCGCCAAACATCGTAATGAGGAGCGTCGCAATCAGACCGCCAACCACGCCATTCGTCATATTTCCTAGCAAAATTGACATCGCAGTATTCACGCCGACATTGCCGAGCAAAATACAGAAAATCAAATAATAGCCGTCTTTTCGATATTGATACACTCGCGCCGCAATTTTGTCGCCCTGCCTGGCCTTTCGCTTCAAGTCATCAGGCCGCGCCATCATTAAACCAATATTCAGACCGGAAAATAGCCCAGAAAGCGCCAATAACACAGCTGCCGCCAACCATAATAAAATATCAGACATAATCACAACCTCTACTCTGAATCGCAGCTAAAAATAACCTGCCAGAAAATAACTCCAATAAAAAATCCATATCTTTATATTATATCAAATTCTACCAGCCGCCGCCTCCGCCGCCGCCTCCGCCGCCGCCAGCGAATCCACCGCCAGACGAACCGCCAGAAGTTGAAGAATAATCACTAGCATGACCAGCCGCCGTCGACAAACCGTTTAGCCCAGACGAAAACGCTACAGCATTGAACGCACCTTGCCCAACGTACCAATCTGGTGCCTCGCCAACTTGCTCGTAATATTTGCCCATTTGCTTGCTCCAATTTTTCTCTTGCCCAAACAACACAGCATAAGGCAAAACTCTTTCATATAATTTAACGAGTTGTTTTCCGTCATTCACATCAACAACTACTTTTTCCGTGCCTTCAGGACTTTGTAGAATATTCAATCGCTCAGCTTCAGCCACGCCGATATACATTTTCAATCCCTCCAGATATCGCCTCAAACTTAAACCATCATCAGTCAGCGACCAACCTCTGGACGCTAAGACGAGCATAATTGACATAACAAGGAGCATCGGCGACAAAAGCAGAACAGCCAACACAAGAACTCGCTTAAACCACCCTCTCATTATTCGCTTCACCTCTGGATTTTGCTCGCATAAACCATATTTCTCTCTGGCTAGCGTCTCCAGATTTTTATCATCGTCACGCGTTCGCGTCATGTATTTTATATTATTTTGAAGATTTTTCAGATTTAGGCGTTGACCCGGCTTTGGAATAGATGGACTGTCGAACATATCTTGAATAATTTCAATTTCCTCGGCTTTAAGTTCTTGCAAATCTTTAATAATCTCAATCTCGTATTGCGCACCTCTAAACAGTGAAGATTTTTTCACTTCATAAATTTTAATATAATGCCGAACCGCCAGGTCTAATAATTGTGCGACCTTTGGCAAGCCTTTAACCTTGAATGGATCGTATTTTTTCAAAACATATGTCGACATCAAAACACTAATATCTTCTGGCGGCAAATATTCCGGTGGAATCGGTTTTAGCTCCTTCTCTCTGCCGACTAGCCGCATATATCGAATTATTAGAAAAATCGCCAAAGGTGTCGCGATTGTATAAGCCAAAATCTGCATCAAGTTCCAAATTCCAATCAACTTTTCCATTAGCGTTTCTTGATATCCAGAAAAAGTCCCACTCTTAAATCCAACCGCCACAGTTACGCCTTGTCGACGACTCAATTTATCTATTTTTGCAGTAATCCGACCCTTATCTTCGCTCAAATCACATTGCGTCGTCGAACCTCGACTGCCGACATAGCAAAAAGCCTTCCCTTGCCTTGCCGCAACCAAAGACTCATCAAACTTCACAGAAATTTGCACATTTTCCATCGGGACACGCCATTCATCGCCGATCGCATCCCAATAGAATTCATCACGCCCCGTGTCGCCGTAATTCTTAGTTACATCACGCTGCGTAAACTTAATGATGTAAGTTTTCTCGCCTTCCACGTAAGTGTTTTTATTACCAATCCTCAACTCGTCATCATTCCAGGAATATTCGAGCGACGTACCATTTTCATCAGTTACAGATTGCAATGAAAAATTCGTCGAATGATTATCGTACTTCTTAACAAAAACTGGCGCGATTCCCCGATTTTGGTTCGGCGGAAAATTAGCGGTAATTCGCCAAGTAGTTTCCAATTTTGATCGATTATCAGAGTCGCGGCTCAGTGAATATTCCGCATTAAATTTTGTGATAGTAAAATTATCCGTCGAGCGCGCCGCAAACGCCATTTTGCCAGACCCGACCAATAATAGCCCAACAGTTAGTAGCCCCAAAAGAAAACGTTTCATGCTTTAATTATAGCAAAGTTACAAGTTGACTTGCGGATAAATCGCCCGAGTTGTTTCATCAATTTCGCTCTTAAGTTGCGGGAACGGCACACCTTCACGCGCTGTAACGCCCTCGAAAATCCAGAATACTCGCTCAGAATAGCCCCAACCACAAGCCGGCGGCATTCCATATTCCAACATCTCAACGTAATCAATATCAAGCATCATCGCCTCCTCATCGCCAGCGTCACGCATTTGCTGCTGCTCAAGAAAACGATTCAACTGGTCAATCGGATCATTCAGCTCAGAGAATCCATTGCCCAATTCCGAACCAGCGATCACCGGCTGGAAACGCTCCACCGTCTCTGGATTTTCCGGATTAGTCTTTGACAGCGGACTAATAAACTTCGGCGTGTTCACCAACCAAACCGGACCAGCAACATCTTTACGAATATTCTTCCATAATTTATCAATACTGCGTGGGATAGAGTCAGTTTTTTCAACTTCCAAATTATACTCTTTCAGCTTAGCGGCAACCTCTTCAATCGTCGTGTTATAAACGTCGATTCCGTAATGCTTGCGAATAACTTCAGCGTAATCCCAGACTTCCCACTCGCCACTCATATCAACGTTGAATTTGCCCAATTGGAATTGCAAAGTGCCAAAAGTCTTCTGAAGCACATCTTTATACATCGACTCCATAAAACGCATTCCCTGCTTCCAATCCCAGTAAGCCGCGTACCACTCCATAGCAATATGCTCCGGCAAATGCTCGTCCGAATAATTTTCATTGCGAAAACGCGGACCAAGGTCGTAGACTTTCTCAAATCCAGCACCAATCAGTCGCTTCAATGGCAATTCATGACTAATTCGCAAATAAAACTGCTGATCGCCCAGCGCATCCATATGTGTCACAAATGGGTTTGCGTCCGCACCGCCAGTGGTGTGCTCCAAAACAGGAACATTAATCTCAATGAATCCATGACTGTTCAAATAATCTCGCGTTGCTTGCCAAAACTTACTTCGGCGAATGAACCGCTCGCGAACTTCAGGATTGACGTTCATATCAACATAGCGTCGGCGCAAGCGCTCTTCCTTATTCTCTAATTTTTCTGGCATTGGCCTTAACGACTTAGTCAATAGTCTGATCTCGCGCACACCAACGGATTTTTCACCTGTTTGCGTGGTGGTCATTACGCCCTTCGCCTCGATAAAATCGCCCGTGTCCAGCAATTTAAGCTGCTTCATACCAAGCACGCCGCGCGCAGCATCTAATTCCGCCACGTCATCGCGCTGCAAGTAAAGCTGCACGTCGCCAGATTGATCGCGTAATTTAATAAACGCCAATTTGCCAAAACTGCGAATAGACGCCACGCGACCCGCAACAACAACTTCCTTACCAGCTAGCTCATCATACTTAGACAAAACCTCAGCACAAGTGTGAGTTCGTTCTGATTTTGCTGGATATGGTTCAACGCCTAATTGACGTAATGTTTCCAGTTTTCGTAGTCGTTCATTGCGATAATCTTGAAGTGTAGCCATAACAGAGATAATTATAGCACATTATACGCTATAGATCTCGCCAGACTTAAGATATCGACTTAATAATGTAAGTAATTTCGGCTTTTGGAGTTTTAATCGTCACTTCGTCACCGATTTTCTTACCAATCAATTCTTTACCAATTGGCGACTGATCTGATATTCGTCCAGCCAATGGATCGGCCTCAACTGGACCGACCACTGTGTAAGATACGGTTCTTTCTGGACACTGCAATTCAACTGTACTGCCCAAACCAACACTTGAGCTGCCGTTGGATTTAATAATTTCGGCGTTCTGCAGAATATCTTCAATTTCCAAAATTCGCGTTTCCACCAAGCCTTGCTCTTCGCGTGCAGCGTCATATTCCGCGTTTTCGCTCAAGTCGCCAAAGTCTCGCGCTGCCGCAATTTTTTCAGCAATCTCGCCGCGTCGCCCTTTCAACTCTGCCAATTCTTTTTCTAAATCAGCCTTTCCGGCTTCTGTAATTTGATAAGTTTTTTTCATAAAAATTTCCTCCTCTACTGTATGTAGTGGTATTAGTCTTACGATCTACACTAAATATAGTGTTTTTAATTAGTCTTGATTAAGTCTATCTGAGTATATCAATCGCTATTTATTATGTCAATATAATCAGACCTACCGACTCAAGCAAAAATCCATCAATTGCTGATAATCCATTTTTCGCGTTTCGCCAGTTGCTCGTTCCGTCAATTCAAACAAGCCATCACCGTCAATCGCTCGATCACCAATCGTTATCCGCCACGGCAATCCCATTAGCTCAGCATCAGCAAATTTCACGCCTGGACGCTCGTCGCGATCATCAAGTAGCGCATCGACGCCACTGTTAGCTAGCTCGTCATAAAACTTGCCCGCCAATTTCTGTCCTTTTTCACCAATTGCAACAATATGAACCTTAAACGGCGCAATATTTTCCGGCCAAACCAAACCTTTATCGTCAGCGAACTTCTCAACAATCACGCCCATAACTCGCGTAATTCCAATACCATAACTTCCCATATAAGCGTATCGCTCTTTGCCTTCACCATCAGTAAATACCAACTTCATTTCTTCGGATTTCTGTGTGCCGAAATTAAAGATATTACCAACTTCGGCAGTTTTCACCTTTTCCAACTCACTACGATCAATACCAAGCTCCTCAATTGCCTCATCCAGAACTTCTTCATTAACAGCGATATTTTTGCCACGATGCAAATAAATATAATCCTCGCCAGCATCGCAAATCGTCTGAAACTCATGGCTAAACTTCGTGAAAGCGCCGCCAGAAGCAAACGTCACATATGTTTCATCGCCAATTCCAAATCGGTCATAACAACGCTTATACGCCTCAATAACCGAATTGTAATAACTATCCAAACTCTCCTTACTGTCGTGAATCGAATACATATCCTTCATCACAAATTCACGACCACGCATAATTCCACTCTTAGCGCGAAGCTCGTTTCGCAATTTATTCTGGAATTGATAAACGCTAATTGGCAAATCTTTGTAGCTCTTTAAGTAATTGCGAAGAAGATCAACAATCGGCTCCTCGTGCGTCCAACCAAAGCCAATGTCCGTGCCGTCTTGCAGCTTAGACTTAAACCAAACATCGACCAATTCATCACTCCAGCGACCAGTTTCTTGCCACAATTCCTTTCGCTGTAAAGTGCTCATCACCAATTCCTGGCTATTAACCTTGTCCATTTCCTCGCGAACAATTTGCTTAATATTCTCAAGAACTCTCAAACCCAACGGCAAAAACGAATACACACCCGCCATCGTTTTATGCACGTAGCCAGCACGAATCAAAAGCTGGGCGTTTCGCGCAACCTCGCCAGCTGGCGCCTGCTTCAAAGTTCTAGTAAAAAGTTGTGTCATTCGCATATTTTTCTCCTTTACATAAATATAAATGGCAATAACGATTCTGTCTGATTAATTGCGCCCGTATTGATAAACAAGAAATAAAAAGCTATTCCGTTTTTCGCCATATGCATCATAATCGGCACCCAAATTGCGCCAGTGTATTCCCTAGTTGCGCACATAACCAGGCTTAAAGTAAATGTATCAACTGCCACCGCCCATTGCAATGGCGAATCTGGACCAACCCAAAGATGTGCCGCGCCAAACGCTATGCTCGTTATGATAATTGATAGCCAAATCGAGAAAGAATTGCGCAACTTGCCATAAAGATATCCGCGATATAAAAGTTCCTCAACAATCGGCGCCAGCACCACCAACACAACGAACGCCATGATAAATTGCCAATGAGTCGCCAGCATACTCTGACTAAATGGTATAGCTTGCTTTTGTTGCATATCCACTAAGAAAACAACTCTGGCGATGCTCATCGTAACCATCGTTAGTAAAAAGTACGCCACGAAAGCGAATGGAGAAATGAATATTTCCAAAAACGTTGGCCAGTCATTCACGCCCAAATTACTCAAAGTTGTTCGGCGCTTCTTAACCAAAAACGGCACACCAATAACGACAATTAGCGACAAAATATATACGACAACCGAAAGCACCGTATTAAAAATAACTGGATTCGCAGAATTGAGAGGTACTCCGATTTTTATCAAAGCACCGACCGCCAATGAAACAATAACTTCCACCGCCAAAAATACACCATAAACCCAAGCTGGGAGCGCCAAAATCAGCCACCATTTACGGTTTTTTATTTTCTTAAAAGAGTTTTCCGACATCACTGATCGTCACCAAAATTGTTAAGATTAATAGAATTAACATACCGGTTGCCTGAATATTTTCTTCACGCTCTTTCGTCAGATCTTTCTTAAATAAGCGGAAAATTGTCATCGTGAACCAGCGACCGCCATCAAGCGCTGGGATTGGTAAAATGTTCATCACCGCCAGCGTCAGAGAGATTAACGCCGCCACGAAAATGATGTACTCAATTCCAGAACTGACAACTGACGGGAATAATACGCCCAGTATACCAATTGGTCCTGCTACACTCCCGCTGACAGAGGCTAAATCAGCTCTTGCAGATTCTTTTGATTCTGCAGAACCGAATATTTGTCCGATTGATCCGTGCACGGTTTTTACCAATAACACACCAACGCCTTTGATAGTTTCGTATGACAATTGCCCGGTAGTCGCCACACCCACAATAGGCGCCGACCATGTGCTATACATTTTCTCCGTCTGCCCCGGAACAACACCCAAATATCCGCCATTTTTCACTGCCTTTTCATCATTAAGCTGGGCGTCAACAGCTAACTCCTTGCCGTCACGCTTGTACTTGACATTGATTTTTTTGCCAGCATTCTCCTTCGTTACAATTGGTAACTTTCCCGCCTCTGTAAGCGGTTGACCGTTTATCTCAATCAGTTCGTCATTAACCTTAAGTCCAGCTTTATCAGCAGGCGAACCTGGCGTAACTTTCGCTATCGCCACCGGCGAACGCCTAACCTCTGTGTCAAATGGCAATTGAACTTGGTTCGACAGGATTTTCGGCATGCCAATTACCGCAAGAATCGTGAACAAAACAATCGCAGTTATCCAGTTCATCACGACGCCAGCCAGCAAGATCTTCGTCTTCACCCAAAACGTCGATCCGCCATATGTGCCCTCGCCTTTTGCGGAATCATATTCACCGTTCAGTTTGACAAATCCACCAAGCGGCAGCCAATTCAGACTAAACGTTACGTCCTCACCCAAGAAACTTCGCTTTACTTTCCATTTTTTTGCGGCAGGCGGAAATCCGACTCCGAATTCCTCAACCTTGACGCCGTTTCTCTTGGCGACGATAGCATGACCTAATTCATGCAAAACCACCAATAAAATGAGAACAAATAGCCCTAAAAGTACTCCCCAAATAATCATTTTCCAAACCGCCTATTCCGATTAGCATATTCCTCTAAAATCACCGACACGTCGTCCACTGTCATGTCTGGCCAATTCTTCTCAATAAACATCAATTCGCTGTACGCCGAGCGCCACAACATAAAGTTGCTGAGTCGCTGTTCACTAGAAGTTCTAACAATCAAATCGCACGGCGGCACCTCTGGCGCATATATATTTTTAGCAATCAACTCAGGCGTAATTTCCTCAGCAGAAACTCCAGATTGAACAATTTTTTTAACCGCGTCGGCAATCTCCAAATGTCCGCCATAATTTAAGCATAAAACCAGTTCTCCGTTTTTCAAATCGGCAGTTTTCTCCTCAGCCTCGTCAATCGCTTTGATCAATTGATCCGACAGACCTTCCCTGGACCCAACAACCCTCAAGCGAACCTCGTTTTCAATAAATATCGGAAGATCAGCCTTCAGTATGTTCAATAATAATTTCATCAAATGTCGGACTTCTTCCTCTGACCGTTTCCAGTTTTCCGTACTAAAAACGTAAGCACTCGCATATTTCACGCCTCGGTGAAGAACCTCCAACGCCACGTCTTTTAACGCGTTATACCCCGCGAGATGTCCTTCGTATGTCGGCAGACCATGCTGTTTTGCCCACCGCCGATTTCCATCAACAATAAACCCGATATGCCGCGGCAAACTCACATCTTCACTCATTATTTGCCCTCCATTCATCAATTAACTCAACATCTCGTACGTCTTTTTCACGTCCACGCCAGCTCTTCCATTTGCGCAGAAATTCCAAATCAACAAACCTTACGCCATCATATTCTACCGCGTAATCAAGCAAATCATCATAGCTAACAGCCTGCCCATCAAAAACCCAGCCGTCCCAAACTTCAGCCGAACCATCATCTTTTACAAAATAAAAACGCTGATTATCGTCAAACTTTTTAATCCAATCGCCACTCTCCTCAGAGAGCTTTTTCATCAAATCAGGACTCGCCGCAAGATCAATATCACTAGCTGGACGAATCCCCAATTGATCCAAAATCCCGCTACCAATAACAATAATTTGATCCAACGGCAAATTCAACGCCTTCACTTTGTCGGCAAAAGTTTCGCTCATTAAACTGTTAAGACGTCCTTTTCTTTCGCCTTAAATGCCTCGTCAATTTGCGCCTGCATCTTACTCATTAAGCCGTCAATTTCTTTCTCTACACGCTTCAAATCGTCTTCACTCAGCTCTTTATTGTCCTTCATTCGCTTAGCGTCCTTAAGGGCATCCTGACGAATATTACGCATCGCAATTCGAGCCTCCTCAACCTTCTCGCTAACCTGCTTCACTAGTTGATGGCGACGCTCCTCAGTCAAAGCTGGAACTGGAACACGAACCACTCGCCCATCGTCAGACGGATTAAAACCTAGACTTTGATTGTCGCGAATTGCAGAAGAAATTGCCGTAATGTTACTCGGGTCAAATGGCGTAACTAACAACATTTGTGCCTCTGGAGCGGTTACGTTTGCAACCTGATTAAGCGGCATTTTTGAACCGTAAGCCTCAACCATAACGCCGTCGAGCATTCCAGCGTGTGCCCTGCCCGTTCGTACCTTCTTCAATTCATCTTGAAAAAAGCTAAACGCTGCATTCATTTTTTCTTCATAAGGGTTTGTGTCGAACATATTTCCTCCAATTTATCTATCAGTTATTATATCAAACTTCAAGCGTCTTGTCTGCTAATTTTGCCTTACGCCCCGTGCTATAATAACAGAGTGATTTCTAAGATTAAGCTATACAATTTCCGGTCTTATCATCTACACGAAGCGACTTTTAGCAATTCTGGGACGGTAATCGTTGGACCAAATGGCACCGGCAAGACGAATCTGCTCGAGGCGGTTTATGTGGCGCTACGCGGCAGTAGTTTTCGTGGCAGTCTTAGCGATTGTATGACACTGAATGCCCCACAGACGATTATTCATCTGGAAGGCGATTTCGGCGAGCGACGCATTAAGCTTGATTCAATTTCCGGAAAAATTAACAAAGAATTCATCATCAATGACAATAGGTCAAAGGTCTTAACCAGGAAAAATCGTCTGCCTGTCGTTTTGTTTGAGCCAAGCGAACTAAGATTGATTTCCTCTTCACCGTCCCGACGACGCGACTTTCTGGATGGCTTAATTGCCCGACTTGACCCCAAATACGACACAGATTTAAGAGCTTTCAATCGCACTCTTTTACAGCGCAACGAACTCTTAAAATCCCACCAAGAAGACTCATCAATTTGGCGCGATAACCTGTTTGCTTGGGACATAAAATTCGTCCAATACGCAACCAACATTGCCCAAAAACGAGCCAAGTTTCTCCAGATAAACGAGCCTCGTATAAAAAATTTATACGAATCTTTAGCGGGAAAAGATACACAATTGTCCATTGAATACGGCGCTATTGTACCTCTGGAAAATTACGACCAAGCCCTACTTAATCGCTTAGGAAAATCCCGCGAATATGAAATAGCTACAGGCTTCACTTCTGCCGGACCACACCGTGAAGATTTCACAATTTTCCTCCATGATCAGCCCGCTATTAAAGTTGCTTCACGTGGCGAAATGCGAACCATTATGCTGGCGTTCAAGTTGCTAGAGCTTGAAATGCAGACAGAGATTAGTCAATCTCGACCACTCATTTTACTGGACGACGTTTTCTCGGAACTAGACGCCACTCGCGAAAAACTCCTCCAAGAAACCATTCAAAACCATCAATTTATCGTCACCACGACAGATGCGCGCCACCAAAAAGACGGCTGCTCAATAATTTCCACACAATAAAAAATCGGCCGCATTATTACAGCCGATTTCTTTCCTGGGACAATTTTCTAAACTAGGAATTATTCGCTTACGCCCAGCTCAATTCGCTTGAATTGACGAACTACGATGTTCTCACCTAATTTCGCAATCGCTTCCTTAATGTGCTGCTCAACAGTCTTAGAATCGTCCAAGATGTAAGCCTGACTCATAAGAACCTGCTCAGCAAAGTGCTTCTTCAATTGACCTTCAACGATCTTTTCGCGCATTTCTTCAGGCTTACTTGCCAAAGATTCGCTCGCCATAAGTTCAGCTTTAACGCGCTCCATTTCCTCTGCTGGAATGTCAGCTTCAGAAACATACTTTGGGCTCATCGCTGCAATTTGCATAGCAATTTCGTGTGCCAACGTCTTAAAGTCGTCAAGTCGAGCCACGAAGTCGGTTTCACAGTTTACCTCAACGATAACGCCAATTCGACCAGAGTGAACGTAACTTTCGATCAAACCTTCACGAGCTTCACGATCGCCCTTCTTTTCAGCTTTCGTCAAGCCTTTTTTGCGCATAGCTTCCAAAGCTTTATCGAAATCGCCCTCAGCTTCAACCAAAGCTTTCTTAGCGTCAGTCAAGCCTACGCCGGTCAATTCACGCAATTTTTTGATATCGTCAACAGAAACACCCATCCTATTTCTCCTCTTTTTTAGCTGGTTTTTCTTCAACCTTTACGCTACCTGCACCTTCAGCAACAGCTGCGGTGAAGTAGTCTAATAGCAATTGAATGCCCTTAACAGCGTCGTCGTTACCTGGAATTACGTAATCAATTCCTGTCGGGTTAACATTGGTGTCAACAATCGCAAATACTGGCACACCCAAAGTTTGAGCCTCGCGAACTGCATTTGCGTCAGTCAATGCGTCAACTACAACAACAGCGCCTGGCTTGCCCATCAAATCCTTGATGCCGCCATATTTCATATTCAAGCTGTCGATTTCCTCCTGGAAACGCTGCACTTCAAGCTTGTTATAACGCTTTTCCAAGTCACCTGAAGCCATTCGCTTTTCAAGATTCTTCAGCTTCTTAATTTGTTGAGCAATAGTTGAACCGTTAGTCAACATACCACCAATCCAGCGCTCAACTACGTATGGCTGGTTGATCTTTTCAGCTGCTTCACGAACAACATCTTTGGCTTGTTTTTTGGTGCCGACAAATAGAACCTTACGGCCCGATGCGGCGATTTTTGTCAATTCTGGCAAAGCCTTGTCCAAAGCTTCAACAGTCTTAGTCAAGTCAATAATGTGACTATCCTGACGTTTACTGTGAATATATGGCGCCATCTTTGGGTGCCAGCGGCTGGTTTTGTGTCCAAAATGAACACCTGACTCCAGCAAAGCCTTAATGTCTACCTTTACAGACATTCTCTTCTCCTTTTGCCTCATCCGCTCACGATTTGGAGTGTGAAGCGGATTGTGTCATTAAAATTAGTTACTTGGCAATTATACCACTATTCTTCATCAGGAGCAACCACTTCTCGACGAGACGCGATGAACTTTTCCATCTCTTGATCAAGCTCAATTGCTTCATTACTTGAAGAAGAAAGCTTCCGAATACTAAAATTCTCTCTTCCTTTCTCTACAACCTCAAGATAAGTAATTGTATCATCATGCACAAGAGCGGCATATGTACAGTTCTTTCTCCATATCAAATCTTTTGCAGTCATATCTGGCGCCGGCTCATCAATTAAGTTCGCCGACAGCTTAGGTAACAAAATCGAGCCAACTTTTGCTCCGGTTTCTCTAGTAGAAGTAGCCTTCTCGTAGATATCAAATGCCACAACTGAAGTGTGCACCTCCATCGGTATAGCATTAGAAGAATCGACAACACTCTCATGAGGATTAAACAGCTTCGCGCTAATAATATAACTACTTAAAAATTTAGGAGATATACCTATATCAAAAGCCAAACCAAGCATACGATCAAGATCTGATAATGTATCTTTACGTCCAACCGCATCTATCTCATTATCTTCATAGCCGTCAGGCTGATTCAGTATCTCGCTGACAACCTGTATCTTTCTTTTTTCTTCACTGCGCCGAAACGCCTCATTCGCCAAGCTGTCTAAATTATGGTTGCTCCAAAGTGTAGGTTGCCTTCCCTTGTCCATATTATATAACTCCTTAATTTTCCTAATTATCAGAACCAGTTATACTCTCTCTCTCTTGATTTGTCAAGTATTTCATCATATTTTTGACAATTTGCAAATGACATGATTGCAATGTATATTCGTTCTGCTGGTGATATTTGCATTACTCCGTTTTTTTTGTTAAAATACCAAGGTTATGAAAAGCAGTATTCACCCACAGAACTATCGCCCTGTCGTATTTAGCGACGAACAAGCGGGCTTCGCGTTCTTGACTCAGTCAACAGCGCAAACAACCGAAACCATCAAATGGGAAGACGGCAACGAATATCCATTGGTTAAGGTTCACATTTCATCAGCTTCACACCCATTCTTTACTGGTGAGGAAAAGATTATCGACACCGAAGGTCGTGTTGATCGATTTAAGGCTCGTCAAGCAGCTGCTGAAGCTCGCCGAGCAGCTTTGGCAAACAAAGCAAAGAAAGCTAACGCTAAAAAAGCAGCTAAAACTGATTCTCCAAAATCAGACAAAAAGACTAAATAATCTGACAAATTAGTCCGACAATCCAAAAACCGCTCAATCAATGGGCGGTTTTATTTTACACTATTTCAATCTGACAACGCTTATCCCGCGACACAATATTTCACGGTCTCCCCGCATCTTTGCGGCGCATAAGCGGTGAGCGCCATCGCCCTGCAGAGCCAAAAATACCCTGCTGCCAGAATCCACGATAATATATACACTGCGTATTGGAGGGCTAGTTTTCGGATTCATTCCTGCGTACTGTCTAATAATATCGCGGCTACTTTTCCCACCTTTCGATTCTGACACTCGCCCTTCTCGCCAATCTTTAATCATCGGCGCAGCCACAAATAATTCAACTGGCAACGGAATATCAGATCCCGGAATCGCTCTCGTGTCAGGCCACTCACCCTCATATATAGATATTTTCGTTTCACTGGCAATATTATCTTTAATTGATTCATTCAAATCGCGTAATGAAACCGGCTTCTCTATTGAACGAGCATCAATCTTAAACAAACTCTTCACAATCAAATCAACTCTCGGATCGTTTGCTGGCATAGTCCCTGGAAGGTCTTCGATACACTGCACCAGTTCAGACGACTTTCCAACGTCGCAAAGCGCCAACTTATCAGCATTTTCGTAAACCAAATCACGCGAATCAACCTTGCATTCTATCATTGTCACTATATAATACAATACTGAGAAATATTTGTCAATGTATGATATAATTTTATAGATATGGCGAAGATTTCTTTAGATATGGATTCTCTGAAAAATGAGCGAGCTGATTTGAGCAATTTTTTAGCGCAACCTGATGCTTACAGCTCACCAGATTTTACAGTAAAAAACAAACGATTTTCAGAATTAGAAACGCTTATCTCCAAAGGCGAAGAGCGAGAAAACCTGGAAAAAAACTTAGTAGAAGCCAAAAAGTTAGCTAACGAAGGCGGCGAGCTGGCTGCCTTGGCGAAACTTGAAATTACTGAAACCGAAGCTCGATTGACCGAATTAGAAGAAGAATTATTCATCCTTCTCACCCCGAAAGACCCCAACGATGAGAAGAATATCATCATGGAAATCCGCGCTGGTGCGGGTGGTGATGAAGCGTCATTGTTTGCGGCGGAACTATACCGCATGTATTTACGTTGGTGCGAATCTAACGGCTATAAAATAGAACTAATTAGCGAATCGGCCAACGATTCTGGCGGCTATAAAGAAGTTATCTTCATGATCAAGGGCGACGCGCCATACTCTAAATTGAAGTTCGAAGGTGGTGTACACCGAGTTCAGCGAGTTCCAGTCACCGAAAGCCAAGGTCGCGTCCATACTTCAACCGTAACGGTGGCGGTTTTGCCAGAAGCAGAAGAGGCTGACATTGAGATAAACCCGAACGATTTGCGAGTTGATATTTACCGCTCCAGCGGACACGGCGGACAGAGCGTGAATACCACAGACTCAGCAGTGCGAATCACTCACTTGCCGACTGGAATGATAGTTACAAACCAGGATGAAAAGTCGCAAATTAAAAACCGAGAAAAAGCCATGAGTGTGCTTCGTTCGCGCTTATTACAGATGAAAATTGACGAGGAAAACGCCAAATTAAGTGCCGAGCGACGCTCGTTGGTTGGAACTGGCGACCGCTCGGAAAAAATCCGAACGTATAACTTCCCGCAAGACCGAATCACCGACCACCGCATTCACTACAGCCGCAGCAATATCCCCGCTGCAATGAACGGGGATATCGACGATTTGATTGAAAATCTACAGAGATATGAGCGTGAGCTGAAAGCTCAGAATGCTAGTAACTAGTACGGCTTACGCGGCTCAGCAGACTCCAATAGTTTTGCCAACTTACTTATTTCGTCCACACCGACTGGTTGACGATTCAGCCCCATTTGTTGCTCTAATTTATCATTCTCTATTTCATTTTTACACTCATCGATCATACGCTTTATGCCCTCAATACTGATACTTTCTTCGGGGCGCAGCGCTCCCTTCAATTCTCTCGGCCGCTCAGCAAGATTGTTATCGTACCTCAAAACCTGATCATCTTCTATATAATAATGATGCGTCTCTTTATCTCTCCCATCCGATTCCGTAATTCGTACGGATCGTTTTTTATATCCATTATCAAGCAGAGCGGACTCCACACTGATCAATACATAAGATCCGTCTTCTTGAGGAATTTCTAAAGGAATAATCGACTCTACTCGATCTTCTAGTACAGTATGGTCATAAGTTTTCGCGTCTCCCGCGAATCTAAGCAATGTCGATTGAACCAGATCATCAAATTCTACTGCCGCCCGTATTTTTTCTTCAGTAGTCAGATTAGGATTAAATCCTTCTGCCGCAAACTCCATTTGCTTTGCGGCTTCGCTACTGTGCGTATTATTTGGCAATTCCATTATATATTCATTCCTTTCGCTAATGATATGAAGCCTATAATACTCTCTCTCTCTCTTGATTTGTCAATACTTTTTACCATTTTTCTCAGTTTTTGCAAGCATTTTACTTTTTACATTCCATAGATATATGTTATAATTAGCTATATGATTATCTCTGACTGGCTAAAAATTGCCACAAAATCCTTAAAAACGGCAAACATCCCGTCCGCCAGATTGGACGCCGAATTGATATTAGCCAACACTTTACGAAAAAACCGCACTTACCTACACGCTCACCTGGACGAAGAAATTGACCCCAGGAGATTTGACATCGCAAATGCCAGACTAGATCTGAGATTAGACCGCGTGCCAATCGCCTACATTCTGGGCTATAAAGAATTTTACGGGCGTAAATTCACTGTATCTCCCTCTGTTTTAATTCCCCGCCCCGAATCCGAAGATCTAATTTCATTATTCTTAGAACTGACCGCCAGTGAAATTGCCGAAAAAGTTTTAATTGACGTTGGCACAGGGTCTGGCTGTCTGGGAATTACTGCCAAATTAGAGAGAAGCAACTTGTCAGTAATTTTATCCGATATTAGCAAACCAGCCTTAAATATCGCAGAGAAAAATGCGAACGCCTTAAATGCGGACGTCCATATTCAACAGCAATCATTACTTAATGGTCAGCTCAAACCAGTCGACTATATATTTGCCAATTTGCCTTACGTTGACAAAAATTGGGATGTGTCGCCAGAACTTCAATACGAGCCAGATATTGCGCTTTTTGCCGAAGACGAAGGGCTGAAATTGATATTGCAATTGATCTCGCAAGCACCACGATGTCTCACCTCAGAAGGCTTACTATTTATCGAGGCGGACCCCCAGCAGCACAATAGAATAATTGACGAAGCCGTGAAAAATGGTTTTGTAAAAGAGAGAGCTCTCGATTACATCCTGGTCCTACGTTTCACTGGCGATAAAGATTAAATTACTACAGAATTTAAGAACACTAGCATCACTAAGATAATTCCGATTGTAAGAATCACCGGAGCGGATATGTCTGAAAATCGAATAGCTTTGTGCTTGTTGTAAGATTGGTAAGCTTTACTGGCTACAAGCGAGAATAGCAATAAGATTATCGTAACCTGTGAAACGCCGCCAAATAATGACTTTCCGTA
Source organism: uncultured Candidatus Saccharibacteria bacterium (assembly GCA_937935245.1). Taxonomy (GTDB): domain Bacteria; phylum Patescibacteriota; class Saccharimonadia; order Saccharimonadales; family Saccharimonadaceae; genus Nanosynbacter. The sequence continues at coordinate 43,292 of CALGXX010000017.1, read as the reverse complement.
ACTGTAAGTCCAATAATACGACAGCCAACCCAGCTCAGCAAAGACGAGTCCCCAGATTGCCGAAAGTAAAACCGTTTGTTCTTCGTCATAACTGTGCAGGAAATGGCGCGCAGAACTATAGCCGATCAAGAACATCAGAATAACAACCACAGAAACTGGCCACTCGTACGACACCACCATCAGCGCAGTTACGCCGACGAAAATAGCGATCAACGACTGCATGGCGACCTGCCAGCGCTTAGACATCGGCTTAATCACGACTAGCCAAATCGCATACAATACAGCCAAAGCTACGCGGAAATAAAACACTGACGTAGGTAGATACATCAAACCAACAACGCCAATTCCGACCGTTAAGTCAACCAAGTTAGCCTGGATGTTCGCCCACCAAAAACGCGGACGAACAGCAATTATGCGCCATTTACTCAGCACGACAAGCGCTAACGCTGGAAACGGAGTCTGAAACGCTTGAGCAATAACAAGTAATGCCGCCGCCAAGCCAATATTTAAGACATAGTAAACTAATTCGCTCCAAAACGTTCTTCGCTTAACAGTTTTCAGTAACTCCATAACTTACTCTATTATACCAAATTATGAGCCAGTTCCCACAACAACGATAAATTGTGCGTCAACATTCAAATTATACTTCGAGGAATCTGATGAAACCGAGCCGTACAACTCCTTAAATTTATCTTTTGTAGCGGTTTTTTCTTTACCAGCTGGCAATTGATAAACTTGGGTTTTTGCTACTTTCTCACCACCTGGAACATTGCCAACATGAACAACTTTCATTCCTAATTCTGTCAATTTGTCCGCTTCTTTCTGTGCTGCACCAGCCACGCCGGAACCATTCAACACAGCAACTGTGGCTTTTTCCTTAGATAATGGCGTTGCGTAAATCTCAGATTTTATATAAGCGCGGATGTCGTCATAATCATACAATCCCGCAGCCGGCTGGACTATGCTTGCGCCACCCGCCGTGCCAGTAGTCATAAGTACGTTACCTTCCTCCACAAAACTCAATCTGTGAATATCAGATTCTTTTATTTCCGAGCCAAGGTTCATAATTGTGCGAATTTCTTTCGTGTCGATGTTTGTGCGCAAGTTTTTGCCCATGGCATCCATCAGAGACGTCACCTTACCAAAATCAGTCAGCGTTCCCGTGGAAGTAGCTTTGTTTTTCAAAGCCATAAGTACCAATTGCTGGTTTTTCTCTCGGTCAAAGTTAGATTGTTCCAATCCGTAAGTTGGCGCCACCAAACCACGCGCTCGAGAGAACCACATCGCTTTTTCGCCGTCCATTTCATGCTTACCGTTAGTTAATTGCATATAGTGACCCGTTGGACATCGTTCGCGACGTTGCTGATAGTTCAATTCCTTCGCTCGGCACATCCAGTCCATGCTTGGATCAAGGATTCCCCGCGGATCACGACTCTGTACGTCAACAGTAACTCCGCCGACCGCATTGACAGCATCACGAATCACCGCAGTATTAATATGCGCCACGTATTGAATATCCATACCGAATATATCGCCGATAAATTTCTTAGTCTTGTCCATTCGTTCAGCTTCTGCCTGTGCGCTATCTCCGTTATTCACGCAGCCAAAATATTCATTGATTTTACCAGCGTAGCCAGAATTACATGCCATGCCAAATTTTACATACAAGTCACGCGGAATGCTAAACATATATGCATCCTTCTTTGTCTGATTGACGCTAAGAATCATCATCGAGTCGGTCAATGTCGCACCTGGATGGTCCGGATCGTCATCCGTTGTACCTAAAATCAGCACATTGCTTCGGCCATAAGCATCCTCTTTCAGCTTCTGCTGTGAAAATAGCCCTAAGATTCCACCATTATGAAACACCGAGTTCATCGTCTGCCATAATTTTAATAGCAGCCAACCTGCCACAATTGCAATAATAATTCCGATAATCGCAAGAATAATCCTGGTAATTAACTTTTTCTTACGCTTCTGTTTGCGCTCCTGCCGATGAGAAGGCTTGGTATTTTCATCAATTGCCGCCAACGATTCGCTAATATTCTGCTTTAATTTATTAGCAGAAGTTGGTTGCTGAATATTCCTTGTCGCATTATTCGACACTTGCGGACTATCTTCGTTACTACGAGGATGCCCGAGCGTAGTCGTTTTTTTGCTAGTAATTTCCCCCAACGAAGTTCGCTGTGGTCGCTTGGCGACAAATCCGTCCATCGACTGTTTGCGTGGTTTCATATCTATTGATTATAACACACAAAACGCTTATAATTGAAACAATGGACGCTACTTTTATGGATCGTCATCCGAAATTACAAGATGGCCTGGGAATGGTCATTTTCGTTGTTGGCGTGGTGATTGGTACACTTTTATTGAACACTTTTGTATTTCAAACTTTCAATGTTGAAGGCGCCAGTATGGAAACGACGATGTACACCGGTGATCGCCTGATCGTCAATCGATTGCCCGTCACTGGTTCAAAATTGCAAAATAAAAATTACATCCCAAAGCGCGGACAAGTAATTGTGTTTAAGAATCCGAATTTTAACGCCTCAACAGGCAAAGACGAATATATTGTTAAGCGTGTAATCGCCTTTGCTGGCGAGCGAGTTACTGTAAAAAACGGCACCGTAACTGTTTACAATACAGAAAATCCCGACGGATTTAACCCTGACACCTCAGTCAATAAAAATGAACCAGGACAGCCTACTTCTGGAGATGTCGATACGACCGTACCAGAAGGCACAATATTCGTTATGGGCGATCACCGCCAAGGAAGCTATTCTTGCGACTCTCGAAACTGCATGGGACCGATCCCCCTTTATGACATCGTCGGACCAGTTAGCCTACGAATATTCCCATTCAATAAAATTCGCTCGTTCTAATAAAAATTACTTTTCGAGCAATTCTCTTATTCGTTCAAATTCAAGATTATCTTTAAACTTGATACTAATCTGACCAGCTCCACGGCCGTTTGTACGAATTTTCACACCTGTGCCGAATCGCTTTGAAAGACTTTCAACAGCATCTGCGTGCGGCATATCTGCCGGGCGACGTTTATTCTCGATTGGATTAGCCTTCGCCTGCTTCCACAAAGTAACAACCTGCTCAATCCGTCGCGCTGACCACTCCTCGCGAATAGCCCGCTCCATAATATCTTCCGCGGCATCATCAGGCAAACCGATTAGAGGCCTTGCCTGCCCTTCATTTAATCGCCCCTCAAACAACGCCTGCTGCACAGACTTCGGTAATTTCAGTAGCCTCAACGTATTACTGACCGCACTTATAGATTTGCCACCCAAACGCTTGCCAATTTCCTCCAGCGTCATATTGAATTGGTCGCGCAATTTCTGATAAGCAGTCGCAGTTTCAAGCGCATTCAAATCATGTCGTTGCAAGTTTTCAATCAAAGAAGTCTCCAAGCGATTTTGGTCGCTCATACTCCTGACAATACACGGCACCTCTGTTAAATTCGCCCTATTCGCCGCACGCCAACGTCGCTCACCCGCCACGATCAGATATTTATCGCCTTTTGGCGTCACAACAATCGGCTGAACCACACCATGCTCGCGCACCGATTCCGTCAACTCATTCAAAGCATTCTCATCAAAAAAGCGACGCGGCTGATCTGGATCTGGGACGACTTGGTCAATAGCAATATCTCTCAAATGAGAAACTTTTACATCCTGTTGTGCTGTCGGATCGAACGTTTCATCAATCAAATTGGTTGGAATCAATGACCCAAAACCTCTGCCTAAACCTTTTTTCATCGCTCCACCCTCTCTATAATTTCTTTCGTTAGCGCCTTATAAGCCCGAGAGCCTTTTGAAAAACGATCGTACGCCCCAACTGGCGCGCCATGACTAGGGGCTTCAGCCAAGCGAATATTTCGCGGAATGCTATTCTTGAAAATCTTATCTGGAAAATACTTTTTAACCTCAGCATGAACTTGCCCAGATAATGTAGTCCTGGAGTCCATCATCGTCAGCAAAACACCCAATAATTCCAGAGGTGGATTGAGACCCTTCTTTATCAATTTCATACTTTCCAAAAGCTGCCCCAATCCTTCCAATGCGTAAAATTCTGCCTGAACTGGAAGCAATACATAATTAGCGGCAATCATACCGTTGACCGTCAACAAGCTCAAGCTCGGCGGGCTATCGATAATAATATAGTCGTAATCCGTCGCCTTCTGCAAAGCCTCTCGCAAGCGAACAAACCTTCCCTGCGCCTGCGCCAACTCCACTTCCGTATTCGCCAAATGAGGTGTAGCTGGAGCGATTGATAAGTTTTTATATTCCGTTGGCAATATGATATTAGCCAGGTCAATTTGTCGCATAATCACCTCTGATATTGTTGCGCCCAAATTCTGCTTATCTATTCCAAGTCCACTGGTGGCATTGCCCTGCGGATCAAAATCCACCAACAATGTTTTCTTGCCAGCTTTTGCCAAAAAATACGCCACGTTAATTGACGTCGTTGTTTTGCCGACGCCACCTTTTTGATTTGTCACCGCAATGATTTTTGTCATTCGTTCCCCTTTTTACCTGCCTTAATTATAGCATGAGCAGAACATAAATAACAGACATCAAAAAACCGCTTCCTTTACGAAAGCGGCTCTTCAGATTATTTGATTGACGTAATTTCAATCTTCGTGTACTTCTGGCGATGACCAGTTTCTTTATGTACACGCTTCTTACTCTTGTAGCGGATGACGCGAAGCTTATCACCCTTAACTTCCACTTCTACGACCTTAGCTTTAACGCTAGATCCTTTTACGATTGGCGTACCAACCTTGATTTTATCACCATCAATCACTAAAAGTGCGTCGAGAGTGAGTTCTTTTGTGCCTTCAGGGAGGAGATCCACCAAGAGGGACTCTTTTTCGCTGACAAGATATTGTTTGCCAGAGATTTTTACGACTGCTTTCATTTCGTTCCTTAATTATTATGAATTAACTCTAATAATTCTATCAAAAACTAGCGATAAAATCAAGTACGCATCAGTAGCAATTACTTATAAAGTGGCGCCTGACCAAAAGGTCCAGTATACAACCTGTCATCTTTATGCTCAGACGACAGCAGGCTTTCTAAATACGCAATGACATCTTCTGGATTTGACTGAGATTTACCTTCGGGCAGATATGGAATATAGCCATTAATTATAAAGCCGCCACGCTCCCTTGCGATATCTCGAGATTCAGAAACTATACCGTAATTATTCTCCCATCCATCATCATATTCCTCATGGAATATGGAACCTACAATTCGAGCCGTCCTGCCATTTCCATCCTGAAATGGATGAAGCAGCACAATACCAAGTGCAGCCACATCACCAAGCCGCTCCGGATTAACATTATCAGGAGATTCTTTTATCAATCTCATCAATTCGCTCATCACCTCATAGCGATACTCAACAGGTATAGTTTCCTTGTCGCCTATTTTCATAACGCCATCTTCTAAAATCAATGAATCAGCAGACCCCTGAACTCCCTTATTAATCTTATCGATAAGCCCAGTAAAATCCTCAAGGCTAACATTCTTAAATTGATCTGCCCGCTCTTTTGGAGTAGAGCCGTCAACGCCAACCTCAGCTACAAGATTCTTAAGACCCTCCGCAGACAACACTTCGCCAGGATTCTTAATTTCGGCTCCGTTCATAGTTGTTTGTTTTGGATGTTTTTCCATGTATAGACTATACAATAGCACAAAAAATCGATATAGTCAAGTTAGCAAGTAGCGTTTTTCGCCATAGCGTTATTCGCCCTCAACCAACCGCTCGGTGAGCCGCATTCCATATATTCGCCCTTAGCCTCACCAACGACAATCACGCCGCCACCATCGATGTACGCATTAATCGCGTCCGTTAGCTCAAATTCACCTCTCTTAGGATTTGCCGGCAAAGTTCGCGCCAACTCGAAAATCTCTTTGTTCAAGACGTAAAAACTTGAGTTGCTGAGGTTGCTTGGAGCTTCTTCCAATTTTGGCTTTTCAATTATTCGCACAAAATTGCCCTGATCGTCAGTTTCAATAATCCCTGTTTGCGGAATAAATTCCTCTTCGACAGGATTTCCTAATAGCCCAGCCGACAATCCGCGCGATTCCACCAACTCCGCCAAATCTGCCGCGTTTGAACCGCCGTCGCCACGCCAAAAGAATTGATCGCCCATAATCACAAAGGCCGACTCGCCCTGTTCGATGAATTCACTCGCCAAACCAACTGGAATGCTTGTGCCGTAACCACCAGTTACCGGCTGAGTTAAAAAATGTATTCGGACATCGCGAAGTGGAGCCACCAGAGGAAGCTTATCCTGCTTGCCCGCTCGACGCAAATAATCGTTCAATTGAATATTCGATCGATAATAACTCTGCACTTGAGTACTTTGTTCACCAACCACAAAGTAAATATCCTTCACGCCCGCTCGCACAACATCTTGTACAATATAATCAATCACTGGACGAGTACCGACCGGCAACATACACTTTTCAATAGATTTGGTAATCGGCAGCATTCGCGTTCCCCAGCCCGCAACCGGAATAATAGCTTTAGTAATCATAACACCTCCTACATTTTCAGCTCTTTGCGAGAGTAATTATACATCATCAATCATCAAAGTTGCCATCCGCACGAGACCAAAACTTGCGAATATTTTCTATTTCGTCAGCGTCTAGCCGAATTGCCTGCGGCTCCCGCTGCTCTTTAATAATTTCCTCAGCAAGCCCATCCGCCAGCGGATCAATTGGCGAAAACCCTACTTTACTACCAAATAATTTGTTGAATAAATTTTGCATAACTTTTTATTTTTATCAATTAATAATGATATATTAGCATAAGTACGGTTAAAAGTCAATAGAATATCCTCCCTGCTAAGAGGAGGATATTCTCATTTCACTTACTGCCCTTTACGCCTTTTTCAGGGAAATTTCTACCAATTTACCCTCGATTTTGGCGTCATATTTTTCCGATTCATCAGCCGCAGAATTCAACTCCACGGCAAGTGTTTCAGCTTTAATGGCATCAGCGAAAGCGTCAACAGCTTGAGATATTTCAGAATCGTCACTGGAAATACTCAGTACAATTCGATCATCTATCTGCAGACCAGCCTGCTTGCGTGCGCTTTGGACGTGGCGAACGATTTCACGCATCAAACCTTCGCGCTTTAGTTCAGGAGTGATTGTTAAGTCATAAACAACGCTCGGTTGCGCTGACTCAGACTCTGAATCTGTAACAATTTCAACCGATTTCACGTTCAATTCATCTTTAGCGATATCAATCAAGAACTGCACAACTTCCGCTGGCGTATCCTGAGAAATAGTGTTGATAAGCTTCACAGACGCCAACGGCTGGCGCACCTTAATTCCCTCTGATGCGCGCTTCGACAAGCCATCGTTCACCGCAGTGCGCAGTGCATTCATGTCGCGTAGCATTGAATTGTCTATTTCACCAGCCGGCAGCCAATCTTTAAGATGGATCGACTCGTTATCGCCCGTCAAATTATGGTACAATTCTTCCGCTAAGAACGGTGTAAACGGCGCTAGCATATAACTGAGTCGCACCAAAACGTAATGGAGTGTACGGTAGGCGTCATTTTTATCACCGTCATCTTCAGATTTCCAGAAGCGGCGACGACTGCGTCGAACATACCAGTTACTTGCGTCGTCTAAGAACGGCAAGATCGGCTTGGTTGCGTCCTGCAGATTATAGTTATTAAGACCTCGCTCGACCTCTGTTATCAATTGATGCAACCTCGACACAATCCAAATATCCAACGGATTCGTTAAATCGTGAAGCGGATCTGACAAATCGCCATTAAACTCCCAGCCATCAACTTCAGCGTACATCGTGAAGAAATCATACATATTCCAGATCATACCAAGCTTACGCGCCACGTCCATCACGTCCTTATCCGCCAAGGCAAAGTTTTCGCCATTTGTTAGTGGACTTGAAAGCATTAAGAATCGGAAACTGTCGGCCGAAGTCTTATTCATCAATTCCATCGGGTCGGTATAATTCTTTAGCTTCTTGCTCATTTTTTTACCGTCGGCGGCATTGATAAATCCAGTACAAATCAAATTCTTCCATGGTGATTTACCAAACAAAGCCACGTTTACCGCTGTTAAGCTATAGAACCAGCCGCGCGTCTGATCAATCGCCTCAATGATGAAATCGGCAGGAAAACTTGCCTCAAATTTTTCCTTGTTCTCAAATGGATAATGGAATTGAGCAAACGGCATCGAACCAGATTCAAACCAACAGTCCAAAACCTTACCGATGTGATGCATTTCTGCGCCGTCGCACTCAAACGTAACGTCCATAACTTGCGGCAAATGATAATCGTCCAACTTGCGACCCGTAACTTCTTCAAATTCCGCAAAGCTACCAATCACTTTCACCACTTCCGTGCCATCATTTTTCACGCCCTTCCACACTGGAATTGGCGTTGCCCAGTAACGGTCGCGGCTCAAGTTCCAATCCGGCGCTTGCTCGATGATGTTATGGAATCGTCCAGTTCTCAAATTGTCTGGCGTCCAGCTTGTCTGCTCGTTCGCCTCCAACATTTCCTTTTTCTGGCTCTGAATATCCATAAACCAACTTGGGTGAGCACGGTACATCAATTTCGTGCCACATCGATGACAATGCGGATATTCGTGGCGAATATATTCAATTTTCAGTGCCCGACCTTCTTCTAGTAAAGTCTTCGCTATTTCCTTATTCACCTCCCAGATGTTGCGACCCAGCCATCTTCCTTCTGTATAATTCCCATCGCCATCAACCAACGACAACACTGGAACGTCATTTTTTCGGCACAATTCATAATCGTCCTCACCGTAAGCTGGCGCAATATGAACAATTCCCGTACCATCATCGGTCGTCACGAAATCGGCGTGAAGAATCTTATGCGCAGCCGGACCACGATTTTCGAATAACGGCTCAAATCGCTTGCCCACCAATTCAGAACCTTTAATCGTCTTAACAATTGAATATTCCAGCGGCTGGTGCTTTTCGTCCGTCATAACTTTCTCAACGCGGTCGCTTGCAACGTAAAACTTTTTATCGCCATACGCCACCAAAGAATAATCAACGTCTTGATTTATCGCCAAAACCATATTTGCCGGCAAAGTCCACGGCGTCGTCGTCCATGCAAGCAAATACTCATCCTCATCTTCCAGCTTAAAGTAGACAAACAAGCTCGGATCAGTGTCCATTTGATAGCTATTTTCCATAGCCACTTCACTCTTAGAAATCGGTGTTGCGTCCTTTGTGCAATAGACCAAAATCTTTTCGCCTTCGTAGATTTTGCCTTCTTCGTAAAGTCTCTTGAACGCCCACCAAACAGATTCCATGTAATTGTTATCCATGGTTTTATAAGCGCCCTTAAACTCGACCCAACGACCAATTCGCTCAATCGTGTCTTCCCACTCGGTGCCAGTTCGAACCATAGCCGCTCGACATTCCTTTACATAATCCGAAACGCTAATCTTCGTGCCAATCTCTTTTTTATTAGAAATGCCTAGCGTTTTTTCAACGTAAACCTCTGCCGGCAGTCCGTGACAATCCCAACCCCAACGACGCTCAACTCGCTGACCTTTCATCGTGTGAAATCGTCCCATCGTGTCCTTTACCGTACTGACCAACAAATGTCCGTGGTGTGGCGTTCCCGTCAAAAACGGAGGACCGTCATAAAAAACCCAAGAATTATCGGCAGGACGCTGCGCGACCGACTTGTTAAATGTGTCATCCTCTTTCCATCGCTGCACCCAATCTTTCTCATATTCTGCAGCTCGACGACGTGTTCCGTGTTTGAATTTCATTACTTATCCCTTCCGCTTTGTATAGTTTACTTGTCTTCTAAGTCTTTTAATTTTTTACCATTAAATAACCAATAAGCTGCACCCTGATATGAGCCGCTAGCGTTGCGCTTGCCTTTTTTCTGGAAAATTTCACGGGTTAACGGCGACAATTTATAGATTTCGCCGTCATATTCAACCTCCCTCTCGCCAGCAACAATTGCGCTAATGGATTTATCTTGCGCAAAGACAATCACGTCGCCATTTTTCAGTCCTTTTTGATAAAAACTAAATAGCGGCCCCTGCTTTCGCAACCGCACTACATCGTCAAACGCATGCTCCTTATTGATATTTTTTGGATAAACTACTTGACCGTCAAATGCCAGCAACAGCTGTTTAACGAGTTCGCAATCTAGAGCAAACAACTCACTATCATCAACTCGATGCTTACTAAAAATTTCATGCAGCAACGCCTCTTTATCATCATAATCGTTGAGTTCGATAGCGAAAAATTGCTTCAGCCCAGAAACGTTATAATATCCATTACGCTCAAGATGTCGCATTCTCTCGTTGTAGTTTTGTAATCCAGTTTTACCGATTTTAATCAGCCCAGAGACTGCGGTATTCATAATATAGACAATACCTTTCATCGCACTCCTTTCATAAATTAAAAATCACCTCTTTTGATTTCGAGAATCCGCTCAGGTGTTTTATGCGGACGGTACCATCTCGATTCCAAAAGAAGTGATTCTTTCAGCTCTTTATTTGCTATTTACGCAAGCTCACGGCAGGTTCTAATCTCGACTTTGTGCCAATTTCTTCCCGCAGACTTCACGGCTGATAACCGCTCATTTCACGCCAATTCAACATACGCGAAAACGCCCTACTGTTATTGTAGCGCGTTTTCATCAAAATCCCAAGAACTTTATTTAACTTCCAGACCGCCTAAAATACACTCGCCCTTCAGATATAGAGTCTTTTTGGCAGAATCTTTAGGTAGAGTTTTATCATCAGTTCCACCCAAAAATCCGCGCACTTCGTTCTCGATAATCACATCGTCTGGCAAAGTAATATTAACGCCACCGCAAAATGTAAAAATTTCAATCACAGAACCGTCTTTAATCTTTGCTTGACGCAAATCCAAATCCACGCCGCCAAATATTGCAACCAACGAACCGCCAGTATAATCACCTTTTACAGCGTCTTCTTCACCCCAAAAACAAGCAATTTTCTCATTACCTGCATTGTCTTTATCCAACTTTTTAGAACGCTTAACACCCTTAGGACTAGTATTAAACATCATTGCCAAACCAGCAGCAATCAAAACCACAGGCCAGAACACCTTCCAAATACTAACGTCAACTATTCCGTAAGAGTTGAAGCCAATCAGAACGCCAATCGCAACCAGCAATAATCCCCAAATCCACGCCGTTTTATTTCGATAATTGAATATATTCACCAGCCCAGACAATACAAATCCTGCAGCCCAAACTGTACCCCAGAAAATATCCCAGCTAATGTTGATAATATCGAGGTTCTTCAATAGTAAAACCCCGCCGAGCGCCACGACTACAATGCTCAAAAACGCTCTAATCAGAGAACTTTTCTTCATATAACTATTCTATCACTTTTTTTATAAACTCAACGCTTTTTAAATTGAACAGTTTTTTTGTTCCGCTTTGATTTTATGATAATTATCACTATCAAAATAATGAACAAAAGTATTCCACCGCCAATCATCATTAACGCTGTAGTTGATGGCCAGAAGAACAATTCTTTTGGTTCGGCGGTTTTTGTGATTAGCTCATTTTTATCCTGACTAATTCCCCACTCGCCAGCCTTCTTTTTATAGGAAATCGACAACTCTACTTTATATTTTCCACCCCAAAATGGCGCCAAATTGCTATCAAAATTAAACTGCCGCGTTTCATTCGCAATCATTGCGTTCACGCCACCGTTTTTATAGACAACATTCCCCATCAGGTCTTTCACGACCAACTTTACGTCAACATCAGCCGACACATTGCCAGAATTTTTTAAGGCAATTTCATACAACTGACTACTGTTAGAATTCTTAACATTAAACTTCTCAATCGTCACGTCGCGGTGAATATCGCCAGGAACGGTTATCGCCATACGGATAGCCTGACGAGTCTGGACTTGAATGCCGCCAGCATTATTTGACGACTGCTTAACCTTCCGCTGAACAACCATACATGCATTATGTTCGCCAATATCTGCTTTACTTGGAACATTTATCGTAAAATCAACAAGCGCGTTCTCATTCGCGCCAAGAGTCACCTCTTTTTTAGAGACAGAAACCCATTTGCCCGCACCAACTTTATCCTCTGACTTCTCCTTGCAAGCCATATCACCAGTCGTCGTAACTGTACCGTCAACCGAATAAACTTCAATCGTTTCTTCTTTATCAGACCCGTTTTGGACATACAATTGGTCAGATTTCGAAGCGCCGCCAGAAAGATTATAGATGAAAATTGAGCTTGTCCTGGGATTATTTGGATCAGGATTTGCTGGTCGACCACCAATGCCATTAGCAGACACCGACACAGGCAAAATCAGTCCTGCAATCATCGCCGCTCCAATAACCTTACTCCACAACAAATTCTTCATACCCCTCCTTAAAAACCTATTATGCTTATTATATCAATGTCACACATAAAAGAATAGACACTCATCAGAATGCCTATTCTCGCTGAATATTCTAAACCTCTAAAGAGCTGTGATTGTTTGAACCATTGGCAGAGTATATGTGCCAGCTGACTGAGAAGCTGGAATAGCCTGAGTCAATCCAATGCCCGTAATATAGCCAGCCCAAACTTTATCTGCACTAGCTGAGGCTGTCATCAATCTAACTGGATTACTTCCACTAAATGCAGTCGCAGTGTTTTTTAATACACCAGTACCTGAACCAATCACTGGAGTAATTGTTCCCGCCGAAGGATTGACTGTTAATTGTCCAGTAGTGGCATTAGCATTATATTTATAGGTGTCAGATCCAGAGCCCCATACACCAGACCCTGGCTGAAGAGCATTTAGAGTCAGAGTCCAGCCGTTATTTGCGGCACCCGGATTTTCAACATAAATACGATTCTGATTATCTCCAAATGTTCCAGTTGAAGTCTGCTGCGAAAACGATACGGTTTTAGCTGCCATAGAAAATGTTGGATTATTAACCACGACATTACTTGAATTACGAATGTCAGTACTCAAAACCCCAGGGTTAATCGTCTGAGATAACTTAGAGCTAGCGGTAGTTGCGGCATTAGCAACAGAAGAATTCGTCATATTATACAATCCCAATAGACCAATCACGCCTACGCTCGCAATGATTAATAATACTAATTTTTTCATTTTTTCTCCTTACTTAATTGATTTAATTTATTATGCTAATAATTACTGTGGTTATTTTTTCATTCATCCCTCTTTTTCTGTTTTTTAACAATAAATAACATAATGAACGCCGCAACAATTACACCAATACCAGCAGTCATAATCATCCATAAATTAATTCCCGTATTAGCCAAAGCCTTACTTATCTCTTTAACAATCTTCGGGATAACAATAACATCTTCAATGGTCTTTTTCGGAGTCGTAAATGAAAAATCAGCAAACCGCACTACTTCCGTAGATGTTGCATTAGCCTTCAGCTTAGTCGTAACACGACCATTATAGGTATGTTCTGGAGCTGGCGGCATAAAATTATCACCTGGATGATTATTCTGCCAATTTGAAAAATCCAACACCCATACATTTCCGTTAACTTTAAGCTCGCTGTCCCGTCCCAAAATAAAAGTCCTACCACCAAACTCAACCTTCAAATCGTGCTGACCCGTCGCGGGATTGGCTACCGTATGCACCGCGTCATAAACGCCATATACCAACAAATCTTTCCCATTTACCAAATCAAATTTAGAGAACTTTGGCGGAAAAATCGGACAAATTGACTCATTCATCTGGCTGCCAGTTTCCAGGGAATCATGGGCGCAATCAGTAATCACCTGTGACAAATTAGAATTAGCCGACGAATCCGCGAAAGCCAAATAAGGACTACTCAAAGTAGCTAGTAGTGTTATGATGATGAATAATTTTTTTACTCTATTTTTCATACTCAACCTTACTGTGCTGTTACCGTTAATGTCATTGGCAATTCATAAGTTCCTGGTTTTTGATATGCTGGAATAGTCTGGTTTAATCGAACGTTCTGTAGTAAAAATGCGCACCCCAATTGTCCAGTTGACCCGCTGCTGCTCATCAATGTAACGCCGTTAGCCGTAGCAGTCCCTACCTTAAATTGAGAATCAACGCCCTTTGATATTCCTGATGTTTGGCAAGTTGAACCGCTCAATGAATTGCCCGAAGCTAAGACGGATGATGTACCAAAATTGACAGACAGAAATCCCTGATCGCCATTAGTGCCGTTGAACATATACGACTCTGTGCCGCCAGTTCTCTTCCACTTGGCGGTCGCACCGTCAGACGCCGACAACACAACGCTCCACCCAGAGCTGGTCTGTGTATTCGTCACTTCAATTTGCTTCGAGCTCGAGTTGGACAAGAAAGCGCTGGTGGCTACGCTGCTATTACTCATAGTCGAGTTATCAAACTTCGTACCAGGATTCGCGACCGTAGCGCCAGCATTATCCCTAAACCGAATGTCTAATGACCCAGGAGCGGTCTTAAATTCTGGATACATTGTGTAGTTATCAATACTGGACCCAGGAGCGGCAGTCGTGTCGGTTGCTACGCGGACACAATAACTTTCGTTCCTATCAAGCCCCTTATCAACAAGCGCCAAATCCCACACGCCCACTTCGCCAGCAGATATTTTTTGCGCATTCGTGAACGCTCCAGCCACTCCGCTTTTTCTCACCAGACTTTGAGGTCGAGAAGCGATAGCTCCTGATGGCAGTTTTGGATCAGTCGAGTTGCTATTGATATTAGTGCCGTCAGCGGGACCGCTCGCAGAATAAGCAAGTTTTGACACTCCGGTCACGACTTGCCAATCTGAACTACTTACCGCCGAACAAGTTGCCGCGCTGCCTTTTTTTGCATATTCGACACGCAGCTTCATTGACGCAGATTCAATGGTTCCCCCTGTAGGTGCGATTAACGTAGGGCGCGTAACAGGACTATTGCTCGACTGACCATTTCCTACCTGACCCTTGTTATTATTACCCCAACAATACATCTCACCCGTACGTAAAGCGCATAAAAAGTCTTTACCTGCATACATAGAAGTTTCACCGGAACTCGCAAATGGGATATTCACTTTTACGGGAGAGGGCAAAAATCCTGTAGCAGCCCCACTACCCATTTGACCATTAGAATTATCACCCCAACAATAAATTTCGCCAGTGTTTAATACCATACACGTGAACTCACTGCCAGCGTAAACATTTTTAATAGTCTTCCCTCCAGAAAGGACACTACTGCCAAAAGGAACTCTTGAAGCAATATTTCTATAACCCATCGCTGTAACACCCAACTGACCCTTGTCATTTTTTCCCCAACAATACACTTCTTGACCACCAGAAATAACAGCACAAGCATGTGAATCACCAGCAGATATTGACTCAACTTTTTTCCCATTAAAACCTTTGACTTCAGTAGGATACTGAGTTCTAACAGTAGCAAGTCCTACTCCAGTCCTTCCCGTAGCATTAGACCCCCAGCAGGATACTTTGCCTTCAACCGTCAAAGCGCACGTGAATTTATCTCCTGCCACAACCTGCTTAACCGACTCTGTTCCAAAGTTACTCATATTAACCGCCGTTGGCGTGGTTGAGCCTAAGAAAACATCACGACCCAATTCTCCATTTATACCTCTGCCCCAACAGTATAATTTCCCCTCCGAGTTAAGCGAACAAGTATGCTCATTACCCGCCGCAATCTGAGAGATGACTGTAGTCGCGGTCTCTATAACTGGATACGGAGCATTCCTCTGAACTATACCACTATTCCCTAGTCTTCCAGCTGTGCCATAGCCCCAACAATAATCTTTATTATCAGAAGCGATTACACAAGTGTGATAATAACCAGTGGTAATCTGTTTGACGGTTTTCCCATTGAGCACGTCTTGTGTATATACAGGTACTGGAGTCGTTGATGAGGTGGTTGAATTAGTGCCAAGAACTCCATACTGACCATTACCCCAACAGTAAGCACTGTTATCCGACATAATGGCGCAGCTATGCTCATACCCGCTTCCGTATTCAGCTAATTTTTTAAAATATGCACTCTTATTTTGCAGACCAACCCGCAACCGAAAATCAGCGCCGACTTTTGGTAACGTGGCAGCGGTGTTGGTATTTGCAAGCGGACTGCCTGGATTAACACTACTGGACGATTCGTACAATCGATAAGAAACTTGCCCCACTTCAATCTGCTTGCCACCACTAGGAATGGTCGCACGACTTTGCTGAGAGCTCAAAAACATAAATCCTAAAGCTGCGCTAACGACAATAAAACCGCCAAGGATAAAAAATCTCTTGGCTTTACGGTCTTTTATTATTGATAACGTTCTATTATGTTCCATAGTGGTGGTATAGATTGAGCATAAATATACATCATAAATATACCATAAGCACTTTGCATAAAGCAAGCAAAACTAGAACAATTGACTGCCAAATTTGGCGATTATCGCGACAATTACCGCGACGACCAGCGACACCACAACAAGCGCATCATATCCGCCACCAACAACCTTCTGCATACATCGACAAGAGATATTTTTTTGCAAAACATTATAGCGTGTCAAACCGAACATAATCATCAGCATTCCAAGATCTAAAGTCAAACACCACGGACAAAGCACACCAATTTCGACGTAGCTCATATAAAACATCCAAATAGCAAATATCATTCCGATGATAGCGCCAGCCTGCGCCGCCTGCATAAACCACTTCGGGAACTTTGCTCCCGCCAACAACGCCACTGCAATTGTTACCATAACAGGCAAAGTCATCACACCGATGAAACTGTTTGGAAATCCTAAAATAGCCGCCGACCAATGATTAGCCACCGCCGAACAGCTCAGGGCCGAGCTAAAATCGCAGCTTAATACAGCATGAGAGTTTTTTGCTAGTTCTAAGGCTTCAATAGATAATACGAATGACGCCAATAATCCCAATCCACTACCGAGAAGCATTATAAACGCCGCCAAATTTTGCTTTTTCGAGTCTTCGTGGAACAGCCAGTTTCTGATTTTATTAAACATAAAAACTCACTTCACTAATTGTTGGTAGCGGCAGACCACGCCAAAGGTTCTGTAATTGACCACTGTCACTCAGCGCGATAATTGTTGGATACTCCACAATGTCATACACTTCGCAAAAATTGTTGCCTTCTGCAGAATCAGGACTCATCTCCTCTAAAACCTGACCAGTTTGTCGGCTAAAATCACGCAAAAAGTCTGAGACTTGGCGCGCATAATCGCTTTCCGAACGATAAATCACAACTACTCGCATTACAATTCCCGCTCGCCCTTACTGCGTCGCTTTGCTAAAATCTCTACAAAATCATCCAGCGTCTTAAACTCATAAAAAACACTGGCAAAACGAACATACGCCACTTCGTTACGTTTTTCTAGCTCGTCCAAAACTTGATCGCCAATCTGTTTTGACGTAACTTCCGATTCGCCCAGCGCGTATAAAGAATCTTCAACCGCCGTAATGATATTATCGACTTCCTCGTCAGACTTAAAGAATTTTCCGACCGAACGACGCGTAGAATTCGCCAATTTCACTCGGTCAAACAGCTCACGATCGCCATTTTTCTTTATCACCGCTAGATTCGGTTTTTCAACTCGCTCATACGTAGTAAATCGCTTGCCATCTGGAGTTTCTCTGCGACGTCGAATTGCGGCACCGTCAGAAACTTCGCGTGATTCAATAACGCGGCTATTGCCGATATTAAACACCATTTTATCTACTCCTTGTTCTTCTTTCGTCGCCTCAGAAATGCCGGCGTATCATCCTCATCATCGTCAGCTTCAACGGTTGGATTTTCCCAAATATTAGTTTCTGGCTCAGTCGAAAAACTTTCGGCAGATTCTTCCTTGTCCAACTCTAGGTCAATATTTTTAACCATTTCGTCATCAACTTCTGTTTCGGCAGGTTTCGTGTCGTCGCCTACAGTCAAACTAACTTCCTGCTGGCGGAATGTATCGCTATCAAATCCTGTCGCAATCACCGTAATAACCAGCTCGTCTTCCATTTCTGGCTTCAAGGTCGCACCAAAAATAATGTTGGCATTTGGACTAACAGCACTAGTAATAATTTCTGCGGCTTCCTGAATTTCCGCCATACTCATGTCATAGCCACCAGTTACATTGAATAACACACCCTTGGCGCCATCAATCGACACCTCAATCAACGGACTTTCAATAGCCTGCTGTGCCGCCTGAACCGCTCGGTCGTCACCACTCGCTCGCCCAATTCCCATCAATGCTGAACCAGCATTGCTCATAATCGCCTTAACGTCAGCAAAGTCAAGGTTAATCAAACCGTGCTCAGTAATCAGTTCAGAAATACCTTGAACACCCTGCCTCAAAACATCATCGGCAATCTTAAACGTTTCCAGTAGCGGCGTTCGGCGATCAATCGTCTGCAATAATCTGTCATTTGGAATCGTAATCAAAGTATCAACTTCACGACCCAAGTGAGAGATTGCCCAGTCTGCATTTACTCGACGCTTCTCGCCTTCAAAGCTAAACGGTCGAGTTGCCACGCCAACTACCAAAATGCCTAGTTCACGTGCCACTTCTGCCACAACATAACCAGCACCAGAACCAGTTCCACCACCAGCACCAATTGTCACAAACACCATATCCGCGCCTTCTAGCGCTTCCCTGATTTCGTCGCGAGATTCATTAGCTGCAGCCTCGCCGACGGTAGGGTCGGCACCGGCACCCAAGCCATTAGTTGCATCACGACCAAGATGAATTTTTATGTCAGCCTTCGAATTATGCAACGCCTGGGCATCCGTATTCATAGCAATGAACTGAACGCCAGTTAGACCAGCATCTTTCATTCGGTTAATAGCTGAACCACCAGCACCGCCGACACCGACGACTTTTATGCTGGCAAATGTTTGAACTTCACTTGGTTGTATTTGCGGCATATATTCCCTCTCTTAATCCTTACATAAAGTATATCATTTATTTAAATCTAGCGAAAATATTTTTGAGTAAACCGCCAGCTTTTTTAGTGACATCATTTGCGCCAACTATCGGTTTTATCTGCTGCGAAATACCCATAGAGTCGATCAACATCAGACCAACCGCAGCTGAAAACTCCGCGCCTTTCACTTCATCGCTAACTCCGCTATAGCCAGCCGGAACACCCAAGCGTGCCGCCACACTCAATTGATCTTTCGTAAACTCCACCATACCCTTGACTTTCGCCGCACCGCCAACCAACACAACACCGCTCGGTAGCTTTCCTAATCGTCCAGCTCGCTTCAGTTCTTTAGCAATTGCTTCAAAAATCTCTTCATATCGCGCTTGAACAATCTCGTCAATTTCTTCTTGGTTAAACTTATACGTCTGCTTTTCAACCTTCGTTTCAACTTCACCCAAAACGTCGCCGCCAAATCTCGCATGCGCCAATTTCACAACTTCCGCAATTTCCGGATCCGTCCTGAGTCCAATAGCCAAATCGTTCGTTACATTCTGACCGCCCATTGGGATAACCGCCAGATGTTGCAAATCGCCCTCTTCGTAAATGGCAATTCCTGTAGTTGCTGCACCAAAATCAATAACCGCAACGCCATTTTCACGCTGACTTTCTGTAAGAACGGATTGAGCTGCCGCCAAAACCGACGGAACAACAGATACAGCCTCAACCTTAGCCATTTCCGCAGACTTCTGCAAATTAGTAATGTGTGGAACCAAACCAGACACAACATTCGCCCTAATTTCCAAACGCGCGCCAGTCATACCAATTGGATCTTTAATATTGTCCTGGCCATCCAACCTATACGCGTGCGCAATAATATCTAAAATCTCTCTATTCTGTGGCACTTTTCCAGTCGTAGCAACTTCTTCCAGCCTCAATATATCATCATGAGTAACTTCATTATTAATGGTTCCAACAGTAATCATTCCGTCGGCTTTTGTGCTTAGTAAATGAGATCCGTTAATGCTCAATGTGGCTGCGTTAATCTGATGACCGCTCATTCGTTCAGCGGGCTCCAGAGCCTTATCAATAGCTTCAGCTGGACCACTCAAATTCGTCACAGTTCCCTTTCGCATTCCACTATTCGACGCTTCACCGACGCCAACAATTTTTGGCGCACCATTTTCTGTGTCAATATAGCCAACGACACAGCGCACGTTTTTCGTGCCAATATCAATTCCTACCACATATCGAGATTGCTCCTGCATAAGCTCTATTATACAGGTTATGTCTATAATTTGGCAAGTGAATTACCTTGTTGCTGCCAAAAAATATTTCTGCTACAATATCCTCACAATGAAAAACATAAACGGTTTTACTCTTGTCGAGCTTATTATAGGCATTTGCGTTATCGGTATTCTTACGGGAATTGCCACCATGTCATATTCTAAGTTCAGAGAGAACGCGTATGACGCGGCCGCAAAAGAGACATTGCATCAAGTCGAAACTGCTTTTAAGTCATACGTAGCCGGTGGAAATAAAGTTCCTTTAAGAAATTATAAACCGCTTGGATTCTATGATAGTCCTGGTGGAGGATATACTGATTCAGGCGTAAGAGTGTTTGACGGCGGCGGTATTGGTCGTGCTATGCATCAGGCCAATTACCTTCCAGACAACTTATTAAATACCCTAAAAAATGGTCCAACAAAGGACACTTCGCTAAAAAATAATATTGGATACAGAGAGTGTGGCAAAAATAAAGTATTTTTCTACATTGAAGTATATAATGACGGAATCGAGCAAAAACAGATGCGCAAAAAGATGGACGATTTAAGATGTAGTCAAAAAACATATCTAGATTGGCAAGCCGAGCATGGCATAACGAGTTATGCCGGCGGATGGGGTAGCGGTGATCTTACCACCAAACCCCGATATATAGTCGCCGAGATAGATTTCGATAACGAATCGCTAGATTCAGATTAATAATTAAAGCTTCGTCAGAATTTCAGCGCCAGTTTCGGTAATCAATACCGTATGCTCAAAATGCGCACCCAGACTGCCGTCTTTCATACTAATTGTCCAGCCGTCGCTGTCGGTGATAATTTTCTCACCGCCCAAGCTCGCCATCGGTTCAATTGCAATTGTATCGCCAGCGTGCAACATCGGACCAGTTCCTCGCCTGCCGTAATTCGGAATTTCTGGCTCCATATGCATACTCAGCCCCACGCCATGACCAACCAATTCACGGATTATACCAAGTTTGGCCTTCTTCAGTACAGCTTCCACTCCCGCTGAAATATCGCCAACTCGCGTTCCGTCGCCAGTTATTGCATCAATTCCCGCATATAAACTCTGTTCAGTTGCGTGCAACAAATGTTTCTTCGCACCCTTAGGCTCTTCATCAACGACCATAGTAAAAGCGCTATCCGTTTTCATTCCACGATAGCCAATCACCAAATCGAAGCTGACCACGTCGCCCTTTTCAAAAACATATTCGGTCGGGAAAGAATGCACCAATTGTTCGTTCGTCGATATACAAATCACTCCCGGGAACTTCACTTCATCCGTAAGATAAGTCGCTTCTGCGCCAAAATCTTTAATTCGCTTGGCTACAAAATCATTAGCGTCCAGTTCACTCATTCCAGCCGTTACAGATTTTTTCAATTCATCATAAATTGTCGCAAGCATTTTGCCGCACTCGCGCATATCTTTCATCTGTTGCGGCGTTTTTTCTCCGGTAATCAATTGACTCATTTTACACCCTCAACGATGCCGCGACTGACCAGCTCTTTCTCAATTTCATCATGAACTTGACCAACAGTTCCAACGCCGCTCATATGCACAATTGGAACTCCATTGTCATTCAAATAGTTCAGCATCGGGTAAATTTCACCTCGATAAATACTTAGTCGTTTGTCGATTGCTTCAGGCGTGTCGTCAACTCGGCCGCGAACCCTCAAACGCTCCAGAATTTCATCGCGCGGAACTTCCAGAACAATCACCAACTTAACATCTTTTCCGTGATGTGAACGCGACTCAATCAGCCATTTAGCCTGTTCTAATTGCCTTGGATAGCCGTCCAGAATTACGCCATTAATATCCTTAGCTTTATTAAGAGCCTCGCCCATCAAACCGTTGATGGTTTCCATCGGCACTAGTTCGCCGGATTGCATACGATGAATCAATTCGCCATCGTGAGTATCGCGCAACAGTTGTCCGGCACTAAGCCAACGCCAACCATGACGCGCCGCTAAAATCTGACCCTGCACGCTCTTACCAGCACCAGCTGGTCCAAAAAATACAATCATTTTTTCCTCCTATTTTGTGAGTTTTTCTTTAACAATTTTTGCCACCAACGCGCCATCCGCGGCATTGCCAGCCTTACTTTTTACCGCGCCAATAACTTGTCCCATTTTCTGAATTGAGACATCATCCATACCCGTAATAACTTCTTCTACAATCTTTGAGATTTCCGCCTCGTCAAGTTGCTCCGGCAAAAATTCCCGCAGAATTTCCGCTTCCCTTTCTTCGGGTTCTGCCAATTCTACGCGGTCATTATTACGATACAGTTCCGCACTCTCAGCGCGTTTTTTTACCTCACGAGCAATAACTTTTTCAACTTCAGCGTCACTCAAGCCGTCTTCTCGCTTGCCCAAAGAAACTTCTTCGTTTAAGATTGCTGCCTTTAGATTACGCAAAACATCACCACGAAAACGATCGCCGCTCAATAGAGCGGCTTTCATTTCACTAGTAATGCGCTCTTTTAGCGCAGACATTAACGCACCCCTAGGCGCATTTTTGCCGTTTTTTCAGCTCGTCGCTCGCGGCGAATAATAGCTTTTTTACGACGCTCGGTCTTTGAAATTGGTTTTTCAAAACGCATAACGCTCTTAGCGCGAGCCAAAACACCGCTCTGCAAAACCCTGCGGTTGAAACGACGAATGATATTTTCGTTCGCTTCCTTCTGATCTTTACGTGTTACTTGTACCATACTGCAAACATTATAACAGATAAGAAAGTATTTGCCAACTAGATTATCCCTTCACCTTCTTTGACGTGAGATTTAATACCTCACCATCAGGAGTAAACGTAATAGTATAAGTGGTCACATCAGCCCGTATATGCCTATTACAGTCAAATCTGTATTCTGTAACAGGGATCTTGGCAGTATACGTACCATCATCATTTTCAGAAATTTTAACTTTGGCAAGGTCACAAGGAATATTTTCTGGCAAAGTCGAATCGCCAGGAACTTCTCCATTCGCATCACTGGATAAAGACAATTGAACGCCATTATTTATCTCATACATTACGTCCTTTAGGGAAATTAAGTGACCAGCAGTTGCTACCAAAGAACTCAAGCTAGAAGCTTCATTCAAATGTTCAGCGAATTCCTTATGTTTACCCGCTACGTCATCATACTCTTCTTTAAGATCCGCTAAGGCTTTGCCAGGCAGCTCCGAGCGTGTATCTTCGTGATAATTAGTCAGTAACTTTAGCGCTACCCTCCCCAGGCTAGTATGTGTATCTTTCTGATATATAATTTCACTGCCGCTATTAGAAAACTCCATATTACCAAACCTCCCAAAAAATCCTTCCTTCCACCCAAAAATATTAATACACTCTAATAATACATTTACTCTATACGGAACGCAACTATTACGCCTAAGCCAAATACAACAATCGCCCTTCAACTGACTTCATTCCCTGCCACTCATTTACGGTCGGCTGGAACCAAGCAGACACCTCGTCGCCCACTTCACGGAAAAATTCTTCTGGCGCATTAAAAGCCAGCATCTGCAGCGCAACGTCATTCTTATCGCGCAAGGTCAATTTCACGTGTTGCCCATCCGCACCCATTCTCCTCACATTCAAAACCGTCGCTTTGGTTATCTTCAATATAGGCTCCGCATTACCATTGCCAAACGGCTCCATCTTCGCCAAATTATCAATCAGCTCCTCATTAATTTCCGAAAAATCGTCAATCTCAACATCAGCCCTCGGCAACAAATATAATTCCTGATTTTTTAATTGCAGCGAATCGTAAAACTCATTCACTCGTCGCCTAAAATCGTCAATTCTCTCAGTCGCCAACGTCACGCCAGCCGCCGCTCCATGACCGCCACCTTTAATAATGATGTCGTCAGCTGCGCGAACCGCGTCAGCTGCGGAGAAATCACCAAAACTTCGCGCCGAACCCGTAGCTTCATCGCCACGCTCGCCAATTATAAAAACCGGCTTCTTATATTTCTCAACCAACTTTGACGCCACAATACCGATAACTCCGTGATTCCAATTGCCGCTATTCACCACCAAAACTCGATCATCAGTCATATTGTCCGCCTGCTGGCAAGCCTCGTCAAAAATCTCATCCTGAATACTGCGACGCTTAATATTCAATTCTTCCAGCTTTTCGCTAGCCTCCAACGCCTCCAGCCCGTCACTCGCCGTCAGCATATCCAGAGCATATTGCGCCGTCTCCAATCTGCCCGCCGCGTTCATTCGCGGGCCCAAACCAAACCCCAGATGCCTAGCATTAACCTTCTCTGGCTCAATTCCCGCCACCGACATCAATGCCTTCAAACCAGGACGCCTCTGCTTTTTCAAAACCTCCAAGCCCCAATAGACATTCGCCCTATTTTCATCCGCCAACGTAACTATGTCGCAAACCGTTCCCAGCGCCACCAGATCCAATAGCCACTTCTCGTAACCATCTGGCAGCCCGTCCAGTTCAGTTTGCAAAGCCTGAACCAATTTAAACGCCACACCTGCACCACACAAATCGCGGAACGGATATTTATGACCAGGAAACTTCGGATTGACCGCAGCAACACTCGGCGGTGGAGTCTCGGCAACATTATGGTGATCAGTCACCACCGTATCAATCCCCAAACTCGACGCATATTCAATTTCCGCATGACACAAACTTCCCGTATCAACCGTGACAATTAAATCCGCGCCCATATTTCGCACCTTATCAACGGCGCCTATCGTCATTCCATAACCCTCAACAAACCGATTCGGAATAAATGCATCAACTTCCTTAAAGCCAAACTTGCCAAACGCATCCAGTAAAATTGCCGTCGCGCTCAGCCCGTCAATATCATAATCGCCATAAATAACAATTTTCTCACCCTCAGCGTGCGCCTTTTTCAGGCGATCCACCGCTTTTCTCATATCTGGCAATAAAAACGGATCGTGCTTTACTGACGCGTAATTCGGATGCAAAAATTCTTCACGCGCCGCACGCGTAGTCAAGCCTCGAGCCGCTAAAATTTTCTCAAATAATGTCATTAGTCTTTATCAGCCATGCCACGCTTTGATCGCGCTGAATATTGCTGAGATTTAATCACCATACTTTGTAATTCCTTAAAAATTGGGAATTGTTTATTAGTGAAATACGTACGTGAGTTACCTTGCTTTTCACTCTGCAAAAATCCAACCTTTTCTAGTCGCTTCAATTCTCGTTGAATATTTCCAGGATCTTCCTTAATTAGCTTTGCCAATCCGCGAACATGTGTGTGAAAATCAGGATACTTAGCGTATACTACTACAATTTTTCGCCGCACCCTAGATGTAATAAAAACGTCTAACATAACCTCCCTAACGCATCTTTCTTAATTAGAGTTTATCACAATTTTACAACACCCGACAAGTTTTTTACTTCCAATTCAAAATAACCTGGTTAATTTTCGCTATCGTTTCCTCTTTGGACGGCAACGTATTGTCCTCATAATAATGATTTAATCCCATAAAATTCTCCTTCACATCCAAAATATGCATTTCATCAACCGTCATATGCAATTTATCCACCGCCGCCACGCCACAAAACGGCACCGCAATCACCAATTTCTCAATCCGAACCGACTTCAGAAAACTCAAAGCCACATCCAAAACCGACAAATCATCACCAAAACCATCACTCGCCAAAATCACCACCCGATCCTTCAACATATCCTTATCAATTATTCCACCATCGCCCAAAAGTCTATTCATCTTCTGATGAGCTTCGCGCTTTTTCTCTTCCAGATAACCGTAAAATTCACTAGTATATTCATTAATTTCACCGTCGGAAAATTGGCTATTATACGTAAATTGCCCAGACTGCGACATCGCCCCAATGCTTAAACTTTCCCCAGGAATCTCAATCCCTTCGCTCAACAACATCATGAGGACACAGTGAAGCTTCACTGCAATTTGCTCGCCGATCAACACGCCACCTTCGCCAATTGCAACCACCGCGCAGTTTTCATAGCGATACTTTTCCAGTACTTGATCAGCCAGAATTGCCCCAGCCTGCGAACGACTCTCAAAATACATATGCTTATTTTAGCATTTTTTTCGCGATATAATATGAACATGCATTACTATTTGGTTTCGCCAACAAGAATCGTCCGCGCCGACGCAAGTTCGTTTACGTATTCTTCGGAGGAAAGGCTGCCAACTGGAACGATTGTTGCTATAGAAATCGGCAAAATCAATGCTATTGGTGTAGTTCTACAAGAAGTTCGGCAGCCCGATTTTGAAGTCAAGCCAATTAGTAAAATCATTGAAGAATATCCCTTGCCAATCGAACTCGTTCAGACTGCTATATGGATGAGCAAATATTATGCCACACACCAAGCGACCGTCTGGCAAGCAATTTTACCCAGCGGATTATCCAAAAAACGTCGCTCAATTAACCAGTCGACCCCAGTTAATCTAGCGGAAAGTCGAACAAAAAATGTATTCACTGATGAGCAAAAAGCAGCTCTCCAGACCATCGAAAATCTCCACTCCGGAACAGTACTTTTATACGGCGTAACTGGCTCAGGAAAAACTCTAGTGTACATAGAAGCCGTTAAACAAGCCCTAGAAGAAGAGCGATCGGCGATAATTTTAGTCCCCGAAATCGCCCTAACTTCGCAACTGGTTGCTGAGTTTTCCGCTCATCTGCCAAATGTTATAGTCACCCATTCCAAACAAACCGAAGCTCAACGATATGCAATCTGGAAAAGAGTCATCAGCTCAAATGATCCAGTAGTAATCATCGGTCCACGATCTGCCCTTTTTGCGCCCGTGCAACAACTTGGACTTGTGGTAATTGATGAGTGTCATGAACCGAGCTTAAAACAGGAACAATCCCCTCGATATTCAGCCCTCCGCGTCGCCTCAGTTCTTACGAATCAACATCGCGGCAAACTGATTCTAGGTAGCGCCACCCCAGCAGTCGCTGACTATTACGTTGCAAAAAAATCAAACACGCCAATCATTACAATGACAAAACCAGCAAGACCAGACACCGTTCGCCCCAACGTGACGCTGATCGATATGACAAAGCGCAACAATTTTACTCAACATCAATTTCTCTCCGACCCACTTCTGAAATCTATAAACACAGCGTTATCAAAAAATGAGCAAGTTCTTATTTTCCACAATCGACGCGGCACAGCATCAATCACATTATGCGATAACTGCGGCTGGCAGGCTGGCTGCCCACGCTGCTTTATTCCGCTCACTCTGCATGCGGATAGTCATAAATTGTCATGCCATATTTGCGGTTTTTCGACCAAAGTTCCCACTAGTTGCCCTGAGTGTAAAAACGCCGACATCATCCACAAAGGTATCGGAACTAAGCGAATTGAAGACGAATTACAGAGGTTATTCCCGAATAAAAAAATTGCTCGATTTGATAAAGACACCGATTTGAAAGCTACCGTGGACGAGCGTTATGATGAACTGAAAAATGGCGAAATAGATATAATTATCGGCACGCAAGTTATCGCCAAAGGACTAGATTTGCCGCACTTAACAGTCGTCGGGGTCATTCAGGCTGACACCGGACTTTCTCTCCCTGACTATTCATCGCCCGAACGAACATTTCAATTGCTCGCCCAAGTCGTCGGCCGCGTCGGCAGGTCAAGCACACCAACGGAAGTCGTCGTCCAGTCATATCAACCAAATCACCCGTCTATCACAAACGGACTCTCTCAAAACTATACAGAATTTTATCAAAGAACCATATCTCAGCGACAAAAAACCAACTTTCCGCCTTTCACCTACTTATTAAAACTAACTTGCGTTTATAAAACCGAAGCTGCCGCCATAAGAAACGCTAAAAAATTGTCCGAACTATTAAAATCCAATTTTGATAACATTGAAGTTTTTGGACCAACACCAGCTTTTTATGAGCGCGTCCGCGATACATATCGATGGCAAATCGTAGTAAAAAGTCCCAAACGACAAGAGCTTCTTGACGTCTTAAATTTCCTGCCATCGTCACACTGGCAGTACGAGCTTGACCCTGTAAGTCTACTGTAATTTCTGGTATAATTATAGCAATGACAAAAGACGATATCATCACATTACCAAACCCACATCTTCGCCAAAAATCATCGAAAATCCACGTTGTTACTAATGATGTTATAAAGCTGGCAGACGAAATGACCGCTGCTGCGCTGGACTGGGAAGATTCCAGACCTCACGAAATTAGCGCTGCCCTCGCTGCTGTGCAAGTCGATAAATTAGAGCGTGTTGTGATTGTTCGAGCCGACTTTGAAAGAAAATCAACTCGCGAATTTATCACTCTTATCAATCCAGAAATCGTGAAATATGAAGGCGAAGTTGTTGAAGACTTCGAGGGATGCTTAAGCGTTAAAAGCATTTACGGAAAAGTTCCTCGCTATAGTAAAATTCGCGTAAAAGCCATGAATTTAGATGGCGAAGAAGTGCGAATTAAAGCCGAAGGATTTTTGGCGCGCGTATTACAGCACGAGATAGACCACTGTAACGGATTAGTTTTTATAGACCATATTAAGGACAAAAAAGACGCTTTTTATACGCTCGATGAGAAAGGCGAGTTGCAACCGCTAGATTATGATAAAGACATCGCCAAAAATAGTATTCTTTGGGACTGAAAATTACAGCCTAATCACCCTAGAAGCTCTCGTTGAAGAGGGATTTAACGTTGTTTGCGTTATCACTAAACCCGATACTAAGCGTGGTCGCGGACACAAACTTACTGAACCTCCAGTAAAAACATTCGCTAAATCTCACAATATTCCAGTTTTACAGCCAAGCAAAGTCAGTGAAATTACCGACTACATAAAACAACTTCAGCCAGTAACAGGCGTTTTGGTTGCATACGGAAAAATCATTCCCCAGTCAATTATCGACTTATTTACACCGGGAATTATCAATGTTCACCCTTCTCTACTACCAAAATATCGAGGACCTTCGCCTATCGAATCAGCTATAGCCAATAGAGATACCGAAACTGGCGTATCGATAATGCAACTTGATAGTAAAATGGATTCCGGCCCCATATACGCCCAAACTCGACAACCCCTCACTGGAAAAGAAACAAAGTTCGAATTATACGACAAACTATTCCACGACGGCACTTCTCTACTAATAAAAAACTTGCCAAACATCATCAATGGAAATCTTCAACCAACACCACAGGACGATTCTCGGGCTTCATATTGCCAATTATTGAGCAAGGATAATTCGTGGCTTGATACGGAGCGTATGACCGCCGCCGAGGCTGAAGCTCACGTCCGCGCACACCTCGGGTTTCCGCGTAGCCGAATGACAATTGACGATCGAGATATCATCATCACGAAATCTCATTGCGACAAAACTCCGAATTCTCATCTTGATAAAAAATTTGCCGACGGCAACTATTTAATTATCGACGAGCTCATCGCACCCAGCGGAAAAACAATGACCGCAGAAGAATTTATCCGCGGTCATCAAGCCTAAATTCACTGACTAAGCAGCCAAATCAAAGTCGCTTTGAGTCTGCTGCGGCGCTGAAGGTGCACTCATGCCACCTAAAATAGCATCGCGGTTGGCAATAATTTCCTTCTTAAGATCAGCCATCACCGCAGCCACAACGTCACGATAATCTGGTCGGTTGACCTCCAGCCACTTAGTAGCTGCAAATTCATCCTTCAGACGCGGATCGTCAACTGGCAAACCTGAAGCTTGTGACATTTTATGTAGCATTGGTTCCTGCTGATAATTAGGCGCATGTTTCGCTAGAAAATCATCCACAGCACCAGGAGTTTTATCGATAATTCCCGCAAACTCCTCCAATTGAGCATTGCTCATTCCCTGGCTTAATCGTTCGCCAACTCGAAGCTCTAACTCGCTATAAATATGTTGCAACAACGATTTTTGCTGATCTTCCGGCAACTGGTCCAGCCCCAATTCTTTAAGAAATTCTTCATTCAGTTGGAACATAGTCCTCCTTTTCTTTCGTCTATATGATTAAGTTAAATTATACCAGTAACTGTTTAATATTACTATCCGCGAATCATATTCAGCGCGTCATTGTATAATTTTTGTAACTCAATCATAGTCTCATTCATCGAGGCTTGAACAATTTCCATCAAATTAACGCCATTATTTGCACACCAATTCAATATCACAGAAGCATCGTCACCATCCAGTAATTTCATAAACTCATCCAGCCTCGCTTCACCAACAGCCAGTAAAATCTTCCTTGTAATCTTATCCTGTACACTGTTAGCGACGTCTTTTCTCATTTGCTCTTTTTTATCTGTTGGCAATGATCCAAAACCAGCCTGTGCTAAGAATTCGTCAGTAATTTCAAACATTTTTTATCTCCTTGTTTATTTTTATATTTTACCTATTAAGCGTATTTATTCAATACCTTCAACACGTCTGCAGTAGCGCTAGATCCGTCAACTTTCATCCAAACTGATCCGTCAGGGTTATTAAACCACTCTACGGTGTGACCGTTAGCCATGGCTTTATCGGCCAGATTATGAAGTTGATCCATTGCGTTTGCATTACCAAACTTCTCGGCAGCCCAGTCCCAAGGATAGTCGTAAGAACTGAAATTTGGTGTATCTGGATTAATATTGGCAATAGAGTTATCCATAGAAGATGCGCCACTAGACTGTGGTATTTGCTCACCACCAGATTGTGAAGGTGTTGTAGTAGTATTGTGACTCTCAGTACCAGTAGCATGCGCAGAGTTAGACCAGTCGCCGACAAATTTACCAACAAAACCACCCAAGGCAAAACCTACACCATACTTACCTAATGACGATCGTACTTTCTTACGCAGGGCATCCTGCCTCTCTATACTCGCATCCTCAAGATTGCCAACTGATACATTGACTGCATGATTCATAACATCGTCAATTTTCATGTTAGCCACAGTATCCTTAAATGAGGGATCTATAGTTTCAAGACGGTCGCCATCTATGCGATCTTCGCCACGATGCTCTTCCAGAACAGCTTGCTTTGTTGCTCCAGCAACTCCTAATTCCGTTACAATACCGACAGCCGTAGTAATAGGCCATCCAGCGAAGGTTGCTGTAGTAGCACCTACCGCAAAACCAGTACCGCCCAATTTAAGCCACTGAGCAATCTTACCGCCCTTATTAAACCACTTACCAACTTTAGCGGCAGCTTTCTTAAATTTACCACGATCATCGAGCATGTTGTCATACTTATCTGTCGTCATTCTTGAGGTTTCTTGCATACTTGCAAACGCCGCTTGACTCATCTCCGCTGCTAACTCAGCCTGCTTTTCTGGATCCTGTTTTGCTGCTTCGATTTTATCAGCAAACTTAAGGCGCATGTATTCCAATTCGCTCTTTTTCAATTCTTCTGTAGCAGCATTCAACTCTTCTTGTCGTTTCTTTCCGCCAAAGAACTTCTTAAAGAAGTGTGATTCAACGGCAACGCTCGCTTTAGCGAATCTACTTCGAGCAATCTTAAGATTAGTAGCAGCTTCATATGCCTTCAAATCAATCTTCTCTGTTGGAGTGTCATCAACATAAGTTGCGTCTTCAGAATTCAAATCTTCAACCCGCTCATTCTTCTCTGGTTTATCGTCGCCATACTCCGCTTCATCATACTCATCACCAAGATATTTATCTCGCATAGCCTGTTCGTATGGCGTTAAGCCTTCTGGATTATCACCAGACTTCATTTCTTTACCTTCATTAGAATCTTCTAGTGTCGCTGATTCTCCTGAATCATTAGCCTTCCTCTTTTCAGTTTTCGATTCATTCGCGCCAGGTTTTGAGGTATCAGTAGAGCCTTCTGAAGCTCCAGTTGGATTTTCGGGATTACCAGGAAAACCAAGCTTTCCCATCAATCCCTTATCATTTTCAGGCCTTTTTGCGTTCACACCTATGCGTTCAGCATACTTTTTTCCTGCCATCACTACACGACTAGCTGCGCTCACTACAGCCCTTCCTATATGCCTAGACAAACCTTTATCGCGCGTTGCAGAATCATATTCACCTACTACTATAGGTATTCTATATTCCCCTGATTGGTTTTTGCTCATTTTGTGGTGGTTTCCTTTCGCCTTCTGCACGCAGAATGGCAATAAACTTATGTATATTTAAGATACTATCATAAATACATAAAAAAGTCAATACTTAGAGCAGTCTACCCCAGAGTTTTCTTCACTAATTCCCTAGTAAAGAACTCCAGCTTGTCGCCAATTTCTAAGGTAATTTTTTTCTTTGTCCTAAGACTCAGTCCGCACATTTCACCTTCAAAGACCTCTTTTGCTTCTTGCTGCTGACGTTGTACGGAAGAAACTTCCACTTCAGCAATTTGCTCTCCGCCACGTTTTACGCGCGCCAGCAAGTCCTTAGCGACTTTACCGTGCTTCACTTCACCACCAGCGATTACTTCTTCGCGCATTGTCCTAAACACGCCCTTAATTTCCAGCTCGCCAATTTCAGTTTCAACGATTTCTGGCGCTAACAAAGCCTCCATTGAAGCCTTAGCGTCATCTAGTAGTTCATAAATTACCTTAAAAATCCGCACTTCCACGTGTTCACGCGCCGCTAATCGCTTAACTGCCGGTGGCAAATCGACATTAAAGCCATAAATCACCGTATTTTCGCCAACCGCCAAATGAATATCGTTCTCGGAAATATTGCCAACACCAGTTCCAACAACATGAAGCTCAACTTCGCCATTCGTGTCAATCAGCTTCAAACTATCAACCACAGACGTTACCGAACCCTGAACGTCAGCCTTAACGATTACGTTAAATTCTTCCGCATCAAGCTTTCGATTCATCATCTT
Organism: uncultured Candidatus Saccharibacteria bacterium; assembly: GCA_937935245.1. Taxonomy (GTDB): domain Bacteria; phylum Patescibacteriota; class Saccharimonadia; order Saccharimonadales; family Saccharimonadaceae; genus Nanosynbacter. The sequence continues at coordinate 10,300 of CALGXX010000017.1, read as the reverse complement.
AAGAATATCTGCGCCAGTAACATTAGTTGTGGCTGCCATTTTCTCCTGTTCAATTTTAGCCTTTTGCGCCAAATTGCGAGCTTCTTTTTCACTCTTCGCAATCTCAAATCCATCACCAAATTGTGGCAATTCCTTAAATCCGGTCATGTTCACTGGCATACTTGGACCGGCATCTTTAACAGTTTTACCACGGAAATCTTGAAGCGTTCGGACTCGCCCGTAAGCCGTCCCAGCAATCAAATAATGACCAGGCCTCAAATGACCATTCTCCACCAATAGCCCAACAACAGCGCCACGACCAGTTTCCATGTGCGCCTCAATAACCAAACCTTCAGCCGGGACATCTTCATCCGCACGCAAATCTTCCATATCTGCCACCAATAAAACCATATCCAAAAGCTTATCTAAGTTCTGACCAGTTTTTGCACTAACCTCAACCATCACAGTATCGCCACCCCATTCTTCAGGATTCAAGCCATGTTCAGATGCCAATTGAGTCTTTACTAATTGCGGATTGGCCGCCTCTTTGTCAATCTTATTAATTGCCACCACAATTTTAGCATTAGCTGACCTGGCAAATCGAATAGCTTCGATTGTTTGTGGCTTCACACCATCATCCGCCGCCACCACGATAATCACCACATCAGTCAGTGTAGCTCCGTGCTGTCTTAGCGCCGCAAAAGCCTCGTGACCTGGAGTGTCCAAAAGAGTGATAGTTCGTCCATTGCGTTGAGCTTGATAAGCGCTAATATGCTGAGTAATTCCTCCGGCTTCACTGGCCGCTGTTTTCTTATCAAGAATCGCATCTAGCAAACTCGTTTTACCGTGGTCAACATGCCCCATCACAGCTACAATCGGTGGACGAGGAACTGCATTATCTGACAATTTATGCACATGATGATGAATTTCCGCAGAAACAGTCTTTCGCTTCAGCTGCACATCTAGCCCCAATTCTTCAACAATAATCTGTGCAGTCTCAAAATCTAGTCGCTGATTAATTGTCGCAGCGATTCCGTTCTTAAACAATTCACCAATCAGCGTAGTTACTGACAATCCCAGAGTTTCGGCCAACTCGCCAACCGTTACCGAATCCGCAATATTGACGATTTTTTCTGCCATAATAAGCTCCTCTCACCTCTGGGCGCAACTACGCTTCAGGGGATTTGTATTATTTTTTCTTTGATGATTTGCCGAGTGAAAGAGAAATCTTACGATTTTCCTTATCGATATCCAAAACTGTAAATTCTTTACGCTCGTTCAATGTAAATACCTTTTCAGGATCAGTACCGTCACCGCCAAGCTCTGACACATGAACCAAAGCCTCGACTGCTGGACTTAACTGTACAAATGCACCAAATGGAGTAATTCGAGTTACAGTTCCCTCAACTTTTTCGCCAGGCTTAAATTGCTCAACTTCATCCAACCATGGATCCTTGGTCAATTGCTTCATACTCAAACTCAAGCGTTCTTTATCGATCGCAATAATCTTAGCTTCGATAGTTTGACCAACCTTTACGTAATCAGATGGATTATTAACACGCTCCCAGCTAATTTCTGAGATGTGAATCAGACCTTCAATACCTTCAACGTTAACGAATACACCAAAGTCAACAACACCCGTAACAACACCTGTAACTGTGTCGCCAATTGCCAACTTCTGGAATCGCTCTGCCAAACCTTCTTTAACCGCCTCTTTTTCAGAGAAGATCAATTTGTTGGCTTTGCGATCAGCATCCAAGATTCGCGCTTTAATATCCTTCTTTACCAAGCTGTTCAATCGTTGCAAGATTTCGTCCTTGTCGCTAGAACCTACGCGAGGATAGTGTTCAGCTGACAATTGCGATACTGGCAAGAATCCGCGAATACCTTCGTATTCAACTAGTAGTCCACCGCGGTTAGCGTCGTATGGTACAACGGTGATGATTTCACCAGATTCCAATTTAGCCATAACTTCATCCCAACCACGATCTTTCGCAGCCTTGCGCAATGAAAGTAGCGAATAACCGTCTTCCAATTCGGTATCAATTACGCTAGCAATTACTGAATCGCCAACATTGTAGTTCTTTGAAAGGCTAACTTCGCGGCGTGGAACCAAGCCAACGCCCAAAGGTCCTAAATCAATTAAAATTTCGTGCTTCTTTACTGATAGAACAGTACCGTCAACTGTTTCGCCAACAGTAAGTTGTTTAACACTATCGCCTGCTTGAGCCAGCAGGTCATCCATTGTAATTTTGGCATCTGCCATAAGTCTTCTAAAGACCCCTTCCTTAAAATTGATATTATTCTTCAGGGACACAATAAAAATATCCCCACAGATTATCACAATTATATCACAACAGATAGATAGAAGTCAAAGCTAGATCAGATAACGAGATCGCTGATAAGCTACCGTCAAAAACGCCAAAATGCCAAAAGCCACTGCAGAAACAGCTACATCTTCTGGCCCAGTTTTTGGTAATCCTTTATCAGATTGCTTAGAAGGAGTAGAAGGAGCTGGCGTTGTAGATGATGGCGATTGTTGAGACTGAGAAGGTTCAGGTGTAGGAGTTGTCTTTTTTGACTCTTCAGTCTTCACGTCGGTTCGCGCCTCACCTCTTCCACTCGACTGACCATTCGTTTTTTGATCCGCAGACTGCTGAGATGCGTTGTTGTTCTGTGAATTCTTATTGCTATTCTCTGATGCTACCAAATCGCTAGAAATTGGCGATCCATCTTGCGACAAATTATTCTGCCTAATTCCGTAAAGAACAGCCAAAGATATAGCCACTAAAATAGCGCCTACTACTACAAAAACTCCAATTGATCCAGTCTGATTTACTCGCTTCATATTATATCTCCACTCAAATTTTCTTTATTATATCATAATGACCTCTTATAAGTAAAGCTAGTGATATAATAAATATATGATTATTACGGTTGACACAGGTGGGACCAAAACATTAGTAGCCAGCTTTGACGAGGAAAAAAATCCTAAGCATATCATTAAATTCCCCACCCCTAAAAACGTAGACCAATACATTCAACGCATTGCCGATCAAATTCACCTGATTACGAGCGATAAGCCAATTGACGCAATTTCTGTGGCTCTACCAGGAGTGGTTAAAGATGGCGTAGCAGTGTGGTGCCAAAATCTCGGTTGGAAAAATCAGCCCATCCGCGATCTCCTTTCCCGATACTTTCCTAATATACCAATATTCATTGCAAATGATGCCAATATGGCAGGACTAGCAAGTATGCTTAGATTGTCCAAAACTCCCAGATGCGGCCTATACATCACCTTAGGAACCGGCGTTGGCACTTCCCTGATTCTGAACGGAAGTCTACGTAAAGAGCTTAGCGATTGCGAGGGCGGACATATGTCTTTGAATTACAATGGTAAGATTACCACCTGGGAAGAGATTGCTGCGGGTAGAGTTTTACAGAGAATTTTTGGCGAATTATCATCAGACACCCCCCTGGAAGTCTGGGAAGAGGTTGCCAATAGGATAAAAGCTGGATTACAACCGCTCATTGCCTTTACGCAACCAGATGTCGTTGTTATTGGCGGGAGCGTGGGAGTATTCACATCCTATTTTTCAGATATTTTAAGCGGTCTTCTGGCAGAAAACTTGCCCGCCGCCATATCAGTACCAAAAATAATCAGCGCCCCTAACCCAGAAGAAATTGTATTATACGGATGCTACGACAATGCTATCAGTCAGCTTGCCTCAAATTGAACACGATTTTCCAGAACTGCAATTCAATAAGGGTGAAGTATTTTCCTGGAACCCCAATTCACAAACAGTCTATTACGAAAAATTAGATTCACAAGAAGACTTAGTGCAACTTTTACACGAAATCGCCCACGCTAAACTTGGTCATAAAAATTATCAATATGATGTCCAGTTAATCGAGATGGAAAGATCCGCCTGGGAGTACGCCGTTGATACTTTGGCTCCAAAATACGGCTTAACTCTCAGTATGGACGACGATAATATTCAATATTCTTTGGATAGCTACAGAGACTGGCTACACAAACGCAGTCTTTGCCCTCAGTGCGGCGCAGTTGGATTACAAGCCACTTCCTCGTCTTACAAGTGTATTAATTGCCACTCAGAATGGCGCGTAAATCAGGCGAAATCCTGCCAACTTAAAAGATATCAAATAAAATAAGCCTCTCATACGGAGGCTAATTTTAAGAGATTGGAGCGGTCTTATTCTGCAATTTTTTGTACTGTCTTCTTAGTACGGCGTGAAATGCGTCCGCCCTTAGCACCAGCGATACGAGCCAAAGCTGGATTTGCAGCAAAGCCACCAGTTCGACCGTTTTTACCGCCCTTGCGTCCGATTTTTGCATAAAAATCTGGATCGCGAGCTAGATTTTTTTGAGCGGCCTTTAAGCCGCCAGCCTTTGTTCCTGCCATAGGAAGGTTTTCCTCCATTTTTAAAAAAGATTTCCACATAAATTTAAATGGAAACCCTCACCTTTATATATCACACATGATATGTGTTATGTTTATATGCTAGCATATAACTAACGCTTTGTCAATATTTACATAAGTAGTTTTTTATTGTGAATAAAATATTGCATTTTACTGACGCGTTAGCTATACTAATAAAGTCAGTTATTGACAGCACCTGTTGGAGCTTTAGAAATTATGAGTTCCACCACAAAAAATTCTCGTTTTCTGCGAGATTCGAGAAGAAAAATAGCCCATCGCACAGGGGCTATTTTTTATTATAGATTTATCCTAAAACTCTCTTAATAGGTTATCTATTCTAAGCTGAGATTCTTGCGTTAACTCATTCTGCAAACTAATCCAAGCGTTAATAGCCACAGTAAATTTATCCCTGGCTATAGTAAACTGGTCGCTGTCTTTCTTTCCGTTAGCCGACTTTAAATCACGCACAGCCAATAAAATAGCATCTATTCTCTTCATCACTAACTTACGTAAATCAGACTCATCTTCTCTAGATTCCAACCTCTTCTTTGCGCCAGTCCATATTTTCTCCATAGCAATAAAGTCATTTTGCTTGGTCTTCGATAGCTTATCTGACACCGTACGTATTTCACCGCTCAATTCCTTATCAAACTCCATAAAGCTGACAATCTTATCTATACTCTGTATAGTTCGGTTCATCTTCTCTACTGATTTATTGCATTCTTCCGAATACTTTTTAAATCTAGCATTAATGTTCTTCTGCCAAGATATAAAAAATACCACATCGCAGCTTTGGCGTTTATTTTTTAAATCAGCCAAATATTCGTTCAATTTTTCAGTAGATAATTTGTCTTTTTGCAAATTAATAAACAGCGAGCTTTCTGTTTCATTAGTGTTTTTTGTTACGCTTTGAACGTTTTCCCAAGATTTCCAACTCATGAACCCATACGCCAATATCATTATCAGTGTTATAAAACTTATGACAATAGCCAATTTAAGTGTGCGATAATTTTTTATCAATTTCATAGTTCTATCCCCAGCGTAGTTGACCACAATTCACTATCAAGCGGCCAAGGATTAAAAGCACACCCCTGTAAATCAATTGATTGCTGCTGCATAACCGCCGCTGGATTATTAACCCCAGAACAATTCAAATGCCCATGCCCCAACCAGTGCCCAACTTCATGATTGATTACCATATGTCGATAATTACGAATATCACCACCCGCTTTATTCCACGCTGTAGTTGCGCCAGACCATCGATTATCATTGATAATGACAGAAGACCCGACTCGACAACTCCAATCCGCGTCACAACCTGATGAGAACGAGGACATTAATTCAGCTTGTGACAGAACTAAATTGAAACTTCCACCCTCTTTCACCTCTTTAAAAACAATCCCCATACGCGCCCAACCTCGATTATCGTTTAAGGTTTCGTTTACCTGTTTCGAGAATTCAGACAAGTTTGATCGGACATTACCCTTTGTTGATATTGTGTATGTGACTTCTTTTTTCACCCCAGAATTTGATTTTTTTGACGATTGAGATATAGAGTGCCAATCTGGAGTCTGGATATCTGACACCTTAAAGCTGGATAGCGACGACGGAGATTTTATTTCAGAGAAAATTTTAGCACTAATCGCCTTCTTCGCATCACTCTTATTCTCATTGGGCGCTGTTACATTAACCGTTGGTGTTAGAGCAACAGCAATCGCCATACCGCCAGTAGCCACCCTACACACTATACACATACTTATATTCTATCACCCGCCAAAACATACCACAAACGTTTTAAGACAAAGAAGAAAGCCACCCTATTAGGATGGCTTTCTTATAATTCGGCACCGTGCTAGTTTCCCACTTTCGCAGTATAATCGCCGCTGGGGAGCTTAACTTCTGTGTTCGGAATGAGAACAGGTGTTTCCTCCTCGCTATGGGCACCGAAGGAGGGGGTTACGACGCTTGGTTCCGCATATACTCCACGGTGGGCCAAACCCCTTTCTTCGATGTCCAACATCAGCACGGAATTGATTTTTAATTGACTGGTACTTTTGAAAAGCACCAATTACTAGTTAAGTCTACCTTATCCGCAATGTTTATGCAAGCATAAACTCCACGGACAAGGACATAAAAAAGCAATGGGACTATTAGTACGCTTTAGCTCCATACATTGCTGTACTTCCACCTTGCGCCTATCAAACAGATAGTCTTTCTGTGTCCTCATAGGGAAACCTTATCTTGAGGTTAGTTTCGCGCTTAATATGCTTTCAGCGCTTATCTAGTCCGCACATAGCTACTCGACAATGCAGCAGGTGGCCACAATCGATACACCAGAGGTGCGTCCGCCCCGGTCCTCTCGTACTAGGGGTAGATCCTCTCAAGTTTCCTATCGTCCATACCGGATATAAACCGAACTGTCTCACGACGTTCTGAACCCAGCTCGCGTACCACTTTAATCGGCGAACAGCCGAACCCTTGGAAGGTGCTCCCCCTCCAGGATGTGATGAGCCGACATCGAGGTGCCAAACCGCGCCGTCTATGTGAACTATTGGGCGCGATAAGCCTGTTATCCCCAGGGTAACTTTTATCCGTGTGCGCTGTCGATCCCACATTCAATGAACAATGTTCTTACAGCGGGTCACTTGCTCCGTGTTTCCACTCTGGTCGAATTGTAATTCTCGCAGTCAAGCTGGCTTTTGCGCATGCACTATCACTTCGATTTCCATCCGAAGCTAGCCAACCTTTGAACGCCTCCGCTACTCTTTAGGAGGCAACCGCCCCAGTTAAACTACCCACCATACACGGTCCCATTACCGGATAACGGCAATGGTAAGACAAAGACTACATCAAGGGTGGTATTTCACCTGTGGCTCCACAAATACTGGCGTATCTGCTTCAAAGCCTCCCACCTATGCTACACATGATGTAACCCGTGTCAATGTAAAGCTGTAGTAAAGCTCCATGGGGTCTTCTCGTCCTGGCATGGACAGACGGCATCTTTACCGCCAATGCACTTTCACCGAGTCCTTCGCCGAGACAGTGCCCACATGATTACTCCATTCGTGCGGGTCAGAACTTACCTGACAAGGAATTTCGCTACCTTAGGACGGTTATAGTTACCGCCGCCATTGACTAGGGCTTCAGTTCGCACCGTGAAGCGCTCCCCTTAACCTTCCAGCATTGGGCAGGAGTCAGCCCCTATACATCCACTTTCGTGTTAGCAGAGACCTGTGTTTTTGATAAACAGTTCCGTGGGCTCTTTTGCTGCGGCCCCCACATCGTTAGACGTCAGAGGTTCGCGTTCAAAAGAACAATTCGTTTGCTCTATCTCAGAAAATTCGTTTTGTGATTAAAAATGTACTCTTTAACCTAATATTCACTGAGTGAACGCGGCTGATATCCACCGAAGTGGGGGCAGACCTTATCCCGAAGTTACGGTCGCTGTATTGCCGAGTTCCTTAGCGAAGGTTCGCTCGTAAGCCTGAGTCTACTCGACTCGAGCACCTGTGTTGGTTTGCGGTACGGGCGGCTAAGTCCACGCGTACACCTGCTTTTCTAGCCAGGGCTTTCACCAAAATCGCGACTCCGAAGAATCACTTTCACTCCCTTTGCGTTCCCGCTCGGTTGGACGGATAAACCATGAATCCGCTTCGATTACTTCCCCGTGAACAGTGTACAAAACTTAACCGGTTCAGGAATATTAACCTGATGTCCATCGCCTACGCTCTGCGCCTCGGCTTAGGCCCGACTAACCCTGAGATGATTACCATGGCTCAGGAAACCTTGCTCTTACGGCCGAGAGGATTCTCACCTCTCTTATGGTTACTCATTCCAGCATTCTCACTTCCTACCGCTCCACCGAACCTTCCGATTCGACTTCACCGCTGATAGGAACGCTCCTCTACCACTACACACTAAGAACAAAATCAAAGTTTCTTAATCAATTTAAACCTTGGAATGATCTTTCCGTTCTTTTCAATATTATCCAAAAACATTTTCTTAGGTCTAGCCCATAATTCTCCGTCGCCATAAATGGCTCGATAAACTACAAGCTCTTCAAGCGTCTCAGTATGAACAGCTATACTTACAACAACATACTTATTGCCTTTATAGTGTTTATAAACGCTACCTATGTAAATCTCATTTTCCATAAATTGATTGTAACACAACTTTAACTTTGTACTTAGCGTGTAATCCATATCTTCGGTATAACGTTTTAGCCCCGTTACATTTTCCACGCAAGATCTCTTGACTAGTGAGCTGTTACGCACTCTTTAAATGAATGGCTGCTTCTAAGCCAACATCCTAGCTGTTTAAGAAATCTCACCTTGTTTCCCACTGAACGTTAATTTAGGGACCTTAGATGATGGTCTGGGCTGTTTCCCTTTTGAGCACCGATCTTAGCACCGATGTTCTAACTGCCGTGATTACACACATGGTATTCGTAGTTTGTTAAGGGTGGGTACAGTTGCCCGCCCCAGTCCTTTACAGAGCTCTACCCCCATGTGCTACTAACACGACGCTAGCCCTAAAGCTATTTCGAGGAGAACCAGCTATCTCCGAGTTCGATTGGCATTTCACCGCTAACCACAAGTCATCCAAACACTTTGCTGCGTATCCTGGTTCGGTCCTCCACCACCTGTTACAGTGGCTTCAACCTGCTCATGGTTAGGTCACCCGGTTTCGGGTCTAATCCTTACAACTTAATCGCCCTATTCAGGCTCGCTTTCACTGTGGCTCCGTCAATTGACTTAACCTCGCTGTAAAAATTAACTCGCTGGATCGTTCTACAAAAAGCACGCCGTCACCGGACAAGCCGGCTCCGACTCCTTGTAGGCACTAAATTTCAGGATCTATTTCACTCCCCTCCCGGGGTTCTTTTCACCTTTCCATCACTGTACTAGTTCACTATCGATCGTATATTATATTTAGCCTTGGCTGGTGGTCCAGCCAGATTCAAACAGGGTTTCTCGTGCCCCGTCCTACTCGATAAAACATACATAAGGTCAGCGTCGTTTTCATATACACGGCTTTCACGTTCTTTGGCTAGTCATTCAAACTATTCTACTAACCACGCCGATTTCTTACCTTATTAACTGTTGATAGCCAGTTATCGCAAATCAGATTATTTGAATGAATCAAATTCTCTGACTTGGTCATATGTAATATCACAACCCCTTATAAGTATTCGTCTATCAACTTATTTGCCTAAATTAATAGGCAAAAACTTAAAAGGTTTGGGCTGTTGCGATTTCGCTCGCCACTACTTTCGCAATCGTTATTTACTTTCTCTTCCTCATCCTACTAAGATGTTTCAGTTCAGATGGTTCCCGCTCGCTTGCCTATGTGTTCAGCAAGTGGCAACATGACATGACTCATGCTGGGTTTCCCCATTCGGAGATCTCCGGATCAAAGCTTGTTGACAGCTTCCCGAAGCTTATCGCAGTCTTCCACGTCCTTCATCGGTAATATACGTCTAGGCATCCATTTAGCGCCCTTGAGTACCTTTTTATGCATTGACTTAACTAGTAGTTGCTACTTTGCAATTACTACTACCGTCAATTAAAAACTCAATTTCTTTTACTCTCAAATTGTTAATGATCAGTGCCTCACACATTTGAGTGCACAATCGACAAGTCAATAAATTGACAAATCTATCTACACTCAGATGTTTTCTCACTGCCCTCGCACGTTTTGCAGTGTATTGCCAGAGGTTCGTTTGAACATTCGCTTAACTAGTAATTAACTATACAGCAGCTGAGATTCTTTTGCAAGGGTTTTTTCAAAGTTTTTTAGACTTTTTGTTTGTCATATTAAGACTGAAAAGTAAGTCGATAAAAAAATTACTTAGCTTTTGATATAATAGAAAAGTAAGT
>CALGXX010000016.1 GCA_937935245.1 uncultured Candidatus Saccharibacteria bacterium | reverse complement strand
GCTGAGCGACTCACGAGGCCCTGGAAGCACACTAAGCATATGTTCCAAAATGTGCGCGCGCCCCGCTTTACTCTGCTCAATTGCCTGACGCAATACCGCCACTGGTAGCCCATGAACCTTCATATCCATTTGAAGAGCCGTAATACCCTTTGAAGTTCCAGTTACCTTAAAGTCCATATCACCAGCAAAGTCCTCAGCATCAGCGATATCGCTCAACACATACGGAGTATCGCCGTCCATCATTAGACCCATCGCAATTCCACTCACTGGAGCCGAAATTGGCACACCAGCGTCCATCAACGCCAAACAGCTAGAACAAGTCGCCGCCATCGAAGTTGAACCGTTCTGGCTCATAATTTCTGTCACCGAGCGAATAGCGTATGGAAAATCCTCTTCAGTTGGCAAAACTGGAAGCAAAGCACGCTCCGCCAAATATCCGTGACCAATTTCACGTCGACCCGGACTGCCCATTCGCTTAACCTCGCCAACCGTATAACCCGGCGCATTGTAATGGTGCATATAACGTCGCTCACCGTCGGTAATTTCCATAGTGTCAATCAATTGCGAATAACTAAGCGGCGCCAAAGTCACAATATTCATTCCCTGGGTCACGCCACGCGTAAACAAGCTGGAACCGTGAGCGCGCGGCAAGAATCCAACTTCCGAGCTGAGCGGACGAATCTCGGTCAATTGTCGACCATCAGGACGAACTCGTTCGGTGACAATTCCCCGACGAACATCTTTATGTAAAGCCAAAGTAAACGCTTCGTCATAATCGCCACGAACTTCGCTATATTCTTCCTCGTCTAGTCCCAATTTTTCTGCCATTGCCTCATGAAACTCAGCACGAATTTCGCTAATCATTTCATTGCGCTCTGGATATGGTCGACGGATTTTCTCACCAAATTTCCCATCAACCCACGCGTTAACCATTTGCTGAATTGATTCGTCTGGCAAAATTAAATCGTATTCCTGCTGTGCTGGCGCAACTTTTTCCGCCAATTCGCGTTGCAGGGCAATTGCTGGCTGCATCATCTGGTGAGCCCACGCCATAGCATCAACGATAACGTCCTCCGAAACTTCTTTGGCGCCAGCCTCGACCATTGTTATACCGCTTTCAATACCAGCCACAACCAAATCAAGATCTGACTTTTCGCGCTCTTCTGGAGTCAAGAATGTCTTAAATTCGCCATTCACTCGACCCACGCGCAAACCAGCCACTGGACCATCAAACGGCGTACCGGTTAGCATTAACGCACTAGACGCAGCGATCATCGCAATTACATCTGGACGGAAACTCGGATCCATACTCAAAACAGTCGCGACGACTTGGATTTCCTGTCGATAACCCTTCGGGAAAAGCGGACGGATCGGACGATCAATCAATCGACCAATCAACACAGCTTCATCGCTTGGACGACCTTCGCGCTTAATAAATCGGCTGCCAGAAATCTTACCTGCAGCATAAAACTTTTCTTCGTAATCAATCGACAAGGGAAAATAATCCAATTGTACTGGACGCGGACTAACCTGAGCACTGCCCAAAACTACAGTGTCGCCATAGCGCACCAAAACGCTACCAGTCGTCCTAAAACCGACGCGATTCACTTCTAAAGTCAGCGGCCGACCACAAAAATCAGTGGTAACACTAAAAATCTCCTTGCCGCTTGGATTGATAATACTCATAAAGAGCTCCTTTCTTGCGGTAGTAACAGGGATGAAACTACTTGGCAATTTAGTTATCTCATCTCTATCACTTCCGCGTTACAAATTGCTCCTTATATTATACTAAAACCTCAGCCCAAACGCCAGCCACACTCGCTCTTAACATAACCTTATTAACAGATGAGTATGCTATAATTTATTCATGCCACTTCAGCTAGATTCAGTAAAAAATCGCCAGAAAAGCTGGAAAAGCTATACCTTAACTGTAATCGCAATCTTGATGATTCTTGGTGGAGTTTATTTGCTTGCTCTCATCAGCACGCCCCTTATTTTATCGCAAAACATCAATCCAAAAGACAACCAGACCACTCAGCTCATCACTAAAACCGAGAATAAAATTACCGAAAATCGACTTTATATACCGAAAATTGACATAAATCTGCCTTATAGCACTGGCGGCGCCGAAACAATGGAACATGGTGCATGGTGGCGTAAACCAGAAAACGGCAACCCAAAAGATGGCGGCAATTTTGTCTTATCTGCACACCGTTTTATTATGGGATTAACTCCTCAGCAGACGCTCAGAAAATCACCTTTTTATAATATTGATAAATTAACTGTCGGTGATGAAATTATCATTGACTATAACGGCGTGCGTTACAATTACGTCATCAGCGAAAAACAAAGCGTTAAACCAGATGCCGTAGAAATCGAACAACGTACAGATCAGCCGAAATTAACTCTTTATTCCTGCACTTTGGGTGGCGCAAACGACGGACGAGATGTGATTATCGCCAAATTGAAAAAATAGCCAGAACAACAAAAATCCCCTTTTCGTCAAAGGGGATTTAAGCAGTTTTTAACGTAAATTATTTACGCAAACCTAATTTGGCAACAACTGCTTTGTAACTCTCAAAATCAGTTCGCTCCAAATATTTCAGTAAACGCTTGCGCTTACCAACCATTTGGATCAAGCCGCGACGAGCCATGAAGTCGTGCTTATTCGCCTTCAAATGCTCCGTGACTTCTTTGATACGAGCCGTCAAAACTGACACCTGAGCTTGTGGGCTACCGACGTCGTTTTTATTGACCTGAGTCAAAGCAATTGCTTTCGCTTTATTTTCTTTGCTAATCATAGCTCTGTAATTATACCAAGCTTCTCTGTTTTTTGCAATTAGCTAGTAATTCCAAAGTCCGCCAGAGTCTTCGCCTGATCAATAGAATAGTCGGCAATTTTCGTACGACGCAAATTCTCACAATACGCGCCCGTCCCCAATTTTTCGCCAATGTCCACCGCTAACGTTCGAATATAAGTTCCGCTTGAAACGTGAGTTCTGATCTTTAATTTGGGATATTCGTATGCCAATAACTCCAATGAGTAAATTTCTATCACACGCTTAGGAATCTCAACTTGCTTACCTTCGCGCGCCAATTTATACGCTCTTTCACCGTTAATTTTTATTGCGCTAAAAATCGGCGGCGTCTGCTCAATTTTTCCCACAAATTGACTAACCACTTTCCGAACTTCTTCCAAACTCGGCTCATAATTAGACACATCGGTAATTTCGCCTTCTGGATCACCCGTCGAACTATTCTTGCCCAGAATAATTTCCGCCTCGTACCACTTATCTAACTTAGTGAAAGTTCCAGCTTCGCGGCATTTCTTTCCAGTCACAATAATCATTAGCCCAGTAGCAAACGGATCAAGCGTACCCGTGTGACCAACTTTCACCTTTTTACCCACTTGATTAGATAAAACTCGTCGCAAGCGCGCCACCACCCCAAAGCTAGTCATTCCCTGAGGTTTGTCTATGAGAATCACTTCGTCCATCAACTATTGTCCTGGAATATGGAATTGCGCTGGATTAAAGTCTGCGTTTTGAGCTGGCTGAGTTGGCATCGCAGTGATCGGTGCAGGCGCTGGGGCTTGCGGAGCGGCTACTGGCTCAGGAGCTACCCCTAGTGGTGCAATCTGTGGCAATCCATTTACATCAACACCTGTAGGCGCTGGCGGCATTGGTGGCAGAGCGCCGAAATCTGGCATCGCTGGCGGCATTGGTAAATCGAAACTTGGAATGCTATTTTCAGGATTTGTTATTGCTGGCTCAATTGGCGCAATCGGCTGACTCGGAGCTGGCGCTACTGGATTATTCAATTGATTTGTGTCGTTGGTAATTGCCGAAATAATCGACTCTTCAGATTGCGGCGCAACAGGTATTGTCGACAATTTTTGCTCAGCGGCGTTAGTTGTAGCGAACGGATCAATCTTTGGTGGTTCATCAGACACGCCCATAGCCGCATTTAACGGAGTATCGCCAAACGACGGCGTGTTATCACCCACATACTTACCGTGCGTTAAGATGGTTTTATTTTGATCGCCAGCCAATTCCCTAATCTTATCCTCGGCAGCCTGTGTAGTCGTTGCGTTCAGAGTTCCACCCATCAGCGGAGTTTCCTCAAAAGAAAGCTCGCCCTTTGAAACTATTTTTTCACTCGGCTTTTCTTCCTCGGCTTGCAGTTCTTCCTTTATCGGCTCAATTTTAGCCAATTCCTCTTCGGCAATCCTAGCAGACTCTTCTTGCTTTTCCTTCGCTGTTTGTTCGGCTACTTCATCAACATCACCCTTCTTCTCGTGGCTAATCGACAAAGTTCCGTCCGCGTGTACAGTTTCCTCATCTTTCTCCGCTTCTTCAGTTTTATCCTCTGAAGCTTCTTTTTCTGGAGATTTTTCTTCGATCTTTTCAATCTTCTGCGGCTCGTCCTCTACTTCGCTCTCTGCGATCTTTGAAACCACCAATTGCTGATTTGCGCCAGCTGCCATAAGTTCTGCGGCTGTAGTCATAACCTTTGATGACGTATTACTATTACTAAACCTCTCAGTTACCGCCACAATTCCCGTAAGCAAAGCTGTCGCCATCTGCTCGTCCAGAGTTACCTTTGGCGTTTTCAGGTCATCAAGCAACTCCACGACCATTTCGCTCACGCCGCTAGCATTAGATTCGTGCCAATCAACAGAGCCCAGACCACTCTTTACGTCGCCCGCCGTTATAGCCACAACCGTAGCATCGTGCAAAATCTTACCGTGCGCAGTCAAAGCCGTGTCAATACTTTCACTATTTTCAACATTTAGCGCCAAAACCAGCTCAACGTTATAATCGCCCTGTGAAAATTCCAAGTCTTTATCGGTAATTGTCGTACGATATGGCGTAATGAAAATCTTTACGGCGTCGTCAACAACTTTATAACGCAAATGGTCAGCCTTCTCTTTATCCAAGGCAATAATAAAATCACGTAAAGAATCTGCGGTCTGCTCAAACGTTTTATCAGGATTCAAGAACGTAATTGCTGGCGGAATGTCACCACTAAACACAGCCGTAGCGTGCTTCCCTAGTTTATTGAGGAAAATCGTCAATCCTAATGCTGCCGACAATTCGTCGACCGACGGGCTAGAACTCACCGTCACTAAAATATTAGTTACATCCTTGATGCTCTGGATTACTTTTTGCTTTGCTGATCCGTTTGACATGATTTTTCCTATGTTTGTTTTTTTGTAATTACGCTTGGCATCACTATACCATAAGCAGTACCATAAAGTCAATATCTAAGCCACCTCTTTACAATTTATGCTATTTTCTGTATAATTCTTCCTGATTAGCGATACAAATCTATAGAGGTAAAGGAGAAACATGCCAATCATCAAATCCGCCATCAAGCGTGCTAAACAAACCTTAAAGCGCCGCGAGCGAAACATCAGTATTAAAAAAGACATTAAGACTGCTGTTAAAGCTTTCTCTGCAGAACCAAGCGCAAAAACTCTTGCTGCAGCACAAAGCGAAATCGACACCGCTGTTAAAAAAGGCTTGATTAAGAAAAATACCGCTGCTCGCCGAAAGAGCGCATTGAGCAAAATTGCTAAAAAAGCAGGCGTTACATTAGAGGTTGCTGCTAAAAAACCAGCCGCAAAGCCAGCAGCAGCTAAGAAAACTGCCGCTAAAAAAGCTCCAGCAAAGAAGACAGCTGCTAAGAAAGCTGAAAAATAATCTGTAAAGATTACTAGAAAATACCCCGGAATTAACTGGGGTATTTTTATTTTCCAATTCCAACCAGTGCCGCCTCCACAAGCAGCCACGGATTTACAGAAGTCGTTTTCATTTGCAAGTCCGCTCGAAGTAGCGCGTCATTTATCCTTTTCAGTTTTTTCTTATCAACACCTTTTGCTGAAGACGCCAATTTTCGTAAAACATACGGACTAGCCGAAAAATCCGAAGCCACCAGCTTACTGTCGCCGTCAGCCAAAACCAATGCCGTCAAGTTAGTCGCCTGCGAGGCAAGTAATCCCATTGTCTGATAGGCGCCGTCAACGCCACTTTCCGACTCCAAATAGCTAATTATATCGTGAACCTTATCATAATCACCCGCCAGCGCCGAAACAAACAAATCAAACACATTCTCCGTCCTCGCCAAAGGTATAAAGTTGTCAATTAAATCATCCGTCACTTTTTCCGCCAGCGCCAATTGATCCAAAAAATTACTCAGTCGCAACTGATCAAATCCCAAACGATCAACAATTATCTCTGCTTGACGATTCGTTAACTCACATCCACGAGCCTTCGCCTCCGCCACGCACCACTTTAAAAGCTGCGGTTTTCGACGATCACTAAGCGGTGGAAATTCCTGAACTTTGGCATTTTTATGCAGCCACTTATACGTTTTCGTTCGCTTATCAATTTTATCTTCCACCAGAATAATCGTCCTGTCATCATCAAACTTCATATCTGGAAGTTGCGACCAGACCTCAGAATTTTCGCCTAGTTTTGAAATCAAATACACCGACGAATCCATAAATAGCGTCTGCCCGATTTCTATTTCCTGCATTCCAGCCAGCGTCAAATCTTCGCCATCATGTCGCACCACTTTTTCATCGCCAATCAGCTTAGCAATTGCTTGCCGTTTTTCAAATTCGTTTTCGCCGTAAAAAAGGTAAATCACTTCGCCTCCACTTGGCAAACTGGACAAATATGCGTACCGCGTCCAGAAACTTTCATCTTTATAATCTCTTGATCAGGATGCCGATGGCACGGCTGACCTTCCCGACGAAATACGTGCGCAAACGACAGATAATTACCTTTTCTGCCTTCGGCGTCAACGTAATTCTTATCCGTCGAGCCGCCCTGTTCAATGCTCAATCGTAAAATCTGGCGCAGTTCGTTAAACAAATCTTCCAATTGGTCATCACTAACATTTTTGACGCGCGTCTGAGGGTGAATTTTCGCAGCCCACAAAGCTTCATCGGCATAAATATTACCAACCCCAGCGATCACCGACTGATCAAGAAACGCCGGCTTTATCATCGAATTTTGCCGACGACGAATTCGTTTAATAAAGTCACTCGCCTCAGTTTTTTTATCGAGCGGTTCCGGCCCAACTTTCTGCATAAACGGCAAATTTTCTATCTCATCAGTCGGCATCAATTTCATCCAGCCAAACTTACGCTGATCATTAAAAAACAGGCGCGAACCATCCGTAAAATCAATTTGCACGCGCGTCGACTTATCAGGCAATTCACCAATCAAACTATCATTCGGATGACCGCCAGCAAAACTATTAGCCCCACGAAAAATCAATTGCCCAGTCATCTTAAGATGTATCACCAGCGAATAACGCGTATCAAGATCAATCATCAGCACCTTTGCACGACGTCGCACCGCCGTTACGTGCGCGCCATATAAAAATTGTTGAACGTCTGTGGGTGAATTAGGAAAACTCTTTGGCGAATCAAATACCGTCGCTCGCACAACAGCCTGACCTGGCAATAAATCCGCCAAACCGCGACGAACTGTCTCAACTTCGGGTAACTCAGGCATTCAGCGAGTCCTACAGCTTAAACAAAGCTTCTTCTTGACTTAGGCCAATTCCAGCCGCCATTTTTTTGCCGTCAGGAATTTGCTTCAAAAACATATCCAAAATCTCGTTCACGTTAGCTTGCGCCGAACCCTTAGAGCCGCTACAATCCGACGTCCACAAGCTCTTCACAACGGAATTATCCTTCAAAGTTTCGAATTTGTAAATTTTACCGCTAGCACAAATCCCCCGCAAATCATTTTGCTGCTCAGTCAGCGGCGTACCTTCCATCATTTTTCGCTTATCAAGCGCATAAACCAGCTCCGTATAAGCCCTGCTGTTATTGTCCATTTTTTTCTCTGCAATCGGCTTATCCAAATAACCCTCGTACGTCGTCATTTCGCGAGATTCTGGCGAAATAGTGATGCTATATGAGCGGAAATTCTCATTCGCTACAATTGGCCCGCGTACTGTCAATCGAACCGCACTTCCCACGTCCGTCGACAACAAAGCAACTTGTCCTACGTTAACATTCTGATCTGTTGTTTGACCTGAATCATTTTTACCAAATAATGCTCGACCAATCGCAATAACCGCTGCTACCGCCACAACTGTGATAACAATAACCAGCAAAATTGGTACAAATCGAGAAAATGAATTTCGTCGTTGAGTGTATTTCATGGCGTAATTATACCATATTTTCTACACTTCACCCCAATTTACGCCTGTACCGACATCTACTTTCAATTTAATCGACAATTCTGGACAAACGCCTTCCATTTCCGCTTTCATAATCTCGCCGACTTTCTGGACATCTTCAGGTTTGCATTCCACCAAAATCGAATCATGAACTTGTAGAATTGCGTCAGCCAAGCCCGACAATTTATCCTCCAATCGAATCATTGCCAGTTTCATCAAATCCGCTTCCGTGCCTTGAATTGGCATATTCATCGCAGCTCTTTCTGCCGAAGATCGCACCATAAAATTGCTCGATTTTACATCAGGCGTTGGTCGTCGCCTGCCAAAATACGTCTCAACAAATCCCTGTTCTCGCGCTTGAGTTAAAATTTTATCCAAGTACTGACGAATCGGTTTTCGCACCTCAAAATAATGATCAATAAACTTTTTCGCCTCTGTAAATGACATTCCCGTAGCCGCCGCCAAACCGTGCGGACTCATTCCGTAAAGTACACCAAAATTGATCACTTTCGCTGCTCGACGCTGAGATTTGCTCACTTCATCAATCGATATTCCATATGTTTCCGCCGCCGTTTTTGCGTGAATATCAACATCGCTATTAAAGTCTTCAATCAACTTCTCATCGCCCGCCAACACAGCCGCCAGCCTCAGCTCAAATTGTGAATAATCCGCGCCGACAAAAACTTTGCCATCGCTCGGAACAAACGCCTGGCGAATTTTCCTGCCCAGTTCAGTCCGCACCGGAATATTCTGTAAATTTGGATTCGTGCTACTCAGCCGTCCCGTGCTGGTTACATCCTGATTAAACGTAGTGTGAATTCGCCCATCAGCCGCCATCAATTTTGGTAACGCCTCAATGTACGTGCTGATCAATTTGGTCAATTCTCGATATCGCTCAATCAACTCAATAATCGGATGTTGTCCACGTAATTTATCCAGCTCTTTCTGACCTGTTGAATATCCAGTTTTTCCCTTTTTTATGCCCGCGGTTGGTAATTGTAATTTAGTAAACAAAACCTCAGAAAGTTGCGCTGGACTAGACGCGTTAAACTCGTATCCAGCCATGGAATACATTTGTTGTTCAAGCTCGCTGACTTCCGCTGCCAGCTCATCTCCCATCTGTTTTAATAGTGTATCATCCAACTTCATCCCGCGTTTTTCCATCTGGAATAGCGCCCAAATTACTGGAAAATCAAACTCGTAAGCCACACGCGCAATTTGCGAATTGTTCGACATGTAAACTTTTTGTTCACGATAAATTTTATGCAGGCGAGCCAATTGATAAGGCGCGGAATTGTCGTCAGAAAAATCACCAGACAGCGTGTTCAAACTACGGTCGCGTTTCAGCGGATCAATTAAGAACGCCGCTTGTCCAACATCCCAAACTTCATGAAAACGCACCGCTACGCCATAATTATCCAACACGTGATACAACTGCTTAACATCCGCCGCGATCACAATTCCCTGCGCCAGTAATTGCCACACAGATTGACTAATCTCATCAATTTTCGCCGTCCATGCCGACTCAGAATTTGAGCTTATGTAAATTACGTCAGGATCCGACGAATCGATATATATTATATTTTCCGCCTCAAACATCGGCATGTCGGGCAATTTTTCAATTCGTGGAATATCCAACTTCGGTTCTTCTTTTTTCTCATTTTCCGCCATTTGCATTGTTTTTGGCAATCGTCCAATTAGCGAATTAAACTCCAACTTCTGCAGAATTTCCGTTACTCGCGCAAAGTCGCAATCATTAACATCCGCCACATCCCAATCCAGTTCAATTGGCGCATCCGTCCAAATTTCCGCCACTTGCTTGGTCAAATATGCCGACTCGCGACCATTTTCCAGCTTCGTTCGCAAAGCGCCTTTTTGCTCATCCAGATGTTCATAAACTCCGTCCAGAGTTTCATATTCTTGCAATAATTTCACCGCCGTTTTTTCACCAATTCCCGGCACTCCCGGTAAATTGTCACTAGAATCACCCTTCAAAGCCTTCAGGTCTAAAAATTGCTCTGTCCGAATTCCATATTTTTGTTCAAAATATTCCGACGTGAATTCTTCGATGTTCCTTAGGCCATTTTTCATGGCGTAAACTTTGGTCATTGGTGATATCAATTGCAATGCGTCCAAATCCGATGTTATCAAGCACGTTTCAATTCCACGAGATTCCGCCTGCCTGGCAAACGCGCCCATAATATCGTCCGCCTCGTAATCATCAATTTCATAAAGCGGCCAACCAAACGCATCAAGCAGCTCATGCAAAATCGGAATTTGCTGGTAAAAATCATCGGGTGCAGGTTTGCGACCAGCTTTATATTCTGGATACAATTCCCGCCGCTTGCGAATATTCGTGCCTCGTTTATCCCAAGCTACCGCCACGTAATCCGGCTCCAATTTTTTAATCAGCTCAATTGCCAAACTGACAAATCCGTACACTCCGCCAGTTGGAGTTCCGTCAGCCATCGACAATTCTGGCATAGCATAATAACCTCGGTAAAACACCGACTTTCCATCAATAACCACTAGACGCTTCATAATTCTATTGTAGCATTTAAGCGGCTGTCGTCAGAGAATCGATTATTGAAGCCTCAGCAAGTTTCTTCTGCGCTCTTTCTCTTCTTGTACAATCTCTTGCGCTCCTCCAGATAGCTATAACAATGAACATACTCAATCACTCCATCGTCGTTAAAGAACACGGTTATAGTCTCATCCCTACCGTCATCTGGTCCAACAAAAAACTCGTAAGACGTTTTATGGTACTTAGGGTATCGATCGACCTCAAGCTCTTTTATGAAAGCATATCTAAACTCATCTTCATCCTTGGGTATCTTATATATTTGGTATCGATCTTTCGGAATAGATGATGAAGCGGCAGGATTTTTCCAAATCATCCAACGCTGCCTATATTGATCCTCAACAGGCCCGCCAACAAACCTCTGCCATTTCTCGCTACCGTCTGGATTATGATCAAATTTCGATTCCAGCTCCTCAACCTGAGCCATTATCTTATAGTTCTCTGTCAGATTTTCTTGACCCTTAATATCAAGGTCAGAAGGAGAATTCTGAGGTAACTCTTCAGTATGTCCATGAAGTGCTTCCATAGTGTGTAGCCTAAAGATACTCTCTATTTGGAAGAATGTCAACAAATTGTTAAAATTAGTACATGACACAACCACACGCAAAAATTATCGCCCTGGTTGGATTGGCGGGCAGCGGCAAAAGTTCGGCTGTCGAATATTTGACAGAAAAAGGATTTCCAAAAATTTACTTCGGTGGCGTTATTTATAAAGCCATGGACGAGGCTGGAATTGAAAAAACTTGGGACAATCAACAGCAATTCCGCGAAGAAATTCGTCGCCGCGAAGGCAAAGATTTCGTAATCAAACGCGTCATAAAAAACATCCACGATTTGATTAATGCTGGCCAAAATAAAATCGTTTTGGACGGATTATACACTTGGAGTGAATACAAATTCCTTAAGCACGAATTTCCTGGACAAGTTGTCGTTATTGCTATTGTTACACCGAAATACCTCCGTTATCAACGAATGGCTAAGCGTACGGAGCGCCCAATGCAACCGCACGAAGTTGATCAGCGCGACTGGTCAGAAATCGAGAATTTGGAAAAAGGTGGACCAATTGCTATTGCTGATTATTTCATCATTAACAACGGCAGCCTCGAGCAATTACATCAAAAAATAGACGCCGCAACTCACGATGCCCATTTTTGTAAATCGCCCGAACAGTGTTAATTAGTCCAGGTATTCGTAAAGTTTTTTCGCGTCTTTGTGCTTGCGAAGTTTTGCTAGCGCCTTAGCTTCAATCTGGCGGATTCGCTCGCGCGTAACCGCAAATTCCTGACCAACTTCTTCCAAAGTATGATTTTTCCCATTGTCCAAGCCAAAACGCATTCGAACAATTTTCTGCTCGCGATCGCTCAAACTTGATAGAATTTCCTGAACTTGCTCTTTTAATAATTGATTTGAAGCGGAATCTTCTGGCGAAACCGTATCTTCGTCAACGATAAAATCTTGCAGCACAGAATCGTCATCTTCACCATCACGACCAACGCCAGCGTCCAAAGAAGAAATGTCCTGTTTAATCTTAATGACATATTCAATTTTCTCTGGTTCCATATCCAGCTCTTTAGACAATTCTTCAATTGTCGGCTCACGGTTCAATTCCTGTGTCATTCGTCGCTGAGTACGCAGCAATTTATTGATCGTTTCCACCATGTGAACTGGAATACGAATCGTTCGCGCTTGGTCAGCAATCGCACGCGTAATTGCCTGACGAATCCACCAAGTTGCATAAGTCGAAAACTTAAATCCCTTATCCGGATCAAACTTCTCAACCGCACGCAAAAGTCCAGTATTTCCCTCTTGAATCAAGTCCAAAAAGTCCAAACCACGACCAGAATAACGCTTAGCAATTGACACCACCAAACGCATATTCGCCTCAGCCATCTTATCCTTGGCCTTTTTATCACCCTCGACAATTCGTCGCGCCAAGTCCATTTCCTCTTCAGCGCTAAGTAGTGGAATTTTACCGATTTCACGCAAATACAACCTAACCGAGTCATCCGACACGTCGTCCAAATATTGCCCAGTTGTCAACGAATCCAAATCTTCCGATTCTTCTTCGTCTATAAGTGTTGGATCAAAATCATCATCTTCGTTTAAGTTTACTGGCTTCGTCGTGATATCGTCGCTCACATTTTCTCCTTAATCAGATTATTTAAGCTCTGGCGCAAATTCTGAGACAAAACCTCATCGCCCGACGCCTCAGCCTCTCTAAGCTGTGTTAATAGTTGATTCTTTTTGTTTTCGCGATGTTTGATTGTTATCTGTCTGACTAGCCGAGCCATCTCTTCGTCCAAGCTTTTTTGCTCCCAATTGGCATAACGACTTTCACTTTTCAACTGTACTATTTTCACATACTGTTCGATTTTTTGCAAGTCCAGCGGAACCTCGCCCAAATCCGCGTCTGGATTCTTCCGCAAATAGCCAATCAATTGCCGCGCGTTGTCATCATCCAACATTTCGCCAGAAACCGCCGCCAACCAACGCCGCACAGATTTTTCGCTCGCCGCCAACCCCGCCAGCATATCCTCAGTTTCATCTTGAACTGGAGTCGGTTTTTCTTTCTCAATTTTCGCCTTTTTCAATTGATGTTCAGCGACTTTTTCATTCGACAATTTTGCCTTCAGCGCGGTAATTGACGCGCCAGTTTTTTCAGAAATCACCGACAAATAATGCTCTTGTTCCACCGGATCTTTCAAACCTCGGACAATCCTCAGCGCAATGGTCGAAAATCGCCGTTTACCTTCCGCTGACTTCAAATTCTCCATTTCCGCGTATCTGGCAATCACCCAATCCACCGCTGGCTGAGATTGGTCAATCGCCGCTTGCCAAAGCGCTGGATTTTTTTGGATCAATTCGTCTGGATCTTTGACGCCATCAGGTAAGCTCACCACTTCCAACTCCACGCCGACCTCCTGGGCCAAGTTGATTGCTCGCTCCGTCGCGTTAACTCCCGCTCGATCGCCATCAAACGCCAAGCGAATCCGCCCCGCCAATCGACTAAGCGACTTCAAATGTTGCGTCGTCATCGCCGTTCCAGAGGTCGCAACCACGTTTTTGACGCCCGCTTGATGACTGCTAATTACGTCCAAATTACCCTCAACAATCACCGCCACATCGCTTTTTCGAATCGCTTCTTTGGCTTGATGTAAACCAAAAATATGTCGCGATTTATCGAATAGCAGCGTTTGCGGCGTGTTCAAGTATTTTGGCGCGCGCGGATCGTCACGAATAATTCTGCCCGTAAATCCCACAACCTCGCCATTGCCGTCACTCAATACCACCATCATTCGCCCACGAAATAAATCGCCACCAAACCGGTTCGACAAGCCAGCATCCGCCAACTCCTGCTTAGAAAATCCTCTTTTTTCCAACGCTTTCGTCAATGTGTCGCCATTATCCGGCGCATAGCCAATCAAAAAATCACCAATTGTTTGACGATTTAATCGCCGTTTTTTTACCACATAATCCAGAGCTAATGAATTTTTTACCAAATTCTGCTGATAAAAATTGGCGGCTAATTTCAGCGCTTCCCTAGCCCTGGCACGGCGCTTGGCTGTTCGTCCGTCGCCGTTAGAAAACAAAGTCAGATCAACGCCCGCCTTCCGAGCCAAATGTTCCAGCGATTGACGAAAATCCATTCCTTCCACCATCATCACAAACGTAAAAATATCGCCACCTTTTCCAGAAGAAAAATCGTGCCAAATCTGCTTTTCTGGGCTAACCATAAAGCTTGGGGTTCGCTCGTCGGTAAACGGACTTAAACCCTTCAAGTTGCGCCCCGCTCGCTTCAACTGAACATACTCACCAATCACATCCTCGATGTTCAGCCGCGCCCGCACTTCTTCTTTGGCATCATTCATATTTTTATTATATCACTCTTTACCTCTGTTATTGTTTGTGGTTAAATAGAAATATGTATCCTGACAATTTGAACAACCAACCTCAAGGTATCGATTATCTGAATCAAATTGCCACACCTCCGCCAGCGGAAGGTTTTGATAAAAAAACCAAAATCATCATCGCTATTTTGAGTTTTATCGGCTTGATAACCCTAATCGCGATATTCGTTTTTTCACAAGATTCTATGCCAAACGCCAACCCGTCACAAGTTGCAGCGCGTGTTAATAAGCTACTCACTATTTCCAAAAAATACAATAATAAATTCCGCTCGACCAGTTTACAAACCACCAACAGTTCTCTGGTTGCAGTGCTGACCACCGCAGACGCCTCAATGGGCGAAGCGCTTCAAGCAACCGGCATCAATTATAAGGAAAAGCAAAAGGACATCCTCGCTCTAGATCCGTCGGAAAAATTAGAGAAAAAATTGGACGAAGCCCTTCTGAATGCACAATTGGATATTACCTATGCTCATGAGATGAACGTACAAATAACAGATACGATCAATATGATGAAAAAGGTATACAAGTCCACCAAGTCAAAAAAGATGCGCGAATGGCTAGTAAAAACTGCTGGCGACTTAGAGAATATCCAGAAGCAGATCAATCAAATTATTAAAGCAGACTAAGCTTCCGAGACTAATCGATAGCTCAACCTCGCCAAATCAAAGACCTCTTCGTCAGTCAATTGACCTGAACAAATAATTGTATTCCAATGCTTCTTATTCAAGTGATAACCTGGCAAAACAGTTTCGTATTTTTCTCGTAAATTCTGCGCCAACAACGGATCGCATTTTAGGCTTACTCTGAGCGGCTTTGAGCCTTCCGTCACCAACGCCACCATTTTCCCCGCACCGTCATTATCTCTACCAAATTTATACACCGCAATATCCTCGCCAAACGGATAATCCAGCCATACGCCCGGCAAACTCAGGATAAATTCTTCAAATTGTTTATGCGTCATACTTTCACCTTTTTCAAATAATATTCAAGTTCCATAATACTGCCGCGGATATCTTCCAGCGCTCGATGATCTTCTGGCTTGGCGAATTTCTTACCGTATTTACCCTCAAACACCACCTTCCACGCGCTCACGTCCAACACGCGATAATGTAGTCTTTTTGACAACGTTGGCCACCATTGGTCAATAAATCGACGATCTTGATGGATTGAATTGCCTGCTAACAGAATCTTCGTCTCTCCCGCAAAATGCTCATCGCAAAACGCCAACAATTCGTGTTCTATTTCTGCCAAAGGCTTGCCCGATTCATTCTGCTCTTCCAGCCCGCGTCGCGCCTCCGGATGCTCATTCCAAAAACCAGCATTTCGATCTAATAACTTAGCCAGCTTTTCCGAATCGTGGCGCACAATTCCTTCGTACGTCGCAATTTCCTTAAAATTCCAATCCGTCGCAATTGCCGCCACTTCCAAAATCTCATCACGCACTGGATCCAATCCAGTCATCTCCAAATCCACCCATAAAATCTTTTTCGGCTTAAAACTTGCTTTCATATCTCTATTTTACCACTTCCATAAGGCGTGCTAAACTAAAATCATGACAAAACGCATCCTACTCAAATTATCAGGTGAACAACTTCAAGGCGAATTCGCCAGCGGCTTTGACCCAAAACGCGCTCGCTGGGTTGCCGAACAAATTCGACCAGCGCTGGACGACGGGGCTGAAATTGTAATTATGGTTGGCGGCGGCAATTACGTTCGCGGCAATCAAATCATCGGTCATGGAATTCAACCTGTTTCCGCTCATAATATCGGCATGCTTTCTACGCTAATGAATGCCATTGCGCTGGCGGACGTATTGAACGACGCAGGATTGCCAACTCGCGCATTGTCCACGGTCGAAGTGAATCAATTTATTGATCACTATACTTTCCGACGTGCAATTAGCCATATCAAGAAAAACCGCATTGTTATTGTGGCTTGCGGCACCGGCCGACCATTTCTGACTACTGATACCGCAGCGTTAAATCTAGCGCTAGAAATGCAATGTGACGCCGTAGTTAAAACAACGAAAGTCGACGGAGTTTATGATAAAGATCCTATGAAATTCCCTGACGCTGTAAAAATTGATCATTTATCTTACCAAGAAGCCCTAACAAATCCTAACATTGCTGTTATGGATAAGGCGGCAATTGGACTAGCCATGGACGAGCATATTCCAGTCATCATTTGCGACCTGCTCACAGACGGAAATATTCTCCGCGCAACCCGCGGAGAATCAGTAGGCACGCTTATTAGTTAAGATTTTAGCCCTTTTTCTTGTCTAATTTATCGAGTTTCAAGAAGTGAACAATTGCATATACAACAAACGCAACGGCTATCAACGTAATTAACGAGCTAACGAACGCGCCGTATAAAAACTCACCTTTACGTCCAGCAACTTCAACCGTAAATGAAGCTGATTGCAATCCTTGTTGAGAGCCAACGATCAACTGTACTAACGGGTCAATAAATGCCGTCACCAACTTTTTAACCGTATCGCCAGCTGCAGTACCAATTGCCAAACCTACAGCCAAGCCAACAACACCCTGTTCACGGATAAAGTTTACAAACCCACCCATATGAGTGTCTTTTATAGCTGCACTTACAATTTTCTTCTCTTTAATGGCAGCAACTTTCGCGGCCGCCTTAGCACTCTTAGAAACCAACTTTTTAGCCGATTTGTCGACACTAGGTTTTGCCATAATAAATTCTCCTTTTATTATTTATTATTGAATATTATATCTTATTTGGTGCCACAATTCCCAAAATAGCCAGTCCAGCCTTAAGAATATCGGCATAAATTGCCACGATTCCTACGCGATGTGCCTCTTTGTCGCTACCAATAACCTGATTTTTCTCGTAATATCGATTAAATTCCTGCGCCAATTCAAACAAATACGTACAGATGTGATGAGGCTCCAAACTCTCCTTAGCGCGATCAACCACGTCCACATACTCACTCAACTTTCTGACCAGCATCTTATCTTCGTCAAACAACTCTGTCGGAAAGGCAATTTCTTTATCGGATTTAGCTAAAATACCTCGCGCTCGGGCGTGAGCGTATTGCAAGTAACTTCCCGTATTTCCCGTCAAACTTACCGCGTCGTTAATATCAAATATGACGTCGCCGCCGATCTTCACTTTCAAGAATTGATAACGGAGCGCGCCAGCAATCACGTCGTCGGTTGGCTCGCCGCCAGCATTTTTAATCGCCTTCTTAAACTCGTCGAACAGCCAGCCAATTGTAACAACTTCACCCGTTCGTGAGCTCATTTTTCCAGTTGTCAATTTAACCAAGCCAGTCGCGTAATTAAACAATTTTCCTTTCAAGGCTGGAATCGACAGTTCACTAGCCGCAATCACGCCACGGAAGTATGCTGCTTGCTCCTCGCCATTTACCGTAATTGACAAGTCCAAATCTGGGTAATCCTTATATTTCAGCTGAATCAATCCCATATCATGCGCCCCATAAAGACCATTGCCGTGAGATCCAATAAACACGTTGTCGAACGCGCCGTATTTACTGCCCTTAAAAACATACGCGCCGTCAGATTTGGTAAACACCTCTGGCGTTTTCTCTTTAATCAGAGATTTTCCCAATTCTTCAGTTTCGCTCTCAACATAACGTCGCTCAATCGGCACGTTTCCAAGTCGCCCAACATTAGAGTCAATTTCGTCAAAACTCCAACTTTTACAGATTTCGTAAACTTGTTTGTATAGCGGATCATCCAGGACGAATGATTGCTTAGCTAGTTCATCAATTTCTGCCTTTGCCTCTGGAGATTCTTTCGCCGCACGCGCGCCTTCAACGTACATACGACTCATAAATTCATTTCGCTTATCGGCTGGGATTTCGTTCAATTTATTCACATCGCCGTCAATCTCACGTAAAATCGCCCACATACTTTTACCGACATGTGTTCCGACATCACCGTGATAACTCACTCGATGCACAATTGCGCCATCAACCGCCAACAAATTAGCCATCGTGTCCGCCAAAATCGCATTCAAAGCATGTCCGATGTGCATAGCCTTAAATGGATTCGGGCAATTAGTTTCAATTACAACCGTCTGACCAGTGCGCTTCGTCGTTGGCTCTTTTTTCAAAGAATTTAGAACGGATTGATCACTCAGTTTTACATTGATAAAACCTGGACCAGCCACGCTTACTTCGCTAAACTCTTCTTCTTTACGCAGATTCTCAGCAATCATCTCCGCAATTTCACGCGGATTCTTCCCTAGCGGCTTAGCCAATTGCAACGCCACATTTGTAGCAAAGTCACCAAACTTCGGATCAGGACGCGTTAATTGTACCGATACATCTTGATCAAAAAGTTGTTTCACTACTTGAGAAATAATCTGTTCCATACTGTCCAGTATACAACAGAGGTGAATTATTATCTAGCTAAATCTCTACGCTGTTTCGTCAAGTTCTTCCAGTTCCAGACTTAATTTCGTCGCTGAACTTGGGCTAGATCCTTTCACGTGTTGCAATACATATGTCAATGCCGACATATCGTCTCGACTCAATACGCCTTCGGTAAGTCCGTGAATATCTTTTTCTTCAGCCATTTTATTCCTTTTTGTTTTAATTTTTTATACAGTGAAATGATATCACATTATTTTTATTTTGTCAATAACTAAGACTTCTGTGCTGCTCGCTAGACTTTGTTTTTGTCTGATCGACGCTTATATTCTTCTGCTATAACCCTACCTATTTCGCTGTCTTCTAAGTACTCTTTACATGACGATAATAAACGCTCGGATACATCAGAGTCCTTCATCTCTAGCGCCTTTCTATATGAATTGCTAAACGCCGCAAGCATACCATCCTCATCTTCCATGACCCTAATAATAAGTTTCTTGTCCTCTGACGATACGTAAACAAATATCAAGTCTGCGCCAGATTTCAATGCCGTATGAATCGCTGCAGAGCCCATTTCACTGCGAGGCTTTGAGCCTACTGAGTCATCCGCTGAATATCCAGCCAAAACCAAAGATCCACCATCCTCAACAAATTTAACCGCTTCTTCGTAATGGTCTGTTGAAAAGTGAACCGGTTTTTTACTCTTTTTATCTACCCATTCATATGGCACCCCAAAAAAGTTTTTAGCGCCAAACGCAAGATACTGTATAGCTTCTAAGTTGATTCCGCCAACACCCTTCTTAATCCAATCTCTATTAGTCGACGCTACGCCAATATTAATTTTATTCAACAAAGACGCCAAATAACTAGCCGTAGGAACATCTTCTCCATTGAAATGTGTTGGCGCTATAACACTTCCCTTACCTTCTTCTTTAGCCCTTTTAGCGGCTTCAATTAAGATATCTTCGCCAATTATTTCAACTTCCTTTTTGCCATGCATTAAGCCCATCAGCAGCTTAAGTCCAGAGGAAAGCCGAACGTCTGTTTCTGGTAATCCCAATTCTTCTCCAGCTGCCGCAAGTTTTTCTACCGCCGAATTGTTAGTTAGTCCAAAAGGTTTGCCGTGCTTTTCTCGTCTACCACGCACCCATTTCTTAAGAGAATCAAGCGCAACCGACAGAGAAAAACCCTCTCTCTGTGGCTCAGTTTCTTTTACGTCAATATCAGACTCTTCAGCGATGCCTGGATGGAAGACTTCATCGAACAATTTTTGTTCTTCTGGGGTTGGGGTAAACTTATCTATTCCTGCAGTCATTTTAACTATCTCTCCTTATTACGCAGCCAATACCGGATCATATTTATCACGCATATACCCCAATATCGCCTTCCCACCAAACGCTTCCAATATGCGACACTGCTCTTCACGAGCCGCCTTTGAGTAAGACGCTTCATGCGAAACATTGGCATAAGCTTCAACTTCATCAGGACTAGGCTTAATAGTCTCACCAAATACCAGTCGCACAACTTTTTTACCCAAAAGCCACTTTAGATGTATCGCATTGTCATTGAGTTGATTAGGATTTCTCTTCTGACCCTCAACCTGCATAAGTACAGGAATTATGGTGGCACCCGTCGCCAGGCTTAGATGAGGAGCTAATTTACCCGCCTTTTCTGGCAGTTCACCGTCATTTTTTATCCCAATATTACTCATCGGGTTATGTGCTGCAGTAATAATAGAAAGTCCACTATCTGTTATTTTTTCTTGCAGACCTAAGTAATCGTCACCATTAAACGGCAACGCGTACTTATTATCAATAGCATCTTTTTCCACAGACAGATCTCTTCCATACGGAACCTGAAAAAAGTTATCCATCCCAACAAGTTTATATGGTATCCTCTGATGCCAAATACCTATATTAGTGGAGGCTACTGTCACGCCTATATGTCTACTAAATTCAGAAACTACTCTAGCAACAGTCGAAACATCAACGTCTGTTAGGTGACTCGTAGCAAATATAACACCCTTGTTTTCCTCGGTTTTCTTAGTTGCCTTCAGAAGATTACCAACCCCCTCAACGTCAACACCCACATTACCAAGAAGCAAATCAGTAACCAACTCAAGAGGAACGCGCAGTCTTCTTGGGCTCGGATCATACAGACCTTCAGATGCGCCCTTTTTAGCGCATTGTTTAATCTCTTCTATAACCCCAGATCCTGAAAAAGTCTCAATTTTTTTCATGATACCCTTAATTATACAATATAAAGCCCTATTTTGTCAATATAGATCTAATCAAACCAAAGAATAACGGATGTGAACGAAACGGTCGTGACTTAAATTCTGGATGTGCTTGCGTTGCTACAAAATATCGATGGTCTGGCGCCTCAACAAATTCTACTAACTTACCATCTGGTGAAGTTCCAGAGACAATCAAGCCTCCTCGTTCAATTTCTTGAATAAACTTTTGATTCACTTCATATCGATGACGATGACGTTCAACTACTTCAGCTGCATCGTATGTCTTGGAAATAACGGAACCTGGCTTTAGGTTGGCTACATAATCTCCAAGACGCATAGTCCCCCCTGTAGACTCTTTGCCTTGCTGCCCATCCATAATATACACTACGTTGTTATCAGAATCAGCACCAAATTCTTCGCTATTAGCGCTTGTCAAACCTCCCAAACGCGCCGCGGCAATAACTGCAACCTGCATTCCCAAACAGATACCCAGATATGGCTTATCTTTCATTAAGCAATACTTTGCAGCAGCAATCTTACCTTCTACGCCACGAGATCCAAATCCCCCCGGAACAACAATAGCATCAACACTGTCAAAATCTGCTTCATTTGCAGTCTCAGCATTAATCCATTTTATAGATATCTCACTTTTGTTTGCCCAAGCCGCAGACTTAAGTGCTTCCGTTACAGATAAGTATGTGTCAGAATTGTCTATATATTTAGCAACCAAACCTACCGTAACACGCTTAGCATACTCTGACGTATCTCGCTTAGCTAAATGTTGCCAACGTCGTAAATCTGGCTCAACTGAATTATTAGTAAATTCGCCGAGTAGCTTGCCTAAGTCGCGATACACTGTTAGTGGAACTTCATATACAGTATCGACATTCGGCATCATTACAATTCCTTCGCTGCGAATACCAGACGAAATAGAAATTTTCTCACCAATACTACGCGGCGGTTTATCGTGACCTTCCGTACGAACTGCCACGACATCGGGCATAATCCCAAAACCACGCAAATCAGCCAAGGCGTTTTGAGCGGGTTTTGTCTTATATTCATGCGACGCCTCTAAGAACGGTACATATACGACATGAACAAATAGACAATTTTCGCGACCAACATCTAAGGCGAATCCTCGAATAGCCTCAATAAAGCTAAGTCCTTCATAGTCACCGACCGTGCCGCCGATCTCTACGATATGAACATCACCTTCAGCAGCCAGATGAATAGCCTTCTTAATAGAATTAGTTAAATGAGGGACCATTTGTACTGTTTGACCGCCAAATTTACCAGCTCTCTCATCCGCAATCAAATCACGCAATAATCGGCCGGATAATGTCGCATTTTTTTGCGTTAATTCCAAATCCAAAAAACGCTCATAATGACCCAAATCTAAGTCAGTCTCAGCACCATCTTTTGTTACAAAGCATTCGCCATGCTCTTTTGGGTTCAATAGTCCAGCATCAACATTCAAATATGGATCACATTTTTGAACCGAAACAGAAACGCCCTTAGCTTGAAGGACAGCACCAATACTAGCAGCAGTAATCCCCTTGCCCACACCAGACAATACACCACCCGTAACAAATATATATTTGCGCGGTGACGACATATTATTCGCAACCGTCACAAATAGTCAAACTTGCTGGGTCAACTGGTGCCGCAACAGTGCCATTCGACTTTGCTTGATCATCAGCCGCTTCCTGCGCCGCTTTAAGAGCTGCGTCAATGGCACTCAATTTTTCTTCCAAAGTCATGTCATCAGTAATAATCTGATTTGCATTCATTTTCATTTTCCCCTATATTTAGTAGTTACTTAACTAATTTTACGCTAGATATAGTGCTTATGCAATAAAATGCAGCCAATTGCCCGTTGTAGTTTTTTCATCAAATTCACCAATTGGTGCAACGTATATTTGCGGATTTTGGCAACGCGGCATAAAATCAGCCAGCTTCTCTTTATAAGCCGCCATTGCCGCCTCTTTCTCAGATTCTGGAAGTTCAGTCACGTTAGTTTTTAAGAAAACTGCTCGCTTTTTATCATCCCAAACCACAAATTCCGCCTTACCGTTTCGAAACGCATTTTCTGAATGGCGCGCAGTCGGCTCTGATATCCAAATTATAGAATTACCAAAACGCGCAAAGTGCAGCGGCGTTATCAGGGGCGTTCTATCAACATTCACCGTTGCCAACGCACCAACTTCGACTGTATCTAATATTTCTTTCGCTAATTCATTCATATCATCAACTCCCATTACTTCGTGGTATTAACTTCGTAACTAGTGTTTGTACTTTCAAAGAAATTCACCAATTCCAGCGTATCGTTGGCGGCTGCCATCCATTTGGCTGGATTTGGCACGTTATATTCAGGCTCAAAACCTAGCTCTTGCAAGCGTCGGTCAGTCATATGCATAACATACTGATTGACATAATCAGCGTTCAATCCCAAAATTCCCTTTGGTAGCATATCCTTATTGTAAGCTTTTTCAAGCTCCACCGCCTGCAAAATTAAGCCACGGATTTCTTCTGCAAATTCCTGTGTTTGCAATTCTGGGTTCTCGTCCAAAATCGTCAAAAGCAAATTAATACCAAACGTCAAGTGAAGATTTTCATCGCGGGTAATCCAGTCCAGCAGCGAGCCAACATTGCGCAACAAATTACGCTGACGAAAACTCATGCCAACCATAAAACCTGAATAGAACCAAATTCCCTCAAGCACAATGTTATATGCCACCAAAGACCTAACAAAATCTTTCTTACCTTCCAGCGAATAAATATCCAAATTCGGATCAAGCATCACGTCCAAATGCTTATTCTGGAAGTCAGCCTTGTCAGCCAATGATTTCTTACCAAAGCCCGCAGCGTAAATCTCCTCGCGATCAAACGGAAATGTCTCAATAATGTATTCAAATGTCATGAAGTGATTGGCTTCTTCCCACATCTGTTTTGACAAATATAGTTGAGCTTCCGCCGCGTTCACGTATGGATAAATACCGAACGCCAATGATTTATTGATCAATAACTCGTTTGGATTCAAATAGCTAATAACCGTTTTCAATGCGTGCTTTTCATCATCTGACAATTTTTCAAAATCCGCCAAATCTTGAACTAATTGAACTTCATTTGGAAACCACGTGTTAGCCACTGCTTGATTGTAAAGATCATACGCCCAAGGGTAACGAATTGGGTGAAGTGATAATCCATCACGTAATCCTGAACCTAAAATTCCCATCTTAATCTCCTCCTTTATTTATTAATTTTCGCAAATCCAAATCCGCGCACTTTACTATTTGTGCGGACTTTTTGTTCTGCAATTTTATCAACTGAAACCGTCGTTTGCTCCGACTGATGACGCGGCTTAACGTGTAGATAATATGTCGTTTTCAAGCCACGCTTCCACGCTTCTGAATAAATCTTCACATATTCATCAATGTCTCGCGTCTCCAGGTACATATTTCGAGAAATCGCCTGATCGACCCACTTCTGAGCCCTAGCCGCCACCTCAATAAACGCGTACGGACTGAGCTGGAAACTTGTTTTATAAACATCCTTGATGTTTTGCGGAATGCCGTCAATATCTTGAATATCGCCTTGAGCTGCAAAAATCTCATCTTTCAAATTGTCCCACAATCCAAGTTTCTTCAAATCGCGAACTAAATTATGGTTCACTTCCAAAAACTTACCATTCAAAGTCGAGCGACTAAAGATCTGTGCGAATTGCGGATCAATTCCAGGAGTCGTTCCCGCCACATGACCAATGTTAGCCGTCGGCGCAATTGCCATAAGAGTCGCATTTCGCATTCCCTTCTTCACCTTCTTTCGTAAGCTATCCCAGTCCAGTCGCGTCTTTTGGTCTATTTTCACCTTCACGCCGCGATCTTTCGACAATTTATCAACCGTATCAATCGGAAGAAGGCCCTTGCTCCAGCCGCTACCCGCGAATGTTGGATAACTACCCAATTCCTTTGCCAAATCAGCCGACTGGTCAATCGCGTGATAGCTAATAAACTCCGTCAATTGATCAACCAAATCGTACGCTTCTTTCGATTCGTAACAATAACCCAATTTTTCCAACACGTCAGAAAGACCCATAATCCCGAGGCCAATCGCTCGAGTTTGCTGATTCGAATGCATCGCTTCTGGAATTGGCGTTTGAGTGATGTCGCACAAATTGTCCAATTGTCGCACCGCCGCACGGGCCGCCTCTTTCAATCTATCCCAATCCCAAGTCTTATCCTCACCGAGAAATGCCGACAAATTAATACTCACCAAATTACACGTTGCAATATTATTCTTATCCTGCGGTAATGTAATTTCCGTACACAAGTTACTAAGGTGAATCGTACCTGTATTGTTATTCAATGCTCGCACGTTAATCGTATCTTTCCAAGTCAGCCACGGATGTGATGTCGCCTGCAAACTGGTCAAAATGCGCTTAAATTGCTGACGAGCTGGAACTTTATCAAACGTACGCAATTTCCCAGCTTCTGCCATCTTTATATATTCTTTATATCGCGCCGAAAACGCTTCACCATATAATTCCGTCAAATCTGGAGTTTCCGCTGGATCAAACAAATACCAATCTTGGTCTTTCTCTACTCGCTTCATAAATTCGTCAGAAATAAATACCGCGGTATTTGCAAATCTGGTTCTTAGATATGGGTCGCCAGAGTTTTGACGAAGATCAACAAATTGATCAAAATTAAGGTGCCAGTTTTCCATGTAAATTGCAGCCGCACCAGCCTTTTTTCCCTTACGAGAAACCGCAAAAAGCGCCGTATCAATCATCTTCATGAATGGAATCGGTCCAGTTGATTCAGTGTTGGTGGTTTTAACTGGACTACCCGCCGCACGTAGCTTTGTAAAGCCAATGCCAATTCCGCCCGTACCTTTAGCAATCCACATTGTGTCGCGAACAGCCTTAGCAATTGACTCCATATCATCATCGACATTAAGCAAGAAACAGTTACTGAGTTGCGGGAACGAGCCACCAGCGTTAACTCGCGTTGAGCCACCTGGGACGTACTCTAAATTGCTCATGTGATTATAAAACTCAATCGCTGCAGTTGTTGGGTCAGATTCGTTATAGCTAAGTCCCATAGCGATACGCATGTGCGTAAACTGAGGTGTTTCAATTGGCGAGCCGTTTTGCTTACGAAGAGCATAGCGGTTTTTATTAGTCACCACACCCAAATATTTACTCAAATCATCACGCGCTGGATCAAGTTCCGCCGCCAGCTTTTTCAAGTCAAATCGACCGTCAGCCATGCGCTTATCCAGCAATCCTTCTTTCACCGCCGCCTTAACAAATTTCGGAAATTCGCGCGCATGAAGCTTTTTCAATTCTTCCGCCGTTTCATAATCGCCCAAAATCTGCTTATAGACAGTTTTCAATAATAATCGTGCCGCAATTTTATCATAGTCTGGGTCGTCTTTAACGTTTTGCAAAACTGTTTGAATAACCGCCTCGTCTAGTTGTTCGGTCGTAATTCCATCAAATAATGTCAATTGCAATTCAGTCGCCACCTGAACAACCTTAGAAATTTGGTCCGGCAAACCTTCGCACGCTTTTAAAATAGCCGTGTTAATTTTATTAGCATCAAACGGTTCTTTCGTTCCGTCGCGTTTGACTACGTTAATTTCTTTCACATACCCTCCTTAATTTACCCCCTTAAAAACAAACCACCAACACCTCATCTGGTGGCTTATCTTCGTAGCTTGTGTTTTTGTTTATTTATGGGCTCGCTATATATATAGCGTACAATAATAACTATAGCCACTATATCTAGTGTTTTGCAAGCTATTTAGTAAAAATTACAACCTATTTATATCATGACCAGATTAGCCGCCCCTGTCTACGATTTTTTTAACAAAAAAATACCGACAAGATCTAAGTTCTGTCGGTAAATAATCTTCTTGGCGGAAGGAGAGGGATTCGAACCCTCGAACAGATTGCTCCGTTACACGCGTTCCAGGCGTGCCAGTTCAACCACTCCTGCACCCTTCCTTGTTGATAATTATACCACAACTTTATTGCCCCTTATGGTTGCACTTACCGACATTCATTCTCTATAATAAGTCGAAGATGAAAGAAACTATTCCACCACGCATTAGGCTTGTTAATGTCACCAAAAAATTTGGCTTTGGTGATGCTGAGATTCGCGCCTTAGATAACGTCGATTTAACCGTTAAAAAGGGCGAGTTTATTGCTATTATGGGACCAAGCGGTTGCGGAAAAACTACTTTATTAAACACCCTTGGACTATTAGACCAGCCATCAGAGGGCGAATATTACCTGGACGACGTCGCTGTCGATAATCTTAGCTCACGACGACGCGCCAAAATTCGTTCCAAACACATCGGCTTCGTTTTCCAGAATTTTAATCTTATCCCTCGCCTGACTGTAATTGAAAACGTGGCGTTGCCGTTAACGTATAAAGGACTCGGGAAAGTCAAACGGCTTCAAGAAGCTAGCCGCATTCTGAAAACTTTTCATCTGGGACAGCGTGAATATTATATGCCACATCAATTATCTGGCGGTCAGGTTCAGCGCGTAGCAATTGCCAGAGCGTTGGTTAATAGCCCGTCAATTATCTTAGCCGACGAACCGACAGGAAATTTGGATAGCAAATCGAGTCATCTCATTATGGAAGAATTGTCCGACTTACACCGTCGCGGCAACACCATAATTATGGTTACTCACAACCCAGAATTGACTCATTACGCCAGTCGCGTCATCACTATGTTAGACGGAAAAATCGACACTGACGAGCATAAGGAAAAGCGCAAGTTCACTAAGAAGTTAATTGTAGACGATGAAAAAGAAGAAAAACCTAAGAAGCAAAAATCTTCAAAGAAATCGAGGGCGAAAAAATCGTGAAAATATTAGTAAAAAATCATTTTGAGAACGCTACTCAGGCGCTACGAGCTAATCGCGGACGAACATTTTTGACAATCGTAGGCGTAGCTATTGGCATCGCCAGCATCACCATGGTTCTATCTTTAACTGGCGGATTTAATCACCTATTCGGCGACAATTCCAACCAATCATCCACTCCTGTCGCCATTGTTAAGTCTGGCAATCAAAAAGCCGTCCCGAATCTGCTGACTGAATCCGATAACACGACGACGGTCAACACATTGACTGAAACGGACGCCAGGGATATAGAAAAAATTGCCAACACGAAAGCCGCGCCAATTGCCTTCCTACACGCCGAACTGCACGCCCGCGAAGGTAAAGTCGATATCCAAAACGCCGCGTTAATCGGCAGTACGGAATCGCTAAAAGACGTCGCCAATTTGCAAATTGCTACTGGACAATTTATTAACGACATCGGCGGAGTTGTCGTCGGTCAGCAATTGTCGGTCGATTTATTCGGCACCGAAAGGTCTATCGGAAACGTTATTTACATCCGAAATCAACCATTGACCGTTGTTGGCGTGTTGAAGAATATTGAAAATCCAGCCAGTTATTTGGACGTGAATTTTAATAACGCCGCCATTATTCCATTGTCTGTGATTAAAAAATTCACCCAAGGCACGCCCCAAATTCAGCAAATCATCGTGGCTACCAAAGATCATAAAAATCTCAATTCAGTCATAAAATCGGCTGACGATATTTTGAAGAAGAATCATGATAGCGATAAGAATTATCGAATCGTTTCTGGCGACGAGATAAACGAAAAGAAGTCTAATGTCGCGAGGTTTCTCTCGATAATCTTAACTGTCATCGGCATTATTTCTCTGTTAATCGGTGGAATAGGCGTTATGAACGTGATGCTTGTCAATGTCGCCGAGCGTCAGCGTGAAGTCGGCGTCAGACGAGCCGTCGGCGCCACGGGCTGGGATATCATCAATCAATTCTTAATCGAGGCAGCAATTATCGGATTCCTCGGCGGAATATTGGGCTACGGGTTAGGTCTGGCGGGAGCTTATATTGCCAGCTTATACTTGCCGCTCACACCTTATATTTATTGGCAAACAGCCGTCTTATCAATTGGACTGTCAATAATCATCGGCGTAATTTCTGGCGTATATCCAGCAGCCCGCGCCACCAGACGCGACCCAATCGAATCTCTACGATATTAAATTAACTAAGTTCCGCTTTCAATTTTTCAACCAACTGAACTGGACCAGGATTGACTCCATTAAGAATAGCTGTGTAAATACTAGCCGCGTCAGCCAGCACCAAACCCCACAGTAATTGCTCCATAAGCGTCTTCCCTCGAAGCTCCAACACGTGCGCCTTTGGTCGCTTGCCACTTAACAATCGGTCGCTAAGCTCCATTCGCTCGCGGATTCTGTCTCGCTCCAAATTGCTACGAATATCAAAAACCGTAAACGGCTTCTCTACAGGATGAGACGACCATCCAATAAATTCATTGTGATTAAACTCTGGGTATTGATTAGAAAATGCCAAATTCTTCGCCGATTCATTCCAGCTGATCTTCCATTTATACGCCAGCGGCCAAGTCAATTCACCACCAAAAACAACCAACGTCTTGCCAATTGTTAATTTCGCAATCTGCTTCGCCAAATTATCAACTTCTGGCGTTTTAGCTGTCCAATTAGATATCTCGCCCGCCAACCAGTCAGCGCTATTTTTTACCTGATCGTACAAATCATTATCAATCACCCAAAAATATTGCAATAGTTTCAATAATCCTCGCAAATGGTAAACCGTCGACATTCGCGGCTGCGCGCCAGCTGGAACTTGGGTGTAAGTTACATTGTCATTTTTCGCTCGCTCAATCAACGCCCCGCCAGTCGACATAGCCACCAAACACGCCTTCTTCTCCAATGCTTGCTGATAACAACTCAGAGTTTCCTCGGTATTGCCCGAATGACTAACCGCAATAACCAACGTTTCCTCGCTCACAAATCCCGGCAAATCATAGCCCTTCACCACTTCAAGCGGAATATGCAACCAGCCCGCAGTCAAAACTCGAACCATATCGGCCGCTAAAGCCGAACCGCCCATTCCCGCGATCACAATATTCTTAAAATCTCGACGCTGATTCGCACCTTCGTGAATCGACACTTCATATCGAGCTTGTTCTGGAATATTCAAAACGCCGCTTAAAACGTCGCCTGGATCATATTGTTTTATCACATTCATATCATCTAACATCTTGCGCTCCTTGATTAACTCATGTTATAGTGTAACATATATAAGCTTAAACAATTTAATATATAAGGTGGGTTATAATGGATTCTCAAGCTAATCAATCATTCAGTGACGACCAAGAACTGGCTAAGGTATTAGCTGGCGTGTCACAAGGTACAGACAATAATTTACAATTCGAAGAGACAAATGCTACAGCTTCACCTGTAATTAATCCTGCAACCATCTCACCAGATCCTGTTACTACAGATCAGAACGATGAGTCTGCTACTGACATAACGAAGCCCACTACTCCAGAGCCAGTCATGCCAACTCCAGTGGTCAGCGCACCAACTCCAACTGCGACTGCAGATCCTGCGCTCGATACGATTAAGCAAACTGCCTTGAACGAGTTGCGTCCATTAGTTGACAAGCTGGACGTTTCTCCAGAAGAAAAGTTTGATACTTACCTGTTACTTCTTCGTTCTACGGATGATAAAACTCTGATCGCGCCGGCACACGACGCTGCCATAGCTATTGTTGACGAAGCTCGCCGCGCTCAGGCTCTACTGGATATCATTAAAGAAATCGACTATTTCTCAAATCCTCGTTAAGCCATTTCTCCAAAATAAAAACCCGCCATTTTCGGCGGGATTTTTATTGCTCGGGGCAGATTTACATCATGCCCATTCCCGGCATACCGCCAGGAGCAGCTGCAACTTCAGCCTCTGGAATATCAACCACCAAAGCGCCCATAGTTGCCGCAGTTGATGCAATTGACACTGCATTTTGAACAGCTTCTTTAGTCACGCGAGCTGGATCAATAACGCCAGCCTTCTTCACGTCAATCAGACCATCTTCTGGCTTCATAACGTTAACGCCGAATCCAGGTTTGCCAGATTCAACTTGAGCAAGCAACGCGTCAGCATTCAAGCCAGCATTTTTCATAATCTGCAGGAATGGCTGTTTCAAAGCGTCTTTCAAGATCTGTCGACCGACCGACAAACTGTCTGCGCCGCTAACTTTTAGATTGCCAGCTAAATTGACCAAAGTTACGCCACCACCAGCGACAATTCCCTCAGCCAAAGCCGCTTTAGTAGCCGCCACTGCATCATCAACGCGGAATTTCTTCTCGTCAATCTCCGTCTCAGTCGCACCACCAACCTTAATAACCGCAACCTTACCAGACAATGCCGCAGCGCGCTTGTCGAATTGTTCTTTTTCATACTCGCTAGAAGCATTTTCTGAAAGCGATTTAATCTCAGCAATTCGCTCCTTCACTCCTGAAGGCTTGCCCGCGCCTTCGATAATTGTCGTTTCGTCTTTACCAACAATCACCTTGCGCGCCGAACCCAAAACTTCCAAGCCTGCGTTTTCGAATGTCAATCCGTGATCTTCAGAAATCACAGTCGCGCCAGTCAGCACAGCAATATCACGAAGCACGTCTTTACGACGATCACCGAAACTTGGCGCCTTAACAGCTACGGTATTGAATACGCCCTTCAATTTGTTCAGCACCAAAATACTCAATGCCTCGCCCTCAACTTCATCAGCAATCAAAACCACGTCCTTTTTACCGCTTTGTGCCAATTTTTCCAACATTGGCAAGAATTCTTGTACACTAGAAATCTTCTTGTCAGTGATTAGAATTGCTGGCTTTTCATACACAGCTTCTTGACGACCCGCGTCAGTAACAAAGAACGGACTCACCCAGCCCTTGTCTAAGCTAAAACCTTCAACAACTTCAGCTTCCAACTCCAAACCTTGACCAGCCTCAACAGTAACCACGCCGTCTTTGCCAACTTTCTCAATCACGCCAGCAATCAATTTACCAATTTCTGCATCTCCCGCCGAAATCGTAGCAACTTCAGCCACGCGGTCAGACTTGCCTTCAATCGGCTCAGCCAATTTGTTCAATTCTTTAACAATTTCCGCACCAGCTTGCTCGATGCCTTTCCTAAGTTCCATCGGATTATGTCCAGCCGCAATCAATCGATTCGCCTCTTTCAAAATCGAGTATGTCAACACCGTCACAGTCGTCGTACCATCGCCTGCTTGCTTGTTCAAATTCTTAGCAGCCTGCTTGATTAAATCGGCACCGACTTTGTAGCCCAGCGTTTCGTCATCGTTTTCTGGCAATTCAATTCCTTCAGCCACAGTTACGCCGTCATGAGTAACCGTTGGACCGCCAAAACCCTTTGCAA
The DNA here is from genome assembly GCA_937935245.1 of uncultured Candidatus Saccharibacteria bacterium. GTDB lineage: Bacteria > Patescibacteriota > Saccharimonadia > Saccharimonadales > Saccharimonadaceae > Nanosynbacter. The sequence goes on along the minus strand of CALGXX010000016.1, from coordinate 48,601 downwards.
TCACAACATTGCGACCCTTTGGACCGTAAGTTACCTTAACTGCGTCGTATAGCGATTTAGCTCCGCCAAGCACGCGATTTCGCGCATCGTCATCATAAAAAACTTTTTTTGCCATAATTAAACTCCCCTTTTTATCCAACAACCGTTGCTAAAATATCTTCTTCACGAACAATCAAATATTCCGTGCCGTCAATTTTCAAATCCGTAGTCGAATATTCCTTATAGACAATCCGATCACCGACTTTGACGTTCTTCACATCGCCGCCAACTGATTTAACTTCCGCAACTACTGGCTTTTCTTTAGCGTTATCAGGCAAGTAAATTCCGCTCGCTGTCTGAGTCTTTGCTTCTTCACGCACCGCTACAACACGGTCGCCAAGAGGCTTAATAGGTGTACTCACGTTATCCTCCATTTCGTTAACAACGTATCTATTGTAACGCAACAAATTAGCACTCGTCAAGTGTGAGTGCTAATTATCTCCTACGCCTCGACTTTCTAGATTTTTTACAACGGTCGTGGTAATATTCACACAGAAGTAGGTAGCGCCACCCGTATTGGATGGGAAAGCGGACCTACTTCTTTTTATGACGGCTGTCTTCTTTCCTAGATATTTCTTCAAGTTCTTCCTTATAAAGTGAACACACCCTTTTAACAGCGTTATCACTCGGCATTAAATTGTCTCCATATAAACCAAAGTCACCCCGTCTATGATCGAAACCAGACCAACTAGCGTGGTATCCCTCATCACGGTCACTATTATTAGCATTCCGCGCAGAGTCTGGCGTTGATTTTATATCAAGACCAATTGTATTACCCTTATACTCAACTATAAGATCTATTCCAGCAAGATCATCGTCAATGTCAGTCGTATAAACAGCCCGCACTCCCTTAGTTTTCCTTAAAGCTATTTCAGCAGCGATTTCGTGACGCATACCATTGATCACGTGATCTAAGAATTTATATGCATTTTCAATTTCCTCATCGCTATAGCCAAGGCAATCCATAGCGTTCTGAATGTCCGATATAAGATCTGATTTGTGAGTATATTGCCCTTCGCTAATTATGTCTCGTACAACTTTATTAAAAGCTACAACTGTCTCTTTTTCTTTTATCTTATTATTGCGCTCATAAAATACCCCATTCCTATAAGATTCAAGTTTTTCTTCCGCGCAAATCCAACAAGGCATCCTTTGTATAAACTCTAGTATTTTATATTCCGGTGCTTTATCTGTGTCACCTCTCTCTTTTAAAATATCATCCGCAACACCTGACGCAACATATCTATCCACTAATCGATATGAACTTTCCGGATTAAACTCTCTGGTTGCAGCTCGCCCTATTCCTAATACAATTTCACGCAGTCTTTCTTGATATTTGGAAGATTCAACAATCTCCCAAGCAATCTCAGCTACTCCTGATCCTCTAGCAATCTCCATACAATAGTCGATATAATACCATAAAATCATTAAAAATGCAACCTCAAGCCCTTCTTCCTACTATCCCTCAATCTGTTATAATAACTCCATGCAATTATTCAAACATCTCTTAGAAACAATTCTCGGATCTTATGTAAAAAAATATCTTAAATCTCATCCTGACACCAGACTAATTGCTGTAGTCGGCAGCGTTGGTAAAACTAGCGTAAAATCAGCAACCGCCACTGTTCTATCAGAAAAATTCACCGTGCGCCATAGTCGTGGCAATTTGAACACAACCTTAAGTGCGCCGCTGGAAATCTTAGGCGTAGACGGACCAAAAAACGCCAAATCCCCCCTAGCCTGGCTAAAAGTCTTTTCCGCAGCACACACCAGCATAAAAAATCCCAAATCTCCAGATATAATCATTCAAGAATGCGGCATTGATTGCCCTGGTGAAATGGCTACTTTTATGCGCTATATTCAACCCGACATTGCCATAATTACCTCTGTTGCACCTGAGCATATGGAGTTTTTCAAAAATATGGATACGGTAGCTCATGAGGAATTGTCCATCAGCCAAGTCGCTAAAAAAACCATCTTCAACCTTCACGATATCGATGAAAAATATCATAATCTCATAGTTGGAAATCGCGTAAGTTATGGCGACGAATCCGCTGATGTTTTCCTGGAAATTAAAAAGACTATAGACACTGGTTGTATTGTCAATCTGAAACACTCCAAAGAAACTTCTCAGGATATAAATATTTCTGTACTCGGAAAGCACAATATCCGCTCAATCACTGGCGCGGCGGCGGCGGGGTTAGCTTGCGGAATGAATATTCAAGAAGTTGCGGCGGCTTTAACAAGAATCAGACCAGTTTCAGGAAGAATGAATATTTTAAGCGGCATACGCGGCTGTACATTGCTGGACGACACTTACAACGCCAGTCCTATTGCCATGGAAAATTCGCTAAAAACACTCTATTCCATCTCTGCCAATCATAAAATTGCCGTATTGGGCGACATGAATGAGCTGGGCGAAACATCCGAATCAGAGCATAAAAAAATCGGTGAAATTTGTGACCCTAAACAGTTAGAATTACTCGTAACCGTCGGTAAAATGGCCAGGAAACACCTCGCGCCAATCGCTGAAAAAAATGGCTGTAAAGTAATCTCTTTTGACACGGCGCTTGAAGCTGGAGAATTCCTGAAAAATAGTGACATTAAAGATACGACTATTCTATTCAAAGGCTCACAGGGCGGCATTTACCTTGAAGACGCCGTGAAAGAATTACTACTCAACCCAAGCGATGCAGAAAAATTAGTTCGTCAATCACAAAGCTGGAAACAGATTAAAGCGAAATTTTACGACTCTTTTTCTCAATCTCAGAAATAATTTCCTGAACGACCTTCTTGTCGTTCCACGGAATTCGCTTGCCATTTACAATTCGGTACTGCTCATGACCCATGCCAGTAATCAGAACCGTATCGCCACGAACAGCCGACTTCAAAGCTTGATAAATCGCCTGTTTTCGATCAGCAATTTCCGTCATTTTATGAGCCTTTTTCGTTCGCTCAATTCCCTGACGAATCATCGCCCGAATTTCATCTGGATTTTCGTTATAACTCTCCTCGTCAGTTAGGAAAATCCTATCCGCCAAATTAGCCGCCAGTTCGCCCATAATCGGACGCTTTGTCTTATCTCTGTCGCCACACGCACCAAACACCAAAGTTAATCGCCCCTTGGTAATTTTATGAGTGGTTTTTAGCAATTTTTCCAGCGCGTCTGGCGTGTGAGCATAGTCCACAATAATATCGATTCCAAGCTTATTTTCTACTCGCTCGAATCTTCCAGGAATCGCCTCCAAGTTGGCTACACCTTCTTGGATATCTTCCAACTTTATTCCCAACAAATATGCCAACGACACCGCAGCCGACATATTCATCACGTTAAATTCGCCAGGCAAATTAGTCGCCAGCTCCAAATGAGTTTGATGATCAATCAGTAAACTCGCCTCTGTTCCCTTTTTATACAACTTAACGTGCGTTAAGTGAGCTTCAGCCTCCGGATTTGTCCCGTAAGTCATTTTCTCACCAGAAGCCGTAAACTTATCAAAATATTCAAACCACTCGTCATCACGATTCAGCACGATATATTTCGGCTTTTTCTCAAATAATTTAGCCTTAGCCGCCGCGTAAGCTTCCATTGTTTTGTGATAGTCCAAATGGTCTTGAGTCAAATTAGTCATCACCGCCGCCTCAATTGGCACGCCGTCAAATTTATGCTGTGATAAAGCGTGACTTGTTGCCTCTAAAATCACATATTCCACGCCTTCACGCTGAGCTGTCTGGAAAAAGCTAAATAGCCTTGCTACAGTCGGAACCGTCGCATTCAAATCATTTATCTTTTCCTTGCCAGCAATTTCAATCACCGCCGTCGTAAATAATGCAGTCTTAAAGCCAGCCTCTTTCAAGATCTCATTGATATAACAAGCGGTCGTAGTTTTCCCGTTCGTCCCTGTTACCGCAATAATTCTCAAGCCACGAGCTGGATTGCCGTATCTTAGGCTAATCATCTTCGTGCGCGCAACTCTATAGGCGTTTTCGGTTTTTTCCAAAGCTCCTTGAGGCAGCGTTTTTCTAGCAATTTTTACCAACTCGTTTTTCATAATACCCATTTTACCACTTATATTTGCTATAATAAAAACAAATGAGGATTTTGGGAATTGAATCCAGTTGTGACGAAACAGCGGCGTCAATAGTTGAAGATGGCGAACGCTTGCTTTCAAATGTCGTCAATTCACAAATTGATATTCACGCAGAATACGGCGGAGTCATTCCAGAAATTGCCGCTCGTAGTCATTTGGAAGTTGTAAATCCCGTCATTAAAAAAGCTTTGTCTGACGCAAATTGTACTTGGGATGATATCGACGCCATCGCCGTTACTTACGCGCCGGGGCTTATTGGCTCTCTATTAATCGGTACTCTCGCCGCTAGAACTCTCGCTATTATTCACAATAAGCCGCTCTTTAAGATTCATCACGTAGAAGCTCACGTGTACGCCAATTTTATCAATAATCAATCCGACAATTTGTCTCTAACATTGCCGAAACAACAACCGTCATTCCCTATGCTTTCGTTGATCGTTTCAGGCGGGCATTCACAACTTGTCCTATTTAAAAATCACTGTGATTATCAGCTTATCGGACAAACCCAAGACGACGCGGTTGGCGAAGCGTTTGATAAAGTTGCTAAAATCATCGGCTTGCCATATCCTGGCGGTCCAGCTATTGCTAAAGCTGCTGAGCTTGGCGATCCACACGCGTTTCACTTGCCTATCGCCAAACTATCCGGCGAATACGATTTTTCCTTCTCTGGACTTAAGACAGCCGTTTTGAGAGCTGTTCAGCACGAAGTCGGTAAAGACTTCACTTTTCCCTCTCATGAGCTTCCAGCGCTCGTAGATGACGAATTACGACGTAATATGGCAGCGAGTTTCCAGTATACAGCCATAAAAACTCTCGTAAACAAGACCAAGAAGGCGTTTGACAATTTCCAGCCAGCTTCCGTCGTAATCGCTGGCGGAGTCGCAGCTAATCAAGAATTGCGCCGTCAATTACGCGAAGCTTTGCCAATTGACATCGAATACGCCCCTATTCAACTCTGTACAGATAACGCCGCGATGATTGCCACTCTCGGTTATTTCAGATCTCAAATTGACGAACCGACAGATCCATACGATTTAGAAGTTCAGCCAAGTTTATCAATGACAGCAATATAGCGTTGTGAGGATTACAACATGAATCAACATTTTCTACAATCATCAGCCTGGGAAAAATTTCAACAATCACTCGGTCGAAAAGTCTTTCACAACAGAGGCGAAGGATGGGAATATTTCGCAATATTAGAGCACGGCACGGGCAATTCTCGCTTATATTGCCCCTTCGGTCCAACCGCTATTAACGAAGAAGCATTACGATTGGCACTAAAAGACTTAGCGGAGCTCGGCAAAAAACTTGGCGTAACTTTCCTCAGAGTCGGACCAATTAAACCCACCTTTTCTAAGGTGTTATCTGATGAGCATTGGAAGAAAGCCACTTACGTCCATTTACAGCCAGAACATACGCATGTTATCAACCTCCAGCAGCCAGAGGAAGAAATTATAGCAAGTATGACACAACCCGTAAGGAATTGTTATAGGAATTATCACAAAAAAGGTGTAACGGTTCATCAATCTCAAAACCCGGACGATATTAAATATTTCCTAGAATTGATACACGAAGTTGCCAAACGAACCGGCATGTCGCCGCACCCAGATTCATATTTTCATAAGCAAGCTGGTTCCCTACTGCCATCAAAGAACGCCTCATTTTGGTACGCAACATACAACAATAAAGTAATTGCTACTGCCCTATTCTTCGACTCAAAAACAACTCGAATTTACGCACATGCAGCAGCAAATTCTACGCCAGAATATCGCAAGCTCAACGCTGGAACCGCCCTGCTCACCGAAGCGATAATCGATGCAAAACATCGTCAAATGGAGAAAGTCGATTTATACGGAATTGCGCCTGAAAACGCACCAAAAAATCACCCGTGGGCTGGCTTTACGAAGTTTAAGCGATCGTTCGGCGGCGAAGATATTTATTCTGGGTCAACTTGGGAACTCCCCTTAAAGCCACTTCAATATTGGCTATATCGAGCGTATCAAACGATCAGAAAATAACCTTATTTCATCCATCACACCACATAAATTTGTGGTATAATTAAGATGTAATATAAACATGTGGAGAAATTAGAGGATTACGTAAATAAGAGCTTTTGCACGTGAAAAGCTACTTTGTTTTCTTTTGTCTTTTTTCACATGAAAAAACCATGGAATAACTTATGCAGCTAGCTAAACAATACATACCAAACGATTACGAACCGAATATTTACGCCCTATGGGAAACCAGTGAGGCTTTAGAACCAACAGGGGTAGGTAAGCCATATTCAATCATTATGCCACCACCTAATGCGAACGGTAATCTTCACATTGGGCACGCACTCGATATGAATCTGAAGGACATTCTGATTCGCTATCACCGAATGAAGGGTGACGACGCCGTATTTATTCCAGGCGCCGACCACGCTGGGTTTGAAACTTGGGTTGTGTATGAAAGAGAATTGACGAAGCAAGGGAAGAGTCGCTTCGATTTTTCACGTGACCAATTGTATAGTCAAGTTTGGAATTTTGTACAAGAAAAACGCGGCAATATGGAGCTGCAATTGCGCGCGTTAGGTGTTAGTGCATCATGGAAGCATTTGACATTCACTCTGGACGACAAAGTCATCAACACCGTATACGATACATTTAAGAAAATGTGGGATGACAATTTAGTTTACAGGGGTGAGAGGATTGTTAATTACTGTACCAAGCACCAAACCAGCTTTGCCGACATCGAGGTAGAACATAAGAATGAGAAAGGGAAGTTGTGGAAAATAGCTTACCCGACATTAGATAAAATTGGCGAGATTATCGTAGCTACTACGCGCCCAGAAACTATGCTTGGTGACGTTGCTGTAGCGGTTCATCCAGACGACGAGCGATACAAAAAATTGGTTGGAACTCGCATTTTACTGCCAATTGTCGATAAGGAAATTCCTATCATCGCGGACGAATACGTCGATATGAGCTACGGCACCGGTGCAGTTAAGATTACGCCAGCACACGACCCGAACGACTTTGAAATTGCAAAACGCCATGATTTGCCTTTAGAATCAATCATCAGCCCAGAAGGGAAGATGATAAATGTGCCAGCGCAGTTCTTAGGATTAACGCCAGTAGAAGCTCGTGCTCGAGTTTTGGAGTCGTTGGAGGCACTGGAGCTACGCCGTGGTGAAACTGAAATTGAACACGCCGTTGGACATTGTTATAAATGTGGCAGCGTGATTGAGCCAATGATTAAAGAGCAGTGGTTTATTAAAACGCAATCACTCGCACAGCCAGCAATTGACGCGCTTAAAAAAGAAGAAATTGCTTTTTATCCAGCATCCAAGCGTAAAGAACTCATCGCATATCTTGAGCAATTGAAAGACTGGAATATTTCACGACAAATTCCATGGGGAATACCAATTCCTGCGTTTGTAAATGAAAACGACCCTAAGGATTGGATATTCGACACTCGCACTAACGAGCAGAGTATTGTTGTAAATGGCACAACATATATCAGGGAAGAAGACACCTTTGATACTTGGTTCTCATCTGGTCAATGGCCATACATCGTAACAGATTACTTAACTGGCGGCGATTTAGCTAATTATTTCCCAACTGACATGATGGAAACTGGTATGGATATTATGCGCGCATGGGTTTCTCGAATGATCATGCTTAGTCTATACCGAACAGGGAAGTTGCCGTTCAAGGAAGTTTATCTGCACGGAATGGTTAATGATGAGCACAATCAAAAAATGTCCAAGTCTAAGGGTAATGTCATTAATCCAATGGAATTGGTTGCGGAATTCGGATCTGACGCAACGCGCATGGGAGTTATTTCTGGGCGAGCGCCCGCTCAAAGCCAAGCCTTCAACAAGGGGTCAGTTATTGCGGCACGTAATTTTTGTAATAAATTATGGAATATTGCCAGGTTTGTCGAGGCACAAATTGGCGACAACCACCAAATTGTTGACTTAGAGCCACAAACTCCGGCCGATCACTGGATTATTCGCCAATTGAACGACGCCGCCAACAACATTGCTGTTAGAATAGAGCAATATCGCTTCTCAGAGGCATCAGAAACTGTTTACCACACTATTTGGGACGACGTGGCTGACTGGTACATTGAATCGTCTAAAACCGCGATCAATCGTCCGTTGTTATCTTGGGTTTTGGCAACTTCTCTGAAAATCGCTCATCCATTTGCGCCGTTCGTTACGGAAACTATTTGGCAAACGCTTAATTACACCGACGGCATTTTGATGCGTGAAGCTTGGCCAACTCCAGAAAAATTCGATCCGATTGCCGCCGAGCAATTCGAGCAGCTTAAGCTTCTGGTCGCTGAAGGTCGCTGGGTGATTACTGAACTGCCAGGAAATAAGAAATATCGCTTACTATACGGCAACGACAGTCTTATCACTGACAATCAAGACACAATTAAGCATCTTATGCGGCTTGAGGCAATTGAGCACACGGATCAACCGCGCGGACTGAGATTAGCGGCTGCAAACAGGGAAGCATGGCTAGATATCGATAGTGAAACTCTGTACCAGCATCAAGAAAATCTGGAAATACGCCTAGCCGAAGCACGTCAGAAATTGGCAGGATTAAAGAAGCGCCTGGAAAATCCGACTTACGTTGAGAAGGCGCCAGCTCACCTTGTCGAGGAAACTCGCGAGCAATTAGCCGAGCAAGAAAAAATTATTACTCGGCTTGTTTCAGAACTGGAAGTGATTAGCTTAAAATAGCCTAGCCTATACCTTCAAAATCAAGGTGATATCCGTCAAAAGTATGTTGACCACGGGCGGCATATTTTTGGCGCAATCGCTTCTTATCGTTGTTACGAGGCGTAGTTCGCGGTCGCGCTGAACCTTCTTTCAACACATTTGACAATTGAGCATGTTCTGGATGAGTATGGGGCTTTGTTTCTGGCATTCTTATTTCATCATCAACGTCACTTTGAACGCTATATGTTTTCCAAGATGACAAAAACGCTTTATCGACGTTGGTGTCGTGCAGCAGCACACCAAACGCTACATTCAAACTGACAAACATAGTTGTAACGGTGAAAAACTGTTGTACTAAATTCATTTTTATTCTTTCTTTTTGTATCTATTTTTAGAATACTGGTTATAATGTTAGCATAAGCTTTGTTTTTTGTCAAGTATATTTCCCAGCATAGAAATAGTCATCCTGAATTTTACAGAGAAAATATTTAGTATAATGGAGTTTATGAGATATCTAATCTCTATTAAGGTCGCACTAATCCTTTTTCCAATCTTGGCTTTTCTTATCACATTGCCGTATATGATTGCGAACTATCGAAAATACGGCTCCGTCAATAAGTTGCGGACTTTGATTTTCTATTCCTTTATTCTGTATTTATTAACCGTATATTTCTTAGTTATTTTACCGTTACCAAATCCAGAATCCGTTCACACAACTTACGCAGAAAATCTGAATTTAATTCCGTTTTCATTCGTCGCAGATTTTATAAAGAACAATCCACTTGTATTAACAGATAGTTCAACTTGGATTACGGCGATAAAACATCCCACTTTTTACGTTCCTGCTTTCAACGTTTTAATGCTCATTCCGTTCGGAATTTACCTGCGCTACTATTTCAAATGTAGCCTTAAAAAGACGTTGTTATTGACAGCTATTTTAAGTTTATTCTTTGAGCTAACTCAATTATCCGGGCTTTATTTCATCTATTCAGGACCTTATCGATTATCCGACGTCGATGATATCATCCAGAACACGATAGGCGGATGTATCGGTTACTTTCTGGGCTGGTTTGCGACGTGGCTACTTCCGTCCAGGGAAGAAATAGATGAAAAATCCCTTGAGGCTGGCTCACGAGTTTCTGGAATTCGTATTAGTTTATCTCTAATAATCGACGCTGTTATCGTCCGTATTCCTTACACCTTATCAAAAACCCAACTTCCGTTTTCGCTATTTTTAGCCCTCTATTTTAGCCTAATTCCTCTACTGAATGGTAAAACTTTTGGTAGCGCATTATTAAAGTTTGGGCTAACATTTGAAAATAAAAAATGGATTCGCACAATTTTCAGAGGAATCTTACTCACGATATATTTTCGCATCATTCCCGCAGGCTTGTTTTACCTTGCGGATGAATTTAATAAGGAAGCAGATTCGCTATTGTTTCTCTGTCTGCTCGCAATTGCGTTCTTAGCATTCATATTATTCGTATTAATTACAATTGTCGTAGCGTTATTTAACCGACGTTTTATGTTTGATCGTCTATCTGGCACAAGTTACAAAAGTACGATTCAAGTCAAACAAGAGAAATAAAAAACCTCCATCATAACCAATAAAAATAGGAAACTCGCACGAATCTCCTATTTTTCAAAGTCAATAGCACTGTTTTGGCGGAAGGGGAGGGATTCGAACCCTCGGTACGTTTTACCGCACGCCGGTTTTCAAGACCGGTACCTTCAACCACTCGGTCACCCTTCCGTACTATCTCTGAATCTTGGCGGAGGAGGGGGGATTCGAACCCCCGCTACAGATCTCTCCATACTAACGATTTAGCAAACCGTCCCCTTCAGCCACTTGGGTACTCCTCCAAATTCACTATTTAGTGTACCATAGAAGTGTAATTATTAATAGCTTTATCGTAAATAGGGTATAATAGAATTATGGTAAAAGGATATATTTCTAAAATTATAACAGGACTACTTACAATCGGATTCGGCGTAGCTTTGGTGACGGCTCCAGTTTCTGCGTTAGGTGAGGGTGGTGCGCCAGCCGGAATTAACGCAGCACGCGGCGATAATACACCATCCAACTTGGCTAATGGTGATTCATCAATCGTAAGGCGAGCCATCAACATTATGCTATTCGGTGTCGGCGTCTTAAGCGTCGTTATGCTAATCTTCGGCGGTTTCCGCTATGTAATATCTGGCGGTAAAAAAGAATCCGTCACAAACGCCAAAAACACAATTTTATATGCAATCATCGGTCTACTAATCGCGGTCTTTGCTTACGCCATAATCAACTTCATCCTTGGCGCAGCTTTAAGCGGCGGATCAACCACTAACGTTTAATTGTTCACTAATTCTCATCGTGATATACTAACGTCATGAACGATAGTCCAGAAAACCAAGACTTTGAAGCGCCATCACCCGACAGGATTGATTTAACCGAGCCGATAGCTTGGAACGCACCAGAAGGCGTACAGGTTCAACGCGGTAAATTGTGGTACGTGTTTTTTGTCATTGTGTTGATAGGATTAATGGCTTTGGCAATTTTGGTGTTTAAGAACTGGACTTTCGCCGTTTTATTGCCAATTATGGCTGTAGCCTTGTTTGTATTATCAAACAAAACTCCTCAAATAATAAACTACGCGATTAGCCCCAAGGGCATTTACATCGCCGACGTTTTACACGATTTTAGCGAATTTCGCGCATTTGGATTAATTCACGAAAACAACCAACATTCGATTCTATTATTGCCAGTAAAGCGATTCTCACCAGGTTTAACTATTTATTTTTCCGAAGCAGAGGGCGAAAGAATCGTCGACATGCTCGGAGCGCGCCTACCAATGCAAGAAATTAAGCCAGACGCCTTAGAGAAATTTATTCGGCTGATAAAGCTATAGCTTGATTGACTATATTTTATGTGGTAGAATACAAAAGTTCAGTGCTTTATAGCAATGAAAGTACTTTATATTTTTTGTTGCGGCCTTTTTGAAAGGCTGTATGCACCCGTAGCTCAGCTGGATAGAGCGCTGGCTTGCGGAGCCAGAGGTCGTAAGTTCGAATCTTGCCGGGTGTACCAATTAACCTAAGGAGGGGTATGAATTTTATTAAGTACGTAAAATATGCACTTTTAACAATTGCCACGATTCTCGTAACCGCCATTTCAGTCTTGTTAGCAGCAGTAATTATTGAAATGATAACTTGGAATGAAGCTGGTAAATGGATTATTGCATTCTTTGAACTGGCAGGCATTAGTTTACTATTGAGTATTATTTGGATCGCTATCGGCACGACAATTTCCAAAGATTCAAAGAAAACTGATAAAAAATAATTTCCCAAATTAGTTAGATACGGAGAGGTGCAGGAGTGGTTGAACTGGCCGCTCTCGAAAAGCGGTATGGGGCAACTCATCGAGGGTTCGAATCCCTCTCTCTCCGCCATAGATATTATGAAAATCACCATTATAACAATCGGAAAAAAGAATGAAGCCTGGGTACAACCAGGCGTTTCTCGTTTTTTAGAGCGTCTACGAGCACCTTTTGCTGCGGAAATGATTATTCTACCGCATTCAAGCTTTGAAGGCGACAGGGCGCGCCAGGAAGAGTCTGAGCGTATTTTTTCACGCCTCAATTCGGACGACTTTGTTATTTTGCTCGATGAGCGCGGTAAAAACCTATCATCGCCAGAATTATCTGACCTAATAACCGAACATATCGACAAGCATATCGTCTTCATCATCGGTGGCGCTTACGGAGTTACCAGCGATTTGCGCCAAAAATCTAACGTCGTCTGGTCGTTATCAAACTTAGTGTTTCCACATCAATTGGTCCGTCTTATCTTAGCTGAGCAATTATACCGCGCCCAAGAAATCCATCGCGGCAGTCATTATCATCACTCATAATTTCGGTCGCCCGTGCCTGGCAATAACCGCAATGTCCACGTGTTTGGCACCATTTTTCTTCAAACATTCCGCCGCCGCCAACACAGTTGATCCAGTCGTAAAAATATCATCAATAATGATATACCGCTTATTTTTATCAATTTTACCCGCAATTTCAAAAAACTCCTTTGCTTGACGTTTTCTCTGGGCGGAAGACTTCGTAAAATGCTGAGTTACGTTATTTCTGCGCCGGAGCAGGGAGCGACATTCTATTTTTCTTCGTCGAGATAATTTAATAGCAATTTTTCGAATATGATCAAATCCACGACGCCGAATATTATTAGAAATTGTAGGAATTGGTACGATTACTGTATCTGGCGACAATTCAGGAAGAGCTTCGTCTAAGAACTCACTTAACAATCCAGCCGCCGCCTGAACGCGGTTAAACTTATAATCATCAATAATCTTTGCGACAACACCTGTACGTCGTGAAAAACACCAGATCATATCACAGGGAAGATTATGCTTTTTACATAAATTGCCATTCTCCAATAAATCACCACATAATACACACATATCGTACTTCCGACTCATGATGTATTTTTTACAATCTAAGCATAAAATACCACCCGTTTTACCACACTTATAACAGTGGTGGGGAGCGATGATTGATAATAGCGCGTCAAACATTGTAATTTTTACGTTTTAAGCCTTTCTCTGTTGATTATAACGCACATTACAGTTATACTAATAAAGACTTTGTCAATGAGCCTATTATAAAAGTGGAGGAAATTATGGCCCGAAAGCAAGATGATACATTACTAACAGAACAGGAATTGGCAGCGGCGTTTATTGATGATGATAACGACGATCTGTTACCTGGTTTTAACGACGACAATAGTAGAAACAACAGTGCACCAGCAACACGATCCGATGACAACTGGGAAGACGAGGCTGATGATGCAATGGGTCAATTGGCTGTTGACGTTTTTGAGACAGAAAACAACCTAGTTATCAAAGCTCGTACTGCTGGCGTAGATCGAAACGACCTAGACGTAAGCATTTCTGACGGCATCTTAACAATTAGCGGCACACTGTCTAGTGGTGACGAAGCAGATGTTCGCCAATGGCACATTCAGGAATGTTACTGGGGCGAATTCAGCCGTACATTAGCATTGCCAACCGCTGTGAATGAAGAAGGCGTTAAGGCAGAATTAAAAGATGGCGTTTTGACAATTACTTTCGAAAAGATAAAGCAAGAAAGAGCAAAGAAGATTCAAGTTCTGTAAAAAACCATTTTACAGAAAATACCGTCACAAGTTGGCGGTATTTTTTTAACCATAAAAAAAGAGCCTCGCTGATGAGGCTCTTTTTTATTAATAGGAAAGATTATGATCCTGATGTAATCTTACCGATAACCATATTGACGATTGCGTATGCCAAAATAGCAACCACCAAACCGACAATTGCGTACAAAACTGTGTTCTTAGCAGCCTGAACCTTATTACTATCACCAGCTGAAGTGGTGTAACGAATACCGCCCCAGATAAGCATGATAACACTCAATGCACCAACAGCAAACAAGAATATGTTTACAAACTGCTTAACCAAAGATTCAGGGTCTGTGGATACCTGATCAACGCCTGTTCCTTGCGCGCTACTAACACCGCCCTTTAGAGTATAGTCTCCTTCAGCGCCCGCTGCTGGAGCTACAGCCAAAGCAACAGTTGGTACTACTAGTAGTCCCGCCAAGATTAATTTTAATTTATTCATTGTTATTTTCTCCTTGTTTAATGATATTACTATTATATATTTTTATCTGTTATTTGTAAAACTAATTATGGATTTATTATAGTCGCTTTATAACCATATTGACAATCGCCCATGCCATGATAGCCACTATTAGTCCAACTACTGAATAAATGAGCGTATTCTGAGCAGATTTTGTCTTTGATGCGTCGCCAGATGAAGTAATATAGCGAAAACCACTAAAAATAATCATAATAACAGACAAAATACCCACAGCCCAAAGTAAAACATTAACTACTGTTTTTATTAGACCGCCATCACCGTCAATACTTTTACCTTTCATTTCCGATGTTGTAGCCGTATCAATTCCTTTAGATACCTGGGCAGAAACACTGCCCGACAGGGAAGTGGTAGATAAAACTGACACCCCAAACACCGCACAGGTCATAATTGCTATTGATATTATTGATTTTTTCATATTTTCTCCTAATTAAACCTATTAAATACAAAATTAACAATTGCTGATGCGAATAATGACACAGCCAAACCGACTACCGCATATAAAACAGTGTTCCTGGCTTTTGCGGCTTTCTGAGCGTCACCACTGGAAAGTGCAAACATAATACCACCAATAACTATCATAATAATCGAAATAGCACCAACGGCAGTAAGCAGAACTTCAACGATAGTTTTTATGATACCGTTCACTTGAGTTTCGCCAGTGTTTTTATTTTTACAATAGATAGAGTTTTCATTTCCTGAGCAAATATTAATACCGTTAGCTGCAGATACTGCTGGAGTAAGCACTCCAAGAAGCCCAACCATTAACATTCCAGCAGTCAGAATTTTCGTAAAAATCTTCATCTTAAACCTTTCCTATAATATACTTTGTTATAGCAATCGCACTAGCAGCAATAACCAGACCAATGACTGAATATAAAATAGCATTCTTTGCGCTGGCAGTTTTGGACGGATCGCCAGATGACAGGGAATAGTTTATTCCAGCAATAATCACCACAATAACAGCTATAATACCAGCCACCCAAAGTGCCAGATCGACAAACTTCATAATATCTACACCATTATTCTTCGGCACACCAAGAGCATCTGCCTCTCCTAATAATCCAGCAAAAAATTCCATATATCTCATTTTATACCCCTATCTTTGATGATATAAAGTTGACTAGCGCAACAGAAGCTAGGGCAATAACCAAGCCAATAGCGGCACTCATAATAGTTTTTCGTCCACGAGCGGCCTTATCTGGAGCGCCGTTACTGGTCATCATCAAGAAACCACCGTACATGATATATCCAATAGTCGTGTAGCCGATAAGCTGCAGCAAATCATCAACGATATTAAGTGCGATTTTCCAAATATAGTTAGCTTGAGAATTAGCATCTGCGCCTGGACTTCTAAGGGAACAGTCATTATTAGTTAAACCGCTATACCATGGTTTTAACGTTAAAATTTTCCCCTTATTAGAACACGCATCGTTATCGTCCGCAAAAGAAGTATTCGGGAAAGTTACACTCGCCCCAAACGACCCCATAATCATTAAAGACATCGCTATTATAATCTTTTTCATTAATCGAAAACTCCTCCTGGAATAATAAAGTTGGTAATTGCCACCATAAACGCAAACATTATTATCCCAATAACAGTATTCGTCCAGACTTCACGCGCTTTTTTTATCTTATCCGGGCTACCCTCAGAAGTGGTATATAAAAATGCCCCATATATAACAGCACCAACCGCCGCAACTCCAATACCAGCAGTTAAAATCTTAATGACTTGCTTTATTATATTAATGATTGCTGTACTACCAGTTCCGTCACAGGAAATAACAGAGGTTTCCGCTCCACCACATTTGGCAACTGCTAAAGCTACCCTGGGTATAAAAATACTTCCTGCGATTACTGTTGCGATGAATATACTGATTACAATATTTCTTTTTGTCATAAAATTTTCTCTTATACCTAAATTGTAAAATAGTCAAGCGAAAAAAGCAAACATTTTCCTTGAAAAGACAGAAGTAATCTGATAATATAAGGGATATTGATATGCGCTCGTAGTGAAGTTGGCCTATCACGCCTCCCTGTCACGGAGGAGATCGCCGGTTCGAATCCGGTCGAGCGCGCCACAGATAATTCACCCCTCGACAGGGTGTTTTTTTATGAAAAAATATTCCATATTTATTGCATTTATGTGCAATTTATGTTATGATATTGCCAATTGGGCTGAAAAGTCTAAGGAGTTTTACAATAAAATACCTGACAATGTCAGAGAAAGGACCCCAAGCGTTATGGTTTATAACCCTAATAACCCAAGCGGTTCATCAAAAGAAATGCCTAGGAGAGATTTTATTAAATTTGGCGCGAAATTTGGCGCGATTGCTGCAACATTAGCACTTGCCGCAGGCTGCGGCGCGCAAAAAGTTCAAAGCGCGGAACAAACTACTCCAGCTCCTACCAAATCAATAGGGACAGAGCCTGTAACAAAATCCCCAACTCCAGAAACTCAAGAAATAAAAATGGAATTTGTCGGACTGAAAGATTTCGCTGAGAATCTAAGCGCGCTAAAAAAAGAATTCGAAAACGCTACAGAAGAAGAGAAGCAAAAGGGCGAGTTTTACACTAAACGAATGGGTCTTCTGATAGGGTGGTCTCACGCAAATCATGGATTTAAGTCTAAGACTTTTGATTATGAGAAAGGCGCTTGGAAAGCAGATGCAGGCAACTACAAAGAAGTTCAGGATGAAGTTGCACGCTCTATTATGACGCTATTGTACGATATTGCTGTGCTTACACACGCCTGCAATGAAGACAACTCTTTATTACCGCCAGAAACTGGCATAACCGCAGATGATGTAATGGCTGAAGCACTAGATGCCTTTACCGGTGGTTATGCCAAATCAAAGTTGAAGGGAAGGCTTAATAATTTTAAAGAGTATCCTGTATCCATAAAAACATCTATATATGGCGGAACCATAGAAGAGGGTAAATTAATAGAACCTTTTGCGAGTTACTACGGAACCAGAACCAGAAATAACTTTAACGATAAGGACGCTAAAGATCCAGATGCAGACCTGCTAAGTTCAGGAGGAATGAACGCTGGGGGAACGCACGATACATACGATTTCCTTGTCCCAAGTGATATGGGAGACGATATAAAGCGTGTGTTAAAACTTACTGTATTAATTGTAAATACTGAATCAGAAGACATACACTATGCTAATGAGCCGGCAGAAAAACCAGGTAATGGATACGGAGCTCCAGCGGAAGGCCAAAGAGCATATATATATGGAACATTAGTTGACGCGAGAGTTACAGATAAGACATGCACCGACGGCATTAGCACCAAAAGTATTCACATTGTTGACGGCGATAAGGAAAGACTAATTTGCGACCTTCCTGAATTACAAAAATACTACGCATCTTAAAAATAAACTTTACTAAAATCTTGCATAAACACCTTCATATATGGTTAAATGAAGGTGTTTATGTTTATTAGTGGGCGTAGTTATGGGAATAGCTTAAAATATAAAGCTTTTTATGCGTGCATGAGCTTTATGCTAATGGCATTATTTTCTACTATTCTTACAGCCAAACCTGCTTTTGCTGATGACGGCATCACGGGTAACATAACCAATGGCACTATGACATGTCCGAAACATGGTGTTTTCTCGTATAAGCCCGTTGATCAAGGAGATGGATATTGGAGATGCGCGGATGAAAAACAGGGAGCAAGCAGTAACTACACTAGCTTTACGTGTAACACTGGCTACACCAAAGATGAATTTTCAGAGGAACGTAAAATATCAACAATAGATAACAGAACAAGTACTTATAAAAAAGGACGTTGTGTCAAGGGCTCGGGTAGCAGTTCGACTAGTACTGTTGAAAAAAATGCCGAAGCACTCGCTAATAAAGCAGGTCAGGATAGTCTAGTAACTCTAATCTCTCCTAAAATTGAGACCAGTCCATGGTATTTGGGGCTCTCAGACGCAGATAAGGTTGCTGCCGGATGTAAGTATCAATCGCTTCCAGGGGCACCATCACAAGCATCAGAGAAGGGGTGGGTCTGTGATGACGCCGCCAAGCAAAAACTCGCGAAAATGTTAATAGGTACGTGTATAGCTAGTGCTGTTAAAACTGTCGCTAAACGTACCAACGGAGATACTGGAAGCGGCGCGATGGACGCTGTATTTACTAGTTGTCTGGCTGGAAATTCCGGGATAGACGAGAAAACTATAAAATCACAAAAAAGTGAAATCGCATGGGATGACATAAAAAAAGACGTAAACACCTCAGGGTCAGCAGCGACCGAAGAAAGTAAAGCTGATGAAGCAAAAAACTCATGTGGCGTCGACGGAGTGGGATGGCTTATTTGTCCTCTAATGAACTTCGCTAGTAATATTAGCGACTCTGCTTATTCTGCAATATCTCAATTTTTATCTATTGATCCAAAAATCTTTAAGAATGATTCAACATCCGGAGGATTAAAACAAGCTTGGGATTTCTTCCGAGATATCGCAAACGCTATATTTGCCGTAATATTCCTGTGGGTAATATTCTCCCAAATAAGTAATGTTGGCGTCAGCAACTATGGAATTAAGAAAATCCTGCCAAGGTTGATAATAGGAGCTTTGCTTGTAAACTTATCTTTTTACCTTTGTCAATTGGCAGTAGACTTGTCTAATATACTCGGCTTTTCTCTTAAAGGAGTTCTGGAGGGAGCTGCATCAGGAATAGATACCCAATCAGCAGCGAATGGCAGTTTTTCCACTTTTGTAGTTGGTGGATTAGCTCTAGCTGGAGCAGCTTTATTCCTATTTCTAGCAGTAAGCATGCCTACTATCATGGCTCTACTTTTGGCTTTACTCGTCGTGCTAGTCATACTAATCGTTCGACAGGCCGCTATTATATTATTAATAGCAGTCTCTCCACTGGCATTTGCGGCATGGCTTCTGCCAAACACTGAAAACTTATTCAAAAAATGGATATCAATGTTCAAAGGTTTATTGGTAGTATTTCCTGTAGTTTCTCTTCTATATGGAGCCGGGAAACTCGCAGGGGCTATATTGGCTGCATCGGCTACGGATGACCCAAATAATCCGAAAGTGACTATGCAATTTGCTGCTTTAGCAGTATCTATATTACCGTTAGGCGCCACACCTTTCGTACTAAAGAGTTCATTAAACTCATTGGGTAGTTTTGCAGGAAAACTTGGCGGCCTAAGTAATATGGCTAACAAGCGTCTAGGTGGCGCAGTTATGGGAAAATCTAGAATAGGTGATATTAAAAAAGGCTGGCAAAAAAGCTCTGCTAAAAGGCAGGCTAATCGTAGATCTGGCAACACTTGGCTCGGAAGAAAAGCTGACGCACTCAGGGGCAGTAATAGTAGATTAGCTAAAGGAGCAGGAATTATGCTCAACCCTAGGAGAGCACTGGACAATAGCTGGGCTGGACGATTTACGGGATTATCTGAGGGTGCTGCCCACAGTCAAGCTGTATCTGACGAATTATTCGAGAATGAAGTTAAGGGTCAAGCTCTAGCCCTAAGAGGCATGACATCGAATGAAATAGCTACTATTGCCAGCACGGGTAAAACCTCTGCGGGTAAAAAAGTCTCGCGAAGTATGTACGCAGCTGCAATAGACCAAACTATGTCTAATGGAGGCTTTAGCGATCGTGTCAATGTGCTCAGTAGCTTAGCGGGGAAAGACGCCGTTATAAAGAATCGTGCCATCAAAGCTGCATTTGCTAAGGGAGATAATAATATATTAGGTAACAAATTCGGGGATGATATCCTTAATGATAAAGTTGAAAATATGACTGATCTAGAGAATCTGGCCATAGATAACGCCGCAGATGGCAATTTACAAGCAGAACACTTAGTGCAAAACGCAGGAGCTACCAAATGGCTGGCTCAGGCTTCAATTGATGCTTACAGAAAAAGTAACCCTAAGGCTTCTGCTGCCAGACATGGAATTAAGGATGCAGCGATAAAAGCTAGGTTAAATCCAAACACCTCAAAGAATATAAACGGAACAATAGATACTGCATTCAAAAAAGTTGGCGCTTAGCTTCTTCTCTTGACTTTTTCCATCAAAAATGCTAATATAACCATGAATGGAGTGGTTAATTTCGTACAGGCAGCTTCTTAATAAGTGGTTGCAGTGGTTTATGTTGCTGATAGCAGGGATGCTGGTGGGTATTTTTCTTAATACCTTAACACACTCAACCTCTGTTTATGCCGCAGATGCAAAATGGGATGGTCATGATTTAACCTATTCTAATAAAAAATATACCAGACTAACAGATAACAACAAAGTCAAGAAGTTTAATTTACCTGACAATTCACTTGTTTTCATAAATGAGGATAAAAATAAAAAAGAAGTTAAAGTTATTTACTTCCCATCAGGCGAAATATCTTCACTAAGTTCCGCAACTTATGCGGTTTATTCTTTTACACCGCCAGATACTTATAATCAAACCGATAGTTCAACTATTTCAATTGACCCTCCATCTGAAAATTCAACCAGCACTTCCTGTGATGTGCAGGGAATAGGGTGGTTTATCTGTCCAGTTTCCAACTGGCTGGCTGATGGCATAGATTATATGTACAGCGCGCTTCAGCAATTCTTAAAAACTAAGCCATTAGAAACAACCAACCAAAATAGCGGAATTTATCTGGCGTGGGTCATTATGCGCAACATTAGCAACGTAGCGTTTATTGTGGCGTTTTTGGTGATTATCTACTCACAATTGACCTCTGTAGGAATTAGCAATTACGGCGTTAAAAAGATGATCCCTAGGTTAGTGATTGCAGCAGTGCTGGTCAACTTATCATTTACGATTTGTGCTATTTTACTGGATTTATCAAACATAGCCGGTTACGCTTTTCAGGACGCCTTCATGGGAATTAAAAATACCATATCCACTGTAGGAGAAAATACAAGTACATGGACATGGTCGGAGATTATCAGTACAGCACTGTCGAATGGAGCGCTGGCAGTAGGAGCAGGATACGCCGTATCGCTAGCACTTACTACGGAATTATTACCAATGCTAGTACCTGCCGCGGCATTAGCTGGCTTAACTTTACTCTTCATACTCCTAATCATGGCTGCTCGTCAAGCGCTCATTATTATCTTAATCATAATTTCACCTTTAGCCTTCGTTTGCTATTTACTTCCTGGAACAGAAAAGTGGTTTAAAAAATGGCGAGACTTATTCTTAACAATGCTAGTATTTTTCCCAGCATTCGCTGTAGTGTTTGGCGGAGCTCAACTGGCGGGAATAATAATTATACAAAATGCCTCTGGTCCAAATGGCGCAATAATGCATGTACTAGGCATGCTGGTTCAAATAATACCTTTGGCTATAACTCCCCTAATTATGAAGTTCAGTGGCGGAGTATTGGGTAAATTCGCTGGGTTTGTTAATGACAAGAACAAAGGCTTATACGACAGGACTAAGAACTGGTCTAAAGATCGTCGTGAGACCATTAAAAACAAGAAGTTAGCTAACCCTAATATGGCGCGATTCAACCCAAATCGTTTACGCCGTTGGGCAGATCATAACAGTAGATTACGTAAAAAAAATCTGGAAACTTCGCAGAAAAATGCCGAGAATTCATTTAGAGATACAGCCAGGTATAAGAAGTCAGACTTAGACGCCAGACAGGCTTCCAGGCGTGCAGATCTGTTATCCGCACAAGATGACAATCGCTACACCGAAGCTACGCTGGGTCACGCACCAACTGATACGTATGGAAAGTACGATCGTGCTCTACGAGCTAAGTTTACTAAATACTCAAATTGGCGAGACGCGCAACAAGCTCAATTTATGTCAGATATTAAAGACCTAGAAACCGAAATTGCAGTGTCTGGACTAATTAAGAATAACGCTCAACGCCAGCAGCATAGTGAATTTGCAGAGCAATTGATAAACAGCAAGGAACTTCAAGAGAAGGCTGGCGGCAATGTATTCAAAGATGCAAATGGCAATTTGATTGGTGCAAATGCAGCCTTAGCTTCAGCCATAGCAACCAGCCGTAGTGAATACGCCAAGTCTGTTGATGAAGCTCGTCAGATTATGAAGCATTATAAGCTAAGCTCTGGGCAAAGACAAAAGATATCTTTAGGCAATTCCGTGACGCTTTCAGATGGAACAGTACTGGATAGTAATAACATATTTGTACGTGAAGCCGCAATTGAAGAACAGATTAAATACGGTACCGCAACAGAAGTCGCCGAGCTTCTTAGTGAATTGCCGCCAGAATTCTATTCTTCTGCAGCTTCAGCATTAGCGGAATCTGGTGTAAAGAATAAGGCGTCATTCTTGGGCGGTAAGCTTATTGACGATATGCTAAAGGGTGATATTAATAACAGGGACGACCTCATGAATTACTTCGCTGACTGGCTACAAGGCGGTAAATATAAACCAGAAACTTTAGCGACTACGGATGCTGATGCTGTTAAGTTATTAATGGAAGCTGTAAATACTACATCTGTTCTTACTAATGAGGGACGCCAAGATCTTAAGGAAGCTATCGACACAATTCTTACCGACAAGAGACTATCGGCCAATGCAACTAAAGCAACTAAAGAACAATTTAAGATTTTCCGCAACATGTTATAATCCCCATATTTTGATATAATATAAGCAGTATGTCGGTGTATAAAGTTCCTCAAGATGTCGAGGCAGAGGACAAACTGCTCGGGCCGTTTAGTTTCCGACAGTTTGTGTTCTTAATTATAGCTGTTATCGGAATCGCTATTGCGTACGGTTTGAGTACAATTTTACTACCTTTGGCAATAATTCCTGTGCCGATAATTTTATTCTTTGGAGCGCTGGCTTTACCTCTTAAAAAAGATCAACCGATGGAAGTTTATTTGGCAGCAGTTATTTCTTTTATGCTAAAACCAAAAAAGCGGCTATGGCAGCCTGATGGAATTGAAAGGTTGGTTGAAGTTATCGCGCCAAAAGTCGAGGAGAAGACTTACGGTAATAATTACGATCAAGCCGAAGTCCAACGAAGATTGTCATATTTGGCGAATTTGGTAGATAGTCAGGGTTGGTCAATTCGTGGTGTCAATAATCCGAATAGCTCGATGCGTGCTGACTTATTCAACGAAGGACAGGCAGCCAACGACATATTGGATGAAAATAGTGCTACGGCGCAAAATATTAATCACTTGATAAATCAGTCAGATGTTCGTAGGCGACAAGAAGTTATCCAAAAGATGCAAACAGGGCAATCTGCTACGCTGCCTCCTACGCAAACACCGCAACCATCTCAACCAGATAATCCTGCTCCAGCCACACCACTACAAATGAATCCGTACCCAACAATGCGTCAATCCGTATTAAATCCAGCGTCCGGACGGCCTGCCGCGAACGCTCCAGCTCAAACTCAGCCGACAACAGCCACGCCGCAAACTAGCGTAAACGAGGTGCCACCTGCTATAATAGAACTGGCAAATAACCGCGACCTCTCGATTGAAACGATTGCGCGTGAGGCAAATCGAATTCAGCAAGAAAATAAATTATCAGATGAGGAAGTGGTGATTTCACTACGTTAGGTGGGGTTTATGCAACCAGAGTTACAAAATCAACAATCTTATCAGCAGGTTCCGCAAACCAATGCGGCTCTTCCTAATGTCCCTCAGCAGCCATCGGAGGCAATTGGTTCGGGACCAAATACAATCACGCCAGCTCCAGATAAAACCCCTGAGAATAAGAAGCAAAAAGGACCAATTAGCACCCAGAATACACTGCTTTTCTCTGAAATGCGCGAAAATATGATCATCATGAGTGATGGTAGTTTTCGAGCAGTAGTGGAATGTGAATCAATTAACTTCGACCTTATGAGTTCACGCGAGAGAGAGGGAATTGAGTTCAGTTATCAAAACTTTATCAACTCTCTGTATTTCCCAATTCAAGTTCTTATCCGTTCACGCCGCGTGGACATTGGTCCGTATCTGGACAGATTAGCTGAAATTCGCCGCAATCAAGACAATATGCTTCTCAACATCTTAATGGACGATTACATGGATTTTATTGATATTCTGGCGCAAGAAGCAAATATTATGGATAAGAGCTTTTACGTTGTCGTTCCATATTATCCAGCTGGCGAGGAAAATGCCTTCAAGCAGCAAACTAAGGGACTATTCAATAGCTTCTTTAGTGGGAAAAAAGAGGCAACCGTAACAAAAATCGACCAAGTCACTTACACCAAAGCCAAAGATGAAATTAAAAACCGCGTTGATTCGGTCATGAACGGACTATTCCAAATGGGCGTAAAAAGCTGGCAATTAAATACCAGGCAACTGGGCGAGTTGTTCTACACTTCATATAATCCCGACACGTCGTCACGTGAATCGTTAGAGGACATTGATCCGAGCGAGCTTACGACCACTTACGTAACTAAGGGAACTGGTCCGTCACCGAGAGGAGGAAGGTCATAATGGCAAAGAAGAAATTAGATGCCGTTGATATTGCTGCTCAACAACGAGCTCGTGAACAAGCCGAAGTCGAACAGGCCTTCTTAACTGGCGTTCGAACTCTGCGTGATTTTATTGCGCCAAGTAGTATTGAGCTTCATTCCGACCATTTCCGACTTGGCTCAAAATATGGCCGCACAATGTATGTTTATGGCTATCCTCGCCAAATCTACACCGGCTGGCTTAGCTCAATCATTAACATCGATGAAGTGCTGGACATTAGTATGTTTATTTATCCAGTCGATACGCAAATTGTCCTGAATAACCTGCGCAAAAAAGTTACTCAGCTGGAAGCAACCATGAATATAAACATGGAAAAGGGAAAGGTGCGCGATCCAGGCTTGGAAGCGGCTTTGCAAGACGCCGAAGAATTGCGCGACCAATTGCAGATTGGCGCCGAAAAGTTCTTCCGCTATGGCTTATATATTACGCTTTACGCCGACAGTCTGGACGAGCTAAACTTCATCCAGCATAAAATTGAAACTATTTTTGGCCAGCAATTGGTGTTCTCAAAAGTGGCTTCCAGCCAGCAGGAGCAGGGATTGAATAGTTCTATTCCACAATTGACTGATGAACTACAGATTCGCCGCAACATGAATACTGGTGCAATTTCAACCAGCTTCCCATTCACTTCAGCCGATTTAACGGACAATAAGGGCGTACTTTACGGAATTAATATGCATAATAATGGCTTGGTGATTTTTGACAGATTCTCTCTGGAAAACGCCAATATGGTCGTGTTCGCTAAGTCTGGTGCTGGTAAATCATTTACCGTTAAATTGGAAGCTTTAAGAAGTATGATGGTCGGAGCTGATATTGTGATTATCGACCCAGAAAACGAGTACCAAAAACTATGCGACGCAGTTGGTGGCAGTTATATTCGATTGAGTTTAAGTAGCGACACGAGGATCAATCCGTTTGATTTGCCGCGTGTTATTGACACTGATGAAGCAGATGACGCGCTGCGCGCTAACTTAGTTACGCTACACGGACTGCTCAGGCAAATGCTGGGCGGCGCAGGAGTAGGAGCTGGCGGGCAAGTCGTAGCAGGATTATCGCCAGCAGAAGAAGCTGATATTGATCAAGCATTAATCGACACTTACGCACGCGTTGGCATTACTTCAGACCCGTTGACACATAATTCCACGCCGCCAACAATTTCCGACCTATACGACACTTTGCTTCATATGGGCGGAACTGGTCCAAGCCTAGCTCAGCGACTTCGCAAATTTACCTCTGGAACGTTTGCTGGAATATTCTCGCAACAGAGTAATATTGATATTAATAATAATATGGTTGTCTTTAACATTCGCGACTTGGAAGATGAACTGCGACCAACGGCGATGTATATTGTTCTGAATCACATCTGGAATATTACGCGTACCGACCAGAGGAAACGTATGCTGATTGTTGACGAGGCTTGGCAATTGATGAAATATGACGATTCTGCCAATTTCTTATTCTCATTAGCCAAGCGCGCCCGCAAATATCAATTAGGATTAACGACAATCACGCAAGACGTGGAAGACTTCGTCGGAAGCAAAATGGGGCGAGCAATCGTTTCTAACTCCTCAATGCAGCTACTTTTGAAACAGTCCGCCAGCGCCGTTGACGTTTTGGCGCAAGTGTTTAAATTGACAGATGAAGAGCAGAAACGACTAGCCAATTTCCCAGTTGGACAAGGATTATTCTTTGCTGGACAAAATCACGTTCACATTCAGATTCAGGCTAGCGATACCGAATATAATTTGATCAATACAAATCCCGTATCGCAACAAATAAAACCGTCAGATTCACCGATCGGCGGCTATGGAGCGGTATAGAAAAATAGCGAGAAAATATGGCACGAGTTGATTACACGACGGATTCCGAAACCGACAGCAGATTAAATCCTGCTGAGCAGGCTGAGTTTGATCAAATCTCGGCTGGTTCTGACGGTGGGTCAGAGTTAAGTGATCGCGAAAAAGATATCATAAACGACCTTGAATCTCAGTTTGATAATAAAGATTCGGACTTAAATCCTAGCCAAAACGATTCCGCCAGCGCTGCCGTTAACAACCAAGAATCTTCTGTACCTAACAACGGCTTTTATCAGCCATCTTCGGGGAAAAAGAAAAGTCCAGTAACATTCAAGTCTTTACTGAAAAAACGCGGACCAATTGCAGCTATTACTGGAATACTGGGACTGGGTGGTGGAATTATGGGAGCATTCGTTAGTCCAGCAGCAATGTTACCAATTGTACTAGAAAACTTTACTCAAAAAAACGACTCCGCCTCAATTGTTAAAGAAGTTCGCATGAAAAAGGTCATGAATAAAATGATTGACGCCGGTGATGATGCGGGAATTTGTAAAAGTAAAAAAATACGCTGCAAAACAGGACGACTTTCCAACAGAGCTCTTAAGAAATTCAAGAAATCTGGATTAATTCCAGTTGATGCTAACGGTAAAGAAATGGATGTGAAAGGAAGAGGATATCCAGAGAAAAATCCAACTCACTGGAAAATAGAAGGAGTAAACGACGGAAAGCCTATCGAAGCATCGAAATTAAAAGATGAATTGCTCAAAAAAGAGAATCGTAAAATTGCCAGTAAAGTCTATGGAAGAACAGGTTTATTTAATATGCGTTTTCGCTCCTGGACAGGAAAACACATAAGTAGGCTTTACAGTAAATTCAACCTTAAAAGAAATAGTGCCATTTCAAAAATTGATAAAAAACTTGGGATAAAAGAAAGAAGAGAGAAATTAAAAGAAAAGCTTCCAAAGTTCGAAGAAGGGCGTGCTATTGGAAATATTAGAGAAGGTGTTAATAAATTAGGAGGTAAATTAAAAAAGGGAGGCTTAGCCTATACTATTAGCGCAGGAGCTTGTGCTGCAGTAAAAATCCCAAATCTTATTGCGGCAGGCGTAGCAGCAATTCAGTTAGCTCCACTATTAGGTCTAGTTATGGATGTTGTCCTATCTCCCGGATCGCAAGCTAAGGCTTCTGGCCTAGGCAGCCAACCTGTTGCAGCATTATTATTCGGGCAAAAAGCTCTAGCTGCCGAATCTACAGGCAGTGGATTCTCTCAAGAAACGATGGAGACAATCGGTACAATGCTAACCGAAAGAGGTAAAATGGAAGGGTCTGAAAATACCGAAGGATCAGCCCTAGATTCTCCTTACCTTCTAGCAGCAATGGGCGTTAATAGTAATAAGCCGGGAATCGCCAAAAATTATATTCCAGGATATTCGGTAGCTACGAATCCTATAGTCCAAGGCTTCAATGAAGTTAAAAAGGCTACTGACGGTGTATGTGATTATATATTAAGTCCAGTTGCCATGTATGCCTCTATGGCAATAGAAGCAGCAGTCTCGGCCTCTACTGGCGGTATAAGTGCGATAATTAGCTGGGTTGGTAAGGCAGCGCTATCTGAAGTGATTAAAAAAGTACTCGAATATGCAGTTGGCGAGCAGGTAAAAAATATCCTCACAGAATTAGCAAAAAGTCTCCTTACGCCAGACAAGGCTCAATATAAAGACCTGGGAGATGCACTCGGCGTTGGTGCTGCAGCATTCTTTTCAGCAGGCTCTATGGGACAGATGCTACCAGGACTTAAAATGAGCCAATTAGCGGAGTTCAATGGAATCCAAATAGCGAATGAAGAGTTCCAAAAAGAAATGGACATTGCTTCGTTAAGTCCATTTGATACATCAAGTAGGTATACATTCCTAGGTAGTATATTCCATAATATGGGCAATATGATGATGGCTAATGGAACTTATAGTAAAACTCCAGTAGCAATGCTGTCTAATATTCTCAGGCTACCTTCCATGGCGTTGTCTTATTCATCCACCGCAAAAGCAGCAAGTGGCATGTATTCTGATAAATATTGCGGATACGCAAAAGACTTTTCTATGGGCAGCGGATCATCGGAAGATCCAGCAATAAACTTAGCTGGTATGCCATGTAGTGGTATTACGAAGAGTCAAGCCAACATGTCAGTAGAAGAGGCTATTCAAATTGCCGAAGATGAAGGATGGATAAAGAAAGATACAGATATTCCAGATGGTGCAGATATATCCGATCTCATGACTAGCGGATATATAGTTAAGGATACACCTCTTTACGATTTCATTGAAGATTGTAGCACTGCAGAAAAAGGTGAATATTGGTTCAATAGCGGCGGATGTACAGCACCAACAGATTCGACACAGACAACATCATCTACTGCACCAACATATAAAGATAATGAAAATAAAGATATTACTGACCAATCTTTCGGAGCTGATAATTCCGCCAAACAATACGACGACAAGAAGCTTTCCGCAATGTCAGTATTACTAATCGACTTTCAGATTGCTCAATCAATTAATGGCGAAGATGATGAAGAAGAAGCTCCTTCAACCACAGCTAAAGCTCCAGATAATGGCGAGGCGGTCGGTGAGCCGCAATTAGAAGAAGCACAGGCTAAGTGGGGTAGCTACGAAAATGGTAAAATTCCAGACTCAGAACTACAAGCCCTATCATTCTCACCAGATAACAAGATGAACAAGAAAGCTGCGATTGCTATGGAAGAGATGAATAAAGCATATAAAGCCGATAACGGTTCTGATTTAACCATTAATGAAGCGTATCGAGATTGTGCAACGCAGGCTGCTTATGCGACTCCTGGGAACCCTCTATATCAAGGCGGCAACGCAGCAGACTATCCTCCATGTCAATCAAATCACGGTTGGGGGCTAGCCGTAGACATTAACGTTGGAGGATTTGATTCTTCTGTGTATAAATGGTTAAAGGCGAACGCTCATAAATATGGATATGTACATCCAGCTTGGGCTGAACCAGGGACTAAAAAACCAGAAGCTTGGCACTGGGAGTATGCAAGGAAGGTCTAATGAATAAAGATAATAAAATCATATTAATATCATCCGTATTATTTTTAGTAAGTATTACGGTAACTTTTCTTATTGTTAAAAACCCTGACAGTAATCAATACACAACTATTCTATCATCACCTCAAAATGCCAGCGAGAGCTCAAATAGTCAAAATAATACTCACGAGCAATCTTCAGAGCAAAAAGTTATCACCGAATTACTAAATTCCACCTCCAGCACCTACGGTAATCGTGAATTAAAAAAGTATTCAATAGTAAAAGAGCAGGGCGAATTTAAGTTGGTTACTTTAGAAATTTATAGCGAGAAAATTAAATCTACTTATGACGTGTACGCAATTCTAAGAAATAATTCGGTCGTAACGGGTGTTAATGATAGAAAATCCTCAGACGCCTTAAAAAATATTGGTGTTCCTGCAGATATTATAAACGAATATAAAAGGAACCAGTCTGATGTATAAAAAGCTATCTATCGATCTTTGCTTTGCCATATCTTTTGCTATTACCATGCAACCAGTATCTTTAGCTGCAGGATATCCCGATTCATATGTAACAAACGATATTCTTTGGTATAAAGAAAATGATTCAACAACTTGTTCCGGATCATCTTCTAATGGAGTGTCAGGATCTGATAACCAAGAAAAGATTTGGGGATATCTACGTAACGCAGGATTAAGCGCCGAACAAACAGCTGGCGTGATGGCTAATATTCAAGCAGAATCCGGATTTAGTCCTACCAGACACGAAGTAGGCCAAGGATGGGAGTCTGGGGGATGGGGGCTCGCCCAATGGACATTCGGAAGGCGAACACAGATAGCTAATAAAATACCATCTGAATTAAAAAAATATTACAGCCAAGAATATGGTGGTGCGCCTAACGACAAGGGTATGGTTGATTCTATTCCGGTAGAAGATAATGACAAACTATTAATCTTCGAATTAGAGTATTTAGTGCAAGAGGGAAAGGAAAGACCAGTCACTGCTCGTGGATTTGGTACCGCTTCAAATTCATGGGAATTATTAAAAACCCTGAAGACAGTTGATGACGCCACCGTTTTTTGGCATGACGATTTTGAAAAATCAGCCATGACAAAAGATGAGGTTAAAAATATACGCGGTACCGCTGCACAAAAAATCTACGAAAGATTTAATGGTACGGGCGGAAGTGGAGGAGGATGCTCTTCGTCAAATGGTGGCGACTTTATTAGCTATGTCAAACGCTATGCCTGGCCAGAAAAGAAGGTTCGTACAGACAAAAAGCCTGAGTATGCAGAGGCCATAGAAAAGGCAAAAAGCGAAAATCGATTCGTTGGAGATTCTTGTCTTGGAGGTGGTGTGGACTGTGGCGCGTTTGTGACTACACTGTTGCACGACAGCGGATTTGACAAGAACTATAATTACGGAGGCGAAAACGGTAAGGCTGGCCCAACTAGTGTACAGAGAGCATGGGCAGAGGCTAACTGGCAGACTCTCGGTAATGGTAGCTCAATCAACGTAGCCGATCTTAAACCTGGAGATGTTGCTCATAGTCCAGGACATACATTTGTTTATGTTGGTAATATAGAAGGATTTGATTCAAATATAGCATCCGCCTCACAGTGTGAATACGCCCCAAAAGCAGGCAGTGAAAGTTTAACATCACCAAGCGTAACTTGGTTTAGGAAAAAGTAATGAATAAAAAAGTGGTCAGCAGTATATTAATATTATTATCAGTTAGTACTCTAGTATATGGCGTCATAACTTACATAAATAGACATGACACCACTCCCATTTACTTATTAACTTCGCCTGACAAAGCTGAAATTACTACTGGCAATCAAAAATTTATCGGCTCGCAAGTCGTATATTTAAAACCAGGAACATACAATTTTAAAGCATCAAGAAGTGGCTTTAAAGATGAGAATATTAATGTCGAAGTAAATAAGGGTAATCCGTTAAGGATAATTTTTGCACTCACACCCACGACAGAGAAAGCTATTAAAGAATTACAGTCTTCGTCTAAAACGTCAGAAATAGACAGAACTACAACAGATAGACTTACTAATGAGCAAAAAAAGTTGGAAGACACCAATCCTATAATTAAAAAATTACCAATAAAAAACTTAATTTATTCAATTGGATATAAGGCAGACCCTAACCATAAGAATGGAGTTATCGTAGAAATCGATACTATAGAAGGATATAGAAATGCTGCCATTAATAAGATTAAAGAGCAAGGATTTGATCCATCAAAGCTAAATATCACATTTAGAAACTACGCTAATACATTTACGGAGTAATTATGAATCGAAGAAATATGATCATTGGCAGCATTACATTAGCAATATTAACGTTAATATTGCTAGCGATTATGTTCATCCAGCCAACACATACTATATCTATAACTTTCGACAAGGAAAACCTGTCAGCAAAAATATATCGCAACACAGACAAAAGCACTTCCGAAATTACGTCGATAAATGGTAATTCTAAAATACAGTTATCAGACGGCAAATATACAATAAAGACGTCATCTAAGTCCGGCTCTATTAATGAGAATTCCACGGAATTTACCGTAAAAGGATCGGATGAAAATATATCTATAAAAACTGAATATAGCCAAAAATTCATGTCTAGTAAAATAAACGAATATAGAAGTGATATTTCAGAGGTATTATTTGCCAAATATCCAGAGTTAAAATCATCTTTTATACTTCAAAAAGAAATTATTCTAGGAAATAACGCCGACTGGTATGCAGCTAGTTATCAGAGAGGTGTCATAGATAGAAATTCCGGTGATATCTACACTGTTATTCTGAAGAAAGAAAATAACAAATGGGTGATTAAAACTAAGCCGCAAATAATCAATACTATATACAACACCAAAGATATACCAGAAGACATTTTGTCAGAAACAGCCTCCAGATTATCTCCGTTTTCTACTAGCTCTTAAGCGGCATAATAATGTGCGTATAATCAGGATTTTTTACTTGCTCGCGAATTACACACGGCGACAATTTGCCATTGAACGAAAATACGATTTCATCCGCGTCAATAATATTCAAAACTTCCGTTAGGTAGCGTGAGTTAAGTGTTACTTGACCGTCTGCTGATATCTTAGCTGTTGCCTCTGAGGTGTTCTCACCAAGCTCAGAAGCAATCGAATGAATAGAAAGCAGAGAATTCTCCTCTGATGCGGTAATTGTAATTCCACCGCCAGATTCACGCGCAAATAACGCCGCAATTTTCGTAACTCGACTAAAATCAGACTTCTTAATGACAATCTCAGTTTCAGCAGTTGATGGAATTAATTGACGATAATCGGGGAATTTACCATCAATCAATCGACTAACAATTTCCATATCTCCCGTCTTAAAACAAACTTGAGAATCGTCAAAAAGAACCGTAATTTTCTTCTCATCGCCAACACTCTTACTGACTTCCGCCAGAGTAGAAGCGGGAATAATAGCCGACACTTCATTGTCTGACTTTATTAGACGCTTTTCTGCCAGCCTGTAGCCATCAGTAGCAGCCAAGTATAGCGATCCTTCATAATTATGCCAATAAACTCCCGTAAGAACTGCTCGCGTGACGTCAGAGCTGACAGCCAACTTCGTTTGGACTATGGCTTTCTTTAAATCCTCGACATCAATTTCATATTGCATAGCGGTCTTTTCGTCAATTGTAGGCAGTTCAGGATATTCATCAGCTACCACACCATTGATAACTGATGAGAATTTCCCTGAAGTTATATGTAAATGTTCGTTTTTAGTTTCAAGTTCCACTGGGCCGCTTGGTAAGTTTGTAATGAATTCTGACACCAATCGGGCAGGGATTGTAATAGATCCATGATCTTCAATTTTCGCGCCAATGTATTGAGTGGAGGCAATTTCCAAATTTGTTCCAGCAATCAATAATCTTCCTCCGTCAGTACGAAGTAAAATATTATTTAATATCGGCAGTTCATTGCGACTTGATGCAATATCTTTGATTAGATTAAGTGCTTTTGCAAGTTTTTCTTGGGTGACTGATACTTTCATTATACTTTCCTTAATTTTTAATTAGTCTTAATAGTAATAGGTGCTGTGGAAACTGGGTAAAAAATGTATTCAAACAGGGGTGAAGTGGTGATAAAATAGGTGGAAAACCCTGTGTGCTATTTGTGGACTTTATAGTGGATATTTGTGTATTATTCCACTGTCTGCTGACTTGTCGTTTTCTTTCCACAGATCTGTGTGTTAGTAAGTCGCCGCAAAAACACAACATCTGCACAGCTTTTCCACAATTAATGAACATATAATTTATCCTTAATGTCGTTAATTTGCTCGCGAATACTGACGTTAGTAAGACTTTCTTTAGTAATTTTTTCAATTGAATGCATAGCGGTCGTATGGTCTTTTCGTCCAAGTTCCTGGGCAATTTTCGGAAAACTCATTTTTAGCTCACTACGTAGAAGAAACATCGCAATTTGCCTTGGCATCGCGATAAATTTATCTCGCCTAGATGAACACATATCTTTTACATCAATATTATAATAGCGCGCCGTTTTATCAATTATCTGTTTGGCGGTTATGTGTTGCGGTCTGTTACGTTTAATATCTCCCAAAATTCCTTCAGCTGCCGCTAAATCAGGTATGAAATTCTGCATTTCCGCATAAGCAAGCAGTCGATTCAAGGCGCCTTCCAGCTCACGAATGTTTGTCTTAAAGTTGGTCGCCAGATATTCTACGACATCGGAATCTAGTTCAGTGTTGCTGAGTTCAGCTTTTGCCTTAACGATAGCGCAACGAGTTTCATAATCGGGCATCTGAATATCAATCGCCATACCCCATTCAAATCGACTACGTAAACGATCGGTTAGAGTAGGAATACTTTTTGGCGGTTTATCTGAGCTAATAATGATTTGTTTATTGTTCTGATGAAGATCGTTAAATGTATGGAAAAATTCGTCCTGAGTTTTTTCTTTCCCGGCGATAAATTGCATATCATCGACAATCAAGACATCGACATTGCGATATTTATCAGAAAAACCTTTTTTCTTGAAACGAATAGAATCTAGGAACTCATTAACAAACGTTTCTGTAGTGATGTAAAGCACTCGCGCCGAAGGTTGTTTTTTAACTATCTCGTTGCCAACAGCCTGCATTAAGTGAGTTTTACCAAGTCCAGAGCCTCCGTAAAGATAGAGCGGATTATATTTTTCTCCCGGATGTGCGGCGACCGCTTGGCAAGCAGCATAGGCCAAATCGTTACTTGAACCGACGATGAAGTTATCAAAGGTGTACCTGGGATTAAGATTGCTAGAATGAGATTTCCTTGATGGCAGAATTAATGGCTTTGCTGGTTCTTTTTGTCCACTTTTATCAACTTCACGATTAACGCGCGGTTTTTTATTGCTAGATTCGACGTTATAGGAAATAGACGGGGCATTAATGCCGTTATGAGCCAGGGCTTCCAATATTTGCGGATGGAATCGCTTTTCAAGTTGAGTTCTAGCAAAAATATTCGGCGCAATTATAAGAACTTCTTTGTCGGAGATTATTTCCAATTTGGTATTTTTGAACCACGCAGTAAATGACGAAGACGATACAGTTACTTCAATCTCACCTAAAACACCCTGCCAAACCGCATGACTATCCACGAAAATTACTCCCTCAAATTCTGTTAACTGTCTTTACTATAGCAAATATGGGGAGTTTTCCACAAGTATGAACGGAGTAGAAATGTTACCATCTAAAACAGGGGTAGAGTTTTCCACAATTAAAATTCTCATCTGTTAAAATTGTGGAAAAATATACGTCGATAGTGGAAAAGTCATTGTCGACTTGCAAAAAGTACTGAAAGAATATATACTATTTGTTGATATGCCAAAGCGAACATTTCAACCACACACCCGACACCGCGCAAAGACGCATGGTTTTAGGGCACGAGTTTCTACCAAGGCTGGTAGGCTGGTTTTGAAGCGCCGCCGCCTAAAGGGTCGCGCTAAAATAGCTATTTAATTAATAGCTAAAAATTATCCCGTCGATGAAGGCGGGATTTTTTGATATAATTGTAAAATATGTTACAACAATGTAATCGGTTTCACGGTCATGGCAGTCTTAAGTTTGTCTATAAAAATGGACAGGCGGTTCGTTCGTCTATAGCCACGATAAAATATGTGAAGAATCCGTATCGAAATCATAGTAGGTTTGCGGTTGTTGTTAGTAAAAAAGTCCTAAAATCAGCGGTGCGTCGGAATCGTATACGCCGACGTGTTTATGAAATTATTCGCCTGGAATTGCCTAATATGAAAAATGACCAAGATGTGGCTGTTATTATATTTTCGGCGGAAGTTTTATCGATGCCACATAAAGACTTGAAGCAGACGATAAAGAATCTTTTCTCTCAAGCTAAACTGTATAAATAGGCGCTTTTTTGCTATAATTAAGACATGAGTTTTTTTGATGAGTTTATTGTTCGACCGATTTTAAATTTGCTAATGGCTATCTATAGTCTGATTCCGGATTTTGGTGTTAGCGTCATTATCTTTACGATTATTGTAAGACTTTTACTTTGGCCACTAATTAAGAAGCAACTTCATCAGGCAAAGGCGATGCGTAAAATGCAGCCAGAGCTTGTAAAGATCAAAAAACAGTACGCAAAAAATCCGCAAATGCGTAACTTAGCGATGGTGGAGCTTTACAAAAAACACAACGTCAGCGCCTTTGGTTCAATTGGTGTTATGATTATTCAGTTACCAATTTTAATTGCGATGTATCGAGTGGTGCAGATTTTTGTCTCTAGTCGCGCCGACTTGGGTAAATATGTTTATGATTTCATGAAAAATCTACCGGTTGCTAATAATTTAGTAAATAATCCAGATCAATTTAATCAGAATTTCCTGGGAATTATAGATTTGACGCAACACGCGATATCAAAGAGTGGAATTGTTGTTGGCTTGGTTATTTTGGCGGCAGTAGCGGCATATTTGCAATATTTAACTTCAAAACAATTGTCGCCCCAATCTGACAGCAATCGTAAGTTACGTGACATTTTAGATGAGGCTGGCGATGGAAAAGAAGCAGATCAGGCAGAAGTGAATGCAATTATGACGCGAAAAATGATGAAATTCATGCCAGTAATGATGTTCTTTGTGATTGTATATTTGCCGGCGGCTTTGGCGCTTTATTTGACGACAGCTAGTGCCGTGGGATATCTCCAGAATTATATTATCTTTAAACAAGACTCTAAAGAAATGCAAGAAATTGCAGATAAAAAATCATCCCAAAAATCTAAAGCATCGACAAAAATCGACAAACGTGTTAAAAAAGCTACAGAGGCTAGGATAACTCGGATCAAGGCTAAGGATTAAGGAGGATTTATGGACCAAATTGAAACGGTTGAATTTGTAAAAAAATATTTAGAGGATTTACTAACGTTCTTTGACTTGAATCTGGAAGTTTCGGTAAAAATCGAAGATGGAATTGTTGTAGCCTCAATTCCACATAGCGAGCGAAGTAGTATTTTAATTGGTAGAAATGCGGAAACATTGCGTAGTATTCAGAATCTTTTGTCAACAGCTCTTCATCATAAAGAAGCGTCAACTGTTCGAGTTAATTTGGATATTGCGGACTATAAAAAGCAGCACGCTGAAAAAATTGCCGAAAAGGCGCGCGGCTGGATTGAAGAAGTTCGACGAACTGGCGAGTCAAAGGTGGTGGACTTGAATGCCGCCGATCGCTGGACAGTGCATCACTTGGCTGGTGAATATAGCGATATTGATACGCATTCTGAAGGTGAAGGCCGCGAACGACGGCTGATTATTAGTCAGAAGAGTTCTTAGTGTCTTTAAAGACTATTCTGGAGTATAGAACGTAATTCCAAACGAGGCTGACTGCCGTGGCAGCTAGCTTGCTAATTAATAGGGCAAGTGATTTATTTAATCCGAAGCTTATAAATATTGGTGTAACAGTAGCGATAACAATTGTTTGAATTACCCATAAACCGAATAGTGTGACTGCGGCAAATAAAAGAAATTGTTTTTTCAAGTTTTGGGATGTTGACTTGAAAGTATATTTTTTATTTGCAAAAAACGAGAACAAAAAGGCAACGAATGTTGATATGAAATTAGCAAACTCTTTTGGGATATTTAAGAAGATTGTTAAGCTAAAAAGTATACCAAAATCTAGTACTGTATTAGTACTGCCAACGATAAGAAATCTTAATTTATCGGCGTGTTTTTTTAATATTTTCTGCATGGTATTCCTCTATTAAATATAATGGTCTGTTTTTTGTCTCAATAAATATTCGTCCTACATATTCACCAATTATACCTAGGGATAATAACTGAACTCCGCCGAGGAATAAGATAACTGCCATTAGTGAGGAATATCCAGCGCCAGTAGAAACTCCGAACAAAGGGCGAACTAAAAGATAAATAATCCAAATGAAAGCAATAAGCGAAATAATGAAGCCGAAAATAGTTGCCATTCGTAGCGGCGCGGTAGTAAAGCTGGTGATCCCGTCGATTGCTAAGTTGAGTAGTTTCCGGTAATTCCACTTGGTTTGACCAGCTAATCTGGGGTCGCGATTATAAAATATCTCTTTTTTCTTATATCCAATCCAGCTGAAAATCGCTTTTGTATTGCGTTGAGATTCACGGAATTTTTGTAAAGCCTCAATACATCGGCGATCCAGTAAGCGAAAGTCTCCAGTGTCGACCTGAATGGGAATGTTGGTCGATTTCTGCAATATTCTGTAATACCATTGGCTGGTTTTTTTCTTCAGCCAGGTTTCGCCTTGTCGATTGTTACGGCGAGCATAGACATCATTATAACCATCTTCCCAATACGAAATCATTTCATGGATGAGCTCTGGCGGGTCTTGCAAATCTGCATCAATAATCACCAGAGCATCACTTTTTACGTGGTCAATTCCAGCTATCATCGCAATTTCCTTGCCGAAGTTTCGCGATAGATTTATATAGCTAATTCGAGAATCTTTTTTCGATTGCTCGGTTATGATTGAAAAAGATTTGTCGGTGCTGCCGTCGTTTATAAATAAAAATTCGAATTGATAATTGGGTGTGTTTTTTGTAAATTCGTCCAAGCGCTTAAATAATTGCAGCAAAACGGATTCTTCATTGTAGACAGGAATGAGAAGGGTGATGATTTTCATAGTATTAATATATTATTTTATTCTGAAAAAATGCTTAAATTTCAATAAACCAGTTTGATTTGGTAGCGGCCCATCGTGGATAATATTATGAATATAGTCGACGGAAACCTTACGATTTTTTTGGATATGAAGACGTTTTTTATAAGCTGCCGGTTTGTGAATAATTGATACTAAAGCGCCCTTGAATGCAGGCCAACCGTTGCCATGGCGAATTGCGCTGGCAAAAATCAACCAATATGTCAGTAAAAATCGTATGCCAATATGCCAGAATAATTTACCTGGAACATTTTTAATGAAGACTAACGGCAAGTTTTTGAAAGTATTATAGACAGCTAATCCGGGAACTTTTTTACTACTAGCGCCGACTTTATGATAAGCGATAGCCTTAGGCGTGAAGCGAACTTTCCAGCCGGCTAATTGCGCCCGAAAACTTAAGTCAACATCTTCATAATACATGAAGAAATCTTCATCAAACATATCTATATCATCAAAGATTTTTGCACGATAAATAGCCCCGCCGCCAGTCGCACCAAATACT
This sequence comes from uncultured Candidatus Saccharibacteria bacterium, assembly GCA_937935245.1. Lineage (GTDB taxonomy): Bacteria > Patescibacteriota > Saccharimonadia > Saccharimonadales > Saccharimonadaceae > Nanosynbacter. The sequence continues at coordinate 9,074 of CALGXX010000016.1, read as the reverse complement.
TCTCCAGGCTTAGTTGGCGCGTTTTTTATGGGCTCGTCACGGTTTCTTGGTCCAGGAAGTCCCCACGTTGTGTAAAAATCTCCAGTTGTGTCAAGAGTCTTGCTATTGCGTCTTTGTATAATTCCAGTAGCAATTCCGCATTCTGGGTATTTTGATAATTGATAAACGAGAGCTTCACACCAGTTTTTATCAGCTATCGCGTCCGGATTAAGTACTCCAATATATTCAAAGTTGTTTTTTAGGGCGTAGATTAATCCTGTATTAATTCCTCCTGCAAATCCTAGATTGTCTGAGTTTTTGAGCAAAATAATCTTTTCTTTTTTATGTGATGATATATATTCTTCAAATACGGTAACAGAATTGTCGCTACTATTGTTATCTACTATAACAATAGTAGGTTTTAAGGTTTGTTTTATTAATGAATCAACACACTCTATGGCGTCGTCGGATCCGTTCCAATTAAGAACTATAATTGCAAGTCTATTCATAATACATTAACTATTATATACTAGTATAGTGATGTGGAAGTCTTTAAATTTCTTAGATCGTCGAAATATTATACTATTGAGAGAACTTATTGTAACTGATTTTAAACTTAGATATCAGGGTTCGGTTTTAGGTTACGTATGGAGCGTATTAAAACCGTTATTCTTGTTTGCTATTTTATATGTAGTTTTTGTTCACATACTACGCTTAGATAGAGGAATACCGCATTTTCCTGTGACTATGTTATTAGGTATTGTTTTATGGTCGTTTTTTACAGAGGCAACAAGCAATGGTCTGGGGTCTATAGTAAATAGAGGAGATTTAATCAGAAAATTAAATTTTCCAAAATATATAATTGTAATTTCAGGAACGGTTTCGTCATTGATTAATTTATTTATTAATCTTGGTGTAGTTTTAATATTTATTCTACTGAATGGCGTAAGTCTTTCTTGGACTGCACTATTAATAGTGCCGCTTATTATTGAATTATACATATTTTCATTAGGTATAGCTTTATTGCTGTCTGTATTTAATGTAAAGTATCGCGATACTAGTTATATATGGGAAATATTTTTACAAGCAGCTTTTTATGCAGCTCCAATTATTTATCCAATACAGATGGCCTTGGAGCGTAGTCGTGTAGCTGCAGAATTATTATTTATGAACCCAGTTACACAGATAATCCAAGATGCAAGGTATGCTTTGATAAATCAAGACGGGTCAATTATTAGATCTACCGATTTAATACATGACTGGCGTATTATTTTTCCATGGATAGTAATTATTGTTACGGTAATATTAGGAATTTATTGTTTTTCTAAGAGGTCACGATATTTTGCGGAGGATATTTAATAATGGCAAAAAATAATGCGGTTGAAATTGTTAACGTAACCAAGACATTTAAAATTCCAATTGAAGCAGTAACAATGCTAAAACAGAAAGTAGTAGGATTTTTACTGAGAAAAAAAGGATATAGGGATTTTACGCCGTTAAAAGAAATATCTTTTAATATAAAGGAAGGTGATTTCTTTGGAATAGTTGGGAAAAATGGATCTGGTAAAAGTACCTTATTAAAATTAATAGCGGGTATTTATACACCCAATGAAGGTAGCATTCGCACGAAGGGAAAGCTTGTTCCGTTTATAGAACTTGGTGTTGGTTTTAATCCTGAGCTGTCTGGTAGAGATAACGTGTATCTAAATGGTGCTTTGTTGGGATTCAGTCGAAAAGAAGTTAACTCTATGTATGATGAAATTGTCGAATTTGCTGAGATGCGTGATTTCATGGAGGAAAAGTTGAAGAATTATTCGAGCGGTATGCAAGTACGTCTAGCGTTTTCGATTGCTATAAAAGCTAAAGGTGATATTTTAATGCTCGATGAAGTTTTGGCGGTTGGAGATGAAGCTTTTCAGAAAAAATGTTATGCATATTTTGATAAGTTAAAACGCGAAAAAAAGACCGTAATACTTGTAACTCATGATATGGGAGCTGTGGAACGTTTTTGTAATAAGGCCGTATTACTTGAGGATGGTAAAATAAAGATGCAAGGTAAACCTCATATGGTTGCTGCTGCATATAGTATTAGCAATGAACTAGAGCATGCTAAGACTCATAAATTTGACCGTACGTCTGCGCCTTTTGATGTAAGCATATATAATAGCAAAGGTATCGAAAGTAGTTCTTTTGAATATAATGAATCTATTACCATAAAGCTATCCTGGAAACAAAAGGGAGTTAAAAACGTTGGAGTTGCTATATTCAGAGAAAATGGAGAATATGTATTTGGTCCTAATACATATCAAGATAAATATAGTATTAAGAATGAGAATAGAGCAGAATATATAGTCAAACTAAATCTTAACGAGGGTGATTATTTTATAAAAGCTGGATTAACTGGAGCAAGAGACATAGATACAATATCTTTTATAGAAGAGGGGCCTCATTTTTCAGTTCAGCGAGATTACGATGGTGGTCGTTGGGGTGGCGTAACCAAGTTAGATCATAAATGGAAGTAAATATGCTACAGAACCTTAAAAATAAGATAAAAGGCAAAAAGTCTATTTATATGTTCTTATTGACATTACTGTATCCGTATAGGAAATATCTCGATTCAAGGCAGAGAAAAATATACGAGGCATGGAATCATAAAAATGAAAATATTGTTAATAATGAGAAAATGCGAAATAACCCGCTCATATCTATTATCGTTCCTACGTATAATACGCCGATAGAATATTTAAGAGATATGATACAGTCAGTAGAGAATCAATCATATACGAATTGGGAACTGATTATCGTAGACGACGCATCCCCCAATAGTGATGTAAGGGATGAAATAAGTAATATATCGAAAGATAATATAAAAATAAAGAGTTTTTTTCTTAAAAAAAATCGGCATATTGCTGGAGCAACAAATTATGGTATTGAGAAAGCCAGGGGTGAATATATAGGACTACTAGATCATGACGATATGTTACATAAAGACGCCTTGTTGTCTGTTGTAGAGAAAATAAACGAGGTATCAGGCGTAAAATTCTTATATACAGATGAGATTAAGCTCGACGAAAACGGAAGACGGTATCAACCATTTTTTAAGCCTGATTGGAATGGTGATTTTTTACGTTCCATAAATTATATTACACACTTTGCAGTAATACAGAGAGAGTTTTTAATAAAGTTAAAGTGTGAGGATGGTAATTATAATGGAACTCAGGATTGGGAATTATTTTTAAGAATAACGAGAAATTTGCAACCAAATCATATTGTGCATATTCCGAAAATATTATATTATTGGCGTGTTCATAAAAATTCTACAGCAATGGACTTGGATGCTAAGCCATATGTTGTTGAGGCTCAAAAGAAAGCTCTAGAAGATGACGTTAGGTTGCGCAAGGTGGAGGCTAGAGTAATTCGAGATCCAATGTATGGTGCACAGTGGTATTTACAGTATTATACACATAAAGGCGTTAGTCTAAGTAATGTACTATTTGATAATACAAAAAATATTGGCGATATTTTAGATAAAGAGCCTTCTGACATAGTAATATTTTCGGAAAAACCAATAAATTGCATAAATTTTAGAGATGCAATGGGCGATGTTTTAAGGCGAGATATTGGTGTTGTCATTCCAAAGATAATGGACGAAGAGCAAGTAATAAATAACCTCATATCTATTTTAGATAAGAGGATAGTAGAATGTATACATATGTTAAATAGACGATCGTTTACTAGGCATATTTATTTAACATCTAAATATAATCTTGGTGAAGCATACGCTCCTATTATATTTGTAGAGAGAAAAAAGCTTAATCTAATTGACAGGTCAACAAGAATGGATAGTGAGTCTATAGCAGCGGCGCTTTGCAGCAAAGAGATGAGAACGTTATATAATCCATATATAATAATAGGAGAAAAAAGATGATTCGAAGAATTAATAATCTTATAAAGAAGAGTACTCTTATAATTAAAGATGATGGTGCTCTGCGCTTTGCTAAACGTGCAGCAAAATATGCGTATTATAAGAAGTTTCCTGATAGAAAAAATAAAGAATACAAAGATATATTATTTATTAATGGTTGTACACTACCTCATCCAGAAAGATATCGTGTCGCTCATCAAATTGAGCAGTTAATATCTCAAGGATTAACAGCTGATAGCGTTTTTTATGACAGGTTATCATTAGATCAATTAAAATATTATCGTGGATTTGTATTTTTTAGGTGTCCAATAACTGATACGGTACGTAATTTTATTAAACAAGCTAATTATTTTAATAAAACGTGTTTTTTTGATATAGATGATTTGGTAATTGACCAAAAATATACTGACTCAATTGAGTATGTTCAAAAAATGAGCGATGAAGATAAACGTCTATATAACGACGGTGTTAATAGGATGCGTGAGACTCTAACTTTATGCAGTCATGCGATCACAACAACAACTCAACTACAAGAAGAGCTACAAAAATATATTAAGGGTCAAGTGCTAATAAATCGTAACGTGGCTTCTGATGAAATGATTAGTAGATCTAATGCGGCTATTAAGGCGGTAAATAAAGATGAAGACAAGGTGATTATTGGGTATTTTAGTGGTAGTATTACTCATAATGAAGATTTCGATCTTGTAATACCGAGTCTCATAAAAATATTTGATAAATATCCACACGTATACCTCAAGATAGCTGGCATTCTTGATATACCTGATATACTTGAGCCATATAAGGATAGGATTATTACATCAGGATTTGTTGATTGGCGCGAACTACCAATGATCATGGCTGAATGCAGTATAGCTTTAGCTCCTCTTGTTGACACGATATTTAATCGAGCTAAGTCAGAGAATAAATGGATTGAAGCCGCGCTTGTAAAAGTTCCTATTATAGCTAGCGAAGTTGGTGCTTTTTCAGAAAAAGTCCAAGATGGTTCTACGGGAATATTGGTAAAAAATACTGACAAAGAATGGTTTAAGGCTATGGATTTGCTTGTATCAGACAAAAGCCTACGTGATTCTATTTCCAATAGGGCTTATAATGAGGTGATTCATAATTGTTCTACGGTATATACTGGATATAATATAGCATCATTTATCCGAGAACGGTTGGCTAGAAATATAGGTTTCGTTTTACCATCAACAGATATATCAGGAGGAGTAATTGTAGCTTTGAAGCATGCGGATGTATTACGCTCTCATGGATGGGATGTAACTTTGATTGATGCTGTCAGTAAACATAATTTGAAAATAGCTAAGAAGAGTTATAAATATAGATATGAGCTACCAGGTTTTAATATTATTATTGCTCATAAGACAAAAATTAAAGCATTTTTTGATACACAAGTGGCTACTTTATGGTCGACCGTTGACGTAATCAAAAAACAAGCAAACGTTCGTAATCGACTGTATTTTGTACAGAATTTTGAAACAGATTTTTATGAGCCAGGAACTGGAGAGCCGCGATTTTTAGCAAATGCCTCTTATTGCGATCAATCTGGAGTACAATATATAACTATGTCTTTATGGTGTCAGCGGTGGCTAAAAGATATTTTTCACAAGGAATCCAGATATGTCTCTAACGGCATCGATATAAGTTTATACCCATATCGTGAGCGTGATTTTACCGGAAAAATAAAAATATTAGTTGAGGGCGATAGCAAAAGCGAATACAAAAACACAGATGAGGCTTTTCGTATTATTAATGAACTTGATCCTGAAAAGTTTGAAATATCTTATTTATCATACCGTAAAGAGCCAAAAGACTGGTATAGAGTTGATAGGTTCTATAATAGAATACCTCCAGAAAAAGTTGGGGAGGTATATGCTAGCTGTGATATCTTAATAAAAACAAGTATTCTTGAGAGTTTTTCATATCCACCTCTTGAAATGATGGCTACGGGTGGCGTATCTGTAGTGGTTCCAAATGGAGGAAATGTTGAATATCTAAAGGATGGATATAATTGTTTATTCTATAAGCAGGGTGATATTGAAGAGGGAGTTGCTGCAGTTAAAAAGATATTGGATGATAAAGAGCTGCGAGATAAGCTTATAAAAAATGGACTTAAAACAGCTCGAGATTATCAATGGAGTAATCTCGAGCAACAGATAATAGATATATATAGTTAAATATATATTATTTTTCGACAAGTTTTATTCTGATAGCTTCTATATGTGACCCAGGTTTATCTCCCGCTATCTCACCATTCTTTTTCCATTCTTGCCATCCAATCCAGGATAAGTGAACTTGGTAATATACATCATATACACTAGAATCATTTTCATCCAGAGATAATTTTATGCCGTTCAGAGGTTTAGTTTGACCTGTCGTTCCGCAGATTTGTTTGTTGGATGTCATTGGCGTTGTCGTAGACCAAGGACCATTCGATGATTTTGATGAGCAATATAATTTGATAGTACTTCCATCTGACTGGTAGATAGACTTAGATATACGTATCGCTTCTACTGAAAGTGATCTTCCTGTGGTGCCAGAGATTGAATTTTGGCCAACATCTTTAGTCCAGCCCACGTAGCTTACATGAGTGGCATAGTTAAGTTCATAAATATCTGGAATTGGGGTGTTACCTGGGTTGTAAAATGCTCCGCCAGGTAAGACTAGAGAATTCTTCAGAGATACACGAATCTGTATAGCTTCTATATATCTAGATGCGCCTGTAGATCCAGCTGGCATGCCATTTTTAGCCCAACCCATCCAACCTGCATGCTGTGAGTATACTCTATACCAAATGTCATATTTTTTTGCCAATTCTCCGGTCAACATAAAGCGAATTGCTTCGATTGATTTAAATTGACCCGTTGTTCCTGATATCTCATTGGCGTTTTTCCATTCTTGCCATCCAATCCAAGAAACGTGAGAGGAGTACTGTAAACTTCCGGCTACTCCAGTTTTGTTGGTTACAGAAGCCTTAATTGCTTCAATTGGATGATTCTGACCCACTGTACCGCTAATCATTTCATCGGTGACGGCTGGCTGCCATCCAACCATGCCCACATGAGAACTAATAGAAACAGATAGTGGAGCGGGATCTTCTTTCGAACTAATATCTCTAAATGGTTGTCCTGATTCTTCTGGGCTGTTGGAACCTTTATTAACTAGTCTGATCTCTATAGCCTCTATATTATTTCCTTGGCCACCAGTTACACCAGCTGGCATGCCATTTTTAGCCCAACCCATCCAACCAACGTAGCTCACATGAACTCGGTAATAGATGTCATATTTAGAAGCTAATGATCCTGTTGGCTGTATTTTGATTGCCTGAATAGGGCGATTAAGTTCTGTCGTTCCTGACTGCATGCCGCCGTAAACAGTTGGTTGCCATCCACGCTCCTCGCTGTATGAAGAATATGCAACGTCGCCATCTATACTGAAAGCTTGCATGGATTTACTTTGACCAGTAAAGCCTGTTATACCTTTGTTGTGTACTAGCCCTGTCCATCCGTAATAGCTGATGTGTGATTTAAAACTAATTAACGGAGCGCTATATTGTGTTGATCCGAACCAGTCGCTCCATACTCTCCAAAAGTTTCGGTTGCCGTAAGAGCTACACCCATCACCTAAGCCGTACATGTTGTTTAACGCGGCTTGATTTGGTTGATACGGTGTATATGTATACAAAGCAGCGGTTGCTTTACTGGATATATATACATTACCAGCACCGCATCCTTTTTGGACTACATTCCATAATATAGAGTTGGTAGCAAAAGGTTTTTTGTAGGTCCACCACGGTTTTTCCATATTATCAATATACCAACGCATAAGCTGAGCTCCGGATTCAACCTGCATAGAGAATCCTGCATAATTACGGTCACAGCTAGCGCTACCACCGGGGCCGCTATCTGGACAGTGAGACCCCATGGCATATGTATATTGACTTTGTAATGGCCAATTATCGGTTGTCAGCGGTCCGGCTGATTCAGTTGCAATTTTAACTAATATCACTTTTGGGCTTAAATTGTTACGTTTTGCGGCATCATAAATTATTTGTGCAGCGCTAACGGCCCCTGAGGGAATTGAGCCACTAAAATTATTAGCAGGAATGTAATCTCCTGGAGTGTATTTAGGAACTTCATAATAATCCTTGAGACAAACGTAAGGCGGTCCAGCCCATCCGCGAGAGGCTGCATATTGAGCATGAGTAATATCTCCTCTTCCTCTTTCCGTAGCGCGACCGGTTCCATATGTATCGCAATTTGGGTTTATATTATTAAGAAACGTTTGTATATCAGCGACAGTCATGTCATTAGAGTTGGTAAAAACAAAATCGTCAACAATATTTCCTGCGCGCCAATCATTAGCAGTTACTGCTTCTGACCTATTAGTAAAAAATAGCAGGCCGCAAAGACTAATTGTGACGACAATAGCCATAGATGCAAAAAATTTATTCTTTGTCATTAAAATTCCTTCACTATAGTTTTAGTTATAGGTTTACCGTTTAATGGTGTTACTGATATAGATATATTCCATTGACCATTTCCTACGGATGATATAGGAACCGAAAATCCAGCACAAGTAGAATATTCTGGCTGATAGATAATAGGAGCTTCTTGAGTATTTTTCTTGCCGTTAGAAGCTATCGTTATGGAACATTTACCTTGAGAATAGCCATGCTCCTTTAATTTTATAATGATAACTGCGTTATTACCGTCTTTATTAGTTGAAAGTTCTATTGATGAGTTGTCTGTTGGAACTGGAGCTGGTTTACTTTTTTCTACAGAATTATCACTATCATCTTTTGGCGTATTTAAGAAGGTTTCTTTATTGTTTTGATTAGTATCCTTTTCAGATTTCTTTTCTTCAACAGTAGGTTCTTTGCCTATGTTAGGTGTAGTATTTTGTGGAAAGATTGAAATAATGCCAAACTTATCAAGGGCAAAGATACTCAGGCAAATCACAGCGATGATTATTATGATCGTTGCTAATATTTGTTTTTTTGAGAGTCTTTTCTTTGTAATTTTCATATTTATGCTATTTTAACACAAATAAGCATAACCGACAAATAAATTTATTTGTATGTCCACACTGTCTCAAAAATATAGAAACTAAGTATTAAGGCTAATCCAAAGAACATAATTAAATTAAA
>CALGXX010000015.1 GCA_937935245.1 uncultured Candidatus Saccharibacteria bacterium | reverse complement strand
CTCAGCGTTCTTCCGGAGCCTCGTGAGTCGCTCAGTCCGTATGCGCCACGAATTGAGAAGATTAAGATTGACCCAGATAAGATTGGCGTGATTATTGGTAAGGGCGGCGAGACGATCAATAAGATTACTTCAGAAACTGGTGCTGAAATTGATATTAAGGAAGATGGTTTGATTACTGTGGCTAGCCCAGACAGCGCGTCGATTGAAAAGGCTATGAACTGGATTAAGGGTCTGGTTGAGGAGCCAGAAGTTGGCAAGATTTACGAAGGTAAAGTTGTCGGCATTAAAGATTTTGGCGCGTTTGTGAATATACTTCCTGGTGTTGACGGAATGGTCCATATTTCAAAATTGGCAGAACATCGAGTTGAAAAAGTGACTGATGTCGTGAAAGAAGGGCAAACTGTTCGCGTGAAAATTACTGGAATTGACGAGCGCGGTAAGATTAATTTGACGATGATTGGTTTATAAATATATAATAGCGAAAGCGTAATTTTAGGAGGAAAATTTATGGACAATAGTAACAACAACAAATCCCAAACACCGCCTCAGCCGCAATTCCAGCAGGCTCCACAGCAGTCTCAGGCTCAGCAGACTCAGCCACAACAACAATTCCCACAACAACCAGTCATGGGAACTCCATACCAAATGCCACCAAAAAAGAAAATGAGCAAAGGTGCCATGTGGGGAATCATCGGCGGAATAATTGGACTAGTCGTAATTATCCTTGGTGTAGTCCTGGCTGTCTTACTGCTAAGTGGTCCAAGCAAGGCGGATTATAAAGACCTGCTTTCACAGTTTACTGGCTTTGATATAAATAACGCCTTTATCAGTAAAAGTAGCACTGGTACTAAAAATAGGAAAGCTGAAATAGACGAGACTATTGGAAAAATTGACGATCTTAATAAAAAAATGGGCTCACATAAAGCGCTTCGCGATAAAGACGTGAAAGCGGCGTATGATAAATATTTGGACAGTTGGAATAACGGCGCAAAAGAATATGTTGAGTTCATAGGAGCTTTTACTGAAAATAATTTTTACGAGAAGTGTAGGCTAACTGAAGTAAGTAAGCATATTCGGGAATCCAAAGAAAGTGTTGAGAAATATTTTGACTCTAATATGAAAGACTGTATGGATTCTTTGGATAAGATGTCGAAATCTAACAACAAGCTAGTCGCTAAATATGGCGAAGATCTGAAGAAATACTACTCAGAAATAAAGCAATATTACGTAGAACTTTCAGAATACATTAAGAACGCATCATCGGGAGCATCAAGACCAAAGGCTCCAGCCTCACCGAAGATAGATATTAAGGCAGATACATTAAATAAATGGAAAGAAGCTAGCGAAAACTTTAAGAAAGTTTTGGAAGAAAAAGCTAATAAATAATCTGTAGCTAAAAATAAAACACCCTGAGAAATCAGGGTGTTTTTATTTGACTGTAATTAAGCTATAGCGATATAATGACAAAAAGTATAAAAGTCAGGAGACTACTATTTATGGACGACAACAACAATAAATCACAGCCTCAAACACCGCCTCAGCCGCAATTCCAGCAGGCTCCACAGCAGTCTCAGGCTCAGCAGACTCAGCCACAACAACAATTCCCACAACAACCAGTCATGGGAACTCCATACCAAATGCCACCAAAAAAGAAAATGAGCAAAGGTGCCATGTGGGGAATCATCGGCGGAATAATTGGACTAGTCGTAATTATCCTTGGTGTAGTCATGGCTGTCTTACTGCTAAGTGGTCCAAGCAAGGCGGATTATAAAGCTGCCGTAGACAAAGTGAACGATACAATCGAAATTTATAATAAAGCTTCAACGTCACTTTCATATGTTTCTACTTCAGAAACTAAGACATCACTAGAGTCTACTCGTAAAAAGCTTTCCTCGACAAAGGATGAAGTTGACGGTAAATTAAGCGAACTAGGCAAGATGAAGGCTATTACTGGCGACAAAGAGGTTCGTGAAAAGTATGATGCTTTGAAAAATAAGCTAGGTAAGTTTGATTCTGCAGTGGATGCCTTTGATGAAGTTTACGGAAAGATACTTCCAGCAGTAGCTGATTTTTCTGACAGCAGCAACAGCTCTAATATATCCACCTTAGAAAGCGCAGTTAAGAAAGCTCGACAGGATCTTAAGGGCGCAGACATTAAGAATGAGCACAACAAGAAATTCGTCAAGGACTTTACTGCTCAATTGGAAAAACTTGAAGAAATGTTGCCAAAAGTTGCTGAGATGAAATCTGATTATAAAAAATACGACTCTAACTATATCAGTGATTTTTACGACACTCTTACTGCGATACAGAAGACTGCTCGTGAATGGTCTTCGGGACTACAAAAAATAGCAGAAGAGGGTGAAATTAAGGACGAACTAAATGATCTAGGATCTATACTGGTAAACAAAGTAAATAAATAGCTCTGCTAAATATCAGAAGCGCCTCGTTTCTTACGGGGCGTTTTTTGATAGAATAAATATATGGACAAGCAGGCTAAATTGGATACGTTGGCGGAAGAAATTGTAAAAGAGAAGGTTTGCTCGGATCTGGCGGATCAGGCGACGCAATTAGTTATGGGCGATGGAAATCCTGATGCTGATATCGTTTTTATTGGCGAGGCGCCGGGGAAGAATGAAGATTTGCAAGGTAGGCCGTTCGTTGGCGCTGCGGGAAAATTCCTTGATGAGATGCTAAAGTCTGCTGATCTGCAACGGTCAGATGTATATATTACCAATATTGTTAAGTATCGACCGCCGAATAATCGTGACCCGTTACCAGAGGAAAAGCGTCAATTTTGGCCATATTTACTCAGGCAATTAGAAATCATTCAGCCAAAGGCCATTCTGACCTTAGGGCGGCACAGCGGCGGTGGATTTATTCCGGGATTGCAGATCAGTAAAGAACACGGTCGTCCGCGTAAGGTGCGTCTGCATGAGCTTGAATTCGTAGTGATTCCGTTATATCATCCGGCGGCTGCGCTTTATAACGGCGGCATGCGTCAGACTTTAATTGACGATTTTATTCAGGCTGTGGAACTTGTGAAGAAGAACAGCGACGTTTAATCAGGCAATTACTTGCAAAAGTTTCCCAGACGTAGTATAGTGGATAGTCGATATCTATTATATCTAAGTCGAGAAAGGATTTGTATGAGATTATCGGGAGCTGTTGAACAGGCGTGCTGTATTATGGCGATCCTGGCGGATCCAAAAAGGACGACGCCGGTAACTAATGACGCGCTGGCGGAAAAGATGTTGGTTTCGCCGACGTACCTGAAGAAAATTAGTCGAAAATTGGTAATAGCAAAGCTAATCACTTCAACGCAGGGAACTGGCGGCGGATTTATTTTAGCGAGAAAAATGAACGAAGTTACGTTACATGATGTTGTCCTTGCAATTGAAGGAGAATCGCCATTTTTCCAACCTCAGGGGATTGTTGAAAGAGTTTTTCAATCGCGTCCTCGTCAGGTGGAAATTGGCATGAATATGATAGAAAAGGTTTTTTCTGAAGCGCAGGAAAAGTGGAGTGAATATTTGAAAACTGTGACGCTGGAAGATGTCGCAAAGGAGGTCGCACATGATTAAAAATAAGATGTTACAAGCCGAGTGGAAACATTTGTTTAATAATAAAATATTGCTGATATCCATGGCTGTGATTTCGTTTATCCCGATTTTGTATAGTGGATTTTTCCTAGGCTCAATTTGGGATCCGTACGGGCAGACAAAAAACTTGCCGGTGGCGTTCGTGAACGAAGATGAGGGCGCTAGCTTAAATGGCAAATCGCTGAATGTTGGTGAATCTGTCGAGAAAAAACTGAAAGATAATCACGATTTGGGCTGGGAGTTTGTTAGTAAACAGCAAGCAGACGAAGGCGTGAATAGCGGGCATTTTTATGCAGTGGTAACTATTCCGTCCGATTTTTCGCAGAAAGCGGCGTCAATTACCAAATCTGAACCTCAGCAGGCGGTTATTAATTTTACGACCACGCCAGCGAAAAACTACATCGGTTCGCTAGTCAGTAATCAAGCTGCCGCCAAGGTCAAATCTTCGGTGTCTGAACAAATCACTCAGGCGTACGCTAAGGGGATTTTGGAGAATTTGGACAAGCTTGGAATAGGGCTGGACACGGCAGCTAACGGCGCATCAACTTTGCACGACGGATTAGGGCGATTGCAATCTGGCACACAAGCATACGTTGGCGGCGTGAAACAGTTGGCAGTAAACCAGCAATCCTTGGCTGGCGGATTGGCGCAACTCAGCGACGGTTCTCGTAAATTGCAGGCGGGGTTGGGGCAATTGTCGAACAATTTGCCGACCGAATCTCAATTGTCACAATTATCTGACGGCATGAAACAATTGCAATCTGGCATAAATCAGTTAAATGCCAGCGTGAGCAATCCATCGCCAGCTCTCGTGGCTCAGCAAAACAAGGTAGAAACGGAAGCGCAAACTTTGGTGCAAACAATGGAAGCTTCGAAATCCGACTTGTTGGCGGCGGGCGGCACTTTGCAGACTTTGGGCGCGCAAGCAGCCGCTTCTGGTAGCAATTCTACGACGATAAGTTTGCCGCAAATTAGCAATATTTCTCGAGCATTCACAGAAACTCAGACAATTATTGAGCAGACGACAACGCTACTTAAAGATCTTCGAGTGCTAACTCAACAATTATCGGCGCAACAAACGCAACTTCAGGCTGGAGTTTCTGCATTGAATAACGGCGTGAATCAATTGACACCAAACGCAATCACCGCATTTAACGGCTATAACAGCGTGCGATTTGCGAATAATCAATTATTGGCGGGCTCGGCAAGCTTAACAAACGGCTTAAGCGAAGCAAAATCGGGCAGTCAAAAATTGGCAAATGGCGCGAGTTTGTTAGAAAGTCGCTCGGGCGCGTTGATTGATGGAACTTCGCAACTAGCAAGCGGCGCGGATACGCTGGCGAATAAATTGGCGGACGCTTCTAACCGCATAAAAATTCAACCAACTGGCGCTATGACTCAGCAGCAAATTGCGAATCCGGTGAAGTCGGAAATGACCGAAAAGGGCAATGTTCCGAACTATGGCTACGCTTTGTCGCCGTATGTTTTGTCGCTAAGTTTGTTCGTTGGGGCAATTGTCCTGAATGTTATTTATCCGATTCGCAAAACTTTTTCTGAGCAGGAAAGTGCGATTCGTTGGTGGCTATCTAAAGCTTCGGTGGCTGGCGTGGCGGCCTTTATGCAAGCAACAATTTTGATGTTGGTGATGGTGTTTTTCTTAGGACTAACTCCAGAACATCCAGCACATTTTATCGGGGCAATTTATCTGACGTCGTTTGCGTATATGTCGATTGTGTCGCTTTTGGTGATTGTTTTGGACAATCCAGGGCGATTCCTAGCGATGGTTCTTTTGGTGCTTCAATTGGGTTCCAGCGAGGGAACGTTCCCAATCCAAACTGCCAACGGATTTTTCCAAGCAATTAATCCGCTAGTGCCGATGACTTACTCGATTCGCGCATTGCGTCAGGCTATCTCGGGCGGGCTAGATAACGCATTTTACGGCGGCAGTATGTGGGTTTTAGCTGGATTCTTGTTGGTGGCTAATTTATTGACAATCGGCTTCTTCGCTTATCGTGGCAAGCGTAAATTCGCACACACGTCGGTGGATGGCGACGATTAATTGACCTCTGTTATAAAACATTGTTCTTTGACAAAAAATGAGCGGTTTGCTAATATAAGAGTACTAACTAGAGGAATTTACATCAGTTCACCTCTATACCTGGTTTTTGAATTATATTGTAATAAAAAAGGAGTATAACAATATGGGTCAGCGGCGACTAGCAACACCGCAAAAAGACGACGCCAACAAGCGTCCGCAGTCAAAGAAAAGTAACAATGCAGTTTTGAATAGTACAACTACTCGTAAGGGTGAGGTTTTTAGAGCTCAGCGACGAACAAGTGAGAATGTTAATCTCAGGGCTTCACAGCACTTGATTGATATTCCGGTAAACAAGTCAGTTTACAACGGATACGGCGGCGAGCAATTTAGCGCCAAAATGCAACCAAAACCCGTTCGCGGTGGTCAGCCGAAACTTCGGATTATTCCGATTGGTGGCGTGGGCGAAATGGGAATTGGTAAGAATATGAACGCCATCGAATATGATGATGAGATTATCATCGTAGATATGGGCTTTCTGTTCCCAGGCAGTGATTATCCAGGCATCAATTACATCACGCCAGATATTACTTGGCTGGAAGAGAATAAGCATAAGATTAAGGCGCATGTTTTTACGCACGGACACCTTGATCACATTGGTTCATTCCGTCATTTTATTCATCGTATTCCAGCGCCAGTTTATGGCTCTAAGTTTACGATTGGTATGCTTGATCGAACGATGGACGATTCAGAAGTGGATTTCAAGCCAGATTATCGAGTGATGGATCCGCTGAGTCACGAAATTGTTCAAATTTCTAAGCATTTTTCAATCGAGTTGGTGCGAGTCAACCACTCAATTCCTGATTCTACGGCGGTGATTATTCGGACTCCAATGGGTGTGATTGTCGATTCTGGTGACTGGCGATTTGAGGAAAGTCCAGTTGACGGTCAGAAGTTTGACCTTGAGCGACTTACGGAAGTGGCTTCAAAAGAAGGCATTTTGATGTTCATGAATGAATCGACCAACTGTGAATCGGCTGGTACGCACACACATACGGAGTTTGATATTCAGTATTCCATCGGTCAGGTGATGGACAAGTTTAGTAATAGTCGAGTAATTTTAAGCTGTTTCTCGTCGCAGGTGCATCGCTTGCAATTAATTTTGGAAGAGGCGCATAAGCATGGACGCAAGGTGGCGTTTGCTGGATTCTCGATGATTCAAAACCTGGAAGTGGCGTTGCGTTCGGGAACGATTAAGATTCCTAAAGACACCATTATGAAGATGGAAGATATTGTTAAATTGCCAGATAATCAAATTGCCGTAGTTTGTACTGGCTCGCAAGGTGAATTTAATGCTGTCTTAAATCGCATGGCGACGGGCGCTCATAAATATATGAAAATTAAGGGCTCGGACGTTGTGGTGTTTAGCTCAAATCCAATTCCTGGCAATGAGAAAAGTGTGGTGCGAACGGTTGATGGTCTGATGCGTGAAGGTTCTGACGTCATTCAGAACGGCAAAACTCACTTGACGGGAATCGGTCCGTTGCACTTGTCGGGCCACGGCTATTATGACGACCACGTCAAATTGATCAACGCACTTAACCCAACTTATTACATGCCAATTCACGGTGAGTTCCATATGTTGGTGCATAATGCCAGGTTGGCAGAAAAAGAATGCGGAATTCCTCGCAAGAATATTTTTGTGTGTGATGCTGGAGATATTATTGAAATTGATATTGAAAGGCAAGCAAAGAAGGCTGGGCGAATTCATGTTGGTGGCGTGATGTACGATGACACTGGTGCGATTGTTTCTGAGGTCGTGCTGAAAGACCGCATTCATATGTCGCAAGAGGGAATGTTTGTTGTGGTGTTGACTGTACAGCGCGGCACTGGACGATTATTGACTAGCCCAGACATTATTTCTCGCGGATTTATTTACTTGCGCGACTCTGAAGAATTGATGAATATGATTCGCCAATACTTGAAGCAAAAAGCGGCACGTAGTTTTTCTGGCAAATATGATTTGGATGTTATCAAAAAAGAAATTAAAGATGAGATTACGCATATATTGTACGATCAGACTCGCCGAACGCCGATTGTCATTCCAGTAATAAATGAAGTTGGTGGCTTGAAATCTGTTAAATCGGCAGCTACGCCAACGCATTCTGCCGTGAAATCGCCAGCGCGCGGTAAAAAACCTGCCTCAGACGAGCCAAAGATGACTCTTCCAACTGCGCCGCGTCGTCGTTTCCCGCAGCGCCAAGTACCAGATACTGAGGCGAACGATACAAGAGCCAGAGAGCGACAGAACGCGCGCCCGTACTAGGGTTCTAGATTGATTTTACTGGTGAATTATGCTATAATACTAGGCGTATTAAATTGATTTTTACATCTGTTAATAAGTGTAAAATCAGTGTATAATAAAAACGATTATGGCAAAAAAGCGAAAGAGCACGAAAAAATCCGCACCAGCCAAGCCGCAGCATAGTTTGCCGGCGGGTTTTTGGTCACAAGTTGGCGCGGTGATGCTTATTCTTTTGTCGCTACTGCTTGTCGTATCGTGGTTTGGTGTTGGTGGTCCGGTTTTACAATGGATTGATATGGCGACCGTAAAAACTATTGGCTACACCGCGTACGCCTTGCCGATATTACTGATTTATTTGGCGGTTGAGACTTTCCGAGCGGAAGAGAATCAATTACCTGCAGTGGTGAAATTTGCGGCAATTCTGGAAATTGTGTGGTTTTCTGGATTGTTTGGATTAATGAAGACGGCTTCGCATCCGAATTCTGGTGGATTTGTGGGCGACATATTAAACACGGCAACCTTGAAAATGGTAGATTCGGCAATTGCTGTAATTATTTATCTAGTTTTGGCGTTTATAACGGTTCTATTTATTACTCAAACGTCGCCGTTTACGGTTTTTAGTAAACTTTGGGAGATGATTAAGAGTAATACCAAGGAGGACGATAATAATCGTTCTGTTATGAAGAAGGCGTCAATTGCTCAATCGACAGAAGAAGAGAAAAAGACGGACTTGGGAGAAATTAAGCTAAACGCTGGTGTGCCAATAATTGATACAGCCAAAGAGAAAAAGAGCTTATTAAAGAAAGTAGAGAAGCCGGAGAAGGTCAGTGAAGAGCAGGCTTTGGTGGCAACTCGTGATCCAAATTGGGAAGCGCCAAGCTTGGATCTGTTAGAGAAGAACGAAAGCGGTGCTGATGCTGGAGATACGCGCCAGAATGCCCAAATAATTCACGATACGTTGGCTGAATTTAATATTGAGGCGGCGATGGGCGACATTAATGTTGGTCCAAAAGTTACGCAATACACCCTAAGACCGCCAAGTGGGGTTAAATTGACGCGAATTACGGCGCTGGAAACTAACATTGCGCTTAATTTGGCAGCACAAAGTTTAAGGATCGAGGCGCCAATTCCTGGTCAGCGAGCGGTTGGTATTGAGGTGCCTAACCGTAAGGCTGCCGAGGTGCGATTACGAAGTACGTTGTCGTCAAAACAGTGGGCTGCTGCTCGTGATCCTTTGAGCTTTGGAATTGGTAAAGATATATCCGGTCAAGTTGTTGTGGGTGAACTGGGAAAGATGCCGCATTTGTTGATTGCTGGACAAACGGGTTCTGGTAAATCTGTGATGATTAATACTTTGCTATGTAGCTTGCTGTATCGTAATAGTCCGAGCGATATGAAGTTGATTTTGGTTGATCCGAAGCAAGTCGAAATGGCGCCGTACGCTGATATCCCACATCTTCTTACGCCAGTGATTAACGAACCGGAAAAGACCATTTCAGCTTTGAAGTGGGCGGTGAATGAGATGGAGCGACGCTACAAATTGTTGGCGGGTGAGAAAATCCGTAACATTAAGGAATATAACAAGAGGCTACAGTCGCGCGCTAAGAAGATTGCAATTGCTGATGAAAATGGCAATGTTCAGGAGCATGAAGATGGATCGATGCCGTATATCGTGATTGTGGTGGACGAGATGTCTGATCTTATGATGATGGCTAAAAAGGATGTTGAGACGTTAATTGTTCGTTTGGCGCAGAAATCGCGAGCGGTTGGTATTCATTTGGTATTGGCAACGCAGCGTCCTAGCGTGAACGTGATTACCGGTCTGATTAAGGCGAACGTTCCAGCGCGAATTGCCTTTACGGTGGCTAGTCAGGTTGACAGTATTACGATCTTAGACCAATCTGGTGCTGAGAAATTATTGGGTCAAGGAGATATGTTATTTTACGTAACAAGCATGAGCAAACCAAAACGTATTCAGGGTGCCTGGGTGACAGATGACGAGGTGAATAAAATTGCCGATCATTTGCGTATGCAGATGGCTCCGCAGTACAACGACGAAGTAGTGGCTCAGCCAGTTCAATTGGACGGCAAGGGCGGCGTCGTGATGGACCTGTCGGAGGGTGGCGACGATAAGTTTAAGGATGCGGTCCGTGTGGTGGTTGAGCGTCGTAAGGCCTCAACGAGTATGCTGCAGACGCGCCTGGGAATTGGTTATCAGCGAGCAGCGCGAATTATTGAAGAGATGGAAGAGCGGGGAATTATTGGTCCGCAGAATGGCTCTAAGCCGCGCGATGTTTTGATTTCTAGTCCAGAAGAGCTTGAGGAGCTGCTGGCGGAATAGCAATTGCTACGATTTATCAGTGGTAAGATTGGCAATATTGGCTGTTTAGTGATATAATAGCAATTGAATATTAACCTAAGCTTGTGTGAGACAGCATAAGCATCCGTAAATGGATTCCAGAGGAGGAAACATGAACGAATACGAACTAACTGTTCTTATTCACCCGGATTTAGAGGCTAATCTAGATTCAGCGTTGGATAAGGTACGTGGTTTGATCACTGCTAACGGTGGTGAAATTACCAAAGAAGATAACTGGGGCAAGAAAAAATTGGCCTACACAATCAAGCGTGAAGATTTTGCAGTTTACGTTTGTTTTGAGGTTAAATTGCCAGCACCAGCTTTGTTGAAGATTTCAAACACGCTTAATATTACTGATGAAGTTTTGCGTTACCTATTGGTAAAAACTGATGAAAAAACTCGTCAAGCATTAAGCGAGCAAAAAGCACGCAACGAAGAATCTGATTCAAGCGAATCAAGTAAATAAGCCTAACTGCCGTAAGGTAAAAGAGGGGATAGAATATGGCACGAAGTATCAATCAAGTGATTTTGTTGGGTAGATTGACGCGCGATCCAGAGCAGCGAACAACCGCTTCTGGCAAGAACGTGGTTAGTTTCAGCATTGCTGTTGATCGACAATCTCAAGACGATCAGGCTGATTTTTTCAATATCACAGCCTGGGATAAACTTGGTGATTTGGTAATGCAATATCTAAGCAAAGGACGTCGGGTTTTGATCCAAGGACGACTGCGACAGGATAGCTGGGAAGATAAGGATACCGGTAAAAGACAGAGTCGAATTGAAGTCACTGCTTCAGATGTAACGTTCTTAGACGGTCCAAGCGGCGACAATTCAGGTTCTACAGTACCAAAGACTACTAAAAAAGAGGAAGTCGTAACGGAAATTGACGATAAGCCAATTGACCTAAGCGAAATTCCATTCTAATAAGGAGATTAAAATGGCACAATTGAAGAAAAATCCACCGATTATTTTTGATTATAAAGATGTAAAAACTTTGCAACGTTACATCAATGTTTACGGTCAAATCGAGCCAATCAGCAAGACTGGTTTGAGCGAAAAGCAACAGCGAAGCTTGGCGGTAGCAATTAAGCGTGCTCGCCACTTGGCTTTGTTGCCATTTGTTACTAGCAACTAGGAACGTTTAATGCGCAATATCTCGTTGCTATTACATATTTGGCAGCGAGATATTTTATTGGAAAGGAGAAAATATGTATCAGCCAACTGATTTGAAAAAGGGCGTAGTTTGTCAAATTGACGGCAAGCCATATCGCGTCGTAGAGTACGGCCAAAAAGTTATGGGTCGTGGCGGTTCGATTGTTAACGTGAAATTGAAAAACCTAATTGACGGAAGTGTTATTCCAAAGACTTTCAAGGGTCAAGAGCGAATTGAAGCTGCGGAAGTAAATAATAAAACTGCGCAATATTTGTATAACGACGGCGACAAGTTCTATTTCATGGATCCGACTAGCTTTGAGCAATTTGAGCTGGCTGCGGAAATCGTGGATGACGCTAGTAAATACCTGAAAGAAGGCGACGAATTAAGCCTTCAATTCTTCGACGGTCGAGTGATTAACGTTGAGCTGCCAAAGAACAAATATCTGGAAGTTACCTACACGGAAGATGTAGTTAAGGGTGATACGACTTCATCCGTATTAAAAGACGCCACTTTGGAGACAGGGTTGGTTGTCAAAGTTCCAGCATTTATTAAGCAGGGCGATATTATTAGCGTTGATACATCGACTGGTGAATATCGCGAGCGAAAGAAATAGTTCTATTTAATGAAACAGCGATTAGATAAAGCTCTGGTCGAGCGTGGTTTGGCGACAACAAGATCTCAGGCGGATAATTTTATTCGCCTGGGCTATGTTTTTTTGAATAAGAAAATTGTCCAAAAATCAGGGACTATGGTATCTGATTCGGATGAGATAACGCTCGAGAAAAAGGAAACTTACGTTTCGCGGGCTGGCTTAAAATTGGCAAGCGTGGCGGAGTATTTTCATCTTAATTTTCAGGATAAAACTGTTCTGGATATTGGTTCGAGTACGGGCGGATTTACTGACTATTCGCTGCGTCACGGCGCCAAAAAGATATTTGCTGTTGATGTTGGAACGGATCAGCTCCATCCAAGTTTGAGACCGAACCCAAAAATTACTCTCCACGAAAAGACCGATATTCGTGATTTTTATGCAGATGAAGCAATTGACATTATTGTGGGCGATGTGTCGTTTATATCTCTGAGGGAGATTTTGCCGCATGTGGCTGAAAATTTGATGAATAGCGGTACTGTTTTAATTGCTATGGTAAAACCTCAATTTGAAGCGGGGCGGCATCAGGTTAATAAGGGAATTATTAAAAACGATAAAGTTCGTCGGCAGATTTTGTCCGACTTTGAAGATTGGGCAAGGAAATATTTCGTTGTTTTAGACAAAAAAGATAGTGAAGTGGCTGGCAGTAAAGGCAATCTCGAGCGATTTTACAAATTGAAATTATCTAAACGTTAAACCTAAATTCAACGACGTCATTTGGCTGCATGACGTAAGTTTTTCCTTCGGTGCGAATTTTACCGTTTTCGCGAGCCTTAACTTCTGATCCTGCAGCGACTAGATCGTTAAAATCGACAATTTGTGCGGCAATAAATCCGCGCTCAAAATCCGAGTGAATAACGCCCGCGGCTTGCGGTGCAGTCCAGCCTTTGTGAATTGTCCAGGCGCGGACTTCTTTTTCACCCGCAGTTAAGTAGCTTTGTAGTCCAAGCGTATCGTAGGCCGCATGAATAAGTTTGGCGAGTCCAGTTTCCTTGACGCCGTAGCTTTCTAATAGCTCTTTGGCGTCATTTTCAGATAATCCCTTCAATTCTTCTTCCAGTTTTGCACAGACAAAGACAGTTTTTGCGGGATTTACGAGTTCGGTCAATTGATTCTGTAGATCAGAATTGTTCAATCCTTCCTCATCGACATTAAATGCGTAAATGACGGGTTTGGCGGTAAGAAGATGTAAGTCGGAAATTGCCTCAAAATCCACATCTGACAGGGCGGAAATTGGTACGCCTTTTTGTAAATTGTCGATTAAAGATTGCAGATATTCAACTTTTTGACGAGCTTTTGGGTTTGCTTTGGCTTCTTTTTGGAGCTGAGGCAGGCGTTTTTCAAGAGTTTGTAGATCGGCCAGAATAAGCTCGGTATTTATAACTTCAATGTCTTTCTTAGGGTCAATTGGCGCTTCATCGTGGCGCAAAATTTTTGAATTTTCGAACGCGCGGACAACATGAATAATTGCGTCACATTCTCTGATGTTGTGAAGAAACTTATTGCCCAGACCTTCACCCTTAGACGCACCAGCAACTAGCCCAGCGATATCAACGAAAGTGACGGTGGCTGGAATAATTTTTTGCGTATGATAAAGATCGGCTAAAATCTGCAGGCGATCATCTGGCACGGGAACAATTCCTGTGTTCGGCTCAATTGTCGCAAACGGATAATTAGCCGCCAAAATATCATTATTTGTTAAAGCGTTAAAAAGTGTCGACTTGCCGACATTTGGTAAACCAACGATTCCAATAGATAAACTCATATATTTATTATATCATCTGCGGAATCTTTGATATAATTATAAGCATGAGAAGAAAATACTCATTGCCTAAGGTGGGCATGCTGGCAATAGTAGTGGCTTTGGCTATTTCGGTAACGGCTTTTTTTATCTATACATATGCGGCGCCAAGCTCGCCAAATTGGACTTTATGGGGTGAATCTTGGGTAACTAAGAATTTTAATTCGGCAGATTCTGAAAATTACGGCTCTGATTGGAAGAGTGGGCCGAATAGATTAAGGAACGTAAAGCCCGGCGATACTGTCGACTGGTGGCACGGTATTCGTGTTCAGAACGGTCCTACGGATGATGTTATAGTTGGTGTTCAACAAGATGTCTTTGATCTAAGAACGAATCAGCCAATAGATAGCGATACGAGCTTAAACGGGCGAGGTGCTTGGCATAGTGAACGTTCTGCGAAATTTGAGAATAAATCTAAATGGAGCGATTATGCTTGGATTCGTAAATATAATCCAGCAGATTATCGTACAACCTCTATGGAGGCGTTGAATGGTAAATCTCGATTGGAAGATCTTCATGGCGAGCTTGGAGAAAAAAAATTTATGTATACGCGAGTCATCAAGAAAGAGGATATGGGAAAGCGCATTTGTCAGCGAGTTTATTGGAGTAAGGGGAGTGCTCGATCAACTGCCGGTTGGACATACTCGTCTTACGCCTGTGTTGAGGTGCCATATGATTATGATGTCGAACCTTCAGTGAACGTCAATTCAGATTACATTAACGCAGAAAGCGCCACTAGTGTTGATGGTAT
>CALGXX010000014.1 GCA_937935245.1 uncultured Candidatus Saccharibacteria bacterium | reverse complement strand
CGCAACACGCCAGTTGAGCCGCCATCGTCGACCATATTGACCAACGCCGTGATGCTGTGTGTATATTTTTTCAATCCAGAAAGCAGCGTGAAACTTCCCGTTCCGCCGCCGATAACTACAACTTTTACCCCAAAATGATCATTATTCGAACTATCTGTCATGTTCGAATTATAGCACCTTGGAAAGCCTAAACCAACGTGCCTTTTGGCAACGCCCATTCCAAGAATGGCTGCTGCTGACAATCAATCGCGTTGATAATGTGCGTGGCAATTTTCGCCGGATCGTTGAAAAACATATAGTCAGCCGGAAGATCGCGTCCATTCCAGAACGGAGTCTTCATGGCGCCAGGCAAAAATAGCGCAACTCTAACTGGAAGCTTCTGCTCATCCGCCTGCATTCCCAAACTTCGCGCCAAACCCGCTTGAGCGTGCTTCGTCGCAACGTACACAGCTTCATCTGAACGCGCTTTAACGCTACTTGTCGACCCGATAATCGTTAGTACAGACTTGCGATTTTGTGTTGACATCTTACGCCAAGCCCATTGGACCAGCGGCAACGCGCCTGAAAAATTAACTTCCGCCATACTGCGAACACTCGGCTGATCTTCAAAATTGCCGCGCCAGCCATATCCAGCCGCCCACACAAATTGATCAATATCATCGCCGTTTAAGATCTGCTCGATTCGCGCCGACGCTGATTCCACTTGATCCGAATAATAAACATCCAGAGGAAAACCTTCGCCATGCCTCTGCGGATTATGAGTCTTGCCTAAAACCAGCACACGATCGCCACGTTTCCGTAGCTGCTTCGCCATTTCCAAACCGAGCCCACTCGTCCCACCAAGAATAATATGCATATGGTTATTATAGCAACGACAATATTAAATGTAAATTCCGTATCTAAGCCTCGGCCACGCTTCTGCCAGCTCCTCGGCCGAAAACTCCTTGACAGAACCCAGCTCTTGTAAAGGTGTTTCCAAACAAAGCCCAACAGCCACGGCAGCCACTCGCCTCATGAGATATTCCGCATTATCTGAAGAAAAATAAGCATCATTGTCGAAATCCCCTTTCATTCTGCCGAAAGACTGCACACCCAGCTTATCTCGCCAGCTTCGCAACTCAATCCTATCATATGGAAACTGAGATGGCGATTGTATGGATGTGGACTGACTAGGGAGACGCTTCTCCGCTAATTCAACATGTCCCGAATATTTATCATCACGACTAGCCAATATTATGCCCATGTCAAAAATCCGACCTTTTCCAATAGCTAATCTGGTCAATAGTGTAAATAGCGAATTCTCATCGACTTTACTAAGGTCGCCCCCCCCGACAATATTCTCGATTTCAACTATGGCGCCGTAATTATCAGTTTTCTTCATACGTTAAACCTTATACATTAGCTATATCAATCAAAAGATACGCCGCCTGTACTTTTTTCCATGCCTGATATTCTATACTATTTTATAGAGAAAGTCAATACTACTCTGTCGGCAAACTATTTGCGCCACATAGTTTCTGCCACTTCAAATGTACGTTATATCGAAGTGGCGCACCCGACTCGCTCTCTTGGAGTCGCAGCTCTTCAGGATCCATAAACATCACTTCGTCCGCATCAACGCCCGCTGAAAAATCAAAGTTTTCCGTCCACACACGACAAGAAAAACAGATTTGGTTAGCATCAATTCGCTCAATATAAATCTCATCCGACGCGTCAAAAAGCTGATAGCGAAGATTGCCCTTATAGCCAACTTCTTCATACAATTCCCGTTTCAAAGCCGACTCAAAAGTCTCGCCATAATCCATTCCGCCGCCAGGAAGGTCCCAAAGCGGCCGCCCGTCCTCTTTAACAACCAAAATCTGCCCAGCATCATTATAAATCAGAGCCTTTATGGAAACGCGATACAGACAATCCAGATGGTCCGTTCCATCTAAATTCTGCGTAATGATACGTCCGTTGGTGATTTTTGCCATGAAAGTCATTATACTACACCCGAGCGCTAGATAGCTAATACCATTTCACCTACAGTATACTCTGTCTTTCCAATATCCATTCACTAACTACTCATTGGGTGTTAATAAGTTAGGAATTACCTAAATTACCTAATTGTGATACTCTTTTATTTCATGTTCATACTCAGCTAAAAGATTCTTCGAATAAATCTTTTCATTTTTTGAATTTCTAACTTCTTTCCAAAGAATAGCAGCTACTTTTAACTTGTTCGAATAGTTGCGACTATTTTCGTCTGCACAGAAATCCTTTAAAAATTGATTCCATTGACAAACCGAATGGTCATACTTGGCATAATCTGAATCTCCATAATAAACTTTTAGCATATCTTGGATTGTAAAACTCAAATCATGTTCTCTTTTGACTTTTCTCCAGGCAGTGGCCATATCAGCAGTAAATTTAAAGGGCGAAACACCTGTTAGAGTTGAGAAATATTCTCTAAAGTGTGCATTAAAGGCGAATCCACATTCAAGTAAGGGCGTATCTAAAGTAACGACTTCTACTTGTTTCTTCTTGCTTTTTATTGATGATTTTTTAATCAAATTCCCCTTGAAGTACTGCTCAATAATATCATTGAGTTCCTGTTTTGTACCTCTATATTCAAGCCCTAATGACTTGCATATCTGTGAAAGTTCATCACGATACCAATAGTATTTATTAAATTCATCAAAGGATGTGATTTTATCAAACCCAGGTCTACTCTCTATCAATATTTTACCTCCTTAAAAACAGTTTAGGTTGTCATCTCAAAATAATGGAGTTTTAGTTTCTTTATTTTGAGGATTAGCAATGTTTCACTAACAAACTCACACACTCAGCGGTTCGGACTTACCGTATCATCAGTGAGAAACAAAGTCTTTTCCATCTTCTAAAAAATCAAACACGACTAAATCTTTAGAATAATCATTTTGGTACAATTCCAATAGATACATCTTTCATTCTCCCAATATTTGAAAAACTAACCAATATTTTAAGCAATTTACAATCAAATTATTTATCCTTAATATACGCATTTATCATATAACAAAGATAATTAAGTTTGGTTTATCCAGGATCTACATCTATAGAAGTTATTTTGTAACCATCCTCATTATATAAAAATTCTAACTGTAGGGTTAAATCTACTAATTCAGAATCGGAGGTCATCTGATATTCAACAGCAAAACCAGTTTGATCATTAAATTCATAAACTTGTAGTTGAGAATACTCATAATTCGGATGGAAATTACATTCTACACCATATTCATCAATTTTATCAAAATCATTTAATTGTAATGACTCGTCAATATATTCAAGTAACTCTTTTACATCATCAACTTCCGAACCATCAACACAATCCAAAATATCTCTATAATTTTTTAGATGAATTGCTCTTAAAATCTTTTTAAGTACTTCAATTACTTTTTCTTCATTTTGGTAGTTTTCTTTGTACTCAAAATCATCGAATATTCCCATGATAATACTTCCTTTTCTAAAATTTAAAATCCTTTTCTTTACTAATTCTATTACTTGCCAATATTGTATAAATTAAATAACCAATAAAAATTATAATAAAAATAGCATTAATTTTTAA
>CALGXX010000013.1 GCA_937935245.1 uncultured Candidatus Saccharibacteria bacterium | reverse complement strand
ATTTCGAAAGCGTTGTGTGCGACGAAGCCAAGCTCCAAAAGGAGCTCGATGCAACAAAGCAGAGGCTCGAGGACACTCGAGACGAACTCGTCTCGGCCGGTTATGCGATCGAGAGCATTCGAAATGGTTTTTGTCAGGCGAAGAAAAATGCCGAGGCTCTTCAAGACAGTCTTGACGCAACCGAGGACAAACTCGAACAGGTTAAAGACTGGCTCTGCGAGACGGATGATGCGCTTGTTCAAACTCGAGACCAGCTCAATGAGACCAAGCGTCAACGCGACGGTCTCCAAAGCGAGCGCGACGATCTCCAAAGCAAGCTCAACACAGCACGTATAATATCTGTGAGACGTCTCATTGAGCGTAATGAGCTTCAGGAGCAGAATGATGAGCTCCGCAAGGAACTCAAAGAAGCCAAGATGGACCTTGAGTGGTCCCGAGGCTTGCGTGCCGATGCTAAAGAGCAAGCTGCAAGTCTTGAAAACGTTCTCAAGAATCTCGATGAAGCGACCGAGATTGCCGATCCTCGAGAAAAACTCAAGATGGTAATCAACAGGTTATCATCTGAAGACTCACGTGAATGACTACGTCATTACAAAGGGCTAACAAGCCCGCCTAAGAAATAGTTCAGCCTTGAGACCTCTGGTCTCGGCCAGAGGTCTCTTGGCGGGCTATTTCTTTTGGTTTTGGAAGTTATTTGTTATTCGTATTGACATTTTGAGCTATTAGTGATAGTGTATAGATTAGTTTTTGTTGACAAGTTGAGTAATTCCCTGTCCGAAAGTGAACTTTGACAGGCAATCGAACACAAGATGAGTTTTTATTTCTTTTTTTAAAACCACCATAAGAGAGATAAGATCTCATCTTGTGTTGTTAAAGAACAACCGCAATTCTGCAGATGAGAAAGTGAAAGGAGTGTTCAATGTACGACTACTACATTGAACAACTGGAGACGTATTTTAACGGATCCCGGACCGCTTGGGAAGACGCCAAAGAGCAGCTCAAGGAGGCCTACGCGCTAGACCACACCTCAAGGGCCTGCAAGAAACGAATAACCCAGACGTCAAACAGTGTTGAAGCTTGGTTCAAGATGGTTGAATCCCTTATGAACCGTCTTCCTAAGGACAAGCAACCTTCTAGCGCAGTACTCGCCGAGCTTAAGAAAGAGTTGGGGTCAAAATACCTCAACCTTTTTTCAAGCTTGATTTGCACCGTCTCTACTCTTACTATCGATAAAGATAGAGAAGAGGCAATCATGATAGTCGTGAGATCTATCGGCAAACACGTCGCCAACATGGAAGAGACGAGGCAGCCTCTTGTAGATTACATGGAAGAGACCCGACAGTCCCTTGTAGACTGACAAGGTCCAGCGCCTCTACATGGCAGGTGATTGTTCTTTTACGATTGCCTGTCATGTAGACTCTGAACTTATGACATTAAAAATCACCCTGAGCATGGGTGATTTTCTTATGGTAAAAAAATTGTCAAATATTGGTGCGGATGAAAGGACTTGAACCTTCACGTACTTACGTACACTAGCACCTGAAGCTAGCGCGTCTACCAATTCCGCCACATCCGCATGTGGGCTACGCGTCAATTATAGCCCAATTCTCACCCAGTATCAAGCTTGATTACGCAGCTTACACCATGCGTTTAATTCCGCCGCCAATTCCTTCGGTTGAGCCTCCGCTTTAATTCCTGGATTAAAAATTCCAGCTGGATCAAAGATTTTTTTCACCTTCGCGTATAATTGTTTTTCGTCATCTGGCAGATTTTTATAGATAAAGTTAGCCTTCAACCTTCCGTCGCCACCAAATCCTGCAAACGAACCTTCGTACTTATCAACAATCTGAGAAATTTCCGCCAATAATTGAAGAATCTTCTGGCGTTCACTCACCTTTTTACTGTCAAACGTCGGATGCAAAGAAATATAATCGCTTGAAAAGTCAACAAAAACTGGCAAATCCATGCCATACTTAGATTCCAGCGACTTCAACTCACTAAGAAAACTGTCAATCTTTTCTGGCGCCATTAAAATCCCTGAGAAAACGCGCGGCGTAATCATATGCGGCTCGCTTGGAGTTTCCGCCAAAGCCAAAACAGAATGCAAACTGAACAAATCCTGCTCTTCCAAATGTAGAGTTTTTATGTCAATCGCTTCTGATGATTCCAATTTTCGAGTCAATTTCTTCGCGGCTTTATTACGCGCTCTGTCGGAAAAATCATCAAAGATAGCCAAAACCACCGCGCCCTTAAAGCACTCTTTCGGCGCCCACTCAACCACTTTACCGACGACCGCAGCCTGACGGAAGAATCGCCCGTCGATTATTTCCACCGCCGACGCCTTATTTTTCATCGCTAATTCCACGGCTGATTGCGCGTCTGACAACTTTTTATATGATGCGGCAATAACTGAATATTCTGGACGAATAAATTGCGCCTTCATAATAACTTCACAAATTACACCCAGACTTCCCTGGCTGCCAATAAACAACGGCGTCAAATCGAACGACCCGTCTTTTTGCTTAACCCGAGAAATCCCACTATAGCCAACCGTATCTGGCAAAGCTGGATCCATTTGCGAAATCAGCTCGGTGTTATCTGAGATTAGATTGTCAATCTCTCGATAAATCTCGCCCTCAAACGTCGATAAACCTTTTTTCTTACTCAATTCGCGTCGAGATATGCGACCAGTCTGAATCACGTCGCCGTTACTTAGGACAATCTCAAGCTGCTGAATGGCATCAGCAAAACGACCATGCGCGCCAGACAACATTCCAGACGGAGCTGTGTTAATTGCGCCACCAATCGTGCCTTCTTCCGCCACATATGAAGTTCGCGGCAGACCCAAGCCTTTATGAGTAGACAAAGTTGCGTTGATCGCCGAAAGAGAAATTCCCGCTTGGGCATGAATCAGTTGCTGGCGAGGATCAATACCAACCACACGATTCATATACGTTTTTTCGTCAATTGCAATACCTTTATTCGTCGCTGCGCCAGTTTCATCATTGCCACAACCACGAACAAATACAGGTAAAACATGACCTTTCTCTGCCAATTGAGAACAAAATCGCATCACTTTCCTGATGTCGTTCATATTAGCCGCACGAACAATCATTTCTGGCCGGCGCACCAAAAGTCCATTGTCAACTTCAACTTGACTCAATGTAAAATCCTGCGACGCGACTTCGCCGCTAAGATGCTCATTCAAATATTTCGCAACTTTATTCATCAATCCTCCTTAGTATGTTACTTCAATTTTAACATAAGCGCGGACAGTTGATAAGTGGAATTTGTTTTGATATAATCAGGTTATGCGGATGTGGTGGAATTGGTAGACACGCATGCCTTAGGAGCATGTGCCTCACGGCGTGAAGGTTCAAGTCCTTTCATCCGCACCAAGAATTGAAATTTTTCACTATAAAGAAAATCACCCGTAGTCAGGGTGATTTTTAATTAATCTTTTATGGCGTCGATCAGTTTCGCCTCTGCTGAACTTATTTTTGCTGCAACCACTGCGCTAACTCCTTCCATACTACAGCTATCATGTCGGTCTTTTCATCATCACTCATCTCAGCTATCGTCTTGTTTGCGCCATCAACTTTGAAATATTTATCGTAGTCACGACCATTCTCGCCGCGTGGTTCGCTGAGTAATTCACCATGCACTTTGTACGTAAACGTCTTGATTTCTAGTCCATCTAGATACGTAACCGTACGCTGAGTGTATGCCCCTCTGTCATCTTTAAGCAATTTTACTATGTTTTCTATGCCAATAGTATCAAGTGCGTACTTTGTATAAACCCCTGGAAAACCTTTGAGGCTTTTGATGAACAGTCCAGAATCCATAACAACCAGTGGGCTTTTTAGTAGTTCGTAGTATTTTTGAGCTTTATCAATGGATACTTCTTCTTGGCTATCTGATTGAATTTCCGGTACATCAGGTAGCTCCTTGTCGGGAGCTGTGAGTGTTAGACCCGCCTCTAATAATGCCTGGTTTGCTCCAGCCAATTTATATTTGTTAGTTGTGGCGTAGGTTATATTCATAAAGCCCCTCCTTTATTGAATTATTATTTTCTTTGCCATGCAGCTCTTACATAAAAAACATTCTTCATTACCACTAGTACAGGAATTAGTATTGGAACAGACCATGATCGTATCAGCAACGAGGGACAATAGACTCATATCTGGATATTCCGACCCCTCAGGAAGCATCTTTTCTGCGCCTATTATAACCGTTCGTATAGTCTCCTTGTTTACTCAACTCATCAACGAAAGCTACTTTTATTTGTACCACACTTGTATAAAAACTCAATAGGATATACTCGACGTAACTTGTCAGGACTTAAAACCTGAACTATAATTAGCTCACATCACGAGTTCGTTAAATAAAACGACAGATGTAATTACGGGAAATTAGCTCAGTTGGCTAGAGCGCACGATTCACATTCGTGAGGTCACAGGTTCGAGCCCTGTATTTCCCACCATTTCACGTTAGGTATAAATATGGTTAAACACAACTTTCACTCTTTTTATTTTCCCCTTATCGTGGTAAAATTTTATATTAAGAGGAAGGTCTGTGTTAATATCAGACCATATTTTTATGAAGGACGCTAGCAAGATTCGAAACATTGCCATTATTGCCCACGTCGACCACGGCAAAACGACCATGGTTGATGGGCTATTAAAGCAGTCGCGAACATTCCGCGACAACCAAGCCGAGATGAGCCAGGAATTGATTATGGATTCCGGCGATCAAGAGCACGAGCGCGGTATCACCATCACCGCCAAACAAACGTCAATTTTTTACGGCGACTACAAAATAAACATCATTGACACGCCAGGACACGCCGATTTCTCTGGCGAAGTTGAGCGAACCTTGAATATGGCTGACGGCGTTCTGCTGATCGTGGACGCACAGGAAGGTCCGATGCCTCAGACCAAATTCGTATTAGCGAAGGCACTTGAGCTGGGACTGAAGCCTGTCGTGATTATCAATAAGATTGACAAGCCAGCCAGGCGAATTGCCGAGGTTGAAGACGAGTTGAGCGATCTGTTTTTGGAGCTAGCGACCGACGATTCTCAATTGCAATATCCAATTTATTACGCAATCGGACGCGACGGAAAATCATGGAAAGAAATTCCTACAAACACCGACGAAGACGCAGATTTGACGCCAATTTTTGATGCGATTATCAACGATATTCCAGCGCCAGACGTGACGGAAGATGGCGCGTTTCAATTGCTTGTTACCAGCTTGCAATATGACACATTCCAAGGAAAATACGCGATTGGGCGAATTGCTCGCGGATCCGTTAAGCGTGGCTTGCAAGTCAGTTTGATGAAAAATGGCGAAGTCGCGGGTTCTGCACGAATTGAGAAAGTTTTTGGCTATCGCGGCTTGAATCGCGAAGAACTTGACGAAGCTTTTGCTGGCGACATTGTGGCGTTGGTTGGCGTGGCTGACGCGCATATTGGCGATACGATTGCCGACAAAGAACAGCCTGAAGCGCTACCGACAATTGACATTGAAGCTCCGACTCTGAGTATGTACCTAGGCCCAAACACCAGCCCAATGAAAGGCCGCGAGGGTGAGTTTACGACATCCAGGCAAATTGGCGACCGATTGAAGCGAGAGCTTGAAACCAACGTGGCGCTACGCGTTGAGGAAAACGGAATTGGCTTTACGATTTCTGGACGCGGCGAATTGCACTTGAGTGTTTTGATTGAAACCATGCGACGTGAAGGCTTTGAGTTTGAGGTTGGACGACCGCAAGTCGTTACAATTACCGAGGACGGCGTCGAAAAAGAACCGATTGAAGAATTACAAATTGAAGTCGGAAGCGAATTTATCGGTGCGATTAGCCAAGAGCTTGGTGCGCGGCACGCCGAAATGAAATCTCAGGAAACGACCACCGCTGGCGCTGCTCGTTTGACTTACATTTTGCCAACGAGAGCTCTGATTGGTCTGCGCAACATTTTATTGACCGCCACCAGAGGTACGGTGATTATGAATTCCCTGCCTCACGGATATCAACCGCTTGGCGGAAAATTGCCAAAAACCCGCAATGGAGTTTTGATTGCATTTGAGGCTGGCACAACAACACCTTACGCTTTGCAAGCAGCCGAAGCGCGTGGTGAATTATTGGTCGGGCCAGGAACGGAAGTTTATGCCGGAATGATTGTCGGGATTTACAATCGCCAAGAAGATATCGAAATCAACGTTTGTAAAGCCAAGCATTTGACCAACATGCGCTCCAAATCGTCGGACGGAACCGTGCAATTGACGCCATTTACGCAGTTTAGCTTGGAGCAATGTATCGATTTTATTGAAGATGACGAGCTTTTGGAGGTTACGCCAAAGTCATTACGACTTCGCAAGCGATATCTGGACGCAAACGAACGAAAACGCGCCGCGAAACAATAATCGCGTAAACCAAAAAATAACCGCCCCGTAATGAGGCGGCTATTTTTCATGCGAGCATCAACTAATTGACAAGAGTTTCTTTGACTCGGCGAGAAGCAAAGAAGTACAAGATTACCAATCCTTCTACTATTAGCATTGTAACGATTCCGGTAATAAATGCCGGAACCTCTACACCTGACCTTCCGGATGCATATATAACTACCGCATTCGCAACGTTGCCCAATCCAGCTGTGGCGATCGTAGCAACGGCTAGCCACTTACCAAGACGCTTCTGCATCGTTATGAACACAACTGCACAAATAGCTAAGACCACTAGTATAGGTGAAAATATCAAAGAAATAACGTTCTCTGGCTGGCTAAGATTCATTATTGCCTGGAAAAACACTGCTGTATTGACAAGGCTACCGATAACAAAACAAACAACAAAGAACATTAACCAACCCTTAACGCCCTTCAGAGATTCTGCCATCACGACATATTGCACTGGCGCTGCTTGAGGTTGTGCAAAATATTGCTGACTGACCGGTTGCTGTTCATACGGCGTATTCTGCGGTTGCGGTGCGGGACCGTATTGTGCGTTTGGATCAGGCTGTGGTGCATATTGCGGCTGCTGAGGTTCTTGTTTTGGCATATTAACTTCTCCTTTTAAGAATATTGATATGTCAATTATACCACATCCTTAATTTCCTCTGGTAAAAATCCTTTGTCGTGCTTAAAGCCAGCTTGCCACTTATAGCCTTTATTATAGCCCAAATCTTTCATCAATTTGGTCGGAGCGTTCCTGAGATGCAACGGCACGGGAGAATTCGGATATTTACGTGCCAATTCAAAAGCGCTGTACATTAAATCGGTAATTTCACGCGACTTCTGACTACGAGCCAACGCAATAGCGCAATGGAATAAATTATACTTCGCCTCCGGAATACCGACGCGCTCGACAGCCTCAAACGTTGCAATTGCCAAGCTCAGCGCACCATTGCCCGCCAGTCCGATATCTTCTGATGCAAAAACCACCATTCGCCGAGCAATAAACTTCGGGTCTTCGCCCGCGTCAATCATTCGCGCCAAATAATACGTCGCAGCCGTCGCGTCACTGCCTCTTAGTGACTTGATAAAAGCGGAAATTACGTCGTAATGCGAATCGCCTTTTTTATCATAGCCCGGAAGTCGCTTCTGAGCCGCCGCCTTGACCACTTCTGGCGTTACTTTTTCATTAAAACTCAGCGCCAACTCCAAATTGCCCAGCGCCACCCTTGCATCGCCATCTGATAATTCCGCCAAATAATCCAGGGCTTTGGGCGAAACTTGCTTGGACTTTTTCAGAACTTTCAGCGCTCTTTTTAATACGGATATGATTTCGTCTTTTGTCAATCGCTGGAGAACCAAAACCCGTGAACGCGACAATAGCGGCGTGATGACTTCAAAGCTCGGATTCTCGGTCGTCGCACCGATTAACGTAATTAGCCCACTCTCAACGTGCGGCAAAAACGCGTCTTGTTGAGCTTTATTAAATCGGTGGATTTCGTCAACGAATAGAATTGTTCTAAGTCCTAAATTCCAATTCTGGCGGGCATGCTCAATTACCTGCTCAACGTCTTTTTTTCCGCTCGTAACTGCCGACAATTCAATGAACTCCGCCTTCACCTCGCGCGCAATAATCCGCGCCAATGTCGTCTTTCCAGTCCCCGGCGGACCCCACAATATCAAACTTACCGGCTCGCCATTCTTAACGATTCGCCTCAATAACTCGCCCTCGCCAAGCAAATGACTCTGCCCTATCACCTCGTCCAGCGTCTGCGGTCTCATCTGTTCA
Organism: uncultured Candidatus Saccharibacteria bacterium; assembly: GCA_937935245.1. GTDB lineage: Bacteria > Patescibacteriota > Saccharimonadia > Saccharimonadales > Saccharimonadaceae > Nanosynbacter. The sequence goes on along the minus strand of CALGXX010000013.1, from coordinate 24,556 downwards.
GCCAGTGGCTGCCTGCTATCACTCATACTTCCATTATATCGCGAAATTCATAAAGCCAAAAAGTCTCCGCCGTTACACTTTCCTCGCACAAAATGCTACAATAGATCTATATAAATAGGAGGAAAAATGGGAGCATTTATAGTAATCATCTTAGTGTCTATCGGGCTTTATGTGCTAAGCGGCATTAAAATTGTCAATCAATATCAGCGCGGCGTAGTTTTAACGCTCGGTAAATTTACTGGCGTTCGCGAACCAGGATTAAGAGTCGTCATTCCAGGATTACAGACGATGATGTTGGTCGATATTCGCTCGACTCCAATTGACGTTCCAAAACAAGAAGTTATCACCAAAGACAACGTCACAGTCGGCGTTGATGCGGTGGTTTATTTTCGAGTCATCAACGCGCCAAAAGCCGTGCTGGAAACCACGAATTATATTTACGCGACTAGTCAATTTGCCCAAGCGGCACTGCGCGACGTCACCGGTAATGTTGATATGGACGATTTACTTGCCAAGCGCGAAGAGATTTCCCAGCAAATCAAGGAAATTGTTGATGCCGAAACTGACAAATGGGGTATCGATGTCGAGAACGTTAAGATTCAGAATATCGAGCTTCCTGGCGATATGAAGCGTGCCATGGCCAAACAAGCCGAAGCAGAGCGCGAGCGCCGCGCCAACATCATCAACGCTGACGGTGAAAAAGCCGCAGCCGAGACATTAGCCCAAGCCGCAGAAATCCTAGCAAAAACTCAAGGCGCCATCAATCTGCGAACGCTGAACACCTTAGAGCGAATCTCCACGGAGCCAAGCCAAAAGACGATGATGTTATTCCCTATCGAACTCATCGACGCAATTCGTGGCGGTAAAAAATAAAGCACTTATCAATAAAATAAGCACTCTGTAATTTTACGGAGTGCTCTATTATTTCTGGTGCGGATGGGGAGAGTCGAACTCCCATCTCAACCTTGGGAAGGTCACATAATAGCCGCTATACGACACCCGCGCTCGATAAAATTATAACACCCTTGCCAGATAGCGACAACTTTAGTACAATTAAATAGCAAGTTTGTGGCTCTTTAGCTCAGTTGGTAGAGCAGAGGCCTGAAGAGCCTTGTGTCCCCAGTTCAAGTCTGGGAGGAGCCACCAAATATTGCATTTCATTCACGACTTTGCTACAATAAATCGTGAACAACATGCGGGTATAGCTCAGTTGTTAGAGCGCTTCCTTGCCATGGAAGAGGCCAGGAGTTAGAGTCTCCTTACCCGCACCAATTAGATATTTAGCCATCCGAACGGGTGGTTTTTTCGTATGTTAATCCTTAGATAGCTAATTACATTTGACATAATACCCCCTGGGGGTATATGATTATTTTATGGATACAACAGACATCAAACGACGAGCCCTGCATCGCACAAAGATCATATTAGGACAAATGCGTGGACTCGAGAAACAAATTACCGACGACGCGTATTGCATGGATGTTTTAACTCAAAGTCTAGCAATACAAAAGTCATTAGCGTCGCTTAATAAACTTATTCTGGAGCGACATCTCCGCACGCACATTGCCGATAAAATGGCGTCCGGCGCCGAAGCTCAACAAAGTAAAGCGATAGAAGAATTACTCAATCTATATGAATTAAATAATATAAGGACAAAATAATGAATCACGAATCTCATAATCATTGCAATACAAAAAATTCAATCAAACGCATGGCGCTAGCGGCAAGTTTACACTGTCTGGCGGGATGTATGATTGGTGAGATGGTTGGCGTTACCATCGGCACGCACGCTGGCTTTGCGCCACATACTACGGTCATTCTAGCATCAGTCTTAGCTTTCATTTCCGGCTACACCGCGTCAATCATACCATTAGTACGCGCCAAATTATCGCTCATAAAATCCTTAAAGTTAGTTTTCGCCGCCGACACATTGTCCATACTGTCAATGACTATCGTAGACAACATAATTATGCTAATCATTCCGGGCGCCATGGATAAGAACTTAGCTCATCCGATTTATTGGGTTAGTCGGCTAATTTGTATGTTCGCCGCGTTTGCCGTATCATATCCCGTCAATCTATATTTGTTACGCCGAGGCAAAGGTCACGCATTGACTCATCATTATCATCACATGTAATTTATTTGTTTTGATTTTCCCTATCATCTCGCTTATACTTAAACTATGAAAACCTGGCAAGATGTCGCCTCTCTTTATCAAATTTATCCGCGCAGTTTTCTAGATACGAATGGCGATGGAACTGGCGATTTGAACGGCATTACCGAGAAGCTGGATTATTTATCATGGCTGGGCGTCGATTCGATTTGGATTTCCCCGTTCTTCGTATCGCCGCTGACCGACTTTGGTTATGATATCGCAAATTATCGAGCTATTGATCCGACTTTCGGAAAAATGCACGATTTCCAAGCGCTTCTTAAAAAAGCCCATGATCTCGACATTAAAGTTATGATCGACCTCGTTCCCTGCCACACCTCAGACCAACATCCGTGGTTTCAAGAATCCAGATCTTCGCGTGATAACCCCAAGCGTGATTACTATGTTTGGCGCGACGGAAAAGATAATAGCAAGCCTAACAATTGGCGAAGTTTGTCTGGCGGCAGTTCATGGGAATTTGACGAGCTCACCGGGCAATTCTACCTGCATTCGTTCCTGAAAACGCAGCCAGATCTGAATTGGGACAATCCTGAAGTGCGTGCTGAAATGAAAAATATAGTGCGATTTTGGTTTAATGTGGGCGTTGATGGAATGCGTATCGATGCAATTTGGGGAATTTCCAAAGATCCCGACTTTAAAGACGACTCTCCAAATCCTGATTTTTACGGTAATCCAAACGATTACGGAGCGTTTATCCACGACCACTGTAAAATGGGACCGCATTTTCAGGAATATTTGCAAGAATTGGCGTCAGTCTGCGATGAATATGACGACAAGCAAATGGTGTTTGAATTCTACCCTGATGATAAGCTGGGCGATATTTATCATCAATACAGCCAAATCCTGACAGTTCACCCAAAAGCCTCGGCGTTTTTTATGGAATATCGCGACAACGAATGGCACGCTAAAAATATTGAGAAAAAAATCGATAATTACCTACAATCAGCAAGCTCAACCACGCCATTTTTCTGCATTGGTAATCATGACCAGCCGCGAGTCGCCTCCAGATTGGGCGAAGAACGTGCCCGCGCCCTCAGCTTCTTAAATCTCCTCACTCCAGGAATTAGCGTGGTGTATTACGGCGACGAAATTGGCATGACGAACGGAGAATTGACCACTGATGACATTCGAGATAATTTTAGTCCTGCCAATTCTGTTATTGATAGCCGAGACTTGGAACGCACGCCAATGCAATGGAATGATTCGCAATTTGCGGGCTTTTCAAGCGTAAAACCTTGGCTTCCTGTTAATGAAAATCACACGAAAATTAACGTTGATAGCGAAAAAATCGTAAACGATTCTCTGCTTAATATGCACCGAAAATTATTAAAATTGCGCCAAACCTTCCCAATTCTTAAAAATGGCAATTTGAGCATCGTGCAAAACACTGGCAACGGATTTATTCTCGGATTAAAAAGAGAACTGGCTAGTCAACGCGCTTACATTTTCATCAATTTCGCGGACACAGAACAAAGCTTCTCCATTCCAGAAAACGCCAAGATCATTGTTTCAACTCACTCTGTCGATTTAATTACCGCAGAAAATCTCCAAATGACGATTCCAGGATATTGCGGAATTTTACTTATTGTCCAGTAATAAAAACGCTCAACTAGAACAATGTTCCCGCTTCTAGATCGCATTCTCCCATGGGATAAACGCCCGCACATCGAGCCGCCAGATCTGCCATTTTCTTTTTAGTTTTCTCATTGTAGACAGCCTCGGTGAGATCTTCCAAGTCTAGATAGTAATCAGGAACACCTGGATCACTGTTTTGGCTAGATTCTGTCGTATCGTTCTCTAACTTCTCGTCACCGACCTTGCTAGCTTCCCCACAAAAGCCGAAGTTCCTCGTATCATTATTCAATGCTGCCAGCTGCGCATCTGTATTTGTCCCGTTCGGACCATAATCAATACACGGCATTTCTCTACACTCCTCCTCTTTTTACTTTGTCTATAAACCATTATACGACACCACCAGATGTAGCGGTAGAGTTAACTTCACAACACCATCAAACAACGACGTTTTTCGTCTCGTCCAGCTAATTCACCTTTAATTATAAGCAGTCAGAATCAAATCTCCGTCGACATACTCACCTAAAAATACATCTCCGTAGGATTCTAAGCCTCGTTTTTTAAGCTGACCAAGCAACCACTTTTCGTCTTTTCCGATTACTTCCAAGATGTCAGCTTGCAATTGACCATCCGTTATTAACGGGAATTTCGGATTTTCCTCGCCTTTGTGAGAAATAATGAGCTCACCATCTTGTTCAACAACAGCCCTTTTCACATCTTTCGTTGAGTAAACATTATGAGTTCGAAGCTTGAAGGAAACGTCATGGGCGCTTAAGCCAACCTTCTTACAGTTTTCGATATTTATCTTCCCGTTATCTATAATTATCAAGGCTTTCCCGTCAATCAGCTGCTTAGCTTTAACACTGTGCTTCTTTATCCATTTCAGCGTCAACACCAACACGCACCATATACACAAAATTCCAACATAGTCCAAAATCTTAATATCGTTGTTATAAATAACGCCACCAATAATACCACCAAGTACGTAATTCTGAACTTGATCACTAGCGGAAGATGGCGCCAAATTACCTTTTCCCGTGATGTTAATTATTATCGTCAGCGCAAAAAATCCGATCAATAATTTTATTGCTACTAAAATAAATTCATTCATAATTTACCTACTTTTTTCTATTAAAAACGCTCTGATATTTATCAGAACGCTCATCAAACTTATTTCAATCGTAGGAACTTGGTGAGGTGCGCCTCCCCATAACTACGACTGTCCACCACAACAGTTTTGTCTTGAACTGGCACCTCACCTATTCCTGGATGTGATAATATCATAGTTCCACCCGGTTTGAGTAGTCTCATTAGCTTAGAAACTGTGGAAAACTGTGGATTATGGTATGGCGGATCGGCAAAAATAATATCAAACTCCCCTGTTGAACTCGCACTTTCTAGCCAATTTACTATCGTTGTTTTTATTACAATAGATTTTTCTTCGACGCCCAAAATGCTTATGTTTTCAGCAATTACTCGCTGAGCGACTCGATCTCGCTCCACGAAAACCGCCGATTCCGCGCCGCGACTTAACGCCTCTAGCCCAACAGCACCAGATCCCGCAAAAGCATCCAAAACCCGCGCGCCGCGTATCGATTCACCCAAAGAATTGAACATAGCCGAGCGCACTCGCTCGCCCATAGGATGCGTCGTTGAGCCAGGCGGAGTTTTTATGAAACGCCCGCCAAATTCGCCAGAGATAATCCTAACTCTCACTTTTTTCTGCCTCAAGTTTCCAAATAGACGCCAACCAACCCAACATCACCGACTTTATAATAATCGGCATTAGCTCGTGATTTGTCTGCCAAGCAAGGTCCGTCGTCCAACCGCTCTTGATAAAATTGTCATACATTTTCATCGATGCCACGGCGTGAACTTGGTCCAAATAATACTCACGATAGCCGTGATTTTTCACTTGCAATATCTCATCGTCACTTGGAATTGCGTCCTTAAAACGCGGATATGCCACCACACTAGCCACACCAGCCTCAAACGCCACGTGCGTCGTCATCATACCTTTGGCGCCCCAGAATTTCCAGTTGTTCTTAATCAGTTCAATTCCATTATCGCCCTTCATGAGATTTTTCTTCAAAATTGAAGTTCGCGTCTCCAACCCTTCACCGCCGCGAAGTTCCGCCATAGCTTGTTCCAGGGGAAAATGATGCGCTGGGGTCAAACCATCGGTAATCGCATGCGCCATCCACGCCGCCTCAAACGCTGCTCGCTCGGAATTATTTGTTCGCAGTGCTCGGGCTAAATTGCCAATATGTCCGTCAATCATCTCCAAGAGCGCCGTATCATTTGGATCGTCCGGATTTATAAAATGCCACGGTTCGTCCACGGCCGGACTTTTTCGCTTGACACCATCAGGACCATTCTTGCCCTCAAAATGAAGAATGTTTTTAATGTCAGGAAAACCACACCAATCAGGAAGAATTGGTTCTATGTTTTTCCTTGCGACTCGATCTATTTTTTGGTGGACGCCAATAAATCGACCAGAGCCATCCCTAATTGTTGTTCCTGCGTACATATTAATTTAAAACAGTTAATCGCTGATAGCGACTGACGGCGTGCGCCAGATGATTATATTGTAGCAAATCTTGCCCCTCTTTGACAAAGCGTTCAGCTTCGAATTGAGCGCGAGCAATTAGTGCCGTATCCGCCAGCGAGGCAATTTTCAAGTTCAAATCCCCGTGTTGCATTTTTCCGTAAATCTCGCCAGGCCCACGCAATTTCAGGTCGACTTCCGCCAAATAAAATCCATCCTGAGATTTCTCAATCTCCCGAAGTCGTTGGCTTGGCTTATCGTGGCCGCTCATCATCAAATGACAAAAACTCTGACGCTTCCCGCGCCCAACTCGTCCACGCAATTGATGCAATTGGCTCAGTCCAAAATTGTCCGCATTCTCAATCAACATCACTGTCGCATTCGGCACATTCACGCCAACCTCAACCACGGTCGTGCTAACCAACATATCCAGCTCGCCGTCCGCAAATTTCTGCATCACTTCAGCTTTTTCTTCGGCAGGAAGCTTTCCGTGCAACAACCCAACTCGACGATGACTGAAAATAGTCTTGGACAATTTATTATATTCAGCCTCCACCGATTTCTTATCATTATCTGGATTATCATCAATCAACGGACAAATAACGTAAGCCTGGCGACCTTTGGCTAGCTCATTTTCAATCGATTCGTAAAGCTTCGGAGCTGACGCTGGCGACCAAATCTTCGTTTGAATTGGCTGGCGACCAGAGGGCAACTCGTCCAAAATAGAAATGTCCAATTCTCCGTACAATGTCAGCGCCAGGCTGCGCGGAATTGGCGTGGCGGTCATACTTAAAAGATGTGGCATAAAATCTGATTTTTCAAGCAGAGCCTGTCGTTGCTTCACGCCGAATCGGTGCTGTTCGTCAATCACCGCAAATCCCAATTTATGATACGCAACTTTTTCCTGAATTAGCGCGTGCGTGCCAACCACAACGTCAATATTGCCGCTAGCCAAATTGTCCAACAATTGACTGCGCGCCGCACCTTTCACGTGACCCGTCAGAAGCGCAACTGACACGCCAAATGGCGACAATAACTCGTCAAGCGTTTTCGCGTGTTGCTGCGCCAAAATCTCCGTCGGCGCCATAATTGCCGTTTGAAAACCAGCCTTAGCCACTTCCGCAGCCACCAATCCCGCAACGACAGTTTTTCCCGAGCCAACATCCCCTTGCAATAACCGATTCATCGGATGATCAGACTCCAAATCTTGCAGAATTTGCCACGCAGCTCGACGCTGAGCGTTCGTCAAAGGAAACGGCAATTGATCGACGAAACTCTTCACGACCGACTTGTTAAACGGAATTTTCCAGCCTGTTAGTCTGGTCTGCTCTTGCTTGTTAAATTGTGCCGCCAATATCATCTCGAACAGCTCTTCAAACGCCAGACGCTCACGACCGCGGGAAATTTCCTCGTGAGTTTTTGGCGCGTGAAGAAATTTAACCGCCTCAGAACGACTAACCAATTTTTGGCGCCGAATAATATTTTCCGGCAAAGTCTCGGGCAAAAAATCCATAATTGGACGAATATTTTTCATCAAATCTTGCACGGTTTTCGGGCGGATATTTTTTATCGATTTATAAACTGGCTGAATTCCAGATGCGTTTTCTATCACTGTTTTGGCAACTTCTTTCGCCAGCTCGACGGACGGATTATTGATTTGATAGCGATTATATTGCATGCCAAATTGACCGGAAAAAATAAATTCCGCATCAGATTTTAATTGCGTTTCGCGGTACGGTTGATTGAACCAAACCGCCTTAACTTTGCCTGATTTATCCGCCAAAACCGCGGTCGTAATTCTAAGTCCACGCCGAACAATACGCGTCGAAACCGACTCGCAGCGCGCCTTAACCGTAACTTTCCCAGGCTGAAGATCTGCGATATTAACCGCAGTTGAATAGTCGTCATATGCTCGCGGCAAAAAATCCAAAGCGTCAGAAATCGTTTTAAGGCCAGCCGCCGCTAAAGCCTGGGCGGTTTTCGGTCCGACGCCCTTAATTTGCTCGAGAGGAGTTGTTAGTTTCATCTACGAAACGGCGTTGATACCTTCCAGGGCGTAAGCCGTATCTTCCCAGCCTCTCACACCGATTGAATCTACGCCCATTTGCTTCACTGGAAAATCATTGCCGCCTTCTTCAATTTTGTCACCAAAGAACAGCGTTTCTTCTTTCGACCAGCCGTTCAATTCAAGCAGCCTGCCAATCCCATAAGCCTTATCAATTCCCGGAAGTGTAATGTCAGTGCTGGTCGTACCACCAATTCGCACCTCAAGCCCAGGCAATTTCTCCGCCACCTTGTCGCGATATATTGGACGAACATCCTTATATTTTTCAGCCCACGCATATTTATCTTCAGGCGTAGCTTGCTGACCCAAAGCCGACATAGTAATCTGGCTGTGTCGATCTTCAATTATTTCACCCGCAGGATTCTCGCACCAAATACCCATTTCCTTCGCAACTTCTTCCAACGCCGCAGTTATCTGAGTTTTTTGCTCGTCAGACAAATCATTCGCATACTGAATTTTCCATTCATCATCAGCGGCGTCAAATCGATAATATCGAGTTCCGCAAGTCGGCATTGCGTGGATTTTCTGAAGCAACTCTGGAGTGACGTTCAACCTATCAATCACCTGCTTCTTTATCTGTTGAAACGTGCCGCCAGTAATCACGCAAACGTCATAGTTCTCAAGTAATCGACTAAGAATTCCAGCCATACGGTCGCTAATTGGCGATTTTGTAATTGCCAATGTGTCATCCAAATCAAAACCGATAATTTTTTTCATTATTCGTCCCCTTCCATAATTAATACGAATGTGTTTTTACCCTTCTTTAACAACGACGTGTCATTGACGACTTTATTTTCGGCAATTTTTTCTCCGTTTAGGCTAATAGCTCCAGATTTTAACAATCGCTTTGCTTCGCCGTTAGAGCCAACCGCCCCAGATTCTACCAACGCTTCAATCACATCAATTCCAGTATCAACGCAAGGAATTTCTTCAGCCAAAGCACCTAAATCATCGTCCGACAATTTCTTAAAATCGCCGCCACCAAACAAAACTTCAGTTACGCGCTCAACAGATTCACGACGCGCACTACCGTGGACAATGTCAGTAACTTCACGAGCCAAAACCTTCTGCGCCGAACGCGCGCCTGGATTAACAGCGTGATTTTCAGCAATAGCCTCAATTGTATCACGATCCAACATCGTAAATATCTTCATATATTCAATTGCGCTCTCATCATCGACATTCAGCCAGAATTGGTAGAATTTATAGACGCTGGTTTTATTTTCATCAAGCCAAACCGCGCCACCTTCAGATTTACCGAATTTACGACCAGTCGACTTATTGATGAGCAGAGGCGCAGTCATTGCATAAACTTCGGTGTTTTCTTTTTTACGAATCAGATCCACGCCAGATAATAAATTACCCCATTGATCCGATCCACCAATTTGCAGATTCACGCCATATTGATTAAACAGATGCCAAAAATCATAGCCCTGAAGTAAAGTGTAAGTGAACTCCGCAAAACTCAAACCTTTGCCGTTGTTAATGCGCGCCTTGAAAAATTCGCGGCTCACCAAATCTGCCATATTGAAATTCTTACCGATATCGCGAAGAAATGGTAGTAATTCCAGATCAGCCAGCCAATCAGCGTTATCAACCAAAGTAAAATCTCGTCCAGCAAAAATTCGCGAAACTTGGGATTTTAAGGCTTGCTTGTTATGCTCAATTTCCTCATACGGAAGCAGATTTCGCTCTTCCGTGTCGCGCATGTCGCCAATCATTCCCGTGCCGCCGCCAACGAGCAAAAACACTTTATGTCCGCGCTCCAGAAAATGCCGAACCATCATATAAACTGCCAAATGCCCAACATGCAAGCTGTCCGCCGAAGGATCCGTCCCCAAATAGAGCGTGAAATTCTCCGAATCGATAAGTTTGTCGTCAGTAAATGTGGTCTGATTCCAGAATCCACGCCATTGTAATTCTTCTGATAATTTCATATCACTCCTTTTCTATATATTAGTATAGCAATTTTACAATTGAAGCGAAACATATGCGTGATATAATAGAATTGTGAAGAAAAAGACTACGATAAGCACCGCCGGACACGGCTCAAGCGATAAGAAATCTCCGTCGAAACGGATGAACTTATATGCCAATTTGGCGCAGAAACATAAGACTAAAAAAGACAAGGACGCGCGCGAACGAGCGGAATATTTGGCGACTTTGCCAAAACACCCCGTAAAGCGATTCTTTTATCGATTACATCCGAAGCGACTAGCGAAATATTGGTTCTCCAAGCGCGGCGGACTGATGGCGCTGAAAATTCTTGGCGTCGGTATTTTGTTGATGTTGCTACTTATCGGCGGAATGTTCGCCTATTTCCGTAAAGACCTCGATAAAATTCGCCCTGGTGAGCTTGCTAAGCGCGTTCAAACGACCGTCACTAAATATTACGACCGCAATGACAATTTGCTTTGGGAAGATAAAGGTACGGGCAATTATCAATTGGTTGTCGAATCTGACCAGATTAGCGACTATTTGAAAAAAGCCACTGTCGCAATTGAGGACCGAAACTTCTACAATCACCACGGCATCAGTATTAGCGGTATGTTGCGCGCAATGCTCTCAACTGCTTCACGCCGCCAAGTTCAGGGTGGATCGACCCTGACGCAGCAGCTCGTCAAGCAAGTTTTCTTCGCAGATGAGGCTGGCGACCGATCAATTAGCGGTATTCCTCGAAAGATCAAGGAAATCATTCTTGCAATTGAAGTCGAGCGCATGTATAGCAAAGACCAAATCCTGTCATTATATCTGAATGAGTCTCCATACGGCGGTCGTCGTAACGGCGCAGAGTCTGCAGCTCAGACATACTTTGGCAAGCACGCTAAAGATCTGACGCTGGCGGAAGCGGCGCTAATTGCTGGTATTCCACAGAATCCAACTTACTATAATCCATATAACACCGCTGGAAATAAGGCTTTGATTGCCCGACAACATACAGTTCTGGATTACATGGCCGAGCAAGGCGTTATCACCAAGGACGAGGCTGAAAAAGCTAAAAAGATTGATATTCTAAGCACACTTAAGCCGCAGACTGAACACTTGGAGAATATTAAGGCTCCTCACTTCCTATTGATGGTTCGCAATCAGTTGAGTAAAGAACTCGGCGAATCAGTCGTTGGACGCGGTGGATTGACGATTAAAACCACCCTCGACTGGCGAATTCAGGAAAAGCTTGAAAACGAGATGAAGTCGTTCTTTGCAACAGGTCGACCAGACGCTGTGCGAATTAGTAACGGCGCCGCAACAGTCGAAGACGTTCAGACTGGACAAATCGTAGCACTTGTTGGTAGCCGTGACTTTAATTACACTGGCTTCGGTCAGGACAACGCCGCAGTTTCCTATATTCAGCCAGGTTCCACGATTAAGTCGCTTGTCTTTACTCAATTATTCGACAAGCACGACAGCAAGCAAGCATACGGTAGTGGCACAGTCTTAGCTGATGAGAACATTGATAAACTGTACGGCGCAACCCTGAGAAACTGGGACAATAAGTTTATGGGTGCCATCAATATTCGAAGAGCGCTAGCTCTATCTCGAAACGTCCCAGCCATTAAAGCCGCTTACATCGTTGGCGACGGATCCGCTAAGCCTGTCGTCGAGGGAATCCGCAGGATGGGCGACACCAACTATTGCCGCCAGGAAGAAAATGCCGGCGGTTACGGACTCGGTGCAGCAATCGGCGCATGTGGAACCAAACAAACAGAATTGGTGAATGCCTACTCAACATTGGCGCGAATGGGAGTCCAAAAAGATATTTCAAGTGTTATCGAGGTAAAGAACAGCCAAGGTGAAACTCTGAAAAAATGGAAAGATGAAGGCAAGCAAGTTATCGACTCGCAATCAGCATACATCGTGAACGACATCTTGTCCGACCGAACTCCTGGACTTCACGGCTGGATGGGCGTCAATGGCGTTCGAACCTCCGCAAAGACTGGTACATCGGACAAAGGCTCGCAGCCAAAAGACCTCTGGATTGTTAATTACAGCCCAGCTCTGGTCATGGGAATGTGGCTCGGAAACTCCGACACTAGCGTGATTGGTACATCAGCCTCCAACTACGGCATGCCAGTAATTAGAAGCGTTATGGAATTTGCACACACCCAAGTTTACGCCAAAGAAGGCAAATGGAAGTCAGGTCAATGGTATGAGCGACCAAGCGGAATCCAGACTGTCAACGGCGAGCTCTACCCGTCATGGTGGAATAAGAGACAAAGTCAATCTACAGAGAAAATCACCTTCGATAAAGTCTCCAAGAAAAAGGCAACAAACTGTACTCCGGATGGCGCGAAGGAAGAGATTGAGGTAACAAAGATTATCGATCCTTTGACTAAAAAAGAATCAATTACCGTCCCTTCAGGCTACGACGCAAACGCAGAAGATGACGTTCACAAGTGCGACGACACTAAGCCGCAAATTGGAGCAATATCATACACCAACAGTGGTAAGAAATATACGATAAGTGTTGATGTTACAGCAGGAACTTGGGGCTTATCGGCAATCGAAATTACCGTGGATGGAAAGAGCATTAAGAGTTCAGAAATTACTTCAAGCGGCAAGCAGACCGCCACAGTAGAACTTGATACGGCAGGATCGCACACAGTTTCTGTAACCGTAAGAGACTCTGCATATTACACCGCCACTTCAAGCGGCAGCATTCAAGTTCACTAAATAAACTATTGTTTATTCACTAAATTAATCAGCTCAGCCTCGTGTTGAGCTGATGTTTTTGAGCGACCATTTGTGCGCTTTTTAGGAACGTTGGTCTTCTGCTTTACAGGTTTTTTCTGTTCAACCACAAGCTTTGCAAACATCATTTTGCCAGCGTCGGTCTGCAAGCTTCGGATAATCTCAATTTTCTTCGTTTGCCCAATGTAGCGCTTGGCGTTCTCAACAACCACCATCGTTCCATCTTTCAAATAGCCAACCGCTTGATGAGAATCTTGCCCCTTCTGCGACAGCTCCAAATCCAGCTCGTCGCCAGGCAAATAGCTCATTCTCAAACTTTTCGCCAGCTCATTGATATTCAAAACCTTAACGCCCTCAACTTGTGCCACCTTATTCAAATTGTAATCAAGCGTCAGCACTGCCGCGTCCATCTCCTTCGCCAATTTCAACAATCGAGAATCCACACCTTCCGGCACGCGAATATTATCGTCATAAAGCTCAAAAGAAGACTTCAAAATATCCTTAAGCTCCTTCACGACATCCATACCGAATCGTGCCCTTTCACGCTTATCGTGGTCTGCCCTCAAAAGGGAGCGGGGGTTTTTGATGTCTTACTTCTACTCTTCAAAGAGGTATATATTACCACCTACTCACAAAAAAACATTCTTCATAATCATAAAGACTATGAAGAATGTTCCTTCTAATGTATTTACATGGCACGTCAATAACGTGCTAACTAAAAGTGCTTCTTATTATCTAATTCTATCAGCTGCTCTAACCAAAGCTTCATCAGCAAGTATCGAGTGTCTGGCAAGCCACAAAAGAATAAAGGCTATAAGTGGCAAACAGGCTGCGAACCCAACGTGAAACGTGAAACCTGGCATCAACACTTGGCTAAACACTCCATAAACAATGTACCACCCAATAATCATCAACATTGAGAACATGCAGAAGCGTGCCTGTCGTTTGCGGTTATGATAATCGAAGATAGCGAAGGTGTTTATAGGACAAGTTACCAGAAGAATTGCAAATAAAGCCCAAACGCTGAAGTTTCTTCCCCCATTGGTTTCGTTTATCCAAAGGTTCATTAGCTGATTCTCTGTCCCCATGCCTTGAGGCTCAAAACTTCCTACTGGTAGACAAAGACATGCGATTGTAGCAAGCAATGCAAGGAAGAGGAAAACAGTTTGTTTTCTCTGTATCATAACTAAAAATCTTCCTCTTCCTGACCATCCTTAGAAGGATCACGCCAGTAAACATTACCATCCAAGAACTCCTGGGTAGCCAGCAATGTTGGCTTTGGTAACTTCTCATAATAACGACTGATCTCTATCTGTTCACGGTTTTCGAAGACCTCATCAAGAGAATCGTTATAAGAAGCAAACTCAGCAAGCTTCTTACTTAAGTCCTGCTTTATCTCTACAGAGATCTGATTAGCTCTCTTTGCGATAATAGCAACACTCTCATAAATATTTCCAGTACTTTTCCAAAGTTCCTGAACATCCCGCGTTACCGTATTTGACGGTGCTTTTGACTTCTTGTAATCCATTCTAATTATATAAATTTTAGTCTGTTATTTCTATTTTATCCTTTTGTAAACTCCTTACATTTCTTAATGTATTCTTCAGCAGTCTTACGTTGTTTAGAGTCAGGATACTCATTGATAAAACCATAACATTCATCTTCTGCATCCTGATAGCGTTGTAGCTTCTTTGACTCCACACTCATCTGTGCTAATTCAAACTTACTTTTCATCACAAGGATAGCAAAGTCTTCACGCAGATTACTGTATGGGTAGTCATTCAAAGCATTCTGGGCTGTGATGATACAAGCCTCATAATTATTTCCACCATTGGTACAATTGCCGAAATAAGAGCCGAGATTATAATACAACTTGGCATTAAGATACTCTTTCCGAATCAACTTATCCTGCAAATCAAACAATCGTTGCTGGGCTGTTCCTTTCATTTTACCATCTGGGAAGATATCAAGGTAATCCTGAAAGGCTGCAATAGCAGCAACAGTAGGCGTTTG
Organism: uncultured Candidatus Saccharibacteria bacterium; assembly: GCA_937935245.1. GTDB lineage: Bacteria > Patescibacteriota > Saccharimonadia > Saccharimonadales > Saccharimonadaceae > Nanosynbacter. The sequence goes on along the minus strand of CALGXX010000013.1, from coordinate 9,496 downwards.
ATCAAGTCGTGGTTCTGGTGTACTTTCAAACAAGCTCTGCCCTATATAGAACGAAGCCATCTCTGCATACTGCCCACGAGGATAAGTCTGATAATACTTTTTAAAAGTTTCAGATGCAGCCTGATAGTCTTTCAGACCATATTCTGCCATCGCCAGCATATAAAGGCATTCCTGTGCATTATCAGTTCCTTTCTCTATTGTCACGAGGTCCTGTAACAAAGGAACAGCAAAACCATACTTTCCCTTTGCAAAACACTCCTTTGCAAACTCATACTTATAACCATAATCAGTTGTTTTGTACACCTGGTTATACTCCTGAGCACAGCTAGTAAGGAGTAAAGCTACACACATACCTATGAAAATTTTCTTCTTCATAATTTGACTTTGAAGTGCAAAGTTACACATTATTCTATAAATAAGCAAAGACACCTTACTTTTTTAGCAAAAAAACACCATAGAAGAAATATTATCAGGGCTTTTTCGTACCTTTGCATACTAAGATTACTCGTATTCTGACAAAGACAATGGATTTCCAATTAACATCAAAATATAAGCCGACAGGAGACCAACCTGAAGCCATAAAAGAACTTACAGAAGGGCTGGAACATGGAGATAAGAGTCAAGTTTTATTGGGTGTAACGGGTTCAGGCAAGACATTCACTATTGCAAATGTCATTGCCAACGTGAATAAGCCAACACTCATACTTTCGCATAACAAGACTCTGGCAGCACAGTTATATGAAGAAATGAAAGGATTCTTTCCTAACAATGCTGTAGAATATTATGTCTCATATTATGATTATTACCAGCCCGAGGCATACATGCCTACGACAGACACCTACATAGAGAAAGATTTAGCTATCAATGACGAGATTGATAAGCTTAGACTATCTGCCGTATCATCCTTATTATCAGGAAGGAAGGACGTTATCGTCGTTTCTTCCGTCTCTTGTATATACGGTATGGGGGCACCTGTTGCCATGAAGGAGAATGTCATACACATCCGAAAAGATCAAAAGATAGATCGTAATGATTTCTTACGCCGTTTAGTTGATGCCTTATACATACGTAATGATATAGAATTACAACGTGGTAATTTTCGCGTAAAAGGGGATACTCTTGACATTGCCATGGCTTATAGTGACAACGTTCTTCGTATCACTTGGTGGGATGACGAGATTGATAGTATTGAAGAAGTAGACTCTGTTGCCTTCCACCGCATAGCAACCTTTGACGAATATGAAATCTACCCTGCCAATTTGTTCGTAACATCAAAGGAACAAACAGAAGGAGCTATCCGACAGATTCAGGATGATCTTGTGAAACAAGTAGACTTTTTCACCGAAATTGGTGATAACATCAAAGCTCAGCGCATAAAGGAACGTGTAGAGTATGACATAGAAATGATAAAAGAACTTGGGCACTGCTCAGGTATAGAAAACTATTCACGCTATTTTGATGGGAGACAAGCAGGTCAACGTCCTTACTGTTTGCTAGACTTCTTTCCTGAAGATTACCTAATGGTAATTGATGAAAGCCATGTCAGTGTACCACAAATCTCGGCCATGTATGGTGGTGACCGTGCCCGAAAGACCAACCTTGTAGAGTATGGTTTCCGTCTTCCTGCAGCCTTTGACAACCGTCCTCTACGCTTTGAAGAGTTCCACAGTTTGATCCATCAGATTATCTATGTATCAGCAACACCTGCTGATTACGAGTTACAAGAAGCAGAAGGAGTAGTTGTCGAACAGCTAATCCGCCCAACAGGTCTACTAGATCCAGAAATAGAAGTGCGCCCATCAGAGAACCAAATAGATGATCTGATGAATGAAATAGTCATCCGTGCTGAGAAAGAAGAGCGAGTTCTGGTAACAACACTAACGAAACGAATGGCTGAAGAGCTTACCGAATACTTGCTAAATCATGATATTCGCACAGCTTATATCCATAGTGACGTTGCCGGATTAGACCGAATCAAAATAATCAATGACCTACGTGCTGGTATTTACGATGTCCTTGTGGGAGTCAATCTTCTACGTGAAGGACTTGATTTACCTGAGGTTTCACTCGTAGCTATACTTGATGCCGACAAAGAAGGCTTCCTTCGCAGCCATAGGAGTCTTACCCAAACAGCTGGACGCGCTGCCAGAAATGTCAATGGAAAAGTAATTATGTATGCTGACACCATTACGGAAAGCATGCAAAAGACCATTGATGAAACCATGAGACGGCGTACAAAGCAGCTGAAATACAACGAAGATCATCATATTACACCTAAACAAATCGTTAAAGCAATCAAAGGAACGTTGCCGACAGGTGGAGATAATACAACAACATCACAGTCTGTTTCTATTTCACAAGGTATCAAAGGAGCCTATGCAGAGCCTGACAACACAATGCTTTTTGCTGCTGATCCTATCATAATGCACATGAGTAAGGAACAATTAGAAAAGAGTATTGCCAATACAACCACCCTCATGAAACAAGCAGCTAAAGACCTTGACTTCCTTCAAGCTGCACAATACCGAGATGAAATCATTCGCTTACAGAAAGAATTGGAAGCGAAACAAAATGAGACAGAACAACAAAGAAAACGTTAAAAGTAACTATACGTACTACAAATATAAACATATTTACTTATCTTTGCTTATTAATATTGACACTTAATAAAAGTTTTAAGATTATGAAGAAAGCTTTGGTATCCTTACTACTGTGCCTTCCTACAATGGTTATGGCACAAAATACACTAACTCCAGAACAACAATTAGAACAAGCTCAACGACAATTAGAACAGGCAAAGGCTGCCCTAGAACAAGCAAAAGCAAATGCTGAAAAAGCGAAAGCAGAGGCTGAAGCAAAGGCTAAGGCTACAGACTTACAGAAAAAAATAGAGGAAACCAAAGCTGAAACAGAAAAGTTACAGCGTGAAGCAGCCCGCATTGCTGAAGATACCAACAAGAGTAAGAGTACTAAAACGGCCCCTTCCACTGCCCCAACATCATCTACGGACAGCTCTAATGCAGCATGGGTCGTTCCAGAAACACCAACAACAATAGCTGCTAAAACCAACAAAACAGTTAGTAATGACAATAAACAATATTATATAGAGAATGGTGCTGTCCCTGAGATAAACGGGCAAGTACTATGGACTGAGGATGTAAGTGTTCCAGGAGTAAGCGCTACAGAACTCTATGATAGAGCATTGGCCTTCCTTACAGAACTAACAAAAGGAAAGAATCAAATAGAAGGTAGTAAGGTAGCCTTGGTAAATAAAGCAGAGAATAGCATTGTAGCAACTATGCGCGAGAGGCTTATATTCTCATCAGGTTTCCTTTCTTTAGATTTTACACAGTTCAATTATCTCTTACAAGCAACCTGCTATGAAGGTCATGCAACCCTCACCATGAGTCGATTGAACTATAACTATGATGTACAAGGAAACATAACTCCTTATACTGCAGAGAACTGGATCACAGATAAATATGCACTTAATAAAAAGCATACTCGCTTACTTCCCGTATCAGGAAAGTTCCGTAAAGCTACTATAGACAGAAAAGACAGCATATTCTCAGGCTTTGCTCAAGCAATGAAACAAGCAAATTAAAAGAAAAGAATAACCCCTCTCCAGCCAGAGAGAAAGATAAATAAAAAAACTACAAGATGGAAAATCAGAACAGTACGGTACGTCGTCCCGACCACCGTATGCACAGACAAGAACGCAAGGACAGATTCTTATATATACGCCAATGGCTCAACATCATCTTTATGTTTGGAGCTGTCATAGGCGTTATTGTCTACTTTCTTGCCGACTTAACCACAACAGGTACGATCATTATCCTTGTTGCAATGGTATTTAAGATTATCGAATGTATACTTCGTTTTATCCGTTAATGAAGAAATCTGTATTATCCCTAATTCTTTTATTCGCAACAGCAAGTGCTGCAATTGCACAGAATAATAACCTCCGCCCCGTAGATGACGGTACTTTCACTGCTGATGGCTACAAAGAAAACCGTAATTTAGGACGTTCAGACTCTATCCAAAGTCAGCACAAGGAGATTCCACGCGGTATAAAAGTATGGACTATTGACGAGCGTTTCGGCGACCGTAAGCCAGCTGTCCTCGACACATTATCATATATGTTCATGAACACTGTCTTTAATACAGGGGTTCGTGGAGAATATAACTCATTGGGAAATCTTGGCTCACCACGCCAAAACAGAATATTCATAGACCGTAAGAGTCCGTCAGAATTCTTCTTCCTCGACCCTTATGATATGTTTATTGTACAACCAGGTGACTTTAAATTCACCTCAACGCTCTCCCCTATTACTATTCTTGATTATAATACAGCGGGAAATAGGACAGATGGAGAAGATCACTTCAAGGCAATCTTTGCTGTAAATGCTGGTAAAGAATGGGGCTTTGGTTTTAAGTTTGATTACCTTTACGGACGTGGCTACTACAGTAACCAAAGTACTTCTCACTTCAATTATAGTATGTGGGGAAGTTATTTAGGCGAACGTTACCAAGCCCACTTGCTCCTTTCTTTCAATCATCAGAAGGTGACAGAGAACGGAGGTATAGCCAATGATGCATATATCACACACCCAGAAGCGTTCAATGATTCATATAGTGAGTCTGAGATACCCACCATATTACAACAAAACTGGAATAGAAACGATAATCAACACATCTTTTTCAACCATCGTTATAGCCTTGGTTTCTTCCGTAAAGTCCCTATGACAGAGGAAGAAATTAAGGCTAAACAGTTTGCACTCAAGTCACACAAGGCACAAGAAGAGAAGCAAGAGAAAGCTAAAGCACGACAGCGTGCAAAGGCACAAGGAGAGAAATTCGATGAAGAAGCATACGACAAAGAAGAAAGATCTGCTGGACGTCCTGACAATGCAGTGATAGCTGGCGATGCTTCTCAAGCAAAAAAGGAGAGTACAGATAGTATAAACAAGAACGAACGGACCATTGTCAACCTTGATGATTCAACCTCTGTGGCAGACAATAAGAAGTCAGGTACAGTCAAGGATTCTACTACACAATGGATGAAAGACGAATATGTCCCCGTCACAAGTTTCATCCATACACTTCGTTTCGACAATTATCGCCGTATCTATCAGGCTTACAATACTCCTACAGACTTCTATGCTCAGAACTATTTCAACTATGGTACTGCAGCAAATGATTCCATTTACGATCGTACGAAACACTGGTCCCTTAAAAATACCTTTGCCATTGCACTGCTGGAAGGGTTCAACAAATGGGCAAAAGCAGGATTGAAAGCCTTTGTTTCTTACGAGTTACGCCATTATGAACTACCATCAATGCAAACTCCAACAGGCTCAACAGTTGCATTCCTTGGTAGAGAAGAGAAATGGAATCAGCATGATCTCTCCATTGGAGGGCAACTATTAAAGTCACAAGGTAAGACTTTGCACTATGATGTTTCAGCAGAAGCGTGGTTAGTAGGAACTCGTTCGGGACAGTTCCACGTTGATGGACATGCAGATATCAACTTCCCGCTATTCGGAGACACGGTTAAACTGGCTGCGACTGCCTTCCTACACCGTTCTGCAGCATCCTTTTATATGAATCAATTCCATGGCAAACATTACTGGTGGGATAACAACCTTGACCAGCAAATACATTCCCGTGTGCTCGGAGAACTATCTTTGGAAAGGACTCATACGAAGCTGAGAGTAGGATATGATGTACTAAAGAACTACACCTACTTTGGTATACAGAATGACAGAACACTTAGTGGTGACAACTACCTCGTACAACACAATCAGCTGAACGTCAGACAATCAGGAAGTCCAATTAGCCTTCTTACACTGCAATTACAGCAGAATTTAAGGTTTGGAATATTCAATTGGGAAAATGTTCTAACCTTACAGAAGTCAAGTAAAGATGATATTCTTCCAGTACCAACCTTCAATGCGTACAGCAATCTATTCATAAGATTCCGCATAGCAAGGGTATTACACTGTGATTTCGGTGTTGATATGCGATATTTCACAAGCTATTATGCACCAGAATACATACCTGGTATTGGTGCTTTTGGTATCCAGGAGACTGCTGCAAGCCGTACGAAGATAGGCAATTATCCTGTCCTTGACGCCTACGCCAACTTCCGTTTACAACACACTCGCTTCTTTGTCATGTTCTCACATGTAAATAGTAGCGACGGAGGAAATTACTTCTTCACCCCTCACTACCCACTGAATCAACGTATATTAAGATTTGGTATCAGCTGGAACTTCTTTAATTAAACATCTATATTCTTACTATTATAGGCATCGAAAGAATGGTATCTGAGAATGATTATATAAAGACGAATAGCTTAAATACATGGATTCTTGCTGCACGCCCTAAGACTCTCACAGGTGCAATGGTACCTGTCATGATTGGAACGACATGGGCATGGAAGATTGGAGGTGCTGCAAATTTCCGTATTCTTCCTGCTATTCTCTGTTTTCTTTTCGCTTTTTTGATGCAGATCGATTCCAATCTCATCAATGATTACTTTGATTGTGTGAAAGGAAATGACGATCGTTCCACCCGATTAGGGCCTAAACGAGCATGCTCAGAAGGGTGGATAACTCTCCCAGCCATGCGCATAGGCCTCATCATCACATCGCTTTTAGCATGCTTCATAGGCTTACCACTTATTATATATGGTGGGTGGGAAATGATCATTGTGGGTGCTGTCTGCGTTCTATTCGCCTTTCTTTATACAACATACTTCTCCTATCTTGGTTTAGGCGACCTCCTGGTACTTGTCTTTTTTGGTATTGTCCCAGTTGTCTTCACAACATACGTCATCCTACCTGCTCATATACAGGCTTTCCAACTTAAAGTTTTCATTACAGGTATAGCCTGCGGATTGGTTATCGACACACTCCTTGTAGTCAACAACTATAGAGACAGAGACAACGATAAAAGGGACGGAAAGATAACACTCATAGTCCGTTTAGGTACTAAAAGGGCAGAAAAATTTTATTCCGCATTAGGGATCTTCGCATATTTCCTAATGTTCTACGCCCTTTTCTTTAGTAACAATAATCTGTTATTTACACTTTTATTTATCTTATTCTATACCCCTTACATCCTATTACATAAGAGGACGGCGAACTTTATGGTAAGAATTAACCAAGGAAAAGACCTGAATATCGTCTTAGCAAAGACTGCACGCAACATACTTATTTATGGTATTACAACGTCTGCGGCCATTCTCTTCTTGTAAGTAAGGCAACCACTAACAACGACTCTCATTCAAAATTCTTTTTGAAACACGCTTATGCAACAACCCAATCTTGAAATAATGAACTTTGTTGAGCAGCAGATTCTACCTCGATACAATGCTTTTGGGAAGAGTCACGGGCTATCTCATGTTCAACGGGTAATTAAGAATTCACTTGCTTTAGCAGCTGTTACTGGAGCTGATGTCAATATGGTATACGTCATTGCAGCATACCATGATCTGGGTATGGAGGGACCTCGTGCCATTCACCATATTACCAGTGGAAAGATACTTACTGCTGATGCCCGATTAAAGAAATGGTTTTCGGCAGAACAGATAAAGATTATGAAGGAAGCTGTTGAGGACCATCGAGCAAGCAGTTCCCGTGCTCCACGGAGCATATATGGTAAGATCGTTGCAGAAGCCGACCGTGATCTTGACCCTAACGTTGTTTTTTCACGTGCCATTCTCTTTGGTATAGAGAATTATCCAGAGATGAATGAAGAACAAATGTGGAAACGTTTCAGAGATCACATGAAAGAGAAATATAGCCGAACAGGATACTTAAAGCTATGGATTCCAGGTTCACCAAATGCAAAGAACCTTGAGACTATCCGCAAGACGATTGATAACGAACAAGAACTACGTAAGACTTTCAACGACATTTATCCACAATTGATAAAAGAAGAGTCTGGACAATAAACTCCAAATCAGCAAAATGACCAAAGAAGAATTTATGCGAAAGGCTATTGAACTATCTGTCAATAGCGTTAAAAAAGGTGGCGGTCCATTCGGGGCAGTCATCGTACGCAATGGTGAAATCATTGCTGAAGCCAGCAATAACGTGACTGTTGACAATGACCCTACAGCCCATGCAGAGGTTTCAGCCATCCGCAATGCGTGCCGAAAGTTGGGAACTTTTGACCTCACAGGATGTGAAATATACACCTCATGTGAACCATGCCCAATGTGCTTAGGAGCCATTTACTGGGCACATCTTGATAAAATCTATTATGCCAATGACCGAAAAGATGCTGCAGCCATAGGATTTGATGATGATTTTATATATAAGGAGATTGAGGTTGAACCACAATACCGCAAGAAACCATCAGAGATTTTACTGCGCAACGAGGCGCTTGAAGCCTTCAAACTATGGAACACGAAAACAGATAAGATAGAATACTAATTCTGCCAAGATACTGTCTTCTGAGAATTAAAGATACTATAACGTGTAAAATTAATTCAGAATACGGAGACAAGAGATGCTCTTTTGCATTCTAAAAGACGCCCTTTTAGGAAGCAAAAGAGCATCTTTTGACATGTAAAAGGTGCTCTTTTGGAATGCAAAAGGGCACCTTTTACTTTACGGTTTATAATCACCTGATTCTCTGATAGATATAAAAGCAAAAATAAGGGATTATCTCCTGTTTATAAAACTCATAGCCTTCATTTTCTGTTAAACTATTTCATAGACAGTCTAAGATACATTCTAACAGATTAAAGAACATCCAATGGCTTACGTAGATTTTGCTTTAAGCCTTTAAATTCAGAAGGTGTCATTCCCGTAATAGCCTTAAACTGATTAGACAGATACGCCACTGAAGAATAATTCATACGAAGAGCTATCTGCGTAAGTGTGAGTTCATCATATCGGATAAGCTCTTTTACACGCTCTATACGCAGCTCCATATAATAACGTTCAATCGTCTTTCCCTCTACTTCAGAGAAGAGTTTGGACAATGCACTGTAATCCTGGCGGAGTTCTGTAGAGAGATAATTGCTGAGATTCGTTGCAGACTGATTATCTTGATAATGAACAAGCTTTACCAACGCAGCCTTAATACGGTCAATCGTCTGCTGCCTATGATCGTCAAGAAGTTCAAATCCTAATTCTTCAAGGGATGTACGAAGCTGTGCAAGTTGCTCTGTAGAGGGCTCTGCTTCTATGATAGCTTCGCCTAAATCTACTTTTGTTGGATGCAATCCTATACGTTGTAAAACCTGCTCAACAACCATTTTACAACGGTCACAGACCATATTCTTTATATAAATCGTTCTCATTTCTTTGCCTTTCGTGCTTCTGCTTCACGTGTAAACTCACGGAAAGTATAAATAATAATAGGAACTGTAAGCGAGAAAGAGAATACATCACTTACAGCCTGACATATCTCAACGCCCTTCAAACCAAAGAGAGATGGGAGAATAAAGATCAACGGAATAAAGAATAACCCCTGTCGT
>CALGXX010000012.1 GCA_937935245.1 uncultured Candidatus Saccharibacteria bacterium | reverse complement strand
AAAAAAACCCCCCGCCATATCGGCGGGTATTTCGTTGCTAGCTTAGCTTATTACATTTGGCGGCGGCTAGCGATGTAAGCGATAGTAGCTGTAGTTAGTCCACCTAGGCCTAGTGCTGACATGATCGCGTCACTTGCACCAGTCTTTGGCAATTCTGGGCTAGGTGTTGGTGTTGAAGGAGTGTTTGGTGTAGGGGTAGTAGGTGTAGTAGGAACTTCCTTACACTTGCTCAAGTCAGTTGTGTGCTTTGACTCGTTGTATTCTTCCTTCTTGATTTCACGAAGCTCTTTTTTATCGATTACACAGATTGTGATCTTAGCAGGTGCTTCTTTACAATCGTTTGGATTTGTTGAGTACTTACTTTTATCAAATTCTGACTTCTTAATCTCTACATATTTCTTAGTCTTAAGGTCACAAACTTGAAGTTTTGTTTCAGGTTCGATTACGATAGTCTTTTCACAGTTTGGACTTTGTTTCTTGACTTCGCCGTTTTCTTTACCATTTACGATTACAGTAACCTTGAAGTTGCCGTACTTTGTGTAAGTGTGTTCAATTGTAGATGAGTTAATAGTCTTAGTTGTACCGTCACCAAAGTTGTATGTGTAGCTGGTGATGCTTGCACCGTTCTTAGCGGTTGCGTTTACAACAAACTTGTAGGTGTTGTCTTCAATTTTTAGAACTTGCAATGCGTCACATGTTAATGCAGGTTTTGCAGGAGGTGTTGTTGGAGTACCCCAAACTGGGTTACCACAGTCTTTAATCACACCAGTGATAAACTTACCGTCGTTGTCAAACCATGCATACATTTTGTAACTCTTAGGGCCGTCAACGAAGCTTTGACCAGTTGGATATTGGTAGTAAGTGTATCCGTTTGAAGTCTTGTAGCTACGCTGTGGCTGTGGCTGACGAGTACCAGCCTTAGACTGTACGGTTATAGAGTTTGTAGCCACGACACGACCGTCAACAGTAATGTTACCGTTTGCGTCAACTACACCCTCACGCATGTTTGATCCACCTTGGATCATAGTACTGGTAATGTACCATTCTTTATATAGTTCTTTAATTTCTGTACGGCTGTATGCTGTTTGCAATTCTGACATAGAATGCGTACCACAGTATACAACGTTAAATTTGTTACAGCCGGCAGCCTGTGAAGGTGATGCCAACCAGATTCCACCGAGCATAGCGAATCCCAGAGAGATAGCGATGCCGATTTTCTTAAATTTGTTCATAAAAACTCCTCTTTCCAGCCCTATCTTCAGGCTTTATGTCCTCATACTAGCACAATCTTTATATTTTGTCAATAATAATTTATAAAAATGTTTATGTTTTTTTCGATTGCGCAGTATTTTTAATAGTCCATCACATATTATACCACTTATGTAATTAAAAACAATATATATTATATTAGAGTAAAAATCATTTGTTATAATAAATAATATGCTAGATACAGCTCAACAATTTATCCAATCCGCAAACAATATAGTTATTATTCAAGCCGAAAACCCCGACGGCGACAGCCTAGGCTCAAGCTTGGCGCTAGAAGAAGTATTAAATGACCTAGGGAAGACTGTCACTTTATATTGCCCTGTAGATATTCCAAAATACCTACATTATATTCGCGGCTGGGATAGGGTACAGAATGATTTTCCATTTCAAGCTGACGCTGCAATAATTGTTGACACAAGCGCGGACGTCCTTCTTAGCAAGGTATTAGAAACTCCCGGCGCACGACATTTCTTAGAAACGCACCCGACTCTGGTTATCGATCATCACACAGCCGAATCGACGCTCAGCTTTGACCATATTATGTTATCAAAAACCGTCGTGGCGACCGGGGAATTGCTATATAAACTATTCAAGCATTCTGACTGGAAGATAAATCCTCAGGCGGCCGAAGATTTATTGATAGCTATTATGAGCGATAGCCTGGGGCTTACTACGCAAAACACCACGGCTCAGACTTTCCATACGGCGGGAGAACTTACAGAACTGGGCGCTTCCAACGCAGAAATTGAAGAACGACGACGCGAATTTATGAAAAAATCGCCAGAAATTTTGACGTACAAGGGAAAATTGATCGAGCGAATCGAATATTTATTAGACGGACAATTGGCACTGGTGCATGTGCCATTTGAGGAAATCCAAGCCTACAGCGACGCTTATAATCCTGGTGCGTTGATTGGTGATGAATTGCGGCTGGTTGAAGGCGTGGCGCTTAGTTGTGTTATTAAAACTTACCCTGACGGCAAATTAACTGCGCGCTTACGAGGTAATTTACCAATCGCTGACACCGTAGCTGGATATTTTGGCGGCGGCGGCCATCCGTACGCGGCAGGATTCCGCGTATATGAAAACTATGACGAAATCGTAAGGGAATTAGTTACAGCGACGGATCAGGCTCTGCAAACAGAATATTGACCCACTACGCTATCAATATATACCTCTCAGGCCTGCTCTATCTAGTTGCTCTATCAAATCATCATTCACATCAAATGCGCCCTCAGACCGTAGAGGACCGTTAACTTTTCTTCGTATCTCTTCTACTCGATCTTGCACATCAGGGTGACTAAATTCTATTCCATCATTATATGCAAGATAATCCTGAATCACTTTACCCACGGCATAAGCTTGCAATTCAGAACGAAGTTTTATTTGATTGGATTCAGTAGGGTTTATTTCCGAAACTGGATTAACAATACGATCATACGCATGAGACGTTTCGTGACCCAACGTGGCAGTATCAACACATATCAGTCCACTCTGAGCCACACTAATAACAGGGCGAAGACGCACATAAGAGCTTGTCCAGGCGTCTTCCATTTTGCAAATACTAGTATAACAAAAACCGTCAACACCAGCATCTGTTCTTTCTATTTTTGTGGGCGGGTAATCCTCCTCTAAATAACGATACATATCATCTAAAAAAACACGCATGTCTCCGACAAGAGTTTTTTCTATTCTATCTTTCTGCACTGGCATAGGAGATATCTGCCTTCCAGAAACAACAAACTTATTACTACAGATAAGCGGTATTATATTTTTATCTGTCCAGTCTAAATCAGGATGACTATCGCCCAACTCTTCGCCTTCAACATATTCCATAGGCTCCAACATTTGAGCCGTACCACATAGCCTTAAGGCTAGAGCCCCCAGCGTATCAATTATCTCAGGCTCCTCTAAAGCACCTATCAATCTATCTTTCATACGCTCCAAATAGTCTAGCTCAATGGGCTTATCGTAGCTGAGTATTGGCTGAGGCGCCTGCATTATTTCTCTCATACTTCTTATTACATATTAAATATCTTATTTCGTCAAGTATGAGGTCTGATCTGGCGGCGAAGCAGAGGCTGGATTAGTAATTTATTTAGCGATTCTTACAAATAGTAGAAAAATCTTTTACAACCGTAACAGAGTTGAGAAAAAATATTATACCACATTTTTGACAAAATCTATTGACATTTTATTCTATTAGTGATATATATTAGCTTTTGTTGACGGAACAAATGTTTTGTCCGAAAGCGTACTTTGACAAGCAGCCAAAATACACGAGGTGAGGTTTTATTACTTTTTTAGAAAAATGGAAAGAGGAATGAAATCTCATCTCGTATATTAAAGAACAATATACTATCGCGCACCCGCGAGGATGAGAAGAGAGGGAGAACGATGGAACTCATCGATGCTCGAACGGGTAAGTGCAGAGGAGAACTCCTTATCTTTGACAGCCAACTCGAGGAGCCGATCGTTAAGCCTATTACGGTCCAAGTAAGTAAACTCGATTGGAAGCTATTTGAGGACATTTGTCTTGGCCGGGAGAAGTTAGTTAAAGATTTTAGGGACGCCTACGGTCAGACCGATAGTCTGCTAGAAATACTAAACCGCATCGAGAGATGCGTGTTCACTATTGCAGCCTATCGGCACTGTCCAGAGGTACAGAAGTGGGCTTCCCCAAGTAGCTTGTATGCAGCAGCAGATAGGTTAGGCAAAGACATCACTATGAAACTTCCTTCGCTCATTACCGACGCTGAGATTAAGCTAGCGGAAAAGGAATGCCGCCTCAGCATAGTTCCTCTTCGTCTCATTGTGTACACTAACCCTATATCGTGCTATGCGCTCGATAGCATCAACTATGAGATGCTACTCACAAACTCCCTCCTAAGAATGGCAAAAAACGCCAACTGAGGGCTATCTACTAGTACACACAATAGCGACAAGTTGTTCTTTTTTATAAAGGCTACTTGTCACTATTCATTGGAAATTATTAAGTCCCAACTGGGGCTGTTTTTTATGTCAATTTTGAAAAACTAACCAGAGTGCCGTACAATAGAACTAATGATAAAACTCTATAACACGCTCACTAGACGGAAAGATGAACTGACGCCACTTGACAGAGAAACGGTCAAGTTTTACACCTGTGGTCTAACGGTGTATTCGCAGCCGCACATTGGCAACTGGGTTGGCTATATTTACTGGGATGTGTTGGTACGATTGCTGCGCTGGCAAGATATTCCCGTTATTCGAACGCAAAACATCACCGACGTTGGACATTTGACAAGTGATGACGATAACGGCGAGGACAAAATGGAAAAAGGTGCGCGCCGCGAGGGGAAGACTGCCTGGAATGTGGCAGAAAGATATATTTCCATAGCCAATCACGAGGCTTACGACGTGCTGAAATTGATAAAACCTGACTATTTGGTGCGGGCGACGGATTATATTCAGCAACAGATTGACTTCGCAAAAGGACTGGATGAAAAAGGATTTTTATATAAAATCGACGGCGACGGCATGTATTTTGATACGTCGCTTTTGAAGGATTACGGAAAATTGGCGCGGCTGGACGTGGCGGGCCTGGAAGCTGGCGCCAGAGTGAGCGTTGAGGGAAAGCGCAATATTACTGACTTCGCCGTCTGGAAGTTTTCGCCAAAAGACGCCAAGCGCGATATGGAATGGGATAGTCAGTGGGGGATTGGCTTTCCTGGCTGGCATCTGGAATGCTCGACAATTGCTCGTGAAACGCTCGGCGATTCCATCGATATTCACGCTGGCGGGATTGATCATATTCCAGTTCATCACACGAATGAAATTGCCCAGAGCGAAAGTTTGACTGGAAAACAATTTTCTCAGATTTGGCTACACAATAATCACATAAAAGTCGACGGCCGAAAGATGAGCAAATCTCTGGGGAATATTATTACGCTGGACGATATTATTTCGCGAGGGTTTAGTCCGATGGCGTTTAAGTTGGCGATTCTCAGTAAGCATTATCAGACGGAGGGCAATTTTACCTGGGAAATTCTGGAAGCAGCGCAGGCGCGGCTGAACCATTGGCGGGATTACGCGGTTCTGAGGCATCAGACTCATGACACGCTGGAAGATGACGATGATAAGGACGAGCAGGACGATTCGGTTTCGTTATTAGCGGGACGCCAGGCGTTGGTCGAGAAATTGAACGATGATTTGGATACTCCAGGCGCACTGGCGTTAATTGATGAAGTATTTTCAAAGTTGGATCATACGCCGCTTGATAAAATTCATCGACAGAGTTTAGTACAGTTTATTGATGAGATCGACGAGATTTTAGGGCTAGATTTGGCTGAGTCTACGCCCGATATTACTGACGATTTGAAGAGGCTGATTATCCAGCGACGTCAAGCACGCGCAGAGAAAAATTGGGAAGAATCCGACAGAATTCGCGATGAACTTCTTCAGGCCGGCGTTGCTGTTCGTGATACGCCAAGTGGCAGCGTTTGGACATGGAAATAGCCCGCTGGATTCAACGGGCTATATTTTTATTTCGTGCTAATTAATCTTCGTTTTTCAATTTCTTAACTAATTTATTAAGCGGCTTTTCGTTTTCGACGCGGTTAGACTTGGCTTGCTCCAAGTAATTGTCCAGCAAAACTTTCACGACGCCAGCGGCTGGAATAGCAACCAAGCCGCCCAATAGGCCGCCGACATATAAACCAATTGTCACCGCAACCAAGACAGTCAGAGCCGACAGCTCAACCTTCTTTGATTGGATGGACGGAGAAACAAAGTTATTCTCAATCTGTTGATAAATCACGAAATAAATCGCGTAAATAACGCCCGCTGTCATATTATTGAAGAACAGCAGTAGCGATATCAACGCGCCAGCAATTGTTGCGCCAAACATCGGAATTAGCGTCAACACAAACGTCGCCATAACGGTGAGCATTGCCAAATTGGAATTTATGACAGGGAACGTCAAGCTCAGCACAAACACCACGAAGCCTGATAATATCGCATCGATTCCAGAAACTGTCAATTGCCCAGAAACATATCCCGTAATCACGTTATACATACGACCGACCAGCTTCTTATGACGCTCCATCTTTTCTTCGTCGTTGTATAGTCCCCACAAACGCTTCACCCAAGTTGGACCCTCAAGGAGCATCAGGAATGACAGCACCAACACCAAGAATAACGATCCTAAGAATGACGCCAAAGAACCAACGCTGGACAACAGATTCGTGCCAACGCTCGTCGCCCAAGACGAAGATTGCTGTTTAATGTTTTCCATCATCGAATCGACCTGTGGGCGCAAATTATTCTTATCAATAAAATCATTAACGCCACGCCACTGTGAGCTGGCTTGGTCGATTATACTCGGAATGCTCTCGACGAATTTGGCAGATTGCTGGACAATTGGCGGAATAACAAACCAGATTACACAGCCCAAAAGCAAAACCAGCGTCGTATATGCCAGCGCCGTGCCGCCTAATCGGCTTTTTCCAGGAAGTTTTTTAGCAATTGCTGCAACTGGACGATTCAACGCCAACGCCAAAAACAGGGAAATCCCCAATAAAACCAGCGCATCCTTCGCGGAATAAATTGCCAAACCAGCCAGACCAAAGCCCATCACGACCAGCCAAAATCGCACAAATGTTTTCGTGTCTATCTCTATACGTACTTTCATAATTAAACTTTACCAGCTTTTCGGCGTGTCCGCAACGCCGACAGAGATAATTTACTATCATAAGACATCGCGCCGTAACGGAAAACGCGCACCGATAGCCACATAACGAACACCGCTGTAGCGACCAAAATTGCCGTACCGAGCAAAGCTTCCCAAATCGGCAAATTGCCTATTGCGTTTCGTAATAACAATGGAATCGGCGCGGTGAATGGAAATAGCGACAAGAACTTAACGAAGAAATAGTCAGGGAAGGAAACGAACGCCGTGATTCCGTAAAATGGACCAATAAATAGCATCATCACAATTCCGAACCACTGGCTGGCTTCTTTGGCGGTCGGCGTCATCGCACCCAAAGTTACCAACATTCCCGTAAATAGAGTGAAGCTGGCGGAGAAAATTATGATCGCTAGACCAATTCTCACGGGATCAAACACGAGCGTACTCAAGTCTAGATTAGGCAATTGCAACTTTGAGCCAAACGCCAAATAGCCCGCCAAAACTGGCAAAACAATTACCAAAATCTGAATCAAAGCCAACACCATCAAAGACAGAATTTTACCCGTAATCAAAGTGTCGGTTTTAACGGTCGTAAGCAGCATTTCCACCGTGCGATTTTCTTTTTCCTCGGTGGTGCTAATGAGCATTTGATTGCCAAAAATACTGATGAGAATGAACAAAACAACCAAAAACATTCCCGGCACGATCATCTCATTAATGCCGCCATGCTCTTTTCCGTCTAGATATGTGGTTGATGACAATTGGACTTTGTCGCGTAAAATTACAATTTGTGCTGGGCTGACGCCGCTTGCTACCGATTGACTCAATAAACTCTGTGCCACCGCGCTGTATTTTCCGTTTTGGAATAACCCAACATCTTTACCATAAACTTCAACCTTTTGCTTGCTCAAATCCTTTGGAAAATAAACATACGCGTCAACTTTATTATTTTTTACGTCGTCAATTCCAGATTCTTTCGATTTGGCAGTTTTGGCTTTAATTGCTGCCAGTAATTCTGGCTTCACCAACTTCGAATCGTCCGTAACTTCCAGCGAAAATTCTTGCTTTTCCAGATTTTTTGACGCTTCAATAGTCGTGCTTTGTGACCAAAACATAATGCCATACAGCACGCCAATCAACAGAGGAAAACCCAATGCCGTCAACCAAAACGTCGGTTTTTTCAGTGTTCTAAGCGTTTCAAATTTGAAAACCGTCCCCAAATTATGCATTTTACTCATCGCTCAACTCCTTCGCTTCGCCACCGTAAACTTGAACAAAAATATCGTCCATTGAAGCGCCGCCAAATTGACTTTTTACTTCTTCCAATGTGCCGTATGCCGCCGCTTGACCGTCCTTCAATAAAATCAAGCGATCACACAATCTTTCAACTTCCTCCATCTGGTGCGTAACATAAATAATTGTCGCGCCAGCTTTTCGCTGCTCCTCAATTATGTTCATCAACAAACGACGGTTCACCGGATCAAAGCCTTTGGCTGGCTCGTCCATAATCAGCAGTTCGGGATCGCCCATAATTGTTACGCCAAGCTGAATTTTCTGCTGCTGTCCGCCAGACAATTTGTCGAGTCGAGTATTAGCCTTGTCGCTCAAATTGACACGCTCCAAAAACTTCAGAGAAAAATCCTTAGCTTCTTTACGACTCAAGCCCTTCAATTGACCAAAGTAAAGCATCACGTCTAAGACTTTTTCTTTTTTATACAAACCGCGTTCCTCAGGAAGATATCCGAGGCGAATCTGACTTCCCACCGAATACGGCTTGCCGTTTATCAATAAATCGCCCGCGGTCGGCTGATATAGTCCAAGCAGTGCGCGCAACGTCGTAGTTTTTCCCGAACCATTGCTTCCTAAAAAACCAAAAACTTCGCCGCGAAAAACATCAAAACTCAGATCTTTAATAACAGTTTTATCGCCGAAACTCATCTTAAAATGACGAATCTCAACCATTTTTTTATTATCTGGCATATGCCTCCTTTTCTTTAAATAAAATTATAACACTTAACGAAAAAAAAAGATATAATATAGATATGCGACTGTTGGTTATTGAGGATGAACGAAAAATTGCGAGGGTAATAACCGAATCTTTGAAGCGCGAGAAATACGCGGTTGATGCGGCGTACGACGGAGAAGAGGGCTTTAATTTGGCGGATAGTCAACCGTATGATTTGTTGATCGTTGATCGAATGTTGCCGGGATTAGAGGGCACGGAGATTGTTAAAAAACTGCGCGAGAACGGGAAAAATATGCCTATTTTATTCCTTACAGCACTGAGCACGACCGAAGATAAAACGCTTGGGTTGGATGTGGGCGCTGATGATTATTTGACTAAGCCTTTTGCAATTGATGAATTGTTGGCGCGCGTGCGAGCCTTGCTTCGTCGTCCACCGATTAGCCAGCCAGACATTCTGCAAATTGACGATTTGAGAATTGACAAGCAACAGCATACTGTGACTCGCGCAGGAAAAATTATCGACCTCACAAGCAAAGAATATGCGCTTCTGGAATATTTAATGCAACACCCGAATCAGATTCTCAGCAAGGAAACGCTGATTGATCACGTCTGGGATTTTGATGCCGATATTTTGCCGAATAATGTCGAGGCGTACATAAAAAATCTGCGCCAAAAAATCGACAAACCATTCAAAAAGCAATTGATAAAAACCGTACGCGGCTTCGGTTATAGGATTGAATCATGAAAATTTTTACTTCAGCAACAATTAAGTTGGCGGGCTGGTATTTGATGATTTTAATGATCGTCAGTTTGCTGTTTAGTAGTATTATTTTTCAGGTGGCGCGCTCGGAAGTTGATGCGCAAATTCATAAAATTATCATTCAAAGGAAGGGTGATTTTCCTGCAATCAATTTGTCGGAAAGAATAGATAATTCAACTCGAAATCTTTTGATTAGTTTGGGCTATATAAATCTTATCGTTCTGCTCGCTGGCGGTTGGTGTTCGTATTTATTGGCGAAAATCACTTTGCGACCGATAGAAACCGCTCACAAAGCCCAATCGCGATTTGTTGCCAATGCCAGTCATCAGCTCCGAACACCTTTGGCAATTATGAAAGCAGAGACTGAATTTGCGCTAAAAAATCAGAAGGCGAATAAGGCAGAACTTACAGAAACTCTGGAAAGCAATTTGGAGGAAATAAATAAGTTGACTGAACTTACGGCGATGCTTCTGGAACTGTCGCGGACAGAAAATAAGTTGGCACTGGAAGATAAAAGTTTTAACTTGACGGAATTGATATCCGAACTCGTTCGCGAACGAAAAGCCGAAGCGCGAGTTAAAATGAATTGCCCAGAACACATAAATATTCCGCTTCATCACACCGCCACGCGAGAATTGTGCGCGATTTTACTCGACAATTCATTGAAGCATAGCCCGAAAAATTCTGTGGTAAAAATTTGCATTACTCCATCGAAACAAAACATCACCGTCAACTTCATCAATGACGGCACAATCTCACAACAAACTCTGCCACACGTCTTTGAGCGATTTTTCCGCGGCAACCAAAGCACGAAAGGCTACGGATTAGGATTGCCGTTAGCGGAACAATTGACAAAAGCGCTCGGCGGACAAATCTCTGTTAACACCTCGAAAAACTCAACCATTTTCACAATTTCCTTGCCGATTCTGTAAATTTTCAGCTATTTTTCAGAATTAGATGTTGTAATAGGATTGTTGATTGGCAAAATTGCCGATCCGAAAGGGGAAGTATGAGTACAACATTTTTAAGTAAAAAAGGATTTAAGGAACTACAGAAGGAAATTTCTGGACTAGAGATTTCAGAGAAAGCGCTCACGTTGGAATTGAAAGAAATTGGACGCGCCAAATCGCGTGATGACAAATTACACCGCAACGATGTAATTACGCAACTGGAAAATATCCAATCAAAAATCTTTATGAAGAAGGATATTTTGCGCCACGCCAAACCGCTGCCAAGGAAACGTGATCGATTGAAAATTGCTATCGGCTCAGTCGTGGATTTAGTGGATCAACAGGGAAAAATTTTCCGCTATACGCTAGTTCACAGCCTGGAAGCAAACCCTCTGGACGGGCGAATTTCCGTGGATAGTCCACTGGGAAAAAGTCTACTGAATCACAAAAAATCCGAAACTGTTTCCTGGAAAAATGGCTTGATGACCAGACAGCTACAAGTCGTTAAAATTAGCTAATCCAAATTGTCCACCACGACAGTTTAGCTCTCACTAGCGAGTGGGAGCTTTTTATATTACGTTATATAATATTATGTATGACAAAATATAACGAACTAGCAAAGGCTCTAAGAAATTACGCCAAAGATCAGACGGATGAATCCTTAACTAGATACTGCAACGACATTGCGGACGGACTAGAAGACGAAGAGTATGTTAAATCACTCGATAACACAAATATCGGTGTAGTACTAGATAGTCTTCAGGAAGCATCAGCTCGATACAACGGCAATATTAACAGCGAGATGAGTAATCCTTACTACAGAGAGCCTTTATTTATTTTTCATTCTGGCTTCATGGCGTATAGAATGGATAAGAAACGGAATATCAGTATTTTCTCGCAAAAAATTAGAAAGTTCGAACAAAAGCTAGAAGACAGCGAAGAAAAAATAGATAATATCAGAAAAGTATCCGACACGCTGTCTGGTGCTGAGGTTCTAAATGCCTATGCTAAAAAGTTTTTGGAGCAATCGGAAGATCACGAAAAAAATGCCAAAAGATGGTTAATGTGGCTAATTAGATCTATTATAATATTAATGATAATTATCGCTGCGCTCCTACATTTTCAAATTGCGGAATTCCCATTTGTCCGAGATTGGTTATCTAATGATATTAAGTCTACAGGGACATTAAACGTTATTATACTAACCGTAAAAGCGTCTGTCATAATGGCCTATGTTCAAATTCCGCTATTTCTTAGAAAAAACTATTTTGCAGAAAAACATCTAGAGCAGTCCGCTTTACATAGAAGCAATGTCTTGAACTCTTTATACGCCGTCTACAACACAATAAACGATCAGGAAGAGAGAAATAAGATTATTACGGTCGGATCCACCGTCGCGTTTTCTGAGCCAGAAAGCGGCTTTATCACTCGGAAAGAAGGAGCGGGAAGTGACGGGGGCGTTGATGCTATTTTAAGAATAATAGGAAAATAGCGCTCCTATAAACATCAAATTAAAAAGTCCTTTGACAAATCCGTAGTTTTATCAAAAGACACTCTTGGCTAGGACGGCAGGATTCGAACCTATTTCCAGACTATGGCACAGCATTGAAAAATAAATTAGGGCAAAGCCCTGCTCGGCTAGTTGCCCGCATCCCGACCTGCCGAAGGTCGCTGCTGAGATTTTAGCTATTTCCATTTAAATATTGCTCTTAATAAATAGCGTTGCCCTTATAGTAATACTTATGTTATTGCAGTATAGTAAAACCATGAGCAAACTCCACCTACACATCGCTAACGCCAACCAGACTTTCACCGATGCTGAAATTGCCATATTCAAAAATACAGCGCAACAAGCCGAGACTTTTATTTCGAGCGAGTTCGCGCAGTTTGATTACGAAGTTGATGTAATTATCACTACACCTTCGTTTATGTTGCCAACTATCGCCGAGGACGGAATCGCTGGCAAAACGCTTCATTCGCGCCTGATTATGATTTCTGTTGATAAAAGCCAGCACGGGGTTAGCGAGGATTTTATTTTCGAAACGATTTGCCACGAAATGTCGCATTCGCTGCGTTGGGAAAAACTGCCTGAATATGCCGAAACTATGTTTGATGGGATGATTTTGGAGGGATTGGCGGTCGCGCTAGAAGAGAAAGCGATGATTAAACTCGGACGGCGAAACCAACAATTTTTCTTGAGAGAAATGCAGAAAACTTCTCAAGCTGAAATTGATAAGATAATTGCCGTACTACAAGGCAATTTTGAAGACAAGGTTTACGATTATACCAAAATATTTTTCACCGGCGATGAGTTTTTGCCGCGCTGGGCGGGGTATAAACTTGGGTATTACTTTGTAAAGCAATACCTACATCAAACTAGTCAGCCTATTGCACAGGCGACTTTGACAAGTTACAAGGATTTTATCCTATAAATTGAAGAGTCCCCATCGCGATATACGTAACAACGGGGACGAGACATAGTTTTAAACTACGCTTTTTGTGATCGCACTATCCGTGACGTGAAGGCTACCTGCCGCAGTTGCTTCCGTCACCACTAACCACATAGCCCGCGAAACCGGCGACACTACCACAGTGATAGTTGAGAGAACCGATCTGTTTATTGACGAATTTGTGAACCTATTAGATTAGAACGGCTTGATTGCTTAAAAACAAAAATCGCCCAAAAGAGCGATAATTTATGTCTGTCAAATTTGGCTGGGACGGCAGGATTCGAACCTGCGAATGCTGGGACCAAAACCCAGTGCCTTACCGCTTGGCGACGTCCCACTATTGCCAGGACAATGACGATTATAGCACGCCAGCCAGAAAAAATCCACACATCCTGATATAATATAACCTAATGAGAAAACAAATTTTTGAGACTTTAAGATTGGAAAAAATCGTTGGCGGCGGGCAAGCCATCGGAACGCTTGACGACGGCCGCAAAGCGTTCGTCTGGGGAGGACTGCCGAAAGAACTTGTAACGATTCGCGTGACAAAGAAAAAATCACACTTCGTCGAGGGAATAGTGACGGAAATTATCGAGAAAAGTCCAGAGCGAATTACGCCGAAGGATGAAAACAGTTATTTAAGCACCAGTCCTTGGCAAATAATGCCGATGTCCAGCGAGCAATCACACAAAGCGTCGCTAATCGAAGAGGCTTTTTTGCTTCACAACATCACATTGCCTGAAAAAATCGAGGTATTTTCTGACGGCGTAGAATTTAATTATCGCAATAAGGTCGAGTTCAGTTGGTTCGGCGACAAAACGGACGACGACGAAAAGGAAACTCTGGACTTGGCATTTTTCAAGCGTGGCGGCAAGGGAAAAGTTGTCGTCAACGGAACCAGCTTGGCGCATCCGAGCATAAATAAATTGGCAATTAAAATCCGCGACCTTTTACGAACAAAACCGATTGTCGCGCGCCAATTAAAAACACTCTTGATTCGCTCAGATCAACAGGGAAACGCCGTCTGGCAATTGTACGTAAAAGATAAGATAGAAAACCTGATTTCCGACGATGAAGCTAAATTGCTATCAGCCAAAGGTGGCGAAATAATCTATTCCGACCCCAAAAGCCCAGCCAGCAGAATCACCGAACGCTTGAACAAATTCGGCGAAACGACACTGAGCGACACGATTTTAGGCGTCGCCTTCAACTACGCTTGCGAAGGATTTTTTCAAGTCAACATTCCCGTTTACGAAAAAGCCTTGAGCGATATGAAAGCGTGGATCGATTGCAATGAAAAATTACCGACGCTCGACCTTTACTCTGGCGTTGGGACAATTGGTCTGACAATTGGGGGCGATGATGTGACGCTCGTGGAAATTAACGAACATGCTGTCGCGGAAATGCAGAGGAATATTGCCAAATTGAATCGACCAAATGCCAAGGCGATTTTGGCACCGAGCGAAAAATCTCTGGAATATATAACGGGTGAGCAAATTGTCATCGTTGATCCGCCGCGCGCTGGACTTCACACGGACGTTACTAATCGACTGCTGGAAACTGAGCCGCCTAGGATTATTTATCTGAGTTGCAATCCTGTCACGCAAGCGCGAGACGTCAGCCTACTTCAGGAAAAATATGAAATCGTGCATCATCAAGGCTACAACTTCTTCCCGAGGACGCCGCACATTGAACACCTTGTGGTTTTGGATAGAAAAGCTAGAGAATATTGAAAAGGAGAGTAAAAATGATTAAGCAACAATCTATAGAACCAAAAATTGCCGACCTCGTGAACGGCTGGCTTAAAAGTTACAAATTAGATTACAAGCTAGAGCAAGAAAGCCTCAATGAGGAAATAGATAAGGCTTTAGACGAATATAAGTCAAAGAGCGGTGGCGCAGGCGGCAACAGACCAGACGCTAAACTTTTATTGCAAGATGAAGCTTTGAATCACTACCCAATACTTATAGAGTACAAAGGTTATAAAGATAAACTGATTAGACTTGACGAAGATGGCAGAGTAGACAACAGAACAAGCAAAAATGAGCCCAACTACAAAAATATCAATAGCTATGCTGTAAATGGCGCAGTACACTACGCAAATGCCGTACTTCACTACACAAGCTACACTGACGTAATCGCTATTGGTGTTACGGGATATAAAAAAGCCAACGGCGAGATAGAACACTCCATAGGTGTTTATTATGTGTCCAAAGATAACTTGGGTATTGGACAAGAAGTAGGAAAATACAGCGATCTTTCGTTTTTGAGAAAAGAAAATTTTAATGATTTTATTAAAAAAGTAAATGAACTCTCTTTATCAAGTGAAGAATTGGAAGCGCTCAAAGACAAAAGAGAGAAAGAGATAAATGCAAGCCTCGTAAAGCTTAACAATGACATCTATGCAAATGAAAAAGGGTTTAGCGAAAACGACAGAGTGTATCTTGTTTCAGCTTCAATTATGGCAACACTCGGAATACCGGACAAAGTAAGACCGCTTGAAAAATCCGAATTAAAATCATCTACAGAAGAGGGAAACACAGACGGAGATATCATCGTTAGAAAGATAGAGGCGTTCTTAAAACAGAAAAACTTGCCTAAGACAAAACAAGACCTTATCGTAAGGACTCTAAAAAACACATTATTATCTGAAAATATTAATAAGCCGATAAACGGAGAAAGTCAGCTTAAGAGAATATTTTCAAAGATAGTTGATGATTTGGGTATTTATTATAAGATAGGATTAACTACAGACTTTACAGGTAAGCTATTTAATGAAATGTACTCGTGGCTTGGCTTTACGCAAGATAAACTAAATGACGTAGTGCTAACACCATCTTATGTCGCTAATCTTTTAGTAAAACTTGCTCGAGTAGATAAAGACAGCTACGTTTGGGACTTTGCGACAGGAAGCGCAGGTCTACTTGTTGCCGCAATGAACGAGATGATTATAGACGCAAAAGCAAAAATAACATCTCCATTAGAGCTGGAGCAAAAACAACTTAAAATAAAAGCAGAGCAACTTCTGGGATTAGAGGTGTTGTCAAATATCTATATGCTTGCAATCTTAAACATGATACTCATGGGAGATGGAAGCTCAAACATCCTGAATAAAGACTCACTTCTTGATTTTGATGGCAAATACGGATTTGGCAAAACGGATGAAAAATTCCCAGCAACCGCCTTTGTGCTTAATCCGCCTTATTCAGCAGAGGGCAATGGAATGATTTTCGTAGAAAAAGCGCTTTCCATGATGGACAGAGGATACGCAGCCATTATCATTCAAAATTCAGCAGGTAGCGGAAAAGCAAAAGATCTCAATAAGAAGATTCTCGCAAAGAATACACTACTTGCAAGTATTAAAATGCCTATGGATTTATTCATTGGAAAATCAAGCGTACAGACAAATATATACGTGTTTAGGGCGGGAGAAGCACACCAAAAGGATGAAGTCGTTAAATTCATAGACTTTTCAAATGACGGCTACACAAGGACTAACAGGAAAAAGGCTAGCGTAAATCTAAGAGACACCGACAAGGCAAAAGAAAGATACCAGGAAGTAGTAGACCTTGTGCGATTCGGAAAGAGCAAGCTAAACATCTTTACGGAAAAAGAATATTACGAAGGACATATTGATCCAGAAAACGGTTCAGACTGGAATCAGACAGCGCCAATAGACACAAGACCAACATTAGAGGATTTTAAAAAGACCGTAGCTGATTATCTGGCATGGGAAGTGTCAAACTTGCTTAAAAACGAGAGCGAGGACAATCGCCTGGGAAAATAGGTTCCTCACTGAACGAAAAGCTGAAAAACGTTCAGTGGGGCGAATATAGGATTGGAGATTTGTTTGATGTATCTACGTCAAAAGGCTATGACGCTGGCAAAATGAAATTTGTAAGAAAATCAACAAACAGATTTGAATTTGTGGGAAGAACAAAAGATAACTATGGCGTGCAGGGGTTTGTAGAAAAATTAAACGTCCAGCCCAATGACGCTGGAACTATCTCCGTCAGCCAGGTTGGAGCTGTTCATGCTCAAATAAGAAAAAATAAATGGTATTCAAGTCAAAATATTTTTGTTCTGAGTCCTAACTATAAAGAACTTATAAATTTGCTGGTTGTAGCGGCAATAGATAAAATTTTGGTAAATTACGGCGGATATTCTTCTTATCCTACTCTACAAACACTTAAGGAGCATAAAATTCAACTTCCAACAAAAGACGGGAAAATAGATTTTGAATTTATGGACGCTTGTATACGCGAACTCGAAGAGGAGCGTATACGCGAACTTTCCGCTTACCTGACGGTAAGCGGACTAGACAATTACGAATTGTCTAGTGAAGAGAAAGAAGCATTGGAGAATCTTAAATCCGTACAATGGAAAGAATATAATTTAGAAAAATTATTTGGTAAATCAACTAGAGGAAAAAGACTTAAGAGCGATGATAGAGTAAACGGCTCTTTGCCATTCATTACAGCAGGAGAAGCGAATACTGGAATATCAGATTTTATAGGGAATGAAGTAGAAGTATTTTCAAAAAATACAATTACTATTGATATGTTCGGTTCAGCCAAGTATAGGAATTATAATTATGGCGGCGATGATCATATTGCTGTTGTGCACACAGAAAACATCAAACCAGAATCAGCAATATTTGTTACTTCTGCAATTCATAAGTCATCATATAACGGACAGTTTAATTATGGACACAACTTTTACGCTAAGGATGCCGATGCGTTAAATATTATGCTTCCAACAAAAGACGGAAAAATAGATTTTTCTTATATGGAACTTCTTATTTCTGCCGTACAAAAACTGGTTATAAAAGACGTGATTCTTTATGCGGACGAGAAAATACAGTCCACGAAGAAGATAGTCAAAGAAAGTTAAAAATATTTACCGAACAATTCGTCGACCAGCCCAGCGAGCAATGAATAGCTGGGCTAACATCGCTACGACAATTGCGCCAGCAGCTGGCCACATTATGAACAAATTCGGCACGGTAAAGTCGAAGAAATCGCGCAGGAATCCAAAACCAAAGCTTCCAGCCGCCACAATAATCACCGACAGAAGATAAAGCAGACGAGCGCGCTTAGCGGATTTATCGATAGTTACGTCCAGCATAATTCCCACCAAAAATACCAAATATACGCCAAACAAAGTCGCGGTAAGCACGGTCATCGTTGCGACTTCTGCAGCATGACCAGGGAACATAACAGAGGTAATCCAATAGGTGAATGCAACAGTCGCGCCAGTAATTAAAGCAATCGGCGTAACAGCCAGCAAAGTATCATGCCAAAATCGCTTCGGATTTATTCGATGCTTCGGAACGGGCGGAAACAACGTCCACATAAGAGTCGGCATCGTCACCAGAAAAATATTCATAAACGTAATGTGGCGCGGCGAATACGGATAATTCATGCCAATAAGAATCGTCGCAAGAAGAAGCGTCACGCCGTAAATAATTTTATGGAAAAACAGGACAGCGATGACTTCGATTGCTTGCATAATTTGATTGCCCAATTTCATTCCCATCGGCAGAGAAGTGAACGAATTGTTGAGCAATATAATGTCAGAAACTCGACGAGAAGCCGGCGCACCAGCGTACATCGCCACACCGAGGTCAGCCTTTTTCAGCGCCAAAGCGTCATTTACACCATCGCCAACCATACCGGTGAACTTACCAGATTGCTGGAATCGATTAATCAAGCGTTCTTTTTGGTCTGGCAAAACTCTGGCAAAAATCGTGTAAGTGTCAGCCGCATTGTTAAATTCATCTTCGCTAAGTGCCGCCAAATCTTCGCCTAAAATCGCCTTTTCTGGATGTTTAATTCCAGCTTCCTTGGCGATGTATTGAACTGTGCGCGGATTATCACCAGAGATTACGCGAATAGTTACGCCTTGGCGCTGCAAAAAATCCACCGTTTCAACAACGCCATGACGCAGGGAATTGCGCAGAACAACCGCACCAATTGCCGTTCCAGAACCATTTTTTAAGTCTTTCAATTTGGTTTTATCGTCCGAAAATTCAGCCAACATCAACACACGCAAACCATTGTCAGCCCAATCGTTCAGCTTCTTCTGAGTCTCCTCATCTACCGGCGCCAACTTCGACACAAACTCTGGCGCGCCCATCATCAAAGTCCGAATTTCACCGTCAATATTCGCTCTCACGCCAGCCATTTTACGCGCCGACGAAAATGCCATAACCTCCAAGACTTTCGCATTTTTTGGCGACGTAGCTTCCGCCAGAATTGCACGGCCAGTGATATTTCCACCACTGGTTTCGTGAGCAATTAACGCCGCAAAACTGGCAATGTCAGAGTCTGAATAGCCAATCTTATCACTGAACGCCGCGACTTTTTCAAGCGTCACTTCATCACTAGTCAAGGTGCCTGTTTTATCTACGGCCAGCAAATTCAAAAGCGCCATCGCTTCAATTGCTGACAATTTTTGCGGCAAGACTTTCGCCTGGGCTAATCGCAGTGAGCCGAACGCCAAAAGCAGCGAACTCGCCAACAATAAACCTTCCGGCACAACTGTAACCGCTGCCGAAGTGATGGTTTTTAAGATGACGACGACATTATCGCCAGAGAAATAATAGACAATAGCAATAAGTAGCGACAGAACAATTGCGCCGTAAGTCAAGAAATAAATTGCGCGCCAAATCGCTAATTGCAGAGGTGTGAGTTCTGGTTTGTAACGCTTCAGGACTTGGCTAATCGCGCCAGCTTTCGTGTCGTCACCAATCGCAATTACTCGCGCCGCGCCTTCACCAGCCAAAACCGTCGTCGCCGCCAACACGACATCGCCGTCCTTTTTCTCAATCGACGCAGACTCGCCAGTCAACATACTTTCATTCAGCTCCAAGCCTTTTGACTCAATAACTTTCGCATCCGCCGGTAGTTCATCGCCAGCCTGAATAAGAATTTCATCGCCAATTTTAAGTTCATCATAGCCAACCTCGACAATATTTCCATCTTTTAACAATCGAGCTTTCGGCGCGCTCATCAGCTCCAATTGACGTAAAACTCGCTTAGCCCTTAACTCCTGAATGATGCCAATCGTCGAATTCACGACAATCACCACCGAAATAAACCACGCATCACGATATTCGCGAACATAAACCAGCGCGCCAGCCAGCAGAAAGATCACCACGACAATGGGTGAAAGCAGATTCCGCTTAATAATATCCAAGTAATCGCGCATTAAATTGCCCGAATCCTTCTGTAACTGAACCTTGCGCCAACTCGCCAATTTCCGTACGCGTCAGAATCGAATTGATATATCTCGCCATTTTTCACTTCAGAAATCAAAACCAAGGCGGGATTATACGGCGCCAAAGTTTTATAAAAATGCAAATCTTCATCCGTGACGTGCCTTCTTCCAGGAAAAACTTCGCGGAATTTGCGCTTGCCGATGTCTTCAAAATATCGCGGCTGACCTTTTGGCGGAAGAAATAGCTCCGCACGCATACCCATTCGCGAGATTATCTTTTTAACATCAGATAAAATCAACGGCGAAGTCGCCTCCAAATACATCATCAACTGCTTTTTATTCGTCAAAAATACCGACGCCTTAGCCGTGCGACTAACATCAGCGTGCCACAAAATTATCGACTGAACATCAATTGGAAAACCAAATTTTTCCTTAGCAATTCGCTCCAGCGCCAGCTCGTCGTACGTCGCCTTATTCATAGATAATATTTTACCATTTTTTTATGAGGTGCGCGAGATGGCAAAGATGTGAAATCTAATAGCCAGCCTGCATGGTCGATTCAACTGCTTGACGGGAAATATCCAAGTGGCTTTTACCCTTAAACGCGTCTTCTGGATATTTTTCATTCCAAGCGTCGACATTTTCTTCAGTACAATCTTTAATGGCGTGATTAACACAAAACTCAAGTCGCTTAATGCTTTGGGTATTAGCAATTTTGATATCGCGTTCTGAAGACCGCCAACATGATAAAATAAAACTATGGATTTCAATACTCGTTACGCTAAATTAAACGATAATCAACGACAAGCAGTCGACTACATTCACGGATCGCTTTTAGTAATTGCTGGGCCAGGAACGGGGAAAACCGAGCTTCTAAGTATGCGCACTGCCCAAATCCTGAAACAGACCGACACTTTGCCAAACAGCATTTTATGTCTAACGTTTACTGAAAGCGGCGCCACGAATATGCGCCAACGACTTCGCCAGATTATCGGTGAAGATGCGTATAAAATTGCGATTCACACATTTCACAGCTTCGGTACAGAAATCATCAATCAGCACCGTGAATATTTTTTCCGTGGCGCCGACGCTCAGCCAGTTGACGAATTGACGCAATATCAAATTATCTCTGGAATACTCGAAGAACTTGATTGGCGAAATCCATTAAGCGCGAAAAACAACAGGG
This sequence comes from uncultured Candidatus Saccharibacteria bacterium, assembly GCA_937935245.1. Lineage (GTDB taxonomy): Bacteria > Patescibacteriota > Saccharimonadia > Saccharimonadales > Saccharimonadaceae > Nanosynbacter. The sequence goes on along the minus strand of CALGXX010000012.1, from coordinate 26,290 downwards.
AATTTGTTTATATTAAAGACCTCATTCGCATTATTTCCGAGTTCAAGCAAAGTGGTTTAACGCCGTCGGAATTACGGGCAATTATTGATGACAATCAAAGCACAATCGCCGAAATTGCGCCAGACATTCAGCAAGTATTTTCCGCCAAAATATCGAAAAAGACAATTGAAATGTTTGCGCCGATAGCTGAGAAAATTGCCAATTTAGCCGCCAAAAATCCTGACGAGAAAAACTCAAAATTGCCAGCCTCAATCACACCATACGCCAACGTTTTGGCGCTGAGCATCGTGCACGCCACCCAAGAAGCAATTGACGAAAACTCAACCAAGCCGCTGACTGCTTGGAAAAATAAATGGTGCGAAAAAAATGCCAATGGCGAATTTGTCCTGAAAGATTTTACCGCCGCAGAAAAATTATCCGCCGCAATTGACGTTTACGAAAAATACGTAAATATTCTGTACGAGCGTTCATTATTTGACTACGACGACATGATTTTATCCGTTATTCAAGCCTGCGAATCTCACCCAGAACTGCGCGCAAATCTCCAAGAGCAATTCCAATTCATAATGGTCGACGAGTTCCAGGACACGAACTTGGCGCAGCTACGATTGCTGTTCAATTTGACCAGCGAGAACGACGATAATCCAAACATCATGGCGGTTGGCGACGACGACCAAGCAATCTTCAGCTTCCAAGGCGCAGACGTGGGCAACATCCAGCGCTTTCGCCAACATTATCACGACCCAAAAATTATCGTTTTGACCGACAATTATCGTTCTGCTGAGAACATTTTATCCTCGGCGCGGGACGTCATCACCCAAGGCGCGGATCGACTGGAAAACACAATTGACGGACTATCAAAACAATTGACCGCGCACGCAAATAGCGAAGGCTCAAAAGTCGAAATCCAAGAATTCTCATCTGTTAGCGAAGAGCGAGCGGGAATTGCCAAACAAATTGCCGAGCTGATAAAAAATGGCGAAAAGCCAGAAAACATCACGATTATTGCGCGCCATCATAAGGAACTCATTGAAATTCTTCCGCATCTTTATAAGGAAAATCTTTTTGTCAATTACGAGCGTCACGACGACATTTTGGAGCAAGATATAATTCAGATTCTGGACAAATTGGCGCGAACTGTCGTGGCGATTAGCCAGAATAATTTGGACGTTGCCAATAGCTTATTACCGGAAATTACAGCTCATCCCGCGTTTGGATTTTCTGCGCTGGACATCTGGAAATTAAGCCTCCAAGCTTACAAAAATCGACAATTGTGGCTGGAAAGTATGCTGGCGAACAGCGTTTTTAAGGAGTTTGCGGAGTGGCTTTTGGAGCGCGCCAAGGACGTTCCGAATTTGCCATTGGAAGAGCAATTGGACAATTTGCTAGGTTTGACCAATGATGAAAGCAGTGATCTTCAGGTCAATTCTCTCGCCAATTTCTATTTCTCGCCAGAAAAGCTAGATAAAAACCCAGAAGCGTATCTGACAATCCTGGAAAGTTTGCGTACTTTGCGTCAAAAACTTCACGATCGAATCACCGATAAAAACCCAACTCTGGAAGATTTTTTGGAATTTATTGACCTGCACATTTCGACAAAAACTCGCTTAACGCAAATTCGCACGCACGCAAGTTCACTCAGCGGCGCCATAAACTTAATGACCGCCCATAAATCCAAAGGTCTGGAATTTCCGCACGTTTTCGTGATCGAGGCAATTGACAGCGCTTGGGGCGAAAAGGTCCGCACACGCAACCGAGCTATTCGATATCCCGCAAACCTCCAACTTCAACCAGCGGGCGCCACTTACGACGAGCGACTTCGGCTGTTTTTCGTGGCGATGACTCGCGCCAAAACCACATTGACCATGACTTATTCCCAAACCAACGATTCTGGCAGCGACACGATAATCGCCAGTTTCTTGACGAATTGCACGCCAACCATCATTCCGACCAGCGATGATCCAGCCGAACAAATTGAACTGGCTGAAACCGACTGGACGACGCGACTAACTTCGCCGATCGTTCCAGAATTAAAGGATTTATTGGCGCCAGCACTCGAAACATACAAGCTTTCCGCGACGCATTTGAACAACTTCCTCGACGTTTCACGTGGCGGACCGCAAAATTTCTTATTGAACAATTTGCTACATTTTCCATCCGCCAAAAATTCCGCCGCAGCTTACGGAACCGCGATTCACAGCAGCCTTCAGCAAGCACATTGCTCATTCAGCGCCGATCACCAATTGCCAAGCACCGAACAAATCCTCCAATTTTTCCAAAAATCCCTCGAGAGCCAGCATTTGCCAGCGGACGATTTTCAATTGTATTTGGACAAAGGGAAGTCGGCTTTGACTGCGTTCTTAAACGCCAAATCTTCAGATTTTCACGAAACGGACTTGGCGGAACTGGACTTTTCAAACCAAGGCGTAATTATAGATAGCGCCAGATTGACCGGTAAACTTGACGTTGTCGACATCGATAAGCAAAACAAAACCATCTTCGTAACGGATTATAAAACTGGCAAGCCGGCGCATTCCTGGAAAGGTTCGGCCGATTACGAGAAAATCAAACTTCATAAATATCGTCAGCAATTGATGTTCTATCAGCTGCTGGTCGAGCATTCACGCGATTATGGCAATTTCACGTTTACTGGCGGGCGACTACAATTTGTCGAGCCAGACATGAAGACCGGCGATATTCTCAGCTTGGAGGACGCGTTCTCCAGCGAAGAATTATCCGAATTCGCGAAACTCGTAAACATCATTTGGCAGAAAATCACCACGCTTGATATGCCAAACATTTCTGGCTATTCGGCGGATTATAAGGGAATGTTGCAATTCGAAAAAGACCTGCTGGCGGGCGAAATATAAAAATATTCTAGTATATTGTTGCATTTTTTTATAATTAGTGTTATTATAATAAACGCTTTATTGGTAGAGCTGACTTTTCGAGTTATGCTCTCTAGGAGCATAATTAGGAGGTCGGCTCTTTTCTTTTAGGAAAGAGGTGATATCCATGTTTGACACATGGACGCCTAAGCAGCGAGAAGCTGCTATTGCAAAGGGTCTGTCCGGGGGTCAGCTTAGCTCGTACGAGCGTGCTAAGCTGACGGAGGCTTCCAAGCAGGCAGGCTCTGTCGGACAGAAGGCAAAAGACGCTCTCGACAAGAGCAAGAAGTAGCCTCACCCTCCAAATGACGGTCGCAGATCTTAATCTACGAAAAAGCTAACTTAGTGTTAACACAAGAGCGTCCGTCCGCTCCTGGCGTGATTCAGCCAGCCGGTAATCCGGGAAAAGAATCAAAGGGTGTGTAGACCGGAGTCCCTCTATCTCAGAAGAGAAAGAGGATGAGGGTTCAACTCCCTCCATGCCCGCCGGGAAGCAAGACAAAGGCGTTTTGCTTCCCTCCCAGTTTCGGGCTCGCGAGATTCACTCGTGGCAGTTTTTTCTCACCGTTGAGATCAACTCCGAGCAGAACCGCTTGAGCCCGCCATCCCCCTCATTCTCAAAGGCGAGAGTGAGGGGTTTTCTCCTTTTTGTGATAAAATAACAGAGATGACATCGTTTTGGAATAATTTACCGCAGCCATTTTTCATATTGGCACCAATGGAAGCCGTCACCGACGTCGTGTTTCGTCATGTCGTGAAACAGGCTGGCGCGCCAGATATATTTTTCACCGAGTTCGCAAATGCTACCGGCTGGGTTCACGCTGGCGACAAAGCCATAGCTGGGCGACTAATTAAAACCGACAATGAGCAGCCGCTCATTGCGCAAATCTGGGGTGGCGAGCCAGGGGATATGGAAGCTTTCGCTAAGCACTGCGCGGAACTTGGTTTTAACGGAATTGATATCAATATGGGTTGTCCCGCCAAATCTGCCATTAAAAGCGGTGGCGCGGCTCTGATCCGCCGACCCGACATAGCGATAGCCGCAATTGACGCCGCCAAAAAATCTGGATTGCCAGTTAGCGTAAAAACTCGGCTGGGCTATACTTACGTCGACGAGTGGCGCGAGTGGCTTACGACAATTCTCAAGCAAGACATCGTGAACTTGACGATTCATCTGCGCACCAAAAAAGAGATGAGCAAGGTTGCGGCGCATTATGAACTGATCGACGAGATTGTTAAGTTGCGCGATGAAATTGCCCCACAAACGCTCCTGACTATCAACGGCGATATTCGCGACCGAGAGCATGGGCTGGAAATTGCCAGAAAACATCCTGGCGTGAATGGAATTATGATCGGGCGGGGAGTTTTCAGTGATCCGTTTTGCTTCCGTAAATCGAAAACTGACGCAGATAATCATAAGGAAGAACTGTTGGCGCTCCTTAATTATCACTTGGATTTGTTCGATTCTTACCAGCCGATTTTAGGGCGACCTTTTGAAACTCTAAAACGTTTTTTCAAGATTTATATTCGCGATTTTGACGGCGCAAAGGAACTTCGAGAGAAATTGATGCACACCACAACGACAGACGAAGTCCGCCTAGCTATTGCAAATATACGTGATTTATGATATAAAATAGTTTATGCGTCAGCTCGAAGGATATTTATCTATAACACCAATCGCTATTGATGATACGAGCGATTTACGAGAACAAGTAGATCAACTGTCTCCAGGAGATATTGCATTATTTGGCACCGACCGGTTAGGTGTGCCATTAGATTATCTTTATATAGGGTTAGATCCTCGCGAAGATTACTCAGAAGGTCGCCGCAATAGCATCAATGAAGTTGGGTTTTATGATGCAACATCATACTGCTCGGGCGTACCTCTCGCAACCCAACCTTGGGCAATCAAGCCATATCTTACACCGCGCGCGGCGTTGAAAGATATTGATACGATGCGACATATCAATAGTCTAGAACATCCTCAAGCAATTCGTACCTTCGAGCCGAAAGGCGTTATCCGCCTCGAGAATGGAGAAGTGGCAGTGATTACCGATTTTATACAGGGCGTGCGGAGCTGCGACAGTCTAGTCGACGAATACCGCGAGACTATACTACCTGAAGAAAAAGCACGGCTTATCGCCCGTACTGCATTCGCCACTATGCATTATTTTCATAGCCTAGAAAAACCATATACAATGAATGACGCGCAAATAAAAAACTTTGCATTTACTATCAACACCAAACCGTGGTGCATTGATACTGAAACATTTCAGCAGACCAACAAAGACTCGGCAAAAATCTCTAGGTTCGTGCGAGACGTTGGAAGTTGCGCCTATTCAATGAGCGGTCAATACAATTACGACGGTCAGCGGATGCTAGACCGAGAACTTATTATCGAGTACTTTATTAAGCCATACGAAAAGGACATTCCTAATCTATATCCCTATGACACTGTCGATATCATGCAAGCGTCAATCAAAGACCTCAAGCAAGATATAGCACGAGGAGCCTAATAATCAGGCTCCTTCGTAGTATTGCCGATATATAATTAGCGTCGTCGCTTACGCCTATGAAGATCAGCAACTTTCAATCGCACCATATGACGGTCGATAAGCTGCTTGGCTTTCTCGCGCTCAACTTGATCGCCAGCCTCATCACGCGCCTTAATAGCACGCTCCAGGGCCTTCTGAGTTTCCGCCTCGATGATGTCGTCACCGTGATCAGCTTCATCAACCAAAATTTGCACCGACGAATAGTCAATTTTTACCACGCCACCAGAGATTGCGAAATATTCCAGCTGATTATCGGAATCTTCTTTATGCCGACGCACGGTAATCACGCCATTCCTCGCGATAGTCACTAGCGGCTCGTGGCTTGGGAAAACGGAAATTTCGCCGTCAGTAGTCGGAATTGACACCGAATAAACTTCTTCGTCAACCTTCGTACCGACAAGTGTGACTAATGACAATTTCATGACTATTTAGCTTTCTTCTCAGAATGTTTTTTAGACTCGGCAGATTCAGCTTCAGCGTCGCGGGCAACTTGATCAGCCAACGTACCCTGGACCATATAGAACCAGTTTTCAGGTTTATCATCGTATTTACCGGCCAAAATGTCGGAAGCGTCGCGAATGGTATCTTCCAATTTAACGTAAACACCTGGGTTTCCGGTAAACTTCTCAGCCACGTGGAATGGTTGCGCCAAGAATCTCTGAATACGACGAGCACGAGCAACAATCTGCTTCTGATCGTCTGACAATTCTTCCATACCCAAAATAGCGATAATATCCTGAAGCTCTTTGTATTGCTGCAAAATTCGCTGAACCTCACGCGCCACGCGATAATGCTCTTCACCGACAATTTCTGGATCAAGCGAGTTTGAGCTAGAGTCCAAAACGTCAACCGCTGGATAAATACCAATTTCCGTCAATGCACGATTCATCACAATTGTAGCGTCAAGGTGAGCAAAGGTTGTCGCAGGAGCTGGGTCAGTCAAGTCGTCAGCTGGCACATAGACAGCCTGAACAGAGGTAATCGAACCCTTCTTTGTTGAAGTAATGCGCTCCTGCAAGGCGCCCATTTCCTGCTGAAGGTTTGGCTGATAACCAACCGCGCTTGGCAGACGACCAAGCAATGCCGACACCTCAGCACCAGCCTGAGTATAGCGATAAATATTGTCGATAAATAGCAAGACGTCTTTACCTTCGTCACGGAAAGCTTCGGCCATAGCCAGACCCGACAATGCCACGCGCAAACGTGCTCCAGGTGGCTCGTTCATTTGCCCAAAGACTAGCGAAGTCTTGTCCAAAACGCCAGCTTCTTCCATTTCATAGTAAAGGTCGTTACCTTCACGCGTTCGCTCACCAACTCCAGCAAAAACAGAGTTTCCAGAATGGAACTTAGCGATATTGTTGATTAGCTCGGTAATCAGGACAGTTTTACCGACACCAGCACCGGCAAACAAGCCAGCTTTTCCACCTTTAGCAAGTGGCGCAATCAAGTCGACAACCTTAATGCCAGTTTCCAAAATCTCAGTCTTATTTGACTGCTCAGAAAGCGCCGGAGCAGGGCGGTGAATTGGGGCAGTCTTTCCCTTTGGTTGCGGCTTTTCGTCAATCACTTCACCGACAACATTAAACATTCGTCCTTGAGTCTCTGTGCCGACTGGAACGGAAATTGGAGCGCCAGTCGCAACAACTTCTGCACCACGACTCAATCCATCTGTCGACGACAGGGCAATTGCTCGAACAGTGTGCTCGTCCAAGTGCTGAGCAACCTCCAATACCAAATTCTCATTGCCGTTTTTAACGTGCAACGCGTCGTAAATCGCTGGAAGTTCAACGTCTCGCGGAAATTCCACATCAACGACCACGCCAACGATCTGAATAATTTTACCTAAATCTTTTGCCATCTTTTTCTCCTTTATCATTGTTCCATCGCCTCCACGCCACCAGAAATTTCAGCAAGTTCCTGAGTAATCGCCCCTTGACGAGCTTTATTCATAGCTAGCGTCAAATCATCAACCAAATCACTGGCATTATCCGTAGCATTCTTCATCGCCATCATACGCATAGAATGTTCACTGGCGCGAGCATCAAGCAACGCCTGCAATAGTCGCGCGCCGACCAAACGATACGCCACCGCATCCAAAACCTCTGGAATGCTCGGCTCATATTTGGCGTCAGAAATCGTGTTAGAAACTTCACTCGGATCAACCAAGATTTTCGTTCCTGCTGGCAATAATCTGTCCAATTCAGCAGTCTGAACCATGCTATTGACAAAACGCGTATAAACAAGCGTAACTGCATCAACTTCGCCATTCTCAAACATATTTACTGCCGTATTCAAAATCGTGTGGAATGTCAATCCAGACGGCTGATCTGGCAGGTCTTCATACGTACCGATGATTTTCGTATCTTTAAGGCGCGTTGCGAACTGCGAAGCTCGGCGACCGATAGTTAAGGTCAAGTTCTCAATTCCGCGCTCGTCATCACGCTTCAACAGCTCCAAATACTTCTTCAAAACGTTGGTGTTATATGCGCCAGCCAAACCCTTGTCGCTGGCCACCACGATAATCAATCGCTTATTTATCTTTCGCCTGGTGAACAGCGGGTGATTGTCGGTTGCGCCTTGGCTCGCCAAATAAGACAACAATTCTTCCGCCGCCATTGTGTACGGTGCAGAAGCTTTGTCCGCCTCTTGAGCACGACGCATTTTACTAGCCGCCACCAATTGCATAGCCTTGGTGATCTGCTTAGTCGAGTCCACCGAACGAATGCGATTTTTCAGCGCGCGAGTGCTCGGCATGAATTACTCCTCAAATCCTTTCGCTATTTCTTTCGTAGCTTCGTCAATCAATTTCAATTGCTCATCCGAAGGCTTGTTGCCCTTGTTTAACTCACGCATAGCATCTTTAGAATTTTTCCAGAGATAAGTCAATAGAGCAGACTGCGCGTCCTTAATCTTAGAAACTGGAACATCGTCAAACATACCGCCAGTCACCGCGTGAATGCTGACAAATTGCTCCCAAACACTCATTGGTTGATATTGTGGCTGCTTCAGAAGTTCAGTGAGTCGCTGACCGCGGTCAATTTGAGCCTTTGTCGCGTCGTCAAGATCTGAACCGAATTGAGCAAATGACGCCAATTCCCGGAACTGTGAAAGACCAAGCTTCAAGTTTCCGCCGACAGATTTAACAGCTTTCGTCTGAGCTGCGCCACCAACACGAGAAACTGATAGACCGGCTGAGATGGCTGGGCGAATGCCTTGATAGAACAAGTCGGTTTCCAGGAAAATCTGACCGTCGGTAATAGAAATCACGTTGGTCGGAATGTAAGCGGAAATGTCGCCAGCTTGCGTTTCGATGATTGGTAGAGCTGTCAAGCTTCCCGCGCCAAGTTCATCTGACAATTTGGCCGAGCGCTCCAATAATCGTGAGTGCAAATAAAAGACATCACCTGGGTAGGCTTCGCGTCCTGGTGGACGGCGCAACAATAGCGACATCTGTCGATAAGCCACCGCGTGCTTGGTCAAATCGTCATAAATCATCAATGCGTGACCGCCGTTATCTCGGAAGTATTCTCCCATGGCCGTACCAGCGTAAGGCGCCAAATAAAGCAGGGAGGCCGCGTCGGACGGGCTGGTCGCAACGATAATCGTCTGGTCCATCACGCCTTCTTCTTTCAATCGGTCGACCAACCTGGCAATCTTCGACAATTTCTGACCAATCGCCACATAAACGTTCACCACGCCGGTTTTTTGACGAGCCTGGTTAATCATCGTATCGATAGCAATTGCCGTCTTACCAGTTTGACGGTCACCAATGATAAGCTCACGCTGACCACGGCCGATCGGGAACATCGCGTCAATCGACATAATACCGGTCATCAGAGGTTCGTGAACCGATTTACGGCCCATCACACCAATAGCAGGGCGCTCAATTAAACCACGTTTCTTCGTTTTAATCGCTGGACCATCGTCAAGAGGTCGACCTAGCGGATCAACCACTCGCCCCAACAGCTCTTCACCGACAGGAACGTCTAGCACCGAACCTTTGCGACGAACGCTGGCGCCAGCCTTGACCTTATCTTCACCGCCAAGAATCACCGCGCCAATTTCATCTTCCATCAAGTTCAAAGCAAACGCTTCAACCGTGCCGCCGTCAGTTTCAATTTCCAGCACTTCACTATAGCCCGCACTACTTAAGCCATGCACCCAAGCCACGCCGTCACCAACGCGAATAACCACGCCAGCATCTTCCAAGCCTTCCGTCGCCTCCAGCTGCGCGATTTTTTCCCGCAGGCTTTTGGCTAATTCTGTCACATCAATCTTGCTCATTTTTCCTCCTAGATTTTCTTCGCCCGCAAGTCGTTTAACTTCTTCGAAACCGTTGCGTCCAGTGTTGCGGTCGGCGTTTGTAGCTTAAATCCGCCAATCAACGTCGGGTCAATTGATTCTCTTAGCAACACTTTTGGCTTGCTATTTTTATCGCTCGCCACAGCCGCCAGAAACTGCTCTATTTTACGCCTTGTGTTGTCGTCAAGCGCTCTCGCACTCTCGACCGACGCTACAATCTCACCGTTCTCAGCCAATTCAGCCTCAATGTCTCGCACCAACAAATCAACTTCACGTTCGTGCTTTTCGTAAATCAAAAGACCAGCAATTTCTTCCAACACCGCGTCATTGCCAGCTAAAATTTGTTCAGCTGCGTACTTTGCCAACTTTCTTCTGGACACTAATCTCATCTATTCAGCCTCCTCAAGCGCTTCCGAAATCAGCTTTGTATCTTTCTTCGCATCAATTTTCTCGCCCAAAACCTTGCCAGTCGCCTCAGCCACCAACTCTAATGTCGAATTGTGCAGGTCTTTCTTTGCGTTTTCAATTTCTTGAGCAATCGTATTATGCGCTTCTTTAATCAAAGCTTCAGATTTGGCAGTCGCTTTTTTAGCCGCTTCTTCAACGACTTCGGTCGCTTCTTCTCGAGCAGACGCCACGATGTCGCTAGCTTGCGCTCGCGCTTTTCGCATCATTTCGGCGGTCATTTCTTCAGCTCGGTCGGCATTTTCCTTGGCAGATTTTGCCGCCGCGTCAGCCGCTTTCAGGTCTTTTTCTCGCTTGACGAGCATTTCCATCATTGGCGGATAAACAAACTTGCGAAGAACAAATAGCAAGATTAAAAATGCTACTGTCTGAAACGCCAACAGCACCCAATCAATACCTAGCGAATCAAACAAACCAGCTTTTTCCGATGCGCCAGAATTGGCAAATTGTGTTAATATTTTCTCCACAATTTACTCCCGAAAACTACATAACTTTGCCGACGATTGCTGCAACGAAACCGATAATAGCAATAGCGTCGATGAATGAAATACCCAAGATCATCATTGTGCGTAGGTCGTTGATTTTTTCTGGGTTACGACCAGCGGCGTTCATAGCTGCTGCACCAACAATTGCGGCACCAATTGCTGCAAATGCTGCTGGGATTGCGTAGGTAAGTGTGAATGCTAATGCTTCCATGGTTAATATTCTCCTTTTAATTAATTATTATCTAATTTAATCACTCTCTGATGTCGCTAATTTATTAGTTTCAACAGAGGAGTGAACTTCATCAATTGGCTCGTGCGAATCATGGTGAGCCAGCCCCAGGGAAATAAACACAGTTGATAGCATAAAGAAAATATACGCCTGAATACCGCCGATAAACAATTCAAAGAAATAGAATGGCTGCAGAGCCACAGGTGACAAAAACTTCGTCATGTAAGCGATAATTGCCAAGAGAATTTCGCCAGCCAAAACGTTACCAAACAGACGAAAACTCAGCCCCAGCATTCGCGAAAACTCAGCCACTAACTCCAAAATACCGACAAATGACATAATTGGATCACGCAGCGGGTTAACGAAATATCGTCCCAAATTGCCCTTAAAGCCCAAATACTTAAACGCATAAACCTGAGCCGCGACAATCGTTACAATTGCCAAGCCGAAAGTCATATTAAGATCCGCCACACCACCGCGGAACAGAGGAGTGTGATGCTCGCCAATTGTAACTGGACCAACGATCGGCAAAAGCCCCAGCCAGTACTGCGCAACAATAAAGAAAAACAACGTAATACAAAGCGGAGCAACCTTACGCGCCCATTTTTGGTCTGGAATAACTTGGCAAACTGTATTGTAAAGTCCGTCGAACGTCCACTGAATTAGCCTTGTGATAAAGTTATGTTTCTTTTTACCTAAAACTGCCGCACGAGTACGGAACATTACCCATACAAGTACGATCAATCCCAAGAATCCCATCAAGTGTGAATTCGTAATAGATACGCCAGCGACATTGAAAACTTCGTCAACCTTTACTGAAATATGCGGACCAGCGCTTGCCATATAATCGATCATTTCTTCAACTCCTGCTGTTTAATTTTAGCAATTTGCAAAGCTACGAGAATCACTGAGATAATCGCGCCAGAAACAATTCCAGCAAGCAACCATCTCATCTTCATTCCGCTGACATTATCCAGCCACAATCCCAACAAAGTCAAACCAATTGTCGGCAAAAACATTCGCCACATTGTACCAATCATCGTCCTTGCCAGAATCATCATCGCGCCAGAATCGCCTGTATCATTAGCCGAAATGTCAGTTTCTTTTACCATTACTTTCCACTATATCAATCTGTTATACTATTTTGCAAGATGCCACGACGAAATTATTCAAAAAATAGTCAAAAAACCCAAAAAACATCATTGATGTCAATTTCAGGGTTGGCTAATTGCCAGAAAAAACGTCGCTTCTCAACAGAGATAAAAGCCCGCCAAGCAGCAGAAATCCAAGAATTAGCAAACCCGAATTTGTCGATTGATATATATCATTGTGAATGGTGCAAAAATTGGCATTTGACGTCGAAGAATTCTAAATAGACGTAACCGTTATGTTATAATTGGAAGTGTTATTAAATAGGGGAATATATGAGCGAAGACACAACGAACAACCATCAAGACACAAAAGTTGTCGTGTACAACACTAGCTGGTGCGCGTTTTGCCACACGGAAATGGAATGGCTGAAGAAGCTGGGAATTGATTTTGTTTCCAAAGATATCGAGGCCGATCCTGGCGCAAAAGAGGAATTGCTAAATAAAAATGGCGGTAATTTCCAAGGCGTGCCAGTAACAGATATCAACGGGGAATTGGTGCTTGGCTTTGATCGACCTAAACTACAAGACTTGCTACGAAAAAACGGCTTACTAGCCGACTAATTTTCTTAAAAATAATTCAAGATTTTCCGTCAAATTCTGGCGGAAAATTTTTATTCTGCGCCAATTTGCACAACTTTTCCGCCAAGTTTTTCGCGGAAATAATTATCGTGGCTGACGTAAAGAATCGCGCCGGAATATTTGGCCAACGCTGTTTCCAGCTCTTCAATACTCGGCAGATCCAAGTGATTCGTCGGCTCGTCTAAGATAAGCAGTTGCGGGTCGTTCGCCAGCATAGCAATAATCTGAAAACGCGCTTTTTGACCGCCAGACAAGCGAGCCAGCGGCGTCATCCGATCAGCGTCCGTGAACAAATAGTCAGCCAAAAGTTGCCGAATCTTCGTATCAGAAATCGACAAATCGCGACTCATATACAATTTTTCAATCGCTTTTTCTAGCGGATCAGACAGATATCGCTCGTCAATTTCTTGCTCATAAACGCCAATTCGAACCTGCGGATCAAGGAAAATATCGCCAGAATAAAGAACAGGACCATCGTCAAAGCTCTTGCCCGACGCCAAAATCATCCGAATCAGCGTAGTCTTACCAGCGCCATTACGACCTCTAATTTCAATCGCTTCACCTTCGCGCAAATCAATATTCACGTCCTCAAACAATATCCGCTCACCAATCCCAACTGCCACATTTTCCGCTCGAACCAACACGTGCTGACTGCGACTGGAAGCATCTTTCATACTCAGGCGAATATTACGCGACTTGAACTTTCCGTAACGCTCGGCCGATTTATAATCCAATTGACCGACAGATTCTTTGTCAATCCAAAACGTCGGCTTTTCCATTTCTGACAATTCCTCCAGCTCCGCTCGCGCCTCATTTTCCAAGCGCTTAAACTTCTGAATCGTGCCAGGATTTCGCGATTTTTCCTTAAGCCTTTGATAGTCCAAAACTTTTTGTTTCAGGTTAACAATTCGCTTCTCAATCTGCTCAAAATTGTTCATTCCAGCTGTCGTGGCTTGCGCATTCTGCTTCAAGTATGCGTCGTAATTTCCACGATAACTCACGGCCTGTCCGTCCTTAATCTCAACTATTCGATCAACCTGCCCAAGCACATCGCGATCATGCGTAATGATTAGCATCGCTTGATGTGGCTGGGAATTCATCCAGTCAATAAACTGCTGTTTCGCCACATAATCCATGTGGTTGGTCGGCTCGTCAATCAGCGCCAAATGCGCCTCTGAGTGCATAATTTTAACAATTTCCACCAGCCTTTTTTGACCGCCAGACAGGGAAGAAATCTTCCGATTACCATAACCGTCTAATTGAAAATTGCTCAGCTCTCGCTCAATTTTTTCTTCAACTTGATAAAATCCTTTTTGGTCAAATCGCTCCAGAGCCTGTGTATATTCCTCAATTTTTCGCATATTATCGCCCATAGTCAGTGGATATTCATCGATAATTTTCTTCAGCTTGGAATATTCTGGAAGTCCGCCAAGAATATACGACATAACCGTTTGATCGCCCAAACCATGATGTTCCTGGGCGGTAGTCGCAACCGTAATGCCGCGCCGAAAAATAACCTCGCCAGTATAATCAGTGTCTTTTCCGCTCAATATTCCAAACAGCGTCGACTTGCCAACACCGTTACGACCAACCACGCCGACTTTCTCGCCGTCGTCCACACTGAACTTGACGTCTTTCATCAACGTCTTATCGCCAAAACTTTTCTCAGTAATGTGAATGTCGGCTATCATGCTTGAGATATTGTAACATAAGTCATATTTCAGCCGCACCAAACTAGCCTAAATATACTGTCGCGTTAAGTTTTGCTATAATATAATCCATGTCAAAGCCAAAAGCTAAAAAACCAGCCACACAGAATATTGTCAATCGTCGCGCACGGTTTGATTATGAGCTTGGCGAAGAAATTGTAGCCGGCTTGGTTTTAACTGGGATGGAAGTGCGAGCCGCCAGAGAAGGACACGTCCAACTTAAAGGCTCATTTGTTAGCTTAAGAAACGGCGAATTGTGGCTAAATAACGCTAGCTTTTCACTGCGATTAAACGTTCGCGGAGAAGCAAATAGCCGTTCAGTCGATACTTCTGCGCGGAAATTATTGGTAGGTAAAAAGCAATTGTCAAATTTTACAGAAGCCAAAAAACAGGGAATGACAATTGTCCCGACCAAATTATTGACCAATGGAAAATTCATTAAAGTTGTAATCGCGCTCGGAAAAGGTAAGAAAAATTACGACAAGCGCCAAACCATCAAACGCCGCGACCAAGACCGAGAAACCAGGCGACTTATCTCTAATAGATAATCGCATTGACTACGAACTAGGCTCAGAATTTATTGATTTTCGCGCGCTTTAATGAGATTTTTATAAAGCTTTTCAAGTTTCTTCACTTGACTGCGCTCCGTAAACTTGTTGGCTAATTTTTTACTTTCAGCGCTAAACTCCGCTTGTTTTTTCGGACTTTTTAGAATTGCAATTACTTTTTCCGCGATACTTTCTGGATTGTTCTCCGCAAAATAGCCATTGACTCCGTCCTTCACGACCTCTGAAACTTCCTTGTCAATAATAACAATCGGCTTTCCAGCGTGAGCAGCTTCGTGAAGAACCCAGCCCTGCGTATCCTTAAGCGAAGGAAAAGTAAACACATTCATCACTTTATACGCCACGCCCAAATCTTCTCGTGGCATAGCGCCAGTAAATATAATCCTATCCGCAAAATCCGTCTCGGCTGCCATTTTTTCCAAAGTCTTTCGATATTCAAAATCACCAACAAACAATAGCTTCGATTTCGGACGAGCTTCGGCAATAAACTCGCTAAACGCCTGAATCAAAATTGGCAAATTCTTTTCCTCGCCCAAACGCCCCACAAAGCCAAACACCTCATCTTTTTCATCAAGACCCCATTGCTCGCGAAATTCTGCAACTCGTTTTGCGCTTGCTCGCGGAAGAGCATTCACACCGTTTGGCATTAAAGTAACATCGTACGTGTAATCTTCAGTCTGCCAAGATTCCAATTGATCGCGGCTTTTACGCGACAGGGCAATCACCGCATCCGCCTTGCTGTATAAAATAGTTATGACGCGCTCAATAATATCTTTATTCCATTTCGTTACGCCATTACGCGGACGATATAATTTGGCAACTTCCAGCAAATCCTGTCCATTCAGTTTTACCGACAATGGAAAAACCACTCCCGCCAACGCCAAAACTCCCGGCAAAACTGCAGGATAATGATCGACGAACTCATATAGATCCGTACAATGTTGGATAATCAAAGGAATATTATTTTTCTTCGCTGCCTTCACGCCCAATAGACCAATTTGCGACGGCGTAAAAATATGAACAACGTCCAAATTCATATTGGCAATTTGACGCTGCACCACAGGAGGGAAGAATACCGACGTGTCGTAATCGTCAAAGAACGCGCCCGTAATTGAGCGGAAACGAATTATTCGGCTATTCTCATCTTCGTGGAGAAGTTCGGCTTGCTTGGATGGACTAATAGACTTTGCTGGGCAAAAAACATAAACCTCATGCCCCAAAGCTTCCAGCTCGCGCTTTAATGATTCAACAACGTAAACGATACCATTAATGGACGGTCTATAGCTGTCCGTAAAAAGTCCTATCCTCATAATAGCCCCATTATACCATTTATATCAGCGATCGATAAAATTCAACCAATCGCTCAGTGCCAGCACTGCTGTCAAAACGCTCAGCAATTTTCTTAGCACCAAGTTGCGCTTTCTTATAAGCTTTCTTATCTTTGCGCAATTTACTAATCAACTCCAAGAGCTCATCATCCGTTTTCGCCATAACAGCGTCGCCCTTAAATGTGTCGTTATATTGCGGAATATCGCGTAGAATGATCGGCAAGCCAGCGCCAGCCGCCTCCAAGACGCACATAGGATGATTTTCCTGCATAGCTGGCAAAACAAAAACGTCGGCAGCGACATAATAGTCGCGAACACTCTCCAAAGGTATCACACCAGTTACAGTGAGATTATTCGGCGCATTTTTTATCATATTTTGCATGGTGTTATAATCAGCACCCAAATTCTTAAACGGGATTCCTCCCACCCAGAAAAACTTTACATCTGGCATTTCTTTGGCAGCTTTTATTAAAATATCCAAACGTTTTCGCGGCTGGACTTGACCATTTCCCATAACCACAAAATCATCATCTTTCAAGCCAAGTTTCTTCCGAGCCGACTTTTTCTCCGCAGCAGAATGCTTATATCTCGACATATTTATCGTATTATAAAGAACTTTCGTCTTTGACACGTGCATGTCATTTATCAGTTCATCAGCAACCATACCAGAGCAGGCCAAAACCAAATCAGCCTTTTTGTAAAAGAATTTCAGCCACGCTCGACCTAAAGGCTTCCAATATTTCGCGCCTTTAATTGAGCCAATAAAACTATCCGGCACAATGTGAGCAGAAACAACTTTTTTGCCACCTTTTTTCATCAGATGTCGAAACGAATACAAACCCATAGTCTGAATATGAACAATGTCAGCAGGACGATCAGAATTCACTTCAATATCAATATCTTTTCTTTTACGCAGCGCGTCCGTAATCTCCTTATAAGCCGTATGCACACCGTGACCCTGAACGGTAAATTCGCTCTCAGAAATCATATTAACAATTAGTTTTTTATCGTCTTTCTTACTCATACCTACAGTATAGCAAATAATTATTCCGCCAATATCAATTCGGCAACCAGCTCTGGACTATCCAACACCGACAAATGTCCCGTATCAAGCTCCACAAATTTATCAATTTTTACACCATCGGCGGCGTTTACGGGAAGCGAAATCTTATCCCGTCGCCCAACTATCAATCCCGTAAACTCACGCTCAGAAATAATAATTTTATTGCCCCGAGAAATGTCCCGCGCAATTTTCGATTGCTCCAAATATTGCCGCCGCGTTACTCGCGTATTTTTCGTCAGCCACCGTATCAAATCCACGACATTTTTCCGTCTATTATTCACCAAACACAGCCCACGAAACACCGAAAAATAATAGTTCAAATAGATATATTGATTCACTCGACGAGTGCGGTAAAAGAACGACGAGGAAATTCTCGATACGACCGAAGTTTTCATCGGAGGGCTAATGTACCAAATTTTCTGGCATTGCATTTTATTTGCCGCCAAACATCCAAGTGAATGGGCGACAACCTCGTCAATTGACACGCCTTTACCGCCAAAAGCCGGCATCAAATTCATCGCCCAATTTTCAACGTCGCTCATTTTCATATTTTTTATCAATTGACTTCTGCCATGAGAAGGCAAGTCAACAAACACCAAATTCGCATCATTTTTCAGGTAATAAGCCAGCGGAATCATTCCGTGAAAATCGCCACCAATGCCATGAATTAGCAAAATAGTTTTATCTGAGCCACCTTGATAAAAATAACAAGCAGTTTTCACGCCTCCGACATCCATGAAATCGCTTGATATTTTACCCAAAAACTTATCGTACATTGGTAGCATATTCATTAAATTATATCATCACGGTATAATAAAACTATGAAGCTTTTCTCTTGGAACGTAAACGGCATTCGTGCAGTTATAAATAAGGGTGAATTCGCGAAGTTTATTAACACGTACGATCCAGATATTTTATGCCTACAAGAAACCAAAGCCACACGAGATCAAGTTGAAATTGACCTGCCAAATTATCACGAACATTTCTATTCCGCCGCCAAAAAAGGCTATTCTGGTACGGCAATTTTCTCTAAAATCCCGCCCTTAAGCTGGCGCGACAGTTTTCCGCCGAACATCATTGAAAGGTTTGATTTAACGGGCGACGAGTACGGCAATCCAGCCGACGAAGGACGAATTATCACCGCCGAGTTTGACGATTTTTGGGTTGTCAATTGCTACACTCCGAACTCAAAAGGGGATTTGAGCCGATTGGATTTGCGATATAAAAAATGGGACAAGGCAGTGTTGGCTTATCTGGAAGAATTGGAATTGTCAAAGCCAGTCCTTTATTGCGGCGATATGAACGTAGCGCATCAGGAAATTGACTTGGCAAATCCGAAACCTAACGTCGGCAAGCACGGCTTCACCGACGAAGAAAGGGAAGGTTTTCAGAATTATTTGGACGCTGGATTTACGGACACTTTCCGGGCGGCTTTCCCCGGAAAAACTGGCGCGTACACTTGGTGGACACATTGGGCGAATGCCAGAGCGCGAAATGTCGGTTGGCGGATTGACTATTGGCTGGCGTCGCGTGAAATTGCAAATCGCGTTACTAATCCGCAAATTCATCCAGAACAAATGGGCAGCGATCATTGTCCGGTGAGCATTGAGGTAAATTTGTAATGGATATGAAATTTTGGCAAAAACAAGAACCAGGGAAGCCACTTTTTCCAGATGTCGAATGGAATAAGCCAGAACGACGCGACCAAGCGGGAAAATTAGGAATCATCGGCGGTAACAAATTAGGCTTTTTGGCGGTGGCAGAAAGTTATCAAGAATCCCTTAAAACCGGCGTGGGCGAGGCTCGCGTTTTACTACCTGACGCCTTGAAAAAAAATGTTCCCGCGAATATGACCGACGTTTTATTCGCGCCGACAAACCAATCAGGAAGTTTAGCAAACGAAGCGCTCACTGAAACTTTGGCGCTGGAAAGATGGGCGGACGTATTGCTATTATGCGGCGACGCTGGGCGAAATAGTCAAACGGCAATTGTCTACGAAGAATTGATCAAAAAATCAGAAATTCCCGTTGTGCTGACGCGAGATGCGATTGACCTTGTACAGAATAGTTTTCAGGAAATTTTGGACAATCCGCACGTGGTTTTCGTGGCAAGTCTGGCGCAAGTCCAAAAAATATTCCGCGCAATTTTTTATCCAAAGATGATTACGTTCAGCATTCAATTGTCACAACTCGTTGAAGCGCTTCACAAATTCACCATCACATATCCCGTAACAATTTGTGTTTTTCATGCCGACAATTTAATAATCGCCCACAGCGGAGAAGTCGTCACCCAAAAATGGGACGCACCAATGTCAATTTGGCGGGGAACCGTCGGCGCCCGCGCCGCAAGCTACTTAATTTGGTCGCCGAAAGCACCGCTAGCAGCAATCAGCACCGCTATTTGCAAAATGTAGCCTCGCATAAATATATGCTTGACATTGCGTACAATTAGTTGTATTATACTACCAAGCTTTCGCGACTTATCAAGCCCTTGGTCGCGATAGTAAGAGCACTTCTCGAAAGGAGGTGAACGTAATGCGTCGCATTATCGCTAGCATAGGGGAGGTGTTGTCTCTAATCCTTCCTATGACCATCGTTACAGTAATTGCAATTGTGATTGCTGTAGCGCCGTGTGCTCTGTTTGCGGCTCTCACGGGATTTATTTCCGTGAGAACTGCGATTAAGTGCAGCGTAGTAGTCGGGTCCTTATTGGCTTGCGCTATATTGACTGCATTAATCGACCACTATCGCCACTGTGATAGTGGTTGCCGCCGGGCGGCCTAATGAAGCCCGCAGAGAAGACAGCTTGCCTGGAAGGCGTAAAGCCTCGGCGTAGCGCCTCTGCGGGCTGTTTTCTTTGCATAAAAAAATCGCCCAAAATGGACGATTATCACCTGAAGCTGCCTCTGGTACCGCGGGCCGGACTTGAACCGGCACGAGCTATTGCTCACCAGATTTTGAGTCTAGCGCGTCTACCAATTCCGCCACCGCGGCACAAGAGAACGCTCCAAGCTACCGTATGATTGTAACACAACTAGCAAATTCTCACAAGCACGACTTTTATTTGATATCAATTTGACGTATAATAAAAGAAGTTATGTATCCGACGGATGATCAATCAAACGGTCGAGTGAGCATGCCGGTATCAGATCAGCGCCGATCTCTCACGCCGCCAACTCGCGACTCAGCAGCCTCACGAAATGCCGCTGCTGATGTTATTCGTGGGCAACTTGACGCTATTTATTCCAGAACAGAAGAGCAAAATTCTGCGCCAGAAAAAACTCAGGCGCAACCATTTTCCGCTCAATTGCAATCAAAACCCGAAGTCCGAGCAGAACAGCCTAAGGCGCAAATAACCAAACCTCAGCAAATTTCAACAGCACCACAGCCAGAGCTAAAAAAAGACTCTGTCAATCACGCTATGCGGACGACGCCAATTGCCCAAACCCAGATTCAGCCAAAGCCACAAATTAGCAATTCCGCACCCGCAAATCAAACCGCTCAAACTCAAAATTCAACCATCCACACTCAAGTTTCAGCGGACCAATGGAAGCAATACCACAGTGCTTGGCAGAAATATTATCAGATGTATTACGAGCGTTACTACGCGGGCGACATCGCGGCAAAGAATCGTGAAATTTCTCGATTGACAAAGGAAAGTCAGAATATCACGCCAGTAGTCAGCGCAGATGAGCCTCTAGACCCGCAAAAAGCAGCCATAAAAGAACTCCGCAGTCAAATTCAGCAAAAGGTTCGCGACTCCGCAAATAAAGTGAAAAAATCCCGACATTTCGTTCCGGCGATCGCTGGATTATCGGTGCTATTAGTCTTCATGTTTTTGCAATATAACCGCGTTATTTTCGGCGCGGTCGCAGCCTATACAACACCTGGCGCAATTAACCCGCAAAACATCATCGTTGACGCCTCCACTGACGTAACCGTCGGACCTGAACCTAGAATTATCATCCCAAAGATTAACGTTGACGCGCCAGTTATTTACGGCGCCGCCAGCGACACGAAATCGCAATCAAAAGCCATGGAGAAGGGGGTAGCTCACTTTTCAATTCCTGGCGCCAGTGCCGTGCCAGGCGAAGTCGGAAATGCCGTATTTGCCGCACACTCCAGTAACGATGCTTTTGCTGGTGGCGATTATAAATTCGTCTTTGCTCAGAATGAAAAGTTGGTCAAGGGCGATATTATTTACATGAATTACAACGGGAAACGCTACACTTATAAAATAACATCAACAGAAGTCGTTATGCCAACTGAGGTCTCAAAAGTTCAGATTAATACAGATAAGCCAATGCTTACACTTGTAAGTTGCGTGCCTTTAGGAACCGCAGAAAAGCGACTTCTTATCTTCGCAGAACAAATCAGTCCAGACCCAAGCAAAGCTACCGCGACTTCAGAATCCAGCTCAAATCAGCAGCAAAGCAATAAATCAAATATCCCAGGAAAACCCGAGCCGACTTTGCTTGAGAAATTATTCGGCAGTCGATAAATTAGCTATTTAATTAAATAGCCCAACAGATCCATTGTCCATATTCATTTTACTCAGGACAATTTTTCCAGAAGCGTTAGTCGTCAATCCATAAACGTATCGCTGGTTCGAGGATAAAACAGAATCCAAACCAGGCTTAACATTTATCAACGTATGAGCATTCGTGCCGTCAAACTCGCGAATCTCCATTTTTCCCGACGCAGAAACGCTACGAATATAGAAGTTGTCAAGCCACTTCACTTCCTGTGCCACGCCGATATTAAACGCGCTCGACAGTTCTTTACGCTCTAGATCATAAGTCTGCAATGTAGCGCCGCTTTGCGCCACGATAAATCGCCCAGCGTTGTCCATCGTTATGTTCGTGATCACATTATCAGTCTTAATAATCTTCGCCGTTTTCAAGAACTCTTTTTGTCGGTCCTTAGAATCTGAAATCTCACCTCTGTAAATTGTCATATTTTTACCATCAGTCAAAACCACGGTGTCTTTATTGAAATAGCGAGAAATTCGAATTACTGGGGTAGAACCAGTAGCAAAAGTGCCAATCACGAACGGCTCTTTCCAATCTCGCTTCCAAATTCCTGCCACTTTTTTACCGTCAACAGTAGCCGCATAAGACAGACGATCGTCGCCGTAAAGCTTGAAAGATTCGACGCCAGTCAAGATTGGGCTGGAAATTGTCGAGCTATCAAGATCAACTCGCCTCAATTCGCCAGTTTCCTGCAAAGCGTAAACCGTGTGCGCGCCAGTTCCCGCAAAGCCGATTTGCTTAATTCCAAAACCAGTCATCGCTGTTACGTCAATAATTTTCTCTGGATTTTCTCTATCAAAAACCAACCACTGCACGCCCGTAGTATTATTTTCCGCTGGATACGAATGCTTCACTAGCGCGTAACGAGAATCGCGGTCCCACTCCGACACGGTAAACGTATGATTGTCGGAAGACAGGGAATAGCCAGCCAAAACGCTCGTGCTTAATGCGTGTTCCGTGAACTTTTCCTTATCTTTGTTCGTATCGCGAATGTCGCCAATTGTCAAAATCGGAGTTTTATCCTTGACGCCAAATCCCATCAAGAAATTACCAGCTGGCGACAAAGAAACAGATTGCAATGAGTCAAACGTTTTCACCTCGGTGGTTTCGCGTTTTGTCGGAATCAATCTGGCGTAATTCAAATTCGTAACGGTATCAGATTTGATATTTAGCGTTTTTTGCCACGGTTCGTATTTATCCAATTTCATCGAAAAAGTGTGCTTGCCAGGAAGAACGGTGCTTTTCGTCGGAGTGCGGCGCAGCTCCATATCGTCAACATAAACCAGCGCCCCGCCAGGATGTGATTCATATTGGACAAGTCCAGTTTGTTGCAATTCTTTCGTGTTTGGATCAAACGTATAGCCGAGCATTCTAAACGTCAAAAACGTAAGAAGAATTATAAGTGATAATGTCATCAGCGTGTACACAAAGGTCCGCCGCGCGAGCTCTTTAGTGCGATTCTTTTTCTGGTACATAATTACGGAAATTATAACACATTTTTACACTTGAAAAAACCTTAGGCGATTTGTAATATAATATACAGGAATAAACATTAGGGGGATTAATGGCAAGTAAAAACTACGTGGTTATCAATGGACGAGCTTACAACACTGTCACTGGAATGGTGATGGATGATATTAAGATTGAAAAATCTGAAATAGAAAAAGAACAATCAATCAGTAGGCGCGGCACGTCCGTGTCAAATATTCACGCCGCACACGTTCAGAAATCCAGCACATTGAATCGTCGGCACGTTAAAATGCCGCAGCGCACGCCATTGGCCGCCAAACCCCAGAAAGCTCGCGTCGACGTGAAGCAACATGTCGCCGTGAAGAAGTTTTCTACGCCAATTGTCAGCAAGCCAGCTCCTCAGAAAATTGCTATTAACCGCCCAGCCGAAACTCACCCTGTTACTCGTCGCGCTCAGCAAAGACCTCTTAGTGTTGACACTAAATTGCGAAAAGATCGCCAGCCTCTGGCTATGAATAACAATCCGCTTGTCGCCGTCGCTCCGCAAAAAATAGAAAAACCAGTCGCAAAAACCGCTCATCAATTGAAAAACGAAGCGATCGAAAAAGCCTTGTCGAATGAAATTATCAGCAATAAAAAAGCACGTCGACGCCAGAAAAAGGGCGGTGCCTTGCGTTGGTTGAATACGTTTTCCGTGGGATTTGCGGTGATGCTACTCGGTGGCTATTTAACATATCTGAGTATGCCAAATATCTCCATAAAAATGGCAGCCGTTCAATCAGGAATTGATGCCAAATATCCAGGCTACAAGCCAGACGGCTACGCGCTGAACGGACCTATCAAATTCAAATCAGGCGAGGTCTCTATGAAATATGCCTACGCCGACGGAAGCTCAGGATATACCATAACCCAGCAAAAAAGCGGTTGGAATTCGTCAGCAGTGAAAGAATTTTTCTCTGAAAAACACAAGAATCCGAACACCACAATGATCGACGGATTGACAATTTACAGCGGCGGAAAAGAAGCGACTTGGGTTAACGGCGGAATCCTATATCAAATCAGCGGCGACGCAAACCTCTCAAGCAGCCAAATTGAAAAAATTGCCACTAGTCTGTAACTCATCAGATAACGTGCTATAATTTACTCATGACTATTAGAACTCGTTTTGCGCCAAGTCCGACTGGCTATATTCACTTAGGCAACGTCCGCACCGCGCTATACACATACCTTGTTGCCAGGGCGCACCAGGGAGATTTCATCTTACGCATTGAAGACACAGACCAAGCTAGGTTCGTTGAAGGCGCGGAAGAAATGATTTTGGAAACCTTAAATTGGCTAGGACTGAATTGGGATGAGGGGCCAACTCTTAACAATCCAAAAGAAGAGTCTGGCAATTTTGGCCCATATCACCAGACAGATCGCCGCGATATTTATATAAAATGGGCGAAGAAAATGATTAGCGAAGGGCTAGCTTACGCTGACCCATACACGCCTGAAGAAGTGCAAGTTTTCCGCGACAAAGCCAAGGCTGAAAAACGAGCATTTTTATATCGCGACCATCGTCCAGAAAATCCGCCAGAGTGGCAACTTGGAATGCCGCTGCGCTTCAAAGTTCCGGAAATTAAGCGGTATTCTTGGAAAGACGCCGTTATGGGTGAGTTGTCGGCTGGCCCAGAAGCTTTGGACGATTTTATTCTTATCAAAGCAGACGGTCTGCCAACCTACAATTTTGCGCACATCATTGACGATTTCGAAATGCAAGTCACGCACGTGATTCGCGGCTCGGAATATATTGCCAGTACGCCTAAATATCTATCGCTTTACGAAGCGCTTAAAATTACGCCACCAACTCTGGCGCACGTGCCACATATTATGGCTCCATCAGGAAATAAAAAACTTGGCAAGCGTGACGGCGCTAAAAGCGTAACCGAATATCGATCAGAGGGAATTTTGCCAGAAGCGATGCTTAATTTCTTAGCACAACTTGGTTGGAATGACGGCACGGAGCAGGAAATTTTCAGTAAAGCTGAGCTGATTGAAAAGTTCTCACTTGATCGAGTCCAAAAATCTGGCGCGCGATTTGACGAACAACGACTTATTTGGCTGAACGGTCAATGGATCCGATCGCTTAGTTTGGACGATCTTTATTCTCGCTGCCAACCGTTCTGGGGTGAAGAAGCCAAAAACGCCGACGAATCGTATAAAAAGCGCGTTCTGGAATTGGCGCAAGATCGCTTGAAGACATTGCAAGATTTGCCAAAATTAACAAGTTATTTCTTCGTCGAGCCTGAAATTGACACGGAATTGATTGACGGAAATAAGCAACTTCGCAAATTGACCGACGACGAGCGACAAGAGTTATTGTCGATTACGCGCCAAGAATTCGAGAAAATTACAGATTGGACGCCAGAAACAATTCAGAATTGCCTTAATCAATTGCTGGAAACGACAGGGCAGAAGCCGGGAATTTTGTTTAGTCTGGTGAGAATTGCGACAACGTGGGCGCCGTTTAGTCCACAACTTAACGACACACTGGCGCTAATTGGCAAGGAAAAAACTCTGCAAAGAATCGATAATTATCTACAAAAATAGTTTATTCGTGCGCCGAAAATGCTATACTAAGCATAAGCATGAATGTTGAAAAAATAGATAAATCAGGACAAAAAAAGAACGCTCGCTGGGAGTCGTTCAAAGAATGGGTAAAAAAGCACATTCTGGCAATTGTGCTCGTGGTGAGTGCGATGGTTATTGCTGGAGTTTTCATAATTGCAATTCACTCCATAAAATACGAGCAAACCGCTAGTGTGGAACTGAAATTGCCAACTAAAAAACCCGCGCCGAAGAAGTTTTATTCGCCGCTAACTGGCGTGGAAATCGCGAACGAAGCCGCCGCGAAGTTGCCTGTAACTGGTGTGATGATTGAGAATAGTCCAGCCGCCAGACCGCAGTCAGGACTGAAGAAAGCCGGC
>CALGXX010000011.1 GCA_937935245.1 uncultured Candidatus Saccharibacteria bacterium | reverse complement strand
CTGACGGTCTCGATCACCGTTATACAGTGCTCGAACTTTCGTGAATGTCATTTTGGATTCGTCAACCAAAAGCAGCCAATCATCCGGAAAATAATCAATCAAAGTCGCAGGCTGCTCACCAGGTTCTCGATCGGTCAAATAGCGCGAATAATTCTCAATTCCCTTCACGAAACCAGTTTCCCTCAGCATCTCCAAATCATATTTGGTGCGCTGACTCAGCCTTTGCGCTTCTAAAAACTTGCCATTATCTTCAAACCATTTCAGCCGTTGATTAAATTCATTCTCAATCCCAACAATTGCCTTTTCAATTCGCTCACGTGGCGTCGAATAGTGGCTGGACGGGAAAATTATCAATTGGTCTGGCCGATCCAAAATCTCGCCAGTCAAAGGGTCGATCTTCGTCAGCCGCTCAATTTCATCACCAAAGAATTCCACGCGAACCGCAGTATCTTGACCTACTGGAAAAATATCCACAACATCGCCGCGCACCCGAAAAGTTCCGCGCGCAAAATCGATGTCATTACGTTTATACTGAATGTCGGTCAATAGGCGGATAAACTTGTCCTGAACTCGGCGCTCACCAACGGTCAATTTAATAGCCATATCAGCGTAAGTTTCTGGCGAACCAATGCCGTAAATACAACTCACGCTCGCCACGATAATTACGTCGCGGCGTGTAAGCAGTGCAGAAGTCGCAGCGTGCCTAAGTCGATCAATCTCATCGTTGATTTTCGAATCTTTCTCAATGTAGGTGTCGCTAGAAGCGATGTACGCCTCTGGCTGGTAGTAATCAAAATAACTAACGAAATAGTGGACTTCATTGTCCGGAAAAAATTCCTTAAACTCAGAAAAAAGCTGCGCCGCCAAAGTCTTATTGTGAGCCAAAACCAGCGTCGGCACATTGCGCTTAGCGATAATATTCGCCATCGTAAATGTCTTCCCTGAACCAGTCACACCTAATAAAGTTTGCTCGCGCTGACCTTTTTCCAAACCGTCGACCAACTGAGCAATTGCTCGCGGCTGGTCGCCCGTGGGCTGATATGAAGAAGAGAGGCGAAATTTATTCACCTCTCTATTTTACTATATTTATGAAAACTAGTCTTGATTATAAGTTTGAGACGAGCCAGAAACTTCACATTTGCCGTCAACCAAGCGGCTCGGAACCGACGCAGACTTCAAGTCTGAACATGACATACCACCTTGCTGCGTACCCGCAACAATTGCAATTTCACCAGTGCCGTTCTTTGGTCCGATAATAGTATAAGCATTCGTCAAGCCATATACTGCCGCATATTTTCCGTATGCACGGTCAATGATTGGCTCATATACAGAACCTTCACGCTCTGGAATTGGCTGACCGACTTTAGACTTCAAGAACTTCTTCAAAGAACTGTCAATATCCAACTTATCGACATCGCTTGCTGAAGCTAAACGAATGCCTGTGCCGTCGCCTTTGGTTCGGAAATCTTTATATTCTTTCTTCGCCTCATTTGATGGCTCCTCGCCTTCACCACGAGTTTTTTCCAGTGAATCAGATGAATCCTTCTTTGTCTGGCTGGTTTTTACCGAAGCGCTAGAATCCTTATCTTTATACACAGCGCCAGCAATTATCCAAGTAGCCATAGCAACAATGACTATACCCATAACAATCACCGCCACGATCAGCCATTTATTAGCCGTTGATTTGTTCTCCATAAAACCTCCATTTAGATTGTGCTTTGATTGTATATGATGGATTATTTGCCGTCAACGTATTGTAACCATAGGCATTTTATGATATAGTAATAAAGTTAAAATCATAAAATAAAAAGGATAATGATGACACCGAAAAATGTTTGTATTCCGCGCGAATTGCAACTTCAGGCTGCGATGTTCAGATTAGGAAAAGTCGACGACGAAATTCATGCTGGCTATGAAATTCTCCAAAAATATCATAAAACCGTAACTTTTTTTGGATCAGCCAGGACAACTGAAGATAATGAATATTATCAAAAAGCCAAAGATTTAGCGTTTCAGCTAGCAAAAGAAGGCTACACAATCATCACCGGCGGTGGTGGCGGAATCATGGAAGCAGCAAACCGCGGCGCCATGGAAGCTGGTGGAAAATCAGTCGGATTTAACATTCGCTTGCCACACGAACAATCATTAAACAACTACACGACAGATTCGTTCGCATTCACTCACTTCGCACCACGAAAAATCGTTATGACGCTTCTGGCTGACGCGTACGTTTGTTTCCCTGGCGGATTCGGTACAATGGATGAAATTTGTGAGATTATCACATTGACGCAAACCAAGAAGATGGCGCCCGTGCCGATTGTCTTATTTGATAAAAAATTCTGGGGCAAATGGGATGATTTTGTGCGCGAAAATATGCTTCCAAATAAGCTAATTTATGACGGCGATGAAAAAATCTACACAATTACCGAAGATATTCCAGAGGTGGTTAATTTAATTAAAAATCAGCGAACTTGTTGCGACCGATAATTATTTCTTAGACTTCGGCTCAATCCAACAAATTCCACCCTGGCAAACCACTCGCTCTACGGCTGGATTGTACGTGCGCGGGTGGTTTTTATATCGGCGCGTAATCTCAAATCCCAGGCCTCGCTTGCCATACGTTGTTTGCTGCTTCCCAAGAGGCAACTGGCAATGATAATTATTTATAACGTCAATCGGATTAAACGAAATCACTTGCCCATCAACGTCCAAAAGCACCCATTCAGAGGCCTTGAACGGCGCCCATTTGTCTACTTTCGGCGCAATAGCCATTAGTGATTGATAAATTTCTTCTGCCGTAGCGTTTGACGGATCCAAGCCTAGAGAGCGAATAATCGAGTGCGCTCTAGCCAATATCTCCGCAATCAATCGCACATCACTGTCATCCCTAGTCATCTGCCTGAGCTCGGTTAATGCTCGACGCTTTTTCACGTCACCGCCCAACAATTTTCCCAAATTTTGCGCCATTATAATTCCCTTTCTTGAATTGGCATAGCATGAAGCACCGTGCCAGCATATAAAATTCCAGCCTTTGCTCCAATTTTCATAACCACCGAACTAGCATTCGCGCTGCCCATAATTACAGAGTTTTTCAAGTTGCCACTTCGCGCCCATTCGCTCAAAAATCCCGACGCAAACGCATCTCCAGCGCCAGTTCTGTCAATTGACGGTCTATCGTCGTACATCAGCGCTCGCACGATAGTTTTTCCGTCGCTTGCGATTGAGCCGTTTACGCCGTCCGTCACCAAGACGACCGGAACTAATCTCAAACCTCTTCTAACCAGGACTTCCAAATCCTCGCCAGATACCAATTGCTGCATTTCTTCTTTATTCAAAGTTAAAACATCGACATCGGACAATAATCCCAGCAATTTATCCTTTTGCGCCAATTCTTTCTTCCCGGGATTAAAACAGATTTTCATATCGCGACGTTTGGCTTGCTGGAATAATTTGTGAAGCATCGGCATATTTCCCGCCAATGTTGAAACGTATAGCCAATCCGCATCCTCTTCAGACAAATCAAAATCCGCCTCATGATAATGCGTTGAAGCTCCGCGGTATGTTAAAATTGTCCGCTCGCCATTTGAAGCCAATAATAACACCGAATATCCCGTACTGTATTTTGGCGAATATCGCACCAAATGCGTGTCAATATTTTCCTTGTCCAAATCTGCAATTACCGCTTGCCCCGCTGGATCATGACCGATTGCGCCCATAAAACTAGCATAATGCCCTTGCCTGGAAAACGTTACCGCGGCGTTTGTAGCGCCACCGCCAGTCGAAAAATGAATCTGGTTTACGTCGGCTTTCGCCCCCAAATCCAGTCGCGCAAAACAATGCTCCGGACTTTCGCAAACTGGCGTCAGTGCGTCCGATTGACTTAAAAATACGTCTTGAATCGCCGCACCAACGGTGATGATTTTCGCCATTAAACCACCGCCTTCCTGACGGAATTAAACGCCTTAATCTTCGACTCAACCACTTCCTGTACGGCAGCATAAACTGGCGGCATTAATTTAACGATGGCGTACTCATTTGGATTTTCTCGCAAGGTTTTCTCCAGAGTTGTTCGGAAAGCGTAGCGCATATCAGAATTGATATTGATTTTAGAAACACCAATTTTGGCAGCATCCTCAAAATAATGTAGCGGCGTGCCAGACCCACCGTGTAACGAAATTTGACAATGAATCGCCTCACGAATGTCAGCCAACAAGTCCAAATCCAACACTTTCGGAACTGGATATTTGCCATGCAAATTGCCAATCGCCGCCGCAAAAGTATCAATTCCAGTCGCCTCGACAAACGCACGCGCACCCTCTGGCGTAGAAAAAGTCTTTTTTATTTCCTCATAATTTATATCTTCCGTATGAACATTTGAACTTCCGCCAAAATAATGCGGCTCAGATTCCACTAGCGCGCCAGTAAACTTGGCATACTCAACAACTTCACGAGTTTTGGCAATAATCTCATCGTCCGAAGCATTGTGATTTGCCTGAGAAATATCAATATGGATAAACTCATATCCAGCGTCAATGGCTCGCTTACAGCCCTCAACCGTCGGACCGTGGTCCAAATTCAAATACATTTCAATTCCGTACTCAGCCTTATAATTGTCCACCAAATCGCGGACGTTCTCTAGACCCATAGCCTTCACTTCGGCGTCAGAAACCTCAACCAACACTGGCGATTGGAGCTTTTGTGCCGCGCGTGCCACCGCAATCAGCGTCTCTTGATTGTCAATATTAAACGCCCCAACCGCAAAACGCTGCGCCCGTGTTCGCTGCATTAAATGACGCGCCCGCGTCGTGTTTTTCCGAATCTCTGAAATCGATAATCCCATACTGCCCCCTAAAATACTTATGGTAATTATATCAATTACCGCCCGCTATGCCAAGAGAATTGACATTATATTGTTTTGGTGGTAACATAAAATGGCTCTCGCTCGAGGCTTTGTCTAAGGGCGAAAGAACCCTTTGGTCTTGAGCGCCAAGAAAAAAGGAGGGCTAAGGTGAGCCCCGTAGTCCGCACAGTGAGAGTTGCTACCATTGCCACAATGACAACATTCTGTGTTGTCTGGTGGTGTATGCTAGCACTATGCGCACACTATCACGGTCCACTTGGAGTCGTGGTGTTCATCATGGGGAGTACCATACTTCCCACCGTTATTTGCGAAATGATACAGCGACAGCATCGTCGCCATCACCGTAGATAACACACACCCGTCAGGACTACTTGCTTTGAGGTCTTTAATTAGATCTTGGCAGTAGCTCCTGGCGGGTTTTTCACTGGAGAAAATTGACAACACTACGAACAATTGAATCGACATCCAAACCGTGCTTTTGCCACAATTCAGACATTTTGCCAGACTCGCCAAACGCGTCATTAACACCGATTCGCTTCATCTTTACCGGCAAATTATCACTAAGAACTTCCGCCACGCTTGAGCCAAATCCACCAGCAATCTGCCCTTCTTCCGCCGTAATGACGGCTTGGCATTTTTGAGCCGCATCAAGCACAGCATCCTCATCCAGCGGCTTGATCGTCGGAAAATGAATCACTTCCGCCTGAATGTCATATTCATTCGCGAGCTTTTCCGCCGCCAACAACAATTGATAAGTCATCACGCCAGTTCCAAACAAGGCAACATCTTTACCGTGCCTCAACGTATAACTTTTTCCAATCTCAAAAGTAGATTGATTTAGGAATAACGCCGTTTTTTCTCTTGGCAATCTTACGTAATTCGGGCGTTTATCTCCAGTCATTGCCGCCGCGATCAGCTTGGCTTCATTAGCATCACCAGGCGCCAAAACCACCATATTAGGCAAGCTTCGCATCAGCGCAATATCTTCCAGCATTTGATGCGTTGCGCCGTCCGGACCAACATTTAGCCCAGCATGAGAGCCGACCAGCTTAACTGGCTGATTGTTCAGACAAACAGTCGTTCGAATTTGTTCCCAGTTGCGACCCGGACTAAACGCCGCATAACTGGCCGCAAACGGAATATTCCCCATAGCCGCCAACCCAGACGCCACGGTAACCAAATTCTGCTCCGCCACGCCAACTTCAATTGCCCGCGGTTTTCCGATTTCCTCATAAAACCCGCCAAAGCCAACGCTCTCCATTAAATCCGCACTCAGCGCCACCACCAAATTATTTTTCTTCGCAATATCCACCAAGCCTTCGCCAAAACCCATCCGAATTGCCGCAAGCTCCGAATTCTGCCAATTCTCCATTAAGAAACTCATTCGCTGCCTCCTTCACTCAATTGAGCAAGCGCCCGCTCCGCTCCCTCGGCGCTTGGAGATTTTCCATGCCAACGGTAATCATATTCCATAAAATCAACGCCACGACCAGGAATTGTATGCGCAATTATCACGCTCGGCTGTCGAGAGTTCTTTGCCTTATCAATCGCCTGAATTATCGCCAAATGATCATGTCCGTCAATTTCCTGCGCACCCCAGCCAAAACTTCGCCATTTATCTGCCAAATCCCCTAGCGGCATCACCTTTTCCGTATCGCCACCAATCTGAATATTATTTCTATCAACAATCGCAATTAAATTCGCCAGATTATATTTTTTCGCAAACATCGCCGCTTCCCAAACATTCCCTTCATCAAGCTCGCCATCGCCCAAACTACAGTAAACGAATCGCTCAGGATTACCACCCAAATATTGCAATGAATATGCCATACCAGCCGCTTGACTCAGACCGCAGCCCAGAGGACCGCTAGTCGTTTCAATTCCCGCCAGACTGCCGCGTTCCGGATGACCTTGAAACTTGGAGCCAAATTTTCGCAAATTAGCCAGCTCTTTTTTATCGAAAAATCCTCGCTCCGCCAGCGCAGCATATAAAAGTGGCGCATAATGACCGTTGCTCATCACGAAAATATCCCGATCTTCCCAATTAGGATTCTCAGGATCTAATTGCATGGCGTGAAAATACAAAACCGCCATAACGTCAGCGAACCCCAAACAACCAGCCGAATGACCCGAGCCAGCCGCCGATAATTCGCGAATAACAGACTTTCGTAATTGTTGCGATATTTTCTTCAATTTCACTATTTGGTCGACATTCATTAAAGCACGCTCGTTTTATTAATCTCCTGTTGCAATCTGGAGAAAATAGTGCGCGGATCTGACGATTTCTGAATAACGCCGCCAACATTCAGAACGTTAACGCCGCCCTGAACCAAACTGTACGCATTATCTACCGCCACTCCGCCATCCCAGCCGATTTCAACACTAGGATTAATAGCTTTGATGAGTCGTATTTTTTCTAGTTGCATCAAACTAGCAGTTCCGCCAAATCGCCCCAGCTCACCGCTAAAAATCATCACATGGTCTGCTATTTTTATCAATTCCTCAACCGTTCGCGGCACTGTCGGCTTTAATAGTGCCAGCCCCGCCATAATTCCAGCTTGACGAATCTGCATAAGCGCGGTTTTTACGTCACCAGTAGCCTCTGCGTGAATAATAATCATATGCGGCCTTAAGGCAATCAACTTCGGAACATACTCAGCAACATCATTAACCATCGCATGGATATCAATCGTCCAACCTTCCGGTGCCCATAATTCAGGAATGCCAACTGTCAATGTCGGAGCAAATTCGCCATCAGAAATGTCAATATGCACACGCTCAGCAAAACCCGTTATTTTATCAACCTGCTCTTTGTATTGTTCGGCATTTTCTGCCAAAATTGCTGGTGCGATTACAGAGCTACTCATGACAATTCATCCAATTGTGCATTACGCCTATTAAATCGCGGAGCATTCGCGTAAGGAGTGTTTAGCCACGTTTCCACAATTCCTTTCCACGCCGATTCGTTATCTTCCAAAACTCGCGCCGGCAAACATAGAACATTCGAATCGTTATCTTGGCGTGTCATTTTTGCCTCAAACGCATCCCAAATCACACTGGCACGAATTCCTTTGAATCGGTTCGCTGCCATACACATTCCTTGACCACCGCCGCAAATTAATATCGCGCGCGGATCTTTGCTATCATCACCAATAACCTTCAACGCCGCCGCCTGCGCGAATTGCGGAAAATCGTCATCAGGATTTAATTCTACACCGCCGACGTCTTGAACGTCATAGCCGTTCTTAACCAAATAAGCAAAAACTTTTTCCTTCAACATAAAGCCGCGATGATCAGATCCGAGGTAGATTTTCATAATTTTAGTATAAGCGTTTTCGGTGATTTTTGCAAGGAAAAGTTAGGTATTTTATCAGAGGTAGAGTGTAGCTATTTGACAAAAAGTATTGACATTTCGCGGCTGGTATGATATATATATATTAACTTTTGCTCAGAGTTTTAGGGTGAAAGTCGCCCTTTAGCTTTGAGCTTCACCTTTGAAAGGAGGTGAAACGAGAATGAGAGAATTGTTGCGGATGGTCGCGGAGTTGATCGCGGAGTTGATCATCTACATGATCTTATTAGTGGTCATGTTCTCAACGGTCGCTTGGACGGTCTCTCTATTAACCGGAGATCTTAACAACTCCGGCTTGACTGTGGTTCCGGCTCTGTCATTCTTGCAGAGCTATCGGATCGTCCTCTTAATCTACGTGTCGTCTGCCCTGTGGCACGCGGGAAGGAGCGACAAGTAGGATGAGCGTGGGCGTTAACGCCCGCACGAAAATAGCTCGCTGAAAACTAATTCAATCTGAATTGAGACGCAAATTTACGCGTCTCCTGGGTTGAATTATCCAGTTTCAGTTTGAGCACGTTTTCGGCGGGCTATTTCATAGGAAATTATGTGTAACTATTCGCTACGTCTAAGATAGTATCCAACATCTGCTACCAGCTCGACCAAGCGATTAGAATAGCCCCATTCATTGTCATACCAGACCATAACCTTGATCAGATTACCACCAACTACCTTCGTCAACGGAAGATCGACAATTCCAGAATATGAATTGCCAATGAAGTCGCGGCTCACCAAAGGTTCCTCAGAAACGCCCAAAATGCCTTGATAGAAATTACTCTGGGCGGCTTTTTTGAACGCGTCATTTACCTGCTCGACAGTCACATCACGTCGCAGAAGCGCCGTCACGTCGCTAAGCGACACCACTGGAGTCGGTACGCGCACACTAAGTCCGTCAAATTTTCCGGTTAATTGCGGCAAGGTTTTAGTTACAGCAATTGCGGCGCCAGTCGTAGTCGGGACAATGTTTTCGGCGGCGTTGCGACCTTCTCTAAGATCCTTGGATGGCGCATCCTGAAGCTTTTGACTAGCCGTATAACTATGCACCGTCGTTAGCATTGACTTTTCAACACCAAACTCCGCGTCCAAAATCGCCATAACCGCACCCAAAGAATTGGTCGTACAACTAGCATTGGACACGATTGGCGTCGCGTTTTTCACCTTGTCATCGTTAGTTCCCAGAACGATCGTATCGACTCCCTCAGACTTCGTCGGACCACTGATAACCACACGCTTTGCGCCAGCCGTTAAGTGCTTACCCGCACCATCTTTATCAGTGAAAAATCCTGTCGATTCAATCACCACATCAATTCCCAAATCTCGCCACGGCAGATTTTCTGGATCTTTCTCAGCCAGCACCTTAACCGACTTGCCCTCAATAATCAGCTCGTTTTCCGTAAAATCAACTTGACGTCCGTACTCGCCGTAATTGCTATCATGCTTCAACAAATACGCCAAAGTTTTCGTGTCAGTCAAATCATTGATCGCGACAATTTCCAAGTCGCTTCGCTCGTTCGCAATCTTAAACGCATTGCGCCCGATTCGCCCGAAGCCGTTAATTGCTATTCTCGTTACAGCCATATCGCCCTCCCTGTTAGATATTTTCGCTTTAGCTTTTCTTAATTATACTACAAAGTTGTATAATATAAATATGACGCGCGAAGAGTTATTGTCAATTGCTGAACAAAAATACGACGAAGTGCCAGTATTGGTTTTAGCGAGCGCAATCGATTACGCTACGGAAAAGCACGCTGGACAAAAGCGCAAAAGTGGCGAACCGTATATTAATCACCCATTGGCGGTGGCGGGAATTCTAATTGAATGGGGCATGGATATTGATACGGTCGTGGCGGGAGTTCTGCACGACACAGTTGAAGACACCGACGCAACTTTGGACGATTTGGAAAGTTTGTTTGGACGCGATGTGTCGTTTCTGGTGGATGGTGTAACTAAAGTTTCACAAGCTCGTGCCGGGATGCGAAACCTGGATAGTTATTTGCCACACACGAAGGACAATTTGACCAAGTTGATGATTGCCGTGGGCGAAGATGTGCGCGTGATAATTATCAAGCTAGCCGACCGCCTACACAATATGCGAACCTTGCAATTTATGACGCCAGAAAAGCAGAAAAAAATTGCCAGAGAAACAATTGAAGTTTTTGCGCCGCTGGCCGACCGCTTAAATATGGGGCGAGTTCGCGTTCAATTGGAAGAGCTGAGTTTTAGATATTTGATGCCGAAAGCTTTCCAGGAAACCAAAAATTTGATGGACAGTCGACTGAAGAAATCGCAACGAAAATTGGATCACGTTCGCCGTGAAGTTGAAGCGCGACTGAAGGCAGAAAAGCTGGTTTTCCAGATGGACGGGCGTGTTAAGAGCGTTTATAGTCTGTTTAAGAAATTGGACAAAGTTGGCGATATCGATAAGATTTATGATTTGATTGCCTTAAGAATAATTGTCGACGATTTATCGACTGGATATTTGGTTCTGGGGATTTTACACGATATGTATCAGCCGATGTATGAAAGAATAAAAGATTACGTTGCCAATCCAAAGCCGAATGGCTATCAAAGCCTGCATACAACCGTGCAAACTCCGAGCGGGCAAATTGTCGAGTTCCAGATTCGCACCAAAGAAATGCACGAATATGCTGAGCGTGGTTTGGCCGCCAGCTTCCATTATAATGAGCAAAAATTGACCGATGCCTATAAAAAAGGAAAAATCGGAACTATGCCAGCCGATTTATCGTGGATTCGCGAGCTTCAAGAAGCCGCCGCTTTAATTAGCGAAGGAAAGCGATTCGACTCCAACAAATTCCGAATGAAGCTGTTTTCTGATAGGATTTTCGTGTACTCACCAAAAGGCGACATTTATGATTTGCCTCGCGGAGCATTTCCCTTGGATTATGCCTACCGAATTCACTCCGATATCGCGGCGCGCGCAAGCGGATTTAAGATCAATGGCGTAATGAAGCCGTTCAATTACAAATTACAGCACGGCGACACAATTGAAGTTTTAACAAGCAAATCCGCTCGTCCAAAACCAGATTGGCGAGACGTCATAATTACGCCACACGCCAAAGATAAATTGCGCTTACAATTATCCCGCTCAAACGGCATCTTACAACAATTAACTGGCGGCGTTTCCTCGCTCTTCCGACACAAGTAACGCTCGCCAGTCTCTCGGTTTTAATCAATAATCAAACGCGATTTATTTTTCGTTCCAACGAGTAATTGATTCGCGGATGATTTGCTTTGCTCTTTCTACGTCGCCAAATCCCTTGACCACTGTTGAACCAGGCTTCTTCAAATCCTTGTAGTGATTGAAGTGGTGCTCAATTTGCTTCAACAATTGTGAAGGTAGGTCTTCTAGTGAGTTGATTGCGTTACCAGTGTTTCGGTCGTCGGCTGGCACAACGATAACCTTGTCGTCAACTTCATTATCGTCAACAAATTCCAACACACCGATAACTTTTGCTTCCATAAAAATACCGGTTGTCAGCGGTTCGTCGGTGATAATTAGCGCGTCCAATTCGTCGCCATCTTCATCCAAAGTCTGTGGAATGAAACCGTAGTTTGTTGGCTTTGCAAAAATAGCTGGCTCAACACGATCCAACTGCATCACTGCAAGCTCGCGGTTCCACTCAATCTTATGACTTGACCCCTGTGGAATCTCAACAACTACATTTACGATGCCGTTTTCGACGTCACCAGGTGTTAAAATTTGATTAAAATCTGCCATTTTTTACTCCTCTCTGGCCTTTTCTTGTAAATATTCACGAATCTGCAGCGCTGCCACCGCACCTTCACCAACCGCCGAAGCGATTTGCATAGTTGCCCCCGAGCGTACATCGCCAGAAGCAAAAACGCCAGGAATATTAGTGTGCAGATGTTCGTCAGTAATGATGTGTCCGCCCAAATCCAACTCAACATCCGAATTTGCTAGGAATTGTGTGTTCGGAATTAGCCCGATAAACACGAATAACCCATCGGCAGTAAACTCTTTCTGCTCGCCGTTTTGGGTCGATTTAACGCCGTAAAACTTATCGTCTTTGACAATAATTTCATCAGTCGTTGCACCGATGTGAACGGTAATTTTTCCATCATCGACATATTTCTGCAAATCTTTTTGCAAGACATCGCTAGCGCGCAATTTACTACGCACCAGCAGATCAATATGACTAGCGTATCGCGTCAAAAATATCGCCTCTTGCACCGCTGAGTTTCCGCCACCGACAACGATTAGATTTTTATCACGATAAAACGCGCCGTCGCAAGTCGCACAGTAATGTACGCCTCGACCATATAATTCGTCTTCGCCCGGAACGCCTAATTTGCGGTGGTTCGAGCCAGTCGCTAGCAAAACTGACTTCGCGCGGACAGATTGACCGTCAATTGTCAGCTCCAACTCGCCATCAACTTGCTTCAATTCCGTCACATCACCATACTCAATCTTCGCACCAAATCGCTCCGCCTGTTGTTGCAATTCAGATGCCAATTTCATTCCCGTAACGCCCTCAGCAAATCCAGGATAATTGTCAATTTGATCAGTAATCGCCGCCATTCCGCCGACCACGCCACGCTCATATAGCGTCGTATCGACGTCTTCGCGCGACAAGTAAATTGCCGCTGTTAATGCGCTTGGACCAGCGCCAACAATAACAACATCTTTAGACATTAAAACCTCGCGATCGATAATATTGCTTCATCACTTCTGGCATTTCTGGCTCTGGAATATCAGCTGGCTTTTCAATAGCCATCACCACGAACTTGAGTGGAGAATTTGCAGGAATTTTATCGCCCTGAGCTTTGTCACCGTAAGCCTTGTTGGCCGGGATTGTTAATTCACGCACGCCGCCAATTTTCATACCAATCAAACCCTCTTTCCAGCCCTGAATAACCGCGGTATTTGCCGGGCCGTCCATATTGAGCGGAGCTTTCAATTTGCCGTCAGCGATTGATTGATCGAAAATCTCACCCTTAGCGTTCCAACCAATGTAATAAACAGCCAACTTGGTGTCGTCCTTAACCTCAGCGCCTTCGCCCTCGACCAAATCTTCCTTAACAAGCTCTTTAACATCACCAGCTTCAAACGCACCAACTCGTGAGCTAAACTCAGAAAACTTGCCGTAATATTTTTGGCTCAATTCATTAGCCTGAGCCTCTACCTTCTTTTTTCGCTCGTCAGTAGCCTTGGTGTATTCATCCTGGGCTTTCTTAAGCGCGGCTTGGTCTTTGGCTTCATTTCCAGGCGCTACCATCATAGCGACAAATCCGCCAACGGTCCCCAAAAACATCATGCCGGCAATAACCCAAATACCTATTCTCTGGCCTTTTGTAGTTGCCATATTCCTCCTTTATTTACCTTTCAATTATAGCAATTTTTATCAAGCGCAACAAATCACATTAAACCTGAGCGGCGTCGAATTCTTCCGCAGCCATCGCGGCAATCTCCTCAATAATCGGCGCAATGTCTTTATCTTCCAGCGTCCGCTCAGCGCTCGTAAACTTTACATTCAAAGTTGCAGTTTTTGTCGAATCGTCATTTTTTGGCTGATATATCGCAATCGGCGTTATGCTAATTTGTAACTCACCGTGTTTTTTCGCAACTTCTTCAGCGCAAGCATAAACCTTCGCATAATCAACATTCGAATCCATTTTCAATGAAATGTCTCTGGCAGTCGACGGAAAACGACTTAACGGTTGATAATTATAGTCCTGATTTTTACTCAAATTTTCCTGCAATTTTTCAATGTCAATAGAAAACGCCGCGGTATAATCTGGCAATTTGAAGTTGCGTCGAGCAGACGGAACCAGCTCGCCAACAATCCCTAAATTGTCGCCGTTCTTCGCCACAATCCAAGCGCTGCGTTTCGCATCAAACGGCGCCGGAACGTCGCCGTCAGGTTTCGCAATCTTCACAAAATCAACCTCAACGCCCAAATCCTTCATCAATCTTTCAGCAATTTTCCTCACCTTGTAAAACGGCGCGCCAACTTGAGGTTTTTTATTCGCATAAACTCCGTCAATGAAAGTCTTTTCAATCGGCAAATTCTCATCGTTAAATCCTAATTTCTTATCGTGAATTTTGCCAATTTCAAACAGCATAAATTCATCATGTCCAGATTTTATATTGGCGTGAACTTTATCCAGCAAACTCGGCAAAATGCTAATTCGGTAATATTGCAAGTCTGGACTAAGCGCATTACTCAAGCGATACGCATGGCTCGGATCTTGCTCGGAATTTTTCAAAACTCGCTCATGAACAAAACTATATGTCAAAACTTCGTTCGCTCCAGCTCGCGACAAACTTTGGCGAATTCTCTGCTTCAATTCACGACGCTCATTCTTCGGTGCAGATTTAATACTACGCTCCGGCAAATGACGCGGCAATCTATCAAAGCCATACAGTCGCCCAACTTCCTCAACAATATCCTCAGGAAGCTCAATATCTGTTCGCCAAAATGGACTGTAAACCATCACGCCAGCTTCGCCATATTTATTACCATCGTCAACGATAAATTCAACGTTCTTTAGTAGTGCCTCAATCTCATTCTCGGCAAAGTCAACACCCAGACGTTCTTCGACAAACCTTTTAGGAATCAACAATCCACCGTGCCAGTGCTTGCCATCGACCAACACTTGTCGCAATGAAGAATGATTCTTAAATAGCATAGGACTAGCTTGCTCACCACCAACCATACCAATTAACCATTTTAAGACAGGGTCAATTTGTGCTGGCGATTGCCCCTTATTAAACCTAGTCAGGGCGTCGGTGAAAATTCCGTGACGCATAGCCGTGCGACGTAGCGCGTACATATCAAAATTGGCACATTCAAGGACAACATTCTTCGTTTCAGCCGAAACTTCAGTGTCAGCGCCGCCCATAATTCCCGCTAGTCCAATCACACCCTCGCCATCAGCAATGACAATATCGCCAGACGTCAATTCATATTCCTTGCCGTTAAGCAAACTAACTTTCTCGCCATCGCGTGCCATTCGCACGCCAAGTTTATGTCCGCGCAACTTGTCGTAATCATAGGCGTGAGTCGGCTGCGCCGTCATAAACATCACATAATTCGTTGTGTCAACAATATTGTTAATTGGCTTGCCGCCCATTGCAACTAATTGACATTGCAACCACAACGGGCTTGGATGAATATCTACATTTTTTATAGCAATCACAGAGAATGCGGGCGCAAGCTCATTGGCTTCATTAAACACTTCAAGCTCTAAGCCATCGCTATCTGCGAATTCTTGAATAGCATTATACCAGTCAGGACTATTGAACTGCTGATGAAAAATACCAGCAATTTCGCGCGCCACGCCAAGTTGCCCAAAACAATCCGGCCTGTGTGTAAACATCTTATTTTCAATTTCCAGCACGTAATCATCCAGCCCAAACACTTCCGCAAAGCTCGCGCCAGCCTGAAGTGTAACGCCCGCCGGAATATCACGCTCATCGATCTCAATAATTCCCTCGTGATCCGTACCAATCGCCAGCTCGTCAGCCGCCGCCAGCATACCCTGGCTTAAGATTCCACGTAGCGGTCGCGCATCCAGCACGAACGGCTCGGCGTCATCAAAACTTGCTGGGACGGTGCTTTTTGGCGGCAACCAAATTGCCCACATATCAGCATGAACATTCGGCGCACCGCAAACCACTTGCACATAATCATTGTCATCCCTTGGAACGTCCGCTATGCCACCATCGTCAATTTTAGTCACACTCAAACGATCCGCATTCGGGTGCTTTTCACACTCAACAACTCGCACAATGCGCGCGCCACCATATTTGGCTTTCAGGTCAATCACTTCCTCGACACCACCAAGCTGCTGATTGACACGCGACACCAGCTCATCAACTGGCGACAACTCAAAATTAATCAATTGTTTTATAAGATTTAAGCTAACTTTCATATTAATATAATTATATCATCTTACCGACAAGTAATCGACCTTAGAAAACTACAAATAACCAAGGTAAAATTGCTCTAGGGCAAAATACAGCCATCCTTGAGCAGGCGGGAGATAGTCCTCAAAGGCACTCCT
This sequence comes from uncultured Candidatus Saccharibacteria bacterium, assembly GCA_937935245.1. Taxonomy (GTDB): domain Bacteria; phylum Patescibacteriota; class Saccharimonadia; order Saccharimonadales; family Saccharimonadaceae; genus Nanosynbacter. Next base: position 89,212 of record CALGXX010000011.1, on the reverse strand, counting down.
CTCTTCAGACTTGGAGAAGGGTCATCCCCTGAATTATAATATAGCTATGGATTACGATAGATATCTAGAATTACAAACTCGCCTAGAATGGTTTTACGATTTTCATCCAGAGTTTTTTAATGATATTTCGCCCGAACAGAGGAAACTACTACAGAATACATTCCTGTACGATATACCCGATGAAATCTATCCGGCGTCATTGCGGGATTTTTATGATAAGAATATTGACAATCAGCCAACACTTCAGAACGATATGCTCTTAGCGGTAGATGCTTTATATAAAGCAGCGGGAGCTGGAAGCTTGTTTGATTATGATAAATAAAGCTTTTCTTCGTATGAACACGCCACCAAGCTTATAAGATTTAGGCTAACTTCCATACTGATATAATAAACTCATGATTCACAACTTGCATTCAGCATATTCTTTACCAGCAAACCACGATATATGTCACCTATTTGAGCATCTGATTATTAGGCGATTCTTAAAGGAAACGGAAAAAGTTGGCGGCAACCGAGCTTTTGCTGGAGAGTTAGACGGCACGACTAGCGAATCAAGTGTATTTTTTACGTCCACACTATTCACAAGCGAGTCTAATACATTATTTGAAGAAATCATCAACGATATTACGCCTTTTGAGGAGCCTCTTATTCAACAGTCCATCGCACACATAGAAGCCGAGATGCAATCCAACATTGACATAACAGACATGACACTACTACAAGAACAGCTCGCTCTTTGTCAAAAATATTTTATCGATAGTCAAAAAACCACTCCCAGCAATTCACACCCAAAATCTAAGATTCCTCCTCTTAAAATCAGCCATAGTCCGAAGGATTTTACAGACGTTAAGATTGATATAGAAATTGCTGACGCCAGCGACGAATTGACTGCCGCATTTTTCTGCACATACCCAATACTTTTAGATCTAGTGCGCGACATTTGTTTTGATAAAATCTCATCCTACCCGTCCAGCCCCGGAAAGTTTATAGCGTACTATGACGGCAATTACATCAGCCAAACCTACACCGTAAAAAATACAGACCTTGCTCGACTGAGCTCAAGTGAAACTATACAAACATATTTACAAAACTTTAACATATCCTCGCACGCAACCGACCTAAAAAACCTTGCCGAAGCTTTCACGTCTGACCCATTTTATATTTCAGCGCCCATATATTTTTATCAACAAACCGCTACGCCATTAACCAGAAATAACCTAGCAAAAACTATAAACGTCGCAAATATGAACGCAATCCTAAAACAAGTAAAGACGACAATAATCCTGGATTATTAGCTCTAGCTGATTTTCTAGCAGAGAAAAGATTCTGAAGAGGAAATATTAACGCCGCCAATACGCAAGCTTACCGACAAACCTTAAACTCAATGCCAATCACTCCATAAATTTTTTGGTCTTCAATAGAATAAAATTCAGAAATTTGATTTTCTAACCATTCGACATTATCACCGCCGAACTTTCGCGGATTATTATGAGAAAATAAGTCACGAAATGTCGCGTATCTCAGCAAACCAACAACCTCAGCGGCAACAGTTTGCTCGGAATTATCTCTATTTGTAAAAATAATCCGATCCCCGATTTGGATTCTCTGTCGTTTGGCGTCATATAGTCGCGACTCGATAGTCTTATTACCAGAAATAATAGCATTAAACGGCTCGGTCGCCAATTTTAATTGGTGTATGGTCATAAAATTATTTGCCTTTCTTGCTATAATTAAACCATAATATGAATAAGTATTCAAATATCTACACTTCCATAAGAAAGGCTATCAAATGACCAAAAAACTACTAGAAATCGAACGCAAGCGCCAGCTAACGGGCAATATTGAAGAGCTAATCGGGCGGTTGCAAAACATCGGTTTTGAACTAACAAGCAATCTCCGCGAAATTGATACGTATTATTCTCGTCCTGATGTCGACTTTATGCAGACGGTTGAATGCTTGCGGATTCGCCAGCGCGATAGTTTTGCTGAGATAACGTATAAGCCAGCAACGACCGCTGCAACGCATACGGAAAATAATGTAATCATTAAGCCCGAGACAAACCTGCCAATTCAACCCGAAGATGCGGCAACCGCCAAGCAGTTGCTGGCAAACCTCGGCATGGTGCAGCTAGTCGAGGTCAACAAATACCGTCGCTCGTTTCAATCCTCTGATTTTCCGCAGGCAACGGTAGCCATCGATGAAATCAAAGACGCTGGGACTTTCGTGGAAGTTGAGGTTTTGTCAGATGATGAGACTAGTGCACTGATGACGATCAGTGAAATTGAAACCAAACTCGATCTGAATTCAATGGAGATTGTGACGCGACCTTATCGGGATATTTGTATGGACTATTAAGAAGACTCTACAAAACTTCACAATTTCATACATAATCAATATAATACATCCATGGACACTTCACGAAAAAATCGCATTATAAAAATTACTATTTGGGTAGTCTGCTCAATTGTCGTTACAGCCGCCTTATTAGTTGCCGCAGCTTTCTTTTGGCCAGCAACATCCAAGCAGTTGCAATCTTCAAGCTCTGAAAAATTGAGCTACGACGACGCCATCGCCGCTGCAAATCGCACCGTTAGCGAAGACACTTCAAATACCGACGTTAGATCAGAATGTCGATCGATTATTAAAACCCACGGCAAAAAAACCGACAAAGCCGTCATGATGATTCATGGCGTAAGCGCATGCCCACAGCAATTCGCAGACTTGGGAAACACCTTTTTCAATGCCGGCTATAACGTCTATATTCCCCGCGTTCCCAGCCACGGCCTGACGGATAACAAACGACACGGAGAAATCACCATTCCAGCAATGGCACAATTTATGAATTCCAGCACCAGCATAATTAGTGGTTTGGGCGATGAAACGGGAATTGTCGGACTTTCTGGCGGCGCAAATATGGCAACTTGGATTACTCAGTACAACAGCCAAACCATATCACGAGCGCTACTTTTATCACCTTTTTATCAGCCTTCAGCGTCGGAAACTCCTTCCTGGAAAATTCCGCTTTTACGAAATCTTTATGGACGTAATATTCTTCCAGATTCGTTCACGGGTAGCAATTTATCGTATCGTGCTCTTGGAAAATATATAATAATCGCCAAGAACTATAAATCCGACCTAAAAGCTCCAGGGCTAAAATATGTAGGGGTTGTAACGAGCGAAAACGACACCGCAATTGATAAAAATCTCGCAGTCAACATACCTAAGCAAATGGCTGCAGCTTCTGGCGCCAAATTCCAATATTATTCAATTCCGGCCTCATTCGGTATTGGTCATGACATTGTAGCCTTAAACCAAGACGAGGTTAAAAAGCACGCTGACAAATTATATCCGTTCTATTTGGATATATACGAAGGAAAAGACGTAAAATTAGAATCAAAATAGAAAATTACTATTTATCTTGGGCGGCCAAAATTCGCGCTTGGATTTCGTCCAGCTGTGCATCATCCATTTTTGGACCGTCAGCCGTGGTTAGCCATCCGGGATATTCCTCATAAAATGCCTGTTCGTGCGACACTGGCGAACCAATTCCCTTTGCCAAATCACCATGAAGCGGCATCAATTTAGCATGCACGTGTGCCACACCTGTGCCTTCAAAAATCAGTGCCACTCGTGGGGTATCAAACGCTTTTTCCAAAATACCAGCAACCTTTTTCACTGCCAGCATCATTTCGGAATATAAATTATCGTCCAAAGAAAATACGTAATCGCCTGGATTCTGCTTCGGAATCACCACAGTAAAACCTGGCGTGTTCGGAAACGGTGTTAAAAATGCTAGGAATTTCTCATCTTCCCAAATCTTCCAAGATTTCATTTTTCCAGATACAATGTCGTCAAAAATTGTGTGATTCATAATTACTCCTTTATGCAAATAAATCGTTTAATGCCTCACTCACCGTTGGATGAGTGAATATTTGGTCACGCAGCACAGTATATGGCAGGCCATTATCCATTACAGTTTTGATAATATTAATGACTTCTGGTGAGTTACGACACAATAAACTAGCACCCAAAATTTGTTCAGTGTTTGCATCAATCACCGCACGCAGCAATCCTGTTGTAGCATTATCAACATGCAGGCGTGGAATCGCCATAGCAGGCAGCTCTTTTACGATAATTTCGCACCCCGTCGCACGCGCCTCAGCCTCTGTCATACCCACCCGACCTAGTGGCGTTTGCATAAAGACCGTGTACGGCAAGGTTTTTTGTTTGGCGCGAGTGTACAGACCGTCACCCAGCAACTGGCTTCTCACAATCCGAAAATCGTCCAGCGACGCATAGGTAAATTGTGGCCCGCCCGTTACATCGCCCATTGCCCAAATATGCGACCGACTAGTGCGAAGTGTTTCATCAACCACAATTGCCCCGCGCTCATCCGTCGCTACACCAGCAGCTGGTAAATTCAAGCTCATCGTTGCCGGGCGACGGCCCGTAGCCATCAAAACCGCATCATAACCAGCGTAATCATCATGATTTACTGTGCGAATCGTCGCAGTAGACTCACCCTCAATCGCTGTCACATCCACACCAAACACAATCTCAATACCCTGTGCCTGCAATGCTTCAGTAGCAGCCCGAGCAATTGCTGGATCTTCACGTGCAAGCAGAGCATCGCCCCTCTCAAATACTGTTACTTTTGTGCCAAGTTTGGCATAAGTTGAGGCAAATTCTAACCCAATATAACCGCCACCAATGATAGCTAGCTGTTTTGGCTGCGTCATTCTATCCAGCAATTCAGTACTGGTATACACAAACGGCTTATCAACACCTGGAATATCTGGGATGATTGATTCCGCACCGGTGTTAATAAAAATCTGCGGTGCACTAACTACTAGCTCGTCGCTACCCGCCACAACCTTCACAGTACGATCATCTACGAACGATGCCTCACCCTCAATGACGCTCACTGTTTCACGATCCGCAAGCATATGATAGTTCTTCTCATTCAACCGCGCTACCACTGTTGTCTTATGTGCCATCGCCTCATCAAAACTTTGATGATGTTCGGCTGCATTGACTAGCACCTTAGTAGGAATACAAGCAATATTAATACAGGTGCCGCCATACATCTTTGGCGACCGCTCCACTAGCGCTACTTTTTTTCCCGCATTTGCCAGCGCTACCGCCAATGTTTTGCCAGCTTTGCCAAAACCAATGATGAGTGCGTCAAATTGTTGTGTATCCATTTTACCTCCTCCTATCTTTTTTAGCGATCTCTCTCGCTGCAACAAATTCTCTATCGGCACACAGAACTGCCTCTTTTATTACAAGTTTTTGAGCTACTACTATTATCGTGTGCAATAGCTCCTTAAAACTGTTCCAAAAAGTCCAACTTACCGCTTTCAAAATACCAGCAACCTTTTTCACTGCCAGCATCATTTCGGAATATAAATTATCGTCCAAAGAAAATACGTAATCGCCTGGATTCTGCTTCGGAATCACCACAGTAAAACCTGGCGTGTTCGGAAACGGTGTTAAAAATGCTAGGAATTTCTCATCTTCCCAAATCTTCCAAGATTTCATTTTTCCAGATACAATGTCGTCAAAAATTGTGTGATTCATAATTACTCCTTTTGAAGTAATTATAGCATTTTATGAAGTTTTCAGGTCGGACAATTTAAGTTCCATTCGACGACAAACCAGAACTAGCCACATCGTCGCAAAAATCCCCAATAAAACTTCTACTATCACAAACCAAAACTTGCCCATCGCGTAACCTTGCGCCGCTATAATTGCCGCAAAAATCGGAAAACTGAAAGACGAGATTCGCTCACGATGAGTTAAATAGCTCAAACTCGATGGTAAAAGAAACATCAAAAGCACCATCAATATCACGATGCCGCGCGAGAAAACAAAATGCGCCGCGTGCATTGTGTCGTTCGGGCAAAGCGCCACTCCTATCATACAAATTGCAAACAATGAAAGTATCCAGCCAGATATTCGAGCAGAGCGAATTTGACCAAGCTTAAGATAACCACGATTCATAAAAAACCCAATCGTCGCCATAATCAAACCAGATAAAAACACTCCCGAATTGAACGAAAATGCAGACAAACGGTTCGAAGTGGTTTCGCCCAATCTACTCAAACTCCAGTTCGTCCACCGAGTATCATCAGAAAATAGCATCGCCGCAACCAAGCCCGCAGCCAAAACGACACCATTAAGAATACATAGCGCCTGAAGGCGATTCTTGCACAAAAAATCCTTAATCTGTCGGAGTTTCATATTGCTAAAATTGTTCCAAAAAGTCCAACTTGCCACTTTCAAAATGACGGACATCTTCGATTCCATACTTCATCATAACCAAGCGGTCGATTCCGCAGCCAAAAGCAAACCCTGTATATTCATTCGGGTCAATTTGTGCCGCCCGAAGGACATTCGGATGAATCATTCCGCAGCCCAATAGCTCAATCCAACCTTCACCAGAGCAAACTTTACAATCAGGATTTTTTCCTTCACAAAACGGACAACTTAACGCAAACTCGAAGCTCGGCTCGGTGAACGGAAAGTAAAATGGATTAACGCGAACGTCAAGCTTCTTGCCGTAATATTCCTGCAAAAATTCTTGCAATGTGGCAATCAAATTGCCAACATTAACCTGACGCGAAACGTACACGCCTTCGACTTGATAAAATGTATGCTCGTGGCGCGCGTCCAAATCTTCGTTACGGAAAACGCGATCAGGAACGATAGCGGCAATAGCCTCGCCTTTTTCCAAATTGTCGTGATATTTCGTCAATACGCGATTTTGCATAGTCGACGTATGCGCCGGCGCAATCAAACGATCGCCATTAGAGTCGGTTTCTTCGGTCATAAACGTGTCATAATCGTCGCGTGCTGGATGACCTTTTGGAAAATTCAGACTCTCAAACATATGGAATTGATCGTCAATTTCTCTGGATTCTTCCGTGACAAAACCCATGCGATTAAAAATCTCAGAAATGCGCTCAATTTCAGCGCTCAGCGGATGAATCGTGCCTTGTTCGCTCGGCAAAAGTTCAGGCTTGGGCGAATTCACATCCATCGGCGCTGTAACGTCAATCGGTTTCAAGTCAACTTTTTCCAGCTCTTCCAGTCGCACAGCAATAGCCTGTTCAATTGCCTGCTTCAACTCGTTAATCTGCTTGCCAAACGGACCACGCTCAACTGGCGGCAATGACTTGATTTGCTCGTACAATTCCCTAAGTCGTCGATCACGTAAAAACTCACGCGGAGACTTGGATTGCGAAACCGCCAAAACTATTTCTCTTCTCAATTCATCTAAGTCAACCATTTTATCGTCCTTGCATTAAAAACATTACAATCACCGCACCAGCCATAATAGCAATTAAAATCCACGCCCACGCCAAAGTCGTCGTCTGTTTTGTGCCTTCCAAATATCTTATATCGTCGACGCCGTCCATAGTTGCCTTTTCTTGCAAACTCGAAGCTTTCGCCTTCTCTCTTAATTCCGCCGCAATTCGCTCTTGCAATTCACTACGCTGATCTTGTTGATTTACAAATAATCCCATAACTACAGTATAGCAAATTATGTTATAATAGTCGTGATATTACTTTAAGGAGGGAATATGGCTACGAAGAAAACTTCAAAGAAAGCCCCAGTTAAAGCCGCAGAAAAGAAAACCGCTGCCGCTAAGACTGAAACCAAAACGACCGTCAAACGCGTCGTTGCTGAATCTACCGCTAAAAGCAAGCGTGTCAAACTAGATTCTAAATTACCAAACAACTTAATTAACATAGTTATTGCGGAAGTCATCGGCACGTTCATTTTGACACTTGCCGCATTATTCGCATCAGACATTTTGTCATCAATGTATGTCGGTTTTGCGTTGATGTTCATCGTTGCAATTATCGGCAACATTTCTGGCGCACACGTAAACCCAGCTGTCACGTTTGGTCTATGGACAATGCGTAAGCTAAAGACTATACTTGTTCCATTTTACTGGGGAGCTCAATTCCTCGGCGCAATGGCGGCTATCGTGCTTGTTGGCTCATTAACAAACGGCGGATTTGCTCTAAGCTTTGACCAATTCACCGCGTTCTCTTGGAATATCTTTGCGATGGAATTAGTCGGTACCGCTGTATTTGTATTTGGCGTCGCCGCAGTTTTGCAGCGCAAAGAAATCAAAGCAGCTGGTCAAGCTTTTGGAATTGGCTTAGCATTGATGATTGGTCTTGTCGTATCTGGCTCAATCTCTTCATACATTAAAAGTACTGCTATTGCAAAAATCCAAAAAGATCAAAGTACTACTCAAACTGAGAAAAACGGCCGCACTTACCCACGCGAAATCTACATCTCAGGCGCAACTTTGAACCCAGCAGTTTCTTTGGCTGTCACAGAGAAAACCGATTCTCAACTACGCAGCAACGGAGTATTGCCAGCTGAAGGCGAAAAAAGCTATTCACGCTTTAGCCTGGAAGTAATTGCCGCTACCCTAATCGGCGCAGCATTAGGCGGTAACCTATTTCTACTCGTCAATTACCGAAACAAAGACGAAGAATAGATTATAACTTCACAATAAAATATCCCGCTTAATCGGCGGGGTATTTTTTATGTCAATCTTCCTGAGCCGGCCGATCAATCAGCTCCGGCTGAGCTTGGTTATCTCCACCAGAAATTCGCACGACATCCTTATCGATCTTCCCCAACTCCTTGTACGTATTGTTGTAATGACCAACGGTCGTACTTAGACTCTTGCCCATTTTCGTCATCAGCTCGTCAAACTTTTTAATGTGAACACCCAATTGCCCAACTCGAACTTGAATGTCTTTGGCCTGCTCTTCAATCTGCAAACTACGAAGCCCCTGAAGAACGGTCTGCAGGTACGCGAGAAAACTAGTCGGACTAACAATAATCACTCGCTTGTCCCGAAACGCATATTCAATCAAATCGCGACTCGAACCGCCCTGACCGACATTATTAATCAGAAGATCGTAATACAAAGATTCGCTAGGAATAAACATAAAAGCAAAGTCCATAGTGTTTTCACGCGGACGAATGTATTTACTAGTTTCGTCGATTCGCCCCTTAAGATCAGCTTTCACCTTATTTAGCCACATTTCGCGCTCAGATTTTGTCTCGGCGTTAATCATCCGATTGTAATTCTCCAAAGAAAACTTACTGTCCACCGGCAATATTTGACCCTTGTCCAGAAAAATAACCGCGTCAACAATTTCACCGTCCTTGAAACGATATTGCATTTGATACTGCTTGGCTGGCAAAACATTATCCAGCACACTTTCCAGATAAAACTCACCAAAAACCCCGCGTTGCTTTGGATTCTGCAACACATTTTGCAAGGTTTTAAGATCGGTAGCTACATCAACCACGCGCTTATTAGTCTCATCCAATTTTGCCAATCGCTGCGTTACGTCAGCTACCAACTTCGCGCTTTCTGATAATTGTTTCTGTACTGAAGTCTGAACTTGCGCATTACTTCGCTCCAACTTATCGCTAACGGATTCATTCAGTTTCGCAATAGTTCGCCCCAATTCCACGACATCGGTTTTAATTAGCTCGACGGATGATTGATTTTTTAGCTCGCTGATTTTTGATCGCAAGACAAATAAAGTCGCACCCAAACCAATAGTAATAACAATTAAGAGAATAATGATAATGATTTCCATACACTTAGTGTACAGTGATTATAGCGCCAAGACAACTCGTGCTAAGATTGCGAATAAAGTCATAAATAAAATTGCTGCGCCGTTGCCACGAATTCTATTCAACCAGATTAATGACAAATATACCAAAACTGTCGCCAAAACCACCCATAGCAATGACAAAATCCAAGATCCGCCAGCCCATAATGTAGCACCCCACAATGACACAGTTGCCGCGATTACCACCAACAGAGGTCGCTTGATGCCAAATACCGCCAACACTGGAACTAGCATAATTCCCGCCAAAACCAGCGCGACGTAAGATGCGATGCTCGTGCTGTTTGCGCAAATAGAAATATGCTCAGCGTTCGCGCAAAATACAGGTGTAATCATAAATTTATCAAACGCAAGCGCCAGCAACCAGATAGCCACGCCGCTAGCAACTAAAATCGCCAAAATCCTCAAGAAAACTCGCCTTGAAAATGGATATGTGTAATCTGATATTTCTTCACGGAAAATAGCTGACAATAATTTCATACGTAAATTGTAACGTAAACTTGTCAATATTGCAAATGTATATGCTTAAATATTATGCTTTTTCAGGAGATTCATCGGTTTATACCAAACAATCCCCGCACAAGCAATCAATAATCCGCCAACAACGTCAAGCGGCGTATGCACCAATGCAATAACCCGACCGACACATATTAAGATTGTCATAACCAAACAAACAACAGCCAACCGCCAACTCTTTGCTCCGAAAAATACCGCCAGAGTAATTGCCATTGTAAATAGAGCGTGATCAGACGGAAAACCCGGATTATTAAGGAATGACGCGCCAGCAGATACTCCCAGAATCTCGAACGGGCGCATTTGATCTGGTTGATAAATTGACCCGATGATTTTTGCCGCCACGTAAGCAGTCAATCCAGCCATCAAAACTTGGCTATAAACTTGATACTTCTCTTTATTTGGAACCAATTTTATCAGCGCGTACGCACCAATTAGCACGACTGGCACCACTAGTCCGTCAGCAATTAATTTTACAATCCATTGCAAATCCATACTACTAGTATATCGCGTCAACGCTGGCCAGTAAACGCTTGCGGAAATCATTTTTCTATAGTACAATTATGTTTGCCGTTGGGATGTCGCCAAGTGGTAAGGCAGCGGGTTCTGGTCCCGCCATTCGGGGGTTCGAATCCCTCCATCCCAGCCAAGTTTGAAATTTAGCAGCCAATTATTTGGCTGTTTTTTTCGTCGATAAATTTGCACAAATCAGCAAAGCCCACATCACGAATACCAGAAAAATCGCAGCCACACTATTCACATTCTTTATCGTTGCACCAAATATTACCGCCGCATGACCATTCGCAAACGCCAAAAAACCAATTGCCGTCATAATCCCCAAACTCAAAAAACCAGCCATTCTGCTCGTCAGAGTAATTCTTTTTGGCATATCCATATCAATTAAAAACGACAACGACATCAGCTCAACAACCACCAATATTATTGCAATCGGAAGACTTAAAGATGGCGGAACCCCCGCAGAAGTAAGGACCGCAGAAAACTTCTCAAACGTAAATAATTGACATAATAATGGCGCCATTATTAATAGTCCTGTAATCAATTTAACAATTTTATTCACTTTTCTAGACATAATTTCAGTATAGCTTGCGCGTCAAAAAAGCTCAAGCTTGTTGTATTTTTTACGAAAGCACTTGCACTTTTTATAAAAACGTCATAAAGTTAAATCAGCGAACGTTACAAAAATAAACACCAAACAGTACCTTTCGCTCTACGACAAATCCACCACAACTTAAAATACCCCGTCTCTATGGGGTATTTTTATTGGTCAATATCCGCGATTGTTCAGCGCGCCACTCGGCAATTTTTCCGTGGTGTCCGCTCAATAAAACATCCGGCACACGTAAACCTTTAAACTCCTCAGGCCGTGTATATTGTGGAAATTCCAACGTTTCTCCATCTGAAAAACTTTCAATTTCCGCAGACTTTTCGCCGCCCAAAACTCCAGGAATCAGCCTAACAATAGAATCAATCATCATCATTGCCGCCAACTCTCCGCCCGTCAGCACAAAATCGCCAATACTCCATTGCTCATCAACTAGTTCTAAAATTCGCTCATCAACACCCTCGTATCGCCCACAAATAAATATCACACCCCTGTCATCATCAGCTTCTTCCTGAGCTTTAGCCTGCTTCCAGCGTTGCCCTCGCGGACTCATCAGTACCACCTTCGCTGTTTCATCCTGAGATTTCGCAAATTCTACCGCTTTCCATAACGGCTCAATCATAAGAAGCATCCCGTCGCCACCGCCATAAGGAGTATCATCAACCTGACGGCGAGGACCCAAACCAAACTCCCGCAGATTCACCGTCGTAAGCTCTACAATACCGTCTTTTTGCGCCTTCCACATCATGGAATTATTAAAAACTCCCGTCGTCATTTCTGGGAAAAGCGTAATTACTTGAAACTTTCTCATCTGTTACAGTGTAGCAAGTGTTGACTTTTTTGTCCAGGTATGATATATATATTAACTTTTACTCAACCGAGTAGAAGTAGCCCTTAGAGAAAGAGAGACGTCATGTCTTGCATCACCGAGCTTGCGGAAGATTTTGACCTCCCCATCAAAGAGGAGGGATGCACTCTGGAAATAGACACGTATACTATGCCTCGTCTTGGTTGCGGAAATTACGTCGCAGACTTGGTACGGAAATACCTCGCCCCCTACTCTGGCACTATTGACCGGATTGAGACCCTAAAGTGCAATTTTGACGAGGCCACCGGCTTCATTGTCTACGTTGGAGACACCATGGTACTCAAGGTAGCACCATGGTCATGGAGCGAAGGAGAACCCTTCACCGGTATCAGAGTGAGGGTCGAGATCTGGCCTGTTGTAGAACAAGCCACCGGATCCAAGCGTCTTGCAGACGTCTTCGAAAAAATCGCCGAGCTAGACGAGCCTTACGTCTTGTACCGGGACGGACAGTCTTGGTCGATTAGGAGGGCTTCCTAAAGCCCGCTGAGAAAATAGCTCGTTGAGACATTAAGTCTTGACTTGAGACTCTTCTCGGCGGGCTATTTTCATGTCTTTTTACAGAAATTATTCCCCACCAAAAAACCGTCCCAGTAAGGACGGTTTTTTAGCACAAATAAGGCTCTCAATGGTTACCCATTGTCTCGCATAGAGCTGTTCTCGCATAATGTCTGTGCTTGAACTGGTTTTAATTATATATCAAGATCGTCGAGTTCTGCAAGCTCTTTTCTGGTGTTTTCTGCGTAAGATGATTCATTTTCCACAGCTTCATCTGTTGAGTTATCCACAGAAGCATTACCGTTATAATCATTTTCCTCGCGTGCGCCAGAAAAACCATCATTGTTAACGATCTTCAAGTTATATCGAGCGTCATTCTTTGCACCCAAAGCTCGCAGAAGCGTGCGCAAGCTCTGTGCCGTACTGCCGCGCTTACCAATAACTCGACCCAAATCTGCTGGATTAACTGTCAATGTTAGTAAAACGCCTTTTTCATCAATTGTTCGGTCTACTACGACATCTTCTGGATGTCCAACCAACGCCTTTACAGTATATTCTACAAACTGCTGATCTATTGTTGACATTCTGCCCCTCCTCCTGGAATTAAACTGTATTTTCATTATACACGAGCAGTTTACGCCGTGCAAACTTTAATTATTTCTCGCCAGATTCTTTATATTTAGCAATTGCAGCACGAGCAGCTTGCTGTTGAGCGACTTGCTTAGACGGACCAATGCCTCGCCCCATCATATTATCGCCAACAAAAACCCCAAGAGTAAAGACTTTATCGTGATCTGGACCTTCTTCACTCAAGACTTTATATACCGGCGTTTGATTGTCAACCCGCTGAGAAATCTCCTGCAAATATGACTTCGGATCACGCCAACTGCCAGACTCCAAAATTCCATCCAACTTAACAATTATATGCTTGTGAATAAAATCGCGAGCATCGTCAAAGCCACGCTCCAAATAAATCGCGCCGATTACCGCCTCAAATGCATTAGCTAAAATCTGTAAATGCGCTCGTTCTGAGCCGTTCTTCTCGCCCTTTGACATACGAATCAGCGGACCATAACCCAACTTATCGCCAGCGTCACCAATACTTTCCGTTCGCACCAAAGCTGCCCGCCAAGCAGTTAAAATTCCCTCTGGCTCGGAAAAATGCGTAAACAAATATTCTGTTACCGCCAACTCCAAAACCGCATCACCTAAGAATTCCAAGCGCTCATTGTGGTGATGAACGGATTTTCGATGCTCATTTACATAGCTACGGTGAGTCAAAGCTGTAATCAGCAAATCCAAATTCGTAAATTCAAAACCTAATTTTTCGCGCGCAAAATCTTGATATGGCGCAGTGTTCATTCCGTTCATTTATAAATTCTCCTGTCTAATTCGTTTCATTGCCAAAAGAATCAGCTTGCCAATATCTTCATATTCAACTTCATCCAGCGCCTCATGAAAACTAAACCATTTAAGACCATTCATCCACTCTTCCTTTTGGAGTTTCTCATTAGGATCCAACGCCTTAACTAGATAAACTTGCGTTGTCATCAATACCAATTTATCGATTCGACGATAACGAAAATTCACCTTACCAAGCCAGCCGTGCAGTTCAATTTTCTTCAGCCCAGTTTCCTCGCCGATTTCCCTACGAGCCGTCACTTGAGCTGTTTCACCTGGCTCAATGTGCCCTTTGGGAATTGTCCAGCGGTCGCGAGCGTCCTGATATAGCAAAAACTCTGCCTCGCCCTTTTTATTACGACGAAAAATCACGCCACCGGCAGTTGGCTCGCGTACAATTTCCTGAATCAATGGCTTCTTGCTGCCACCAAAATATTTTTTTATCTTATCAAAGTTGCTTGTTCTCACTGTCGGACTCCTCCACGAGAGTACGGAGTGCCGTGCCAAGCACGCCATTCACAAACTTACCCGAGTTATCCGAACCGAACGCTTTCGCTAATTCTACCGCTTCGTTAATCACCACTTTTGGCGGAACGGTATCTGCACAATATAGCAATTCATATAAACCAATTCTAAGTACCGCCCGATCAATTCGCGGCAACTGACTAATAGGCCATTCTGGCGCCAATGGCTGCAATTTCTCGTCCAATTGACTCTGCGTCGAAAGTACGCCGCTAATCAAATTATCGATAAATTCAATATCATCAACCGATGATTTATATTCAGCCAAATTACGCTTCAAAATAGTCTTATAATCAACATCGCTATCACCAACCTCTTTGCGAAATTCATGTTCATAAAGTGTTTGCAGTGCGACAATTCGTCCCAAATGACGGTTTGATGCCATTATTAAGCGTCCTGTTCGTAATTATTATTTTGTTGTTTTACCGGTTTCACGCTTGGTTGTCTTCACTTTAACTGGTGAAGTTGCGTTAACGCGACGTGCCAATTTTAATACCAAGTGGCTGCGACGAAGACCAGTTTTACGTGGGCTACTCTGTTTCTTAGGTTGTGCCATAATTTATTCTCCTCTTTTAGGCTGTCATAAAACTTACATACCATTATACCTTTTTTATTAGACAATCTCAAGAGCTTGCCTGCAAATTAGATAATGATACTAACTTTTTACAATAATAAAAGGTAGATTATTTCCTAAACCACAATATTCACCAACTTACCTGGAACATAAACCATCTTTTTAGGTGGTTTATTGTTTGTGAACTTCTGGACATTCTCATCAGCCAGAGCCGCTTCTTCAACACCCTGCTTGTCCATATCACTCGACAGTTCAAGTTTCGCACGAAGCTTGCCATTCACTTGAACTATAATAGTCATCACACTACTCTTTAGATATTTTTCATCCCACTTTGGCCAGTGGCCAACGTGAACCGTATCATCATGACCCATTTCACGCCACAATTCCTCTGTGATATGCGGAGCAAAAGGCGCCAAAATCTGAATCAAACTTTCTAATGCAAATCGCCACTCGTCCGATATGTCAATTCCGTGCGATTCTTTTATCTTATATAGACCATTGACCATTTCCATCATCGAAGCCACGGCTGTATTAAACTTCTCATCTTCGATGTCGCGAGTAACTTTTTTAATCGTCGAGTGAGTTAATCGCAATAATTCTTGAGTTGTTTTTTCATCCATTTCAGGAGAATTACTTGAATCGTTATTCTTACCAACAAACTCCTGAACCAAATTCCATGCTCGATTTAAGAATCGATAAGTTCCCGGAACGCCACGAGGATCCCATGGCGCATCCATGTCATAAGGCGCGATGAACATTTCGTAAACTCGCAGCGCGTCGGCACCGTATCCGCTATCCATAATCTCCATTGGATCAATGACATTGCCCTTAGACTTGGACATTTTCTGACCATCTGGAGCCATAATGTACGCATTGTACATCATTCGCTTGAAAGGTTCGGGAGTTGGAACGAGACCGAGCTTATAGAAAAATCGCATCCAGAAACGACTGTATAGCAAGTGGGCCACGGCGTGGTCGGCGCCATTGTAATAATCAACCGGCATCCAATGGTTAATTCTCTCAGGATTCCACGCTTCATTATCATTGTGCGGATCGAGATATCGCAAGAAATACCAACTAGAACAAGCATAGCCGTCCAAAGTGTCAGTCTCGCGCCGACCTTCTACCCAATTGTCACCGTCAGGCTTATTTTCCGTGATCGGCACAGTTTTTCCAGTTTCAACATCCACCCAGACTCGTACCCAATTATCAACTTGAGCCAAAACAGAAGTATTCCCGCCCGTTGGCTTAAAGTTCTCTACCTCTGGTAAAATCACCGGCAAACACTCATCAGCCACGGCAATTGGCGTACGACCATCAACGTGGACAATTGGAATCGGAGCGCCCCAATAGCGCTGACGAGAAATCAACCAATCGCGCATTTTATACGTGGTTTTGCTTCGCCCAGAATTCTGCTGCTCCAGCCACGCAACAATTTGCTCGCGAGCATCCTCGCTCCTGGTGCCGTTGAATTGTCCGGAATTTATCAACTCGCCTTCACCAGAATAACAGCCAGCGTCGGCTGAATGTTCAGGCTTATCAATAACCTGGATAATCGGCAAGTCAAACTTCTCAGCAAACGCAAAATCGCGCTCGTCGTGTGCTGGCACCGCCATAACCGCGCCGGTTCCATAGCCACCCAAAACATAATCCGCCACCCAAATCGGCAATTTTTGACCATTGACTGGGTTTATGACATAACTTCCTGTAAATACGCCAGTTTTCTCTTTATTCTCTTGGCGTTCAACATCAGATTTCTGTTGCGAAGCCTGGATATACGCTTCAACCTTTTCGCGCGTATCAGAATTGACCAACTGAGAAATCAGAGGATGCTCCGGCGCCAAAGCTACATACGTCGCGCCAAATAACGTGTCAGGACGAGTTGTAAAAACTGTAATCTTGGAATCTTGACCACTAACCGCAAATTCAACTTCCGCGCCAACTGATCGACCAATCCAATTTTTCTGCATGGTTTTAACCATTTCCGTCCAATCAAGCGCATCGGTTGCCTCTAAAATTTCATCTGCATACGCCGTAATTCGGAAAAACCACTGCTTGAGATTTCGCTTGGTCACAGGATTACCGCAGCGCCAACATTTGCCACCTTCAACCTGTTCGTTAGCAAGCACTGTGTTATCAGTTTCACACCACCATTGCGGCTGCTCTTTTTGATATGCCAAATCGTGCTTGTATAATTGTGTAAAAATCCACTGAGTCCATTTGTAGTATTCTGGATCGGCTGTAGAAATTTCTTTTGTCCAATCATAACTAAACCCAAGTCGCTTCAATTGCTCCTTAAAATGAACCTTCGCTTCGTCGTGCGCTACACGCGGCGTTTTCCCGACTTTAATAGCATAATTTTCAACCGGCAGACCAAAGCTGTCCCAGCCGATTGGATGATAGACATTATAACCCTGCTGACGCTTGAATCGTGCCTTGATGTCAGCAAATTGAAAAGTACGACCATGTCCAATGTGAATACCAGCCCCCGTAATCCCCGGAAGCATACTCAAGCTGTAATATTTCGGTCGGGTCGTGTCATTAAAATCAACCGCGTAGGTGCCGTCAGCCTCCCATTTGTTTTGCCATTTTTGTTCAATTTCTGTCGGATTATAGCGTCTCATATCTGTAATTATAGCAAATAATCCCGCTCATTACGAACGGGATTATTATTAGGCAATTAAATCACTTACCTGGTTGAGGTTGATGGCAATCCGCTCGAATATCCGCTCATAAAACCTTCTACAAACTCTTTCAAGCTTTCAGCGTCCGACGGTGCCTTAATTTCCTCAGACTTATTCATATTAATGTCAAATGAAATTTCTACAGAAGCCTTCTTGCCATCACCTTTCAACTCCAAGGCTTTCAGCTCATGAGATGACCTATCAACCCACACCTTCAATGAAGCCGTGTCAATAGATGATGAATCACTACTCTTGTAGCTATTCGATTTTCCACACTTACTGAGCGCCTTGCCTGCTGACGAATTTTTAAACTCATCATTAAATTTCGACAATTTACTGTTATCACCCTTTAGTTCAAAACCACGCCCGCCATTACGATCGCTAATCTTTGAGTCTTTTATAGTGAAGAAGCTATTCTTTTGATAAAGTTGAACTACCTCCTTGCGGACACTTTCGTCACTTTGAATTTTCTTCAGAGCGTTAATTCCACACTTGTATTCGCTACCGATTTCATCTGGAGAAACCTTCATCCATGTATTGCTCATTTTATCTATCTCAGAGCTCATCTTTCTCAAAGTCTGATCACGGTAAGTTTCTATTTGAGCCCTTGACGCCTTGCCGCCAGACGAAGACTCCATAACTATTTCAAGCAAAGTACCATACAAGTCCTTAAAGTTATTTATTTTCACATATATCGTCCCATCATCGCCAAGAACCATATCACCATCTAGTGGAATACTCTTTTCGACCCCTTTGATATTAAGCTTAGCGTCAATGTTCGCCTTTGATTTCCCCGAATCAGTAGCAGTCTTTACGTTTAGCTCTATTTTTCCTTGGTCACGCATGTCAATAACTACCTTACCGTCGGCATTCATCTTCTTTGTCATAATAGCGTTAGACACAGCATCCGTAACCATCTTTTCTGGATTCTGCCACCACAAGAAATAAACTAGCACAGCAGAAATAATAGCAATAAGAGCTATAACTCCCAGCACTATGCCAATTATCAATCCCGTTTTCTTCTTTTTTGGTTGCATCGGCACGCCGTTATATTGCGGCTGCGGTGCAGGTTGATTACCTTGATCCATATTCCCCCTTATTTTATATACCTTGAATTTAATATATCACATTAATCTTTAAATTGTGAGAAAAATTGGTTTTTCCTAGCAATCCACTCCGGCGTTTGCCTGACCAAGTATTTATCGTCCTCAGTGCTATGAAGGTTGATTTTTATAGACTCCTCTAGCCATACGCCGCCGCTCGAACCCTTAAACAGAGCAACGCCTTCAGATTTCAATTTGTCTCGCACGAAAGACCCAGCCTCGATGGCATTCTTACACTCCTTCACCTGACAGCCTCTTTGGCGCGCAGCTGGCGCTAAATATTGATTAGCTTTCTCACCGACCGTCACAACCCAATCCAACAAATCCGGGCTACAATGAGAACCAAGTTCAGCGTGAGCTTGCTCGAAAATCCCCTTTAAGCCATTCATATTGCCAAGTACAGCAATGCGCTGCGGAGTTTCAATTCGATATAAAGACTGTAAAGCCGCCAAAGCAGTCAACGGCGTCGAACTATAACTATCATCAATCAACCAAGTGTTATCCGCGCCCTTCAGTAAATTCATCCTGCCAGGCAGTGGACGCAAATTTTCTATGCCCTTTTTTATATTCTCCTCAGTTTCACCAAACGCATAACCAATAGCTGCCGCCACGATCGCTGGACGAATATTATGCTCACCAATTAGCTTAACATTGACTTCTAGCCCATTAGGATTTTCCGGCGACATAATAAAGCCGTGATGTCCGTCTTTCAGAGAAAAATTACGATCGTCAAAATTATACTCCGCCACGGGATCACTTCCGTAAGTAGTGATATTAGGATTTGTCAAAAAGCTAGCAAAACGCCCGTCAATGTCATCACGATTTATCATCGCCATTCGCGAGAAATTCGCCAGCGAAATCATCTCATTCGCCACTTCCTCCAAGGAATATTCAACCTGCATTCGACCATTCGTCACAGAAGTTACAACCGTAATATCCGGCACGACGTAAGCCTTAAACCAGTCGTTGTAGCCAAGTTCCTTTGGATTAAATTCCTGAACAATCACTTGGACTTCCGGTTTTTCGGCCTTAATTCTCTTCTTTACGGCGCGCATCACTTTCCACCATTTGAAGAAGCCTTTTTCAGGCATTTTCACGCCCATCATCTGAAGGAAAACGTCAGCTTTCGTCTTCGGCTCTTCATTGCGAAGCTGAATATCAAATTGTTGCGCCAAAAGTGTACCGATAGCTATTTTCGCACTAGCCTTTCCAGCGCTACCAGTTATCGCCACAAGCTTCACGTCTGGATGAACAGCAAAAAACTCTCGCACTAATTTTGCTAGTTTTTCTTCCCTTTTTTTTGAAACAGTAACCATAACTATATCATACCATAAGCATTATAGAAGAGCTGCTACGCGCCCACCCGGGGCATATTTGAATATGTGTTTGTCTTTCAATTGGCAAGCATAGGAGAATGCCCCTATGCGTACCAGCTCATATTTAATTATGCATTATCGCCCAGAAAAACACAAGCATCATTTATCATTTACATATTCTGGCAAAACTTTCCCAGCTAAAACTACCGCCATCAAAACTGCAAATCCACACATAATTGACGGAATTCCGATAATAGTCGATGGATCGATGATATTGACAAACGTCGTAGGCGCCATAAATAGAACATACCCCACAATCAACGAACCTAGAGAGCGCCGAATATGTTTACTGGAGGTTTTACTCCTAATATACGCATAAGCAATTGCCGCAAATAATAGGCCGTAATAATACAAACCATACCACATTCCGACGCCCGGCTGATTTTCAAAAATCACATAATTACCCAGGCAAGCCCCAGACTTAATTCCGTTAGCCTCCAATAGAAAATAACTAATAAACATTGCGGCAAAAGTGTAACCAAGCACAGGAATCCATCGCCTCTTATCACCAGAAATTTCATATATCAAATGAATGCCCAGAGGCGGAAGCATAGTAATTGCAATATAGCCAAGTTTAGCCCAGCCGAGATTGTCCAGAAGAATCGCACCTTCACAAACGTTATATTCAGCCCATTGAAACAGTGCCAAACAAATCAACAGCATGATCACAATCTTTGTCACGGCATTCAATTTATATTTCCAAAAAGTATATATCGCCAGAATAATTTCAATTGTCAACGTCGCCAACATTACCGCTGGAGAAAAACAGTAGAGTCTCGGTTTTTTAATCTTATCCATATATAAATTATATATTATTTTCATCCCGCGTTTTCTATCATCTTCAACAGTTCTTCTTCGTCAATGATTTTCGTGCCGTATTGCTCAGCCTTTTTCAATTTGCTAGCACCAACCTTACCACCAGCCACCAAATACGTCGTGTCTTTAGAAACTGCAGTTTGAAAAACCCCACCGAGATTACGAATTTTGTCCGCAGCAGCGTCGCGTCCCATAGATTTCAGAGTACCAGTGATGACAAAACTCTTTCCACTCAAACCGCCAGATTTTTTATTAAACCGAGGAATAACTCCCAATTCTGTGAATTTATTGAGCAATTTTACATTATCGTCATCAGCAAACCACGCCACTACAGATTCGGCAACAATTTCACCCACGCCATCAACTTTCCGCAAATCATCAATCGTCGCTTTCGCCAAATTTTCCATACTCTCAAAATGATTCGTCAAATCAATCGCCGTTTGCGCGCCAATATGACGGATTCCCAGACCGTATAAAAATCGCTCTAACTCTGGACTTTTTTTATCAGCAATTGCAGAGATTAACTTTTGCGCAGAAATATCAGCAAACCGATCCAACTTCAACAAATCGTCTTTAGTAAGCGTAAAAATATCCGCCAAATCGCCGACCAAACCATTGTCAATCAAAACTTCCACGTTCTTTTCACCAAGCGTATCAATATCAAGCGCGCCCTTAGACGCGAAATGCGCCAGAGCTCGCTTCAAAATCAGCGGACCGTTAGAGCCCTTAACTCGGTAAACAGCTTCACCTTCCGGTCGCACAAATTCCAACTCCGGATATTGCCGTTTTAGCTCTGCTTTATAATCAATTGGCTCAGAATCTGCAGGTCGCAGCTCCTTCAAAACATTCTCAACTTGCGGAATAATATCGCCCGCCTTAAAAATCACCACAGTGTCGCCTCGTCGGATATCCAAACGTTCAATTTCATCGGCGTTATGCAAACTGGCATGCTGCACCGTAGTTCCCGCCACCACTACTGGATCAAACACAGCCACTGGAGTCGCCGCACCGGTTCGCCCAATAGAAATGACTATATCTCGAACGATCGTTGTAGCTTCTTCGGCCGCGTACTTATAAGCCACCGCCCCACGCGGATTTTTGCCCACCATCCCGAGATTGTCGTATATCTCTCGATCGTTAATCTTAATAACCAGCCCGTCCGTATTAAACGGCAAGTCATGGCGCTTGTCGCTCCATTCATCAACAAATTTCATCACGTCGGACAAATTGTCAAAAACACTAGCCTGCTGATTGCGAGAAATTCCCAGCGCCGTCAAGGCCTCGTAAGCAAAACTATTCGTCGGAACTTCCGAACTATCATCGCGAATCACATCATATCCGCGAAAATGCAACGGACGCGCCGCCACCAGCGCAGGATCTAATTGACGAATCGTCCCCGCAGCCAAATTGCGCGGATTAGCAAATGTAGGCAACCCTAGAGATTTCTGCTTTTTATTAAGCTCCTCAAAATCCCGTTTCAACATAACAATTTCGCCACGAATCTCTGTCCGACCGCGCAAAAAATTTTCAAAACCCGCCGCTTCACGCAGACGAAGCGGTACGTTTTTAATAGTCCGAACATTATTCGTTACATCTTCGCCAACAAAACTATCGCCACGCGTCACAGCTTGCGACAATACACCATCGACATAAATCAACGCGCACGCCAAGCCGTCCATTTTTATATCCGTAAAAAATTCATGTCGCTGACCCGGTATCAATTTATCAGTTCGCTCAATCCACGCTTCAACTTCACTTTTATCAAAAACGTCATTCAAACTGACCATTCGGCGCGCGTGCTCCACTTTTTGAAAACCGTCGAGCAGCTTATTTCCAACTCGCTGCGTAGGACTATCAATAGTAATCAGTTCCGGATGATCCGATTCAATCTTCTTTAGCTCATCCATCAGGCTGTCATAAACCGCATCGCTCACACTCGGCTTGTCCAAGGTGTAGTATTCGTAGCTATAACGATTTAACAGGTCTTTAATTTCGTCAATTCTTGGTTTTTTTGGTGTCACTTTCAACCACCTTTCTGTAGAACAAATAGACATATACAGAAATCATAATTATCGTTACGTAAAGTAAAATCAGACCAGTTGTCGGAACAATTGGTAGCCAATCAATACCGCTAATCCATCCCTTCAGCGCGCCGTCAAGCAGAATCACCGGAATCAGAACAACCGCCCACAAAAGCACGGACAAAACAACAGCCCACGCAAATCTCAGCAAAATCCTTAGTCTTCGACCCGTCACAATATCGCCCGACAGACGCAACGCATGAAACGGATACATCCCCGGCAATGTTACGATGATCATCGCAAAAACCGTAGAAGTCGCCCAATAGACAGACATCGCCACTATTAGAATCGCCGCGCCGCCAGCCGCCATCAGAATCGGCGTTTGATTTAACACTCCCGAAGCATTGAGCGCGCTATAAATAATCACCGCCACTGCCGCCGGCACCATTTGAATCAAGAAAACCCCGATGACAATTATTAGCGCAATTATGGGAGATCCAGAGCTATACAAACCATCGCGCATTTTCGGTTTTTTACCAATTAAAATAGCTCGCGTTAGCCAAACGGACGATAGCCAAGTTAATAGTCCCAGAAAAATTCCCGCTGCTTGCTGCACATTTCCACCAGCCGTTCCGCTACCGGAAATATAACTAACCGCAACGCCAGAGAATAGGCTAATTGTTGTATAAATTCCGCCGAACCCATTCGACTCAGCCTGATTCATCACGTCTTTAAGTTGTTGGTACGTATCTTGCGACATGACGCTGGCTAAAGCAAACGTCAATATCGACATAACGACGATTAACGCCAGGAAAGTCTTCTTATTTCGCCATACCAGACGACAAGTCTCACTGGTCAGCGACCAATATCCTGGAATTTTAAGATCTCGCCGGTAATCTCGTCGCTTAGTTAACCGAAAACTACGATGAGGTCGGCGCTGCAGAAAATTACGCCGCTGCTGATTTAATTTGCTAAAGTCCCGTTTAATACCAGGCCACACACCTTTTTTATGATCAGCATTTGACTTCTTAGGATTTTTGACTACTCGTTTTTTGGAGGTTTTCGTTGCCATAATTACATCTTTGTTGCGTTATTTCTCAACCTTGCAATTCTATCTTCTAGCGGTGGATGAGTACTAAATAGTTTTGAGAAAAATCCGGGCTTCAAAGGATTATTCATGAACAAATTGGCGGTGGAAGAGCTTTGTTTTTGCATTGGTCTGCCGTATTGACGCAATTTTTCCAGCGCGCTTGCTAGCCCTTCAGTGTCTCGTGTCAATAATACACCCGAAGCATCCGCCAGATATTCACGCTGCCTACTGACTGCCAATTGGGCTATCGTTGCCAAAAGCGGCGCCAATATAACCACGATCAGTCCGAGAGCGTAGATGATAGGATTAACATCTCTGTCACGGTCATCACTATAAAACATCATTCTAAGCGCCAAATCCGCAAACAGTCCAATTGCGCTAACCAAACCAAAAGCAATCATACTCACGCGGATGTCGTAATTTCGCACGTGGCTCATTTCATGCGCCATAACAGCCTCCAGTTCACGCTTGTCCATAATATCTAAAAGCCCAGTGGTTGCACCAACAATAGCATGATTTGGGTCACGGCCAGTCGCAAAAGCATTCGGGGCTGGATCGTCGATAATATAGACTTTCGGCATCGGCATACCAGAAGCGATAGACAAATTTTCCACCACTCGCCAAAGTTCAGGAGCGTCATTTTTACTAATTTCCTGAGCGCCAGTCATCATCATAGCCAACTTACCAGCTATAAAATATTGCAACCAAGCATACAATATCGCGCATATGAAAATGATGAGCGCTAGTGAATAGCTATCAGTTGCCACTCCAATAAACAAACCGATGACTCCAATAATTATCACAAACACAGACATGATTAATATTGTGTTGCGTTTGTTTTGAGAAACTGCATTGTACATACGTTAATTATATCAAAAATCGCCCGCTAAAAATAGACGAGCGATTTTCATTTCAGGGTCCAATTAGAACTTTACTTCAACTGGATTTTCGACACTTGCACGGTCCTCAACGTCGAAGAATTCCTTAGCCTGGAAGCCGAACATTCCCGCGATGATATTTGTTGGGAAAGTCTGAATCTTCGTATTCAGGTCGCGAACGCCACCGTTGTAGAATCGGCGAGCTGCTTGGATTTTATCCTCAGTGTCAACCAATTCCTGCTGCAATTGCAAGAAATTCTGGTTTGCTTTCAATTCTGGGTAAGCCTCAGATACGGCAAACAAGCTCTTCAACGCGCCTTCCAAAGCATTTTCAGCCTTAGCGGTTTCAGCCACGCTGCCGGCATTCATAATTGCTGAACGAGCTTCTGCGACCTTCTCAAACACTTCTTTTTCATGCGTAGCATAGCCTTTTACTGAATTGACCAAATTTGGAATCAAATCAGTTCGGCGCTTTAGCTGAACAGTAATGTCGCTCCATGCCTCTTCTACGCGGTTACGCAATACAATCAAACCATTGTACGCACCGATTACAACTCCTACGAGTACCAATAAAACTACCACTGTAACAATAAGTACAATTACCAATGGACTCATTTCTTACCTTTGTCCCTTTCCTATTCAATATTACTTTCTTTACAACTTTGGTGCGCAAGGCGGGAATCGAACCCGCACGACTTTTGGTCAAGGGATTTTAAGTCCCTCGCGTCTACCAATTCCGCCACTCGCGCTTATTTACATACAATCTAGACACCTACGCGCCAGACTGTTTATATTATACTATATTCGCTAAGTAAATTGTACAATTTCGCAAAATAAAAAATAGCCCAATACTCAGGACTATTTATCAAAAATTGGAGGCACGTACGAGAGTCGAACTCGTCTAAAAGGTTTTGCAGACCTCTGCGTAACCGCTCCGCCAACGCGCCACCGCTTTTATTATATCAGATTTTACAAAACATATCACAAACAATTCATCCAATAATTGCAATATGTTTGGTGCGAGCGAGAAGACTTGAACTTCCACGAGCGCAATGCTCACTAGCCCCTCAAGCTAGCGCGTCTACCAATTCCGCCACGCCCGCATAGCCACTTACCATTATACCCGATTACGGGGTTTTGTAAACGGACTTTTTCTCTGTCGCCCAATATTGAACATCGACATAGCGATCGACGGGATTGACAACTTCGGTGCTTGCGTCGAGAGCCTTAACGTTCCGAATATGGATATAGTCGAACTTCGGCTGATACAAGGCAATCGCTGGGGCGTCCGCTTGCCAAGTGGCGGTAAACTTCGCGTAACGATCGGCGCGTTGCTTTGCCGAGATTTTAGATCGACCACTCTCCAAAGCATCGTCCGCTATCGCATTATTGTAATTGGAGAAATTCAAACCATTGTTGGTTGCCTGTGAAGAATGCCAATAGGCGTAAACATCGGGGTCGCCGCCCAAGGAGAGTTCATAAACCAATACATCAAAATTGCGCGGCTGCAAAACTGTCTGAAGAATATTTTGAGTGGCGTCGTTCGGATCGACAACTTTAATATCCGATTCTATGTTCAGCTCGTCATACCAAACTTGAGCCAAGTACCTAGCGACCTTTTCGTAATTGCTATTCTTCAAAACGACCACGTTGAGTTTTAACTTATCATTTCCCTTCTGACGAACATTATTCACACTCTTCCAACCCTCAGCGTCAAGTAGAGATTTCGCTTTCTTGACGTCATAGCTAGACGAATTCGAATTCTTTCCTAGGAACTTATTAAGCGTTGGACCAGATAATTCCTCTGTAGACAATGACAAAGATTGACGTAGCTTGGACGTATCGACACTGAGCGACAAAGCTTGACGAACAGCTTTTGATCGCAAGAACTGACTGTTGTTATTGAACAGCGCGTAAACTCCGTTATTCAAAGAATGCGCTTCTGCGGCATACATAGATTTTACCTCGGCGGATTGATCGTTATAAATCAATTCTGGAGTTCCTGTAATTTCTCGCGTACGCAAACTTTTCGCAATATCATCCTGTGTCGGATATGCGTACAACTGGAATCGCTCTAGCTTAGGCGTGCTGCCATAATAATTGCTATTCGATTGCAAATATAGCACTTTTTTGCTGCCATCGCTCGTTACGTTCTGCAGCAACCTAAAGGCGAACGGACCGCTGGATATAGGCGACTTATTAAAATCATGTTCACGTAAATTCGACGGCTTAACGTCTTTTAATATATGCTTAGGGATAATCGGGAATGTCAAAGCGTGGACAAACGGCGAATATGACGACGGCAAGATAAACTTTACCGAATCGTCAGACACTTTCTCGAATTTTATGGATTTCCAGCCTGATATTTCAGCTCCAACTTCTGGATTCGCTAATAGCTTCAACGTAAAGATTACATCGTCCGCCGTTAGGTCTTGTCCGTCCGACCACTTCAGACCTTTCTTCAGTTTGACTATATATTCGGTTTCTTTGTCGTTCACACTGATGCTATCCGCCATATCAGCCTTTATATTGCCCGTTGAGTCATATCGATACAAACTTGAAAATAGCAATTTCGCGGCGGATTTTTCAGCATTGGTTTTTGCAAAAATCGGATTTAGATTTTCCAAAGGACCCAACACACCCTCAGAATATGATCCGCCAGAAGTGTACGCCATTGTCGTGAAAGAATTGCGAGAAATATGCCACTGCACCGCACTGGCGCCAATCATCACCAATACTAGAATAATCCAGACAGAAACCCGACGTCGCACATTAGATAAGCGATCCAACCTGGATGTCACGAATTTATGCGCATGGCGCAAGCTTCCCTTTTCAATCTTACGCAGACGCTTATTGACATCTTTACTGGAAACTTTTAGTCGCGCAAAACGATTCCATGACGAATTATCCGAGCTCAAATCTATTCTCCTATTTTTGCAATCCCGGCAAAATCATACTTGCCAAAATTGATAGCACAAAAATCACCGCAAAAACAATAGTTACGTCGAACAAATTTTTATCAAATCCGCGACGAGTAGTGAATAATTCTCCAGACGAGCCGAATCCTGCGCCCAAACTTGCGCCTCGTTGTTGCAACAAAATTGCGATAATCATCAGTACGGCAGATCCAAGCGTCACGTACGGTAAAATTGTATCAATTGACATATTACTCCTTTTCTTCCCGCTGCAAAACCAGCGCGCTACTTATAATATAGTTTACCAAACTCAGTATAATCCCGGCAATAATTGAATGCGCAAAAGTCATAGAAATCCCTGGCGCCAAAGCTAATGAAATGTAAACCATAAAACCATTTACAATTAAGGTAAACAGTCCTAAGGTCAATAGAATTGCTGGCAGGGCTAGAATTGTAACGATTGGCTTCAATACGCTATTCACTACCGAAAATATCAACCCCGCCATCATAAACGTCCATACAGAAGTTGCGCCCGGAGTTTCATTTCCAAGTAGTCGCACTGCAACCCAAATACCTACCGAGTTAAGAATCAGCCGAATTAAAAACGTTGC
Source organism: uncultured Candidatus Saccharibacteria bacterium (assembly GCA_937935245.1). Lineage (GTDB taxonomy): Bacteria > Patescibacteriota > Saccharimonadia > Saccharimonadales > Saccharimonadaceae > Nanosynbacter. The sequence continues at coordinate 60,543 of CALGXX010000011.1, read as the reverse complement.
AAATTGTCTTTTCATTAGTCTTATTATATATAATTTATGCTTTATTGTCGATTGAATGCTTGATTTTAAGATAAGTGCTTAATCAAATTCGCCTTTTTCGTGCCAACTTCCGCCTGCAATTCCGTATAATCCGCCTCGATAATTTTTTTCACACTACCAAACTTCCTCAACAATTTCGCGCGCGTCTTTGGGCCAATCCCCGGAATTTCCTCCAGTTGATTTTTCGTCTGATTTTGACGCTTCAACGCCGTATGATAGCTCACAGCAAATCGGTGTGACTCATCACGAATCCGCTGGAAAAGCTTTACAATGTCCGTCGTCGCAATAGAACTTTTTGTAAAATTGTCCCGGCTGGAACCGTCATCAATAGCAGAGCCTCGTAGATTCTTTGAATGCGAGCCGGCGTTGCGCTGAGTAGGATGCAAATTCACTACATACACATCATTATCTTCGTGAATAGCTACATCCTGATGAATAGATTTTTGCAACTCTTCAATGCGCGTTACGTCAATTTGCGAGCCAGTTTTATGAATAATAATTTCTTCCTCGCGCTTAGCGATGCTAATAATCGGCAATTTAATTCCGCGCTCATCCCTTGCTTTAATCGCTGCCGAAAGTTGACCTTTTCCACCGTCAATCAACAACAGATCTGGACAGCCCCAGCTTTTGATATTTCGCTCACCAAGTCGCCTAAAAATCACCTCGTACATATTTCCAGTGTCGTCGTTTTTTTCACCCACCTTAAATTTGCGATATTCCGCACGATCGCTCGCACCATTCGTAAAGACTACCATACTCGCCACGACTTGGCGTCCGTTCATATGCGAAATATCATAACCCTCAATTCGCACTGGAATATTTTTAAGGCCAAGTAGTTTTGCTAAATCGGCCAGCGCCTTATCTTTTGAAATATCCAAAAATTCCTTGTCGCCAAACATAACGCGTCGCTGAAGCTCTTGCATGGCGCGCAACTTATTCCTCAGACTCGCCGCCCGCTCAAAATCATGAAGCCCCGCAGCTGTTTTCATATCACGCTCCAGCTCCACAGCAATAGCCTTGCGATTTCCCTTGATATAACTTATCAATTTACGCAAACCAGCTTTATACGCGTCCGAGCCATCGCTTATTTTCGGACTTAAACCCAAATCTTCATCCAACTTTGATTGACCGGGGCGTCTTTGGTGAGTGAGATATGGAAAAATTCGCCTCAAATAGCGCAATGCCTTTTTTAACGCAAAACCATTGTAAAATGGACCAAAATAATCCGCACCATCATCGGCAGGATTCCGCGTAAAACTGACCGTCGGCCAATCGCTTTTCATATCAATCCGAACATACATCTGAGATTTGTCGTCGCGCAACAGAACATTGTATCGCGGCATATATCGCTTGATCATCTCACTTTCCAAAAATAGCGCGTCAACCTCACTCTCAGTTTCAATCCAATCAGTATCAAAAATCTCCGCCACCAGCGCCATAGTTTTATTGTCTCGCCCGCGCGAATCTTGAAAATACTGACGTACGCGATTTTTAAGAACCGCCGCCTTACCAACATAAATTACCTCGCCGCTCGCTGACTTATGAAAATAAACGCCGGGCGTTCGCGGCAAAGTTTTCAGTTTGGCTTGCAGTGCTTGATTCATTAAATATATTACAATCTAAACACGGCAATTATGCAAGTATTCTTTTAGCGATTAGTCTAATCTTCCAGCCACTTCTTGAGAACTACTGCCTGATTATGTTCCGTATCTTTGGCGCCATATAACAGCGTAACTGCAGATTGTTTATTCCAATTATTCTTCGCCTCGGCAGCCGCAGGATTATTATCCAGCTCCTTCATATAACGACGAGAAAATTCCGGGAATTTTTCTGGATCGTGATTAAACCATTTGCGTAATTCATCGGTCGGGGCAATTTCTTTATTCCACTCGTCCAATGCAGCTCGTTCTTTGCTAATCCCGCGCGGCCACAGTCGATCAACTAGCACACGATAACTATCGTCCGACGCGGTCGACTCATAAATCCGTTCAATTTTATACTTTGTCATAATTTCATATAACTACAAAGCGCTAATCAGGTCAATAAAACGCTCTTTTGAGCTAACATATTCGCCTAATTCTATACTCGTTACTGGCAATTTAACATCGTGTTTGTGCAATAACTTTCGCACTTCATCTTGCTTATCGTGCGGCACTTCCACATGTGAAATATTTGCAATATTTATCAGTTTATTAGCACGAACTTCGTATTGACACATTGGCTTATCTAGTTTTATCTGTGAATCAATATTTTTCACACCAATTAATATCGGATAATTTCCAGATATGTCACTACCTAAGCAAAAAACGTCCCATACATTTCGCGCTTGGATATTTACTTTTTTGCCCCAAGTATTATCGCCATTATTATCATGAGACAATGCTCGCCACGCTTTCCAGCGACGCATCATTTTAAAACCTCTAGTTATAAATAGACGAGCATAAAACATGCCATAATAATACGACACCCACATAAGCGCATCACCGTAACGATTTTTCTCTTTCCAGCCAACGCCGTGCGTATCAGCGTATGATCGTGCTATCATGCGACTTCTACATACTGAAATTGAATGCATGACATGTTGATCACTCCCGCCAAAGACTGCATACACATCACGTACTGGCTTAAGTCCGGCAGCATCACAAAAACTTTTCAGGACATCAGTTATATCGTGCTCACCATGCTGCCAGCGGCCGGTACCATGCCAAAACTGAGTGCCTTTCGTCAGTTTTTGATATTCTTTTATTTCAGACTCTTTAAACTGGCGTATTGATTTTGGCTTGATTATGTATTTTCTGGCAAATTTGTCTAATATTTTTTCAGCCCATCGCAATCGTATTCTATGAGAAACCGCTAATAATAGATGATGCGGTAAATATTGCAATGATTTCTTTACAAATAGTCTTTGATATTTATCACCTTCAGCTTTATTGCCTCGTCTTAGCGATTTTTGAGAATATCGGTGTGCGCGCTTCTCGGTGGCACTATTTTTAGCTAACTTACAAAAACGAGTATTAAATATCTTCAAAATCTTTTTCATACTAGACTATAATATCAAATATACTAAGTTTAGCCTATTTTAGACATCGACGCTACGTAAATATTCCTCCAAAAACTCACTCCAGTCAGGTACATTCTTCTCGCGGAAGTAAGCGCGAAGAAAATCAACCATAATTTGATGACGATTTCCCGCTTCTATTCGCCCCGGCTCAGTCAACATCAAACCTTTCAATTTCAGCAGCTTCTCAAAGAAGTGATTAATGAATCCGTCAGTGTCATGCGTATTGCCATCAGCGTTATATTCGTGCGCCGCCAGATTGACATTCGGCCAAACTTTAGGATCAAAAATCCGCCCACCATGATGACAAGCATAAACCAACGCTCGCTCAATGCCGACCGCACCAATAGCATCACACATATCAGCGTCAGACGCCAATTTCCCCGCCAACCGCTGCGGCTGCTTGCCATTCAGCCGTTTACTATAACCAATCGCCGCAATATTTTCCAGCACAACCTGACTTAAATCATCAGCTATCTCTGCCTGCGCCATAATATCTACCGCGTTCGTCAATTTTTCCGCCTGCGTTTTACCGACTAATTTATAATCATCAACATCATGCAGCCAAGCCGTCAATAGCACTTCTTGCAGGTTCACTGATTCACTGCATTCGTTAGCAAAACGCTCTGCCAGCAACGCTACTCGCTCGACATGATCATCAGCATGTCCCGAAGTATCGCTGCTCAGTAACTGCCGAACTTTAGTCTTTACTATTTCAAGCTGGGAAATTTGTCGATTGTTCATACTCATATTATACATAAAGCGGAGTCGCCTACTGATACTTATTAGCATACAGAGTGCAATATTCTTCAGGAAGATAATTCATATTAAACCACCGGGCTTCCATTATTTCAAAGTTGCATTTTATGTCATAATCAGACGCGTGCGCCGCAAAAACTCGAACTGAAAATTTGACATATGATTCATGAGAATTAGCTTTTCCGAGATATCGCAGATTATGCACCCTTAATCCAACTTCTTCCAAGGTTTCTCTAACGGCAGCCTGTTCGTAACTCTCATTACGATTCACTCCGCCTCCCGGTAGAGCCCACTCTTGACGACTAAAACGACCTCTAACTAACAAAATCTTACCATCATCACGATAAACAATCACCCGTACGCGGTCCTTCTGCGGTACAATCCTAAAAACTAGCGATATGACGCATGCAATTCCACGAAAAATTGCCCGCCCAAATATACCAGACGCTTTACCAATAACTGATTCTTTACGAGTCATAAAATCCACCAATTTTGCAGCATCTTTTATTTTAAAAATAACTTATTCGGTAGTTACGCCGTCAAAATCTTCTTCGTTGGCCTCCGCTTCTTCGCGAGTTGCTCGAACAATGCCATCTTTGTGATGCGCTGGACTATAAATAGTATAAAGCTTAAGTGACTCCTCGCCGGTATTTATCACATTATGCTCAGCTCCCGCCGGCACAATAATAGCACTACCGTCGGAAACAATATATTCATTACCATCAATCAAAACCTTACCTTCGCCAGACTCAAATCTGAAAAATTGATCATTCTCCTCGTGAACCTCCGAACCGATTTCCCCGCCAACAGGTAAGCTCATCAACACCAATTGACAATGCCTGGCAGTATATAGAACTTGACGAAAATTATCATTTTCTAACGTAAGTTTTTCGATATTTCCACTAAAACCCTTCATAAATCCCCCTTCTATTTTCTATTTTGCAGCTTTTTCCAGAGCGTCAATCAATGTCTGCTTTGGCTTCATGCCGATCATTTCAGCAACTTCCTCGCCGCCAACAAAAATCTTCATATTTGGAATTCCCTGCACGCGATATTCCATAGCCAATTGCGCATTTTCCTGACTCGCTTCAGTGTCAACCTTAACAATATCAAACTCTGTTTCTTCAGCAATTTGATGCAAGAGCGGAGCCATTGCACGACATGGCGGACACCACGGCGCCCAAAAATCAACTAGTACAGGACCGTCGCTTTTTAGCACCTTATCTTCGAATTCTTGCTTCGTTGTAATTTCATATAAAGCCATTATTTCCTCCTTTTCTGGCATTTTTTACAAACTCCCGTCACAACCAACGGGCCGTCAATATAACAATCGCTAATTTCATGCGCAATCTGTTTTCTCATCTCATCGGCAATTTTAATATCCATCAAGCCATCACAATCGCTGCACACAAAATGATCGTGATCATCCTTACGAATATCATATCGCAAGCAACCCTTTTTGGTCGATGGCGCCAAACCAATCGTCCCGTCGCCGCACAGGCGTTGAGTTATTCGATGCACCGTCGTGTCGCTAACTTCAGGATGAATGTTCCGCAATTCCTGAGCAATTTCCGCATTCGTCGCATGATGCTTACTCTTTAAAATCGCCATCACGTCATTCGTGTATTTTGTTGATCGCCTAACAATTTGCGTCATGTTCCTATTGTAAAGTATTTACAATAAATGGACAAGGACTTTATTCCACAAATTGACTTATATCTATATATTACATATAATAGTCAAAGTCTATGAACTCCCAATGACGAGTTCCTCTAATATACATTTTGAATAATTAAGAACACTCAGTTTTCTGCGCAGTTTATAAATATTAATTTATTATCGAAAGGAATTGATTTGAAAAGTAAACCGAACAGCAAAGAAATATTTCGTCTATTCTGGAAGACATCAGTACCGTACAAACATCGCCGAAACTTGGCAATATTTTTTGCAATGTTAACTCTCGTGGTTACCATTTTTGTCGGGCCGCTCATAATTGCTCAGCTTCTTAGTATCATCCAACACAATCAACTGCACGACGCAAAAAATCTATGGACACTAATTGCTTTATACAGCGTCAGTGGATTATGGTCGAGCGTCATCGGCTGGCGATTAGTTTTATATCTCGCCTGGACATTTGAAACCGCCATGCAACGAGATTTATATGCTCGATGCTTCAGCAAACTAACCAACCAAACATTATTCTTTCACTCAAATAAATTCGGCGGGTCGCTCGTTAGCCAAACAAATAAATTAGTCGGCGCGGTGGAAAGTTTTTGGGACACGATAATTTGGTCAATCTTGCCACTAGTTGTTTCACTGGTCGGTTCAATAATCGTTCTATCAACTCTTCTCTGGCAATACGCGTTATTCTTGCTCATCTTCTCAATTGTTTTCAGCATCGTCGTTTATTACGGATCCAAGCCAATGGCGAAATTGACAAAAAAAGAAGCCAAATCCAGCAATAAATTAAACGGACAATTAGCCGACGTAATTTCAAATGTTCTAGCAGTCAAGTCGTCCGGCGCCGAAGCTACGGAACAGAAATTTTTCGCAAAAACTGTCAACTCTTGGCGAAACTCGAGTCTCGACGTAATGCGCGGATTCTTAAAAGTCAGCACCGTGTATTCGTCAATCAACATGGTTATTAAAATTGGAGCAATCGCCTTCGCAGTGTACGCAGCCCAGAATAATTTGGTGTCAGTGGCATCTGTTTATCTCATCATCACTTACACCGGTAGTGTCGCGCATGAATTATGGAACATGAACGGAATTATGCGCAATTACAACCGAATTATCGGTAACGCAAATGATATGGTGGAGATTTTACAAACGCCAACGACATTGATTGATAAAAGCAATTCAAAGCTAAAAGTTACAAACGGCGAAATTTCTATGGACAAAGTAACTTTCACGCACGACGAGGGTCAAGGCGACACTCTATTCCACGACTTCTCCCTGGATATTAAACCAGGCGAAAAAATAGGTTTGGTCGGAGCGAGCGGTTCTGGAAAAACTACGCTCACTAAATTGCTATTACGCTTCGCTGATATTGACTCGGGAAAAATTACCATCGACGGACAAGATATTTCCGAAGTCACCCAAGCAAGTTTGCGCGCAAAAATCGCTTACGTACCGCAAGAGCCATTACTATTCCACCGCTCCGTGCGCGAAAACATCGCTTACGGTCGACCTGATGCAACGGACGCAGAAATTGAAGAAGCCGCCAAAAAAGCTGGCGCTTACGATTTTATCGTTGGACTTAAAGACGGTTTTGACACAATGGTTGGCGAGCGCGGAATTAAATTATCTGGCGGACAGCGACAACGAGTTGCAATTGCCAGGGCAATCCTAAAAGATGCGCCAATTCTAGTCCTCGACGAGGCGACTTCAGCGCTAGATTCTGAGTCAGAAGCGTTGATCCAAAAGTCTTTGGAAACGTTGATGGAGAATCGAACCTCAATTGTCATTGCCCATCGCTTATCTACAATTGCCAAGTTGGATCGTATAATTGTCCTGAAGGATGGAAAAATTGTCGAGGACGGATCACACGACGAACTTATCAATAAAAAACGCGGTGTTTACGCGAAATTATGGGCGCGACAATCTGGCGGATTTATTGAAGAATAGCCCAATCTGCATACGCCAATCATGCTATAATTAAGGCATGGAATCTTTTATTCACTTGATAACTAGCTTTGGCGTATTGGCAATTTTATTAGTAGTTTTCGCAGAATCTGGCCTATTAATCGGGTTTGTTCTACCCGGCGACAGCCTGCTTTTCACCGCTGGATATATGGTTCAGCAAAACATTCTACATATTGACATTCACATTTTTGCGCTTTTGGTTTTTGCGGCGGCAGTGCTGGGCGACAGTGTTGGTTATAGTTTTGGACACAAAGTTGGGCGCAAGTTGTTTGAAAAAGAAAATTCCCGATTCTTCAAGAAAAAATATTTGAAGCAAACAGAAAAGTTTTATGACAAGCACGGCTCAGCGACAATCGTCCTGGCTCGATTTGTGCCAATTGTCAGAACCTTCGCCCCAATCGTTGCCGGCGCCAGTAAAATGCACTATAAAACATTCTTAACTTTCAATCTTATCGGTGGATTTCTTTGGTCGTCAGCATTCGTTTATCTAGGTTTCTATGCTGGCGAGTTTTTGACCAAAGCAGGTGTAAATATTGAAGTTGCGGCTATCCTCATCATCTTCCTGTCTGTCTCACCAATGGTTATTCATGCTTTGAAGCAGCCAAATACTCGCGCTTTATTAAGAGAACAATTGTCGGTTCTTCTCTCGAAAACCAAGCGTAAAAAATAATCTTAAAGTATCTTTTTCAGATATTTGCCAGTGAACGAATTTGACACCTTGGCGATATCTTCAGGTGTACCGCAAGCCACAATGGTACCGCCACCAATTCCGCCTTCTGGACCCATATCAATTATCCAGTCAGCTGACTTTATGACGTCCAAATTGTGCTCAATGATAATCATACTATTTCCACCTTCAACCAATTGTTGTAAAATCCCCAACAGTCGTTTTACATCAGCAGAATGAAGCCCAGTGGTCGGCTCGTCCAGAATGTACATAGTTTTTCCAGTAGAACGCTTGGAGAGTTCCGTTGCCAATTTAATTCGCTGCGCCTCACCGCCTGAAAAAGTAGTTGCTGGCTGACCAAGTTTAATATAGCCAAGCCCAACCTCAACCAACGTCTGAAGTTTACGTGCAATATTCGGCACGCTGTCAAAAAACTCCGCCGCTTGATCAATTGTCATATCCAGAACATCAGCAATCGTCTTGTCTTTATACTTAATTTCCAACGCCTCGCGATTATAACGCTTGCCGTGACACTCATCACATTGAACATAAACATCCGGCAAAAAGTGCATTTCAATCTTTATCACACCATCGCCCTGACAATTTTCGCAGCGGCCGCCTTTAACGTTAAAACTAAATCGTCCAGATTTGTAGCCTCTAACGTTAGCCTCGGGCGTGCTAGCAAAAAGCTCGCGAATCGGCGTAAAAATCCCAGTGTAAGTCGCTGGATTGGAACGCGGCGTTCGACCAATTGGCGACTGATCTATGACAATCGTCTTATCAAGCAAATTCACACCTTCTATGGCATCGTGCAGTCCTGGCGCCGTCGTTGCGCGATTCAGCTCTGCAGCCAATTCCCGCGCCACAATGTCATTCACAAGCGTCGACTTTCCGCTACCAGAAACACCAGACACCACAGTCATCAAACCCAGAGGAAACTCCACGTCAATGTTCTTAAGATTATTTTCGCGAGCGCCACGAACAATCAACTTTCTATCTTTCACGACTTTGCGACGCTTTTTCGGAACGGCAATTTTTTCCGCCCCAGATAAATAGCGACCCGTTATACTATTCTCATTTTTCGCAACAATTTCAGGCGTCCCCAGAGCCACTACTTGACCACCATTCACACCAGCTCCCGGTCCCATATCAACCAGAAAATCACTCTGGCGAATCGTGTCCTCGTCATGCTCGACCACCAGGACAGAATTTCCTAAATCACGAAGGCGCTTCAACATATCAATCAACTTGTCGTTGTCGCGTTGATGAAGTCCAATTGACGGCTCGTCCAGAACGTAAAGCACGCCCTGAAGTCCAGCGCCAATTTGCGTCGCCAAGCGAATTCGCTGCGCCTCGCCACCACTCAATGTATTAGCCGCTCGGCTTAGCTCCAAATAGTTCAGCCCAACATTACTCATAAACGCCAAACGAGCTTTAATTTCCTTCACAATCAAGCGAGCAATCGTCATTTCTTGCTCGGTCAATTGAAGCTTATTGTCAAACAAATCCAACGCGTCATCAACACTCAAATCGCACACGTCAACGATATTCAATTCATGAACCGTCACCGCCAAAACCACAGGTTTCAGGCGCGCACCTTTACAAGCATAGCAGTCCCTCTCGCGCATAAATCGCTCAATATCTCGTCGCATAAAATCGCTATCAGTTTCTTTCCAGCGTCGCTCCAGATTAGAAATAACACCCTCATAAGTCGTATCGTAATGTCGACCGCCACCCAAATCAACGCGATATTTTTGGTCGCCAGTTCCGTATAATATTTTATGTTTAACATCATCAGAAAGCTTGCCTACGGGAACTTTCAAGCTAAATCCGTGAGCTTCAGCAACAGACGCCAATCGCTTCATATTCCAAGCGTCAGAATTCATTCGATTATAAGGTCGAATCGCGCCTTCGGAAATTGTCAAATTGTTATTAAAGACCAATTCTGGATCGACCTCCAACCTCGACCCCAAACCCGTACATACAGGACAAGCTCCTTGCGGCGCGTTAAAACTAAACAGTCGCGGCTCCAGCTCTGGAATATCGACATCAGGATGATCAACACAAGCATATCTCTGCGAAAATGTCTTCACTTCGCCGCTATCCACATCCAAAACCTCGATAACTCCCTGACCTAAGTCCAGTGCCTGCTCAACGCTCTGACTTAGTCGGGATCGCATTTCCGCCGTCAACGCCAACCTGTCAACAACCAGCTCGATATTATGCTTGTAGCTTTTTTGCAGCTCTGGAAATTCATCCAGCGCGTACACCACGCCGTCCACACGAACCCTGGCATAACCAAGTCGCTGATATTGCTCTGGAATATGCGCAAACTCACCTTTTTTATTCTTAACAATTGGCGCCAATAGCAGAATTCGCTTATCAACAAATTGTCGCAAAATCTCGTCAATAATCACCTCAGTCGTGCGACGTGTCACTTCATTGCCACAAATCGGACAATGCGGCACACCAATTCGCGCAAACAAAAGCCTCAGATAATCATAAATTTCCGTCACCGTAGCCACGGTCGAACGCGGGTTGCGACTGGTCGACTTCTGGTCAATTGAAATCGCTGGACTAAGTCCTTCAATTGAATCGACATCAGGCTTATCCATCGTCCCCAAAAACTGACGCGCATAAGAGTTCAAGCTCTCCATATAACGGCGCTGACCCTCGGCATAAATCGTGTCAAATGCCAAACTAGATTTTCCAGACCCACTAAGTCCAGTAATCACCACCAGCTGATCTCGCGGAATCTCAATATCTACATTTTTCAAATTGTGCTCACGAGCACCTTTAACACGAATTACCTCTGTCATAACCGCTATATTATACAGGTTTTTAACTATTTTTTCCAGCCCAAATATCGACGCAAATCAGAGTTAAAACATATTACGCTTATGATTGCAAGTCAATATCTTATTTGTTACAGTTAGATCTATGAGAAAGCTGGGCATTTACTTAGTTATAACACTCGGAGCGATACTACTCGCGCCTTTTATTATTGACCAGCTTTTTTTCTTCTTTTTTCTAGGAAAAATCCCCTTCACAAACATCAGCCTGCCCGCAATTTTAATGGTTATTTTCTGGGCAATTATCGTACCGCTGGCAATCATCCTCAGAGAATCACTTTCTGTCCTGTTTTGGAAGTCCATTGACGTTGCCGGCGAAATCGCGCAACGACGGATCAACAGAAAAATCCGCTATTTTACACCAAACCAAAAAAGCGAACTTATTTTATTATCAATTTATCTACTTTCCAGTACAAAAAATAGCGAGCCTGATCATGAAGTCGAATCTCAAAAGCTCGCTCCGTCTATGAGTTAATTTTTAATCATCCTTAAAACTTATCTATCACTCAACCTATCAAACAGATATCCTCATTTATGCAAACAACTATGACAAAATCAGACTTCAACTATCAACAGAAGGCAAGACCGATTCCAGCCATAATTGCAATTCTTGCAAAATAAACTGCTGTTCATCAGTCGCATTAGGCGCTAATCGTTGCAGAGATTTCATAAATTGCGGCATTTGCGCCTGTAAATGCTCAGTGCGCCATTCCTCCCATTGTCGCAACTCATCTTCACTAAGCAAATTAGGGAAACTTCGTGCCTTATAATGCAGCAATAGTGGTGACAATCGCTCATCCTGAAAATCTGGATGAAAATCAGCCAACTCGCGCTCGCCAGCATTACGCACGGCTTCAACACGAACTCGATCGCTATTATCCAAAAACCCATCATATAATTGCGCTTCTGGATCGGTCATTTTCTTAAACTCTGGCTTATTCTCAAATATACTACGCAACCTTTCAGCAAAATCTGGATGAGAAAGTAAAATATCTTGATGCTTCTGCACAGTTTCCGCATCCAGAGAAATCTTCTTCCAACCATCGCCCTGAGTCAGCACGCCAAGCGGCGAAACTGCTGGACAACGATTATATTGCAATTCCTTAACTGGTAATTTAACGAAATCTTCAGCTTGCCTTTCTTCCCACGTTGCAAATATCTTCGCCGACAATTCCTCAACGCTCAGATCAACAAACGGCGTTGGATCATAACGCAAATCATAAACAATCACACCACCATTTCGACTCGTAGTTAGCGGAAAAGCCACAGTCGTTTTGGCGAATTCCTTGTCATATCGACCACTCGCATAAACAAAAGGTTTTTTATCATCGACATTCACCAGTTTCTGAACCAATTTCTTATTGCGCATCTTCAGTAAATAGTCGTACATTTGCGGCTGATTCTGCTTAATCAATTTAGTCACAGCAATCAACGCGGTAACATCCGCCAGCGCATCATGCGCGTTCTCGTGCTCTATCCCGTTAGCTTTCGTGATGAGCTCCAAGCGGTTGCTCGGCTCACCTTTATCGTCAATTGGCCACTCAACTCCCTCAGGTCGAAGCGCCCTGGTTAAACGTACCACATCCAACAAATCCCACCTGGATCGACCATCTTTCCAAGTCCATTCGTATGGATCATAAAAATTTCGCCAAAACAAATGACGAATAAACTCGTCGTCAAAACGAATATTATTAAATCCAACAGCAATCGTATCAGGCGTAAATATTTCCTCGCTTAACATGCGCGCAAATTGAGCCTCAGTATAGCCTTCTTCGACAGTTTTTTGCGGCGTTATGCCCGTCACCATCAACGCATCAGGACTCGGCAGCGTATCGTCATTTAGTGTCACGAGAATATTGTACGGTTCGCCAATCGGTTGCAAATCCATATCGGTTCGCTGACCAGCAAATTGCATAATTCGATCTTGCCGAGGATTAAGACCACTAGTTTCAAGATCGTAGAAGAAAAATGTTTGCGCCATATTCATATTATATCATCAAGCTCACGCTAATTTACGCAATTAAAAATCTATTGCTCAACCAATGTAAACGGCATAGATTCGCCAATCTGAATCAAGCTTTCGCCAATCGCTCCTTGACGCAACAATTCATGAGTAATTCCCATTTTTCGCATAATATCTCGCAAGCGATTAACAGATTCAAACTGATGAAAATTGGTGCGACGAGCAAACTTTTCAATCTTAGCGCCCGTAACAATAAACTCAATCTTCCCATCTTCATCATCAGTCTCATTAGATTCAGCGTCAGAAACACACCTTACAGACCAAGCACCAGAAATGACCTGATCGTCCAACGAAATTGTCGGCAAATCTTCCTCTTTTTCATCAACAATCTCAGCTTCACGCTCTCGATATTTAGCAACTTCATCGCGCAACATTCGCAGAAGCTCAGTCACTCCGTCGTGTGTCTGGGAAGAAATCGCCACGACCGGCGCGCCATTAGCTACTTTTTGAAGGGCAGTCGACTGCATAGCAATAATCTCATCATCCAAACCTTCGCATTTGGTCAGTGCTATTATCTCTGGACGCTCCGCCAATGATTCAGAATATTTTTCCAGCTCGCGACGAATTGCCTGATATTTCTCTGCCGGATCATCACTATACACATCAATCATATGGAGCAGCACAGCCGTTCGCTCGACATGACGCAAAAACTGATCGCCCAAACCTTTACCTTCTGACGCACCTTCAATCAACCCCGGAATATCAGCAATCAAAATCGATCCATCGTCAACATCGGCAACCCCCAAATTCGGCGTCAAAGTCGTAAATTCGTAGTTGGCAATCTCTGGGCGCGCATTAGAAACCACACTCAAGAACGTCGACTTACCAGCGTTCGGAAAGCCAACCAAACCAACATCAGCCAATAATTTCAATTCCAACTCTGCCTCGAATTCCTCGCCAGCCTCACCAAGTTCAGCAATTTTAGGCGTTTGACGCGTGCTGGACGTAAAATGTGCATTTCCAAATCCGCCACCTCCACCGCGAGCCACCACCGCCTGCTGCTGATCTTCAGTCAAATCCGCAATTACCATACCGTCGCGCTTCACTAGGGTACCCATTGGCACCTTAACGATTAGCGGAGCGCCACTTTTTCCTCGTTTATTACGTTTTCCACCATCGCCGCCTTTTTCAGCCTTAAGTTCCGGCTTATATCTAAAATTCAAAAGCGTATTAAGATCTTTTGTCGCCAAAAAAACAATATCACCACCACGACCGCCATCACCGCCATCGGGACCGCCCTTATCGACGTATTTCTCATGACGAAAACTGACTACACCATTACCGCCTCTACCGGCGCGCACTAAAACTTTTGCAATATCTACAAACATATCTTTAGTATACCAAAAAGCACCCCCGAGAGATAGCGGAGGTGCTAATATTAACTAATCCTAGTGGATATATAGATAACCGCCTGCACCGTTGAGTGTACGGTGAGTAATAATCCCATAACCTGCGTAGTTCATGTCGCTAACGTAAACCACACCGTTTTCAACTCGCTCAACAATACCAACGTGACCATAATATCCGGCAGTAGTCTGGAATATTGCACCAGGTGCTGGCGTATTATTAACTACGAATCCAGCGGCACGAGCACTTGTAGCCCAAGTATTAGCATTGCCCCAGAAACTACCAATCGGACGACCAAGCTGCAAACGACGCTCGTATGCATACCATGTACAGTTACCTGCCGCATAGCGGTTGCCGACAGAAGCAGTCAACCAACTTCGACTTGCGCTCGTAGTAGTAGAGGATGCCGAAGAGTATTGATTTCCGTACGACCTACTTCGTGGAGCAACATAACCAGGTCGCTCATTTTCTGGAAGCTCACCTCCAGGCAACACAATTCTAGAGCCAGTAGACAGCTTGGCGCCGTCATCGATGTCATTGTATAGAACAACACGCTCAGCGCTCGTCTTATACTTTTCTGCTAGAGATTGGGCAGTGTCGCCGTCTTTAACAGTATAAACAACACCATCAACAAGAGGCACGACTAGAGTCTTATTCGGCTCTACAGCGTCCGAAGTTGTATTATTAGCCCAACGAAGCGTCTGAGACGAAATCTTAAACTTCTTAGCAATAGATTCCATTGTGTCACCCTCTTTAGTTACATAAGACGAAATACCACGCGCTGCCGAAGTGTCTGGCTTAACAATGTCAGGTTTTGTTATAACTTCTGCATCATTCTGAGAAAGATTCTTCTTAATTGTTAGTGAAGTTTCAGACTCGCGCAAGTCACCAGCCGAAGGCAATTCCGCCGTTTCCGCCAAGTTAGTTACAGCATTAGCTGCCGTTAATTCATCTACTGAAGCTGTTTTAGACTTAGCAGACTTAGATACCGACGAAACATTAGTAGTTTCAGATGATGCTAAAGTTTTTGATCTTTCAGCAGATACGTTACTACCGCTATTGCCATAGATCAAAAATGATATAGTCAATAAAAATATTCCACCGTAGATTGCAAATGATTGCAGTTTACGTTTTTTACTCCGAAGAGATGTAAAATGGTTACGAATAATCGTTCTCCTTGCGCCAATGTTACCACTAGCACCTCTACCAAATTGTCTTTCTTCTCGCAATAGAACAGGATATGTTGTCGACCTAATTGATTATTATTATTCTACATTAGTTTTGCTATATCCGTAGCGACAATTTTGGCAGGTCATTTATCGTAATTCACCCCTGTTGATAAATTAGACAAATGATCTAACATCTATTTTACACAACATTGACAATAAAGTCAATAAATTTTATAAAATGCGTTTTTGTCAAGAAATCTGGCACTTCTTTTGACAGTGAGCCTTGACATTAGCCTCGTGCTCTTCGTTAGTCTTTGCAAAATACGTAATATCATCGTCGCCGCTCAGGAAATATAGATAATCAGAGTTTATCGGATCGGCGGCGGCATTCAACGCACTCAAACTAGGCGAAGCGATTGGTCCAGGAGTTAAGCCTTTTTGAATACGTGTATTATATGGCGACTTAAGGTTTGGCGAGCGCTCTACACCTGTTTTGTCAGCAATATATTGATATGTTACATCGGAGCCCAACGGCATATTGGCTTTCAGGCGATTGTAAAATACGCTAGCAATCTTACGCTGATCCTCACAAGTTTCCACACCAGACCCACAGCCAATCGATTCACGCTGAATAATCGATGCTAGTGTTATCCCTTGGTATAAGGTCAGTCCACGAGCTTTAAATTTCTCCTCCAGATTATATTTCTTAACAATTTTCTCCAGATGATCAATTGAGCGCTGCAAAACCTGTTCTGCAGTTTCGTCTGGGGAAATATAGAATGTTTCACCGTAAATATACCCCTCAAGCCCAGCATTTTCCGGTCTACCTGCAAAAACTGGACTGTCATACTTAGCGGCAAATGCCTTTTTTATCTGATCGTCCGAGAATCCCGCCTTAAGCAGCACAGATTCAACCTCTCTGCCATCAGAATTCTTTATTTTTTTATTCAAAGTCGATCCAGGATAAAATGTTATAGCGATCTCATCAGTTTTACCGCTGGTTAAATGATTAATTATCTCATCGACAGATTGCGAAGCTTTTACAGAATAAACGCCAGCCTTAAACTTGCTCGCTGAATTGTGGAGCCTTGTGTAAATAGAAAACGCTAAAGAGTTTTTGATAATCTTATTATCCTCTAGAGTTTTGGCAATATCACTAGACCCCATGCCTTCTTTAATATTAATTCTGAAAGCTTGCTGACTATTTACGTCGGCAGGAGCAAGCATCTGCTTATACCACACCGTTGCCCCAAGGGCGCCGATTCCAGCGATAGCCACAACTATTGACAACACTAATAGCCAAATACGTCGTTTACGAATTTTCATAATTCTCCTCCAAAAAATCCTGCAAAATTATGCTAGCAGCCTCCGCATCAATCTCGCCCTTATCTTTAATTTTATTCCCCAATCTCTGCTCAGCCTGCACGCTCGTTAAAGATTCGTCCTGAAAAACAATCTCTGTATCAAGCTCAATGTCTTCAAATTGCTTAACAAATTCTTCCACAAATTCCGTCTGCTTTGTTGGCTCACCAGATTGATTTCGCGGATAGCCCACTACGATCGTATCAATATTGTGCCTCAATACTAGTTCTGTTATTTCCTGGACGATATTTTCATTATTCTCCAACCAACCAAACGGCACGGCGATTTTCACTTGCGAATCCGCCATAGCCAAACCAATTCGCCGCGACCCAACATCCAGCGCTAAAAAGTTTTTACTTGACATCTTTTATCTTAAACTCGACATTAATCTTATTGATATCCTTTGGAACAGATTTAACCCAGAATGGCGAGAATTTAACATCGACATCTTCAACACCTTCGATAGACTCAATAGCAGACTGAACCTCTCCGTAGCTCTTGCCTTTGGCTTGATCCTTTACGTTTGCCTCTTTAATATCTGGGCCAACCTTGCCATTCGTAGTTAAGCGCACAGTCTGTATATTATGTGCCCTAGAAAATTGTGAGAACGCAACCTTATTTACTCCATTGTCATAAATTCTCTGCGACTTCTTACCAGAAATCTCCTCTTTAAGTTTTGCTTCCACAAAGTTTTTTAACTCATTCTTATCAATAGCCAACGCACTGGCGGTAATTGTCGATTTCAGAGTTACAGCTCCAGTCGCCTCGCCATCTACCGCTATGCTTGAGCTAGGATCTGATCGATTTTCAACATAGCTTTCCGTTATAACCGTTGCCGAATCGCCGAACGATGACAGCAATTGCTCTTTTAATCCATCAATCTTCTTTTCGCTCAGCTTGCTTTTTGCCGATTCTATATCACTAGCCGTCACAACCGTCGCAGTTTTATCGGTGCCGCCGCTAGTAGCAGACCGTAGCGACGCAGAAATGTCATCAACCGAAATACTCATACTGCCAGTTGCCGCATTATACTGAGCTCCGCCCTCACTGGCGGTAATAGCCCCAGAAGCAGATCCCGGACATTTATATCCTGGACAACTCCAACCCAACGTAGCTCCCGGGACAGTCACAGAAGAATTCAAAGTATAAGATAGTCCGCTATTTTTCAAGATTGTACCAGCTGAAATAGTCACACTACTTGACGACGAGTTACTGAGAACAACTACTCCGGTCGCTTTTTCTCCGACATTCTTTTTGCCTGTAGCAGAAAATTCAACACTAACCTCTTTAGCTAGCTCCTTTTTCACAGACTTAATGACATTAGATTTCGCATTTGTAGAAGCTGTTTCATTCAAGTTGACGGTATCACTGACTGTCATACTGGTCGTCTTTGCTGAAATAATAATCGTAGCGTGTGGCGCAAACCAAATTGCCCAAACCAAAAATACGATCAAAAGTAAGGCACCGCCTCCAATTAATAAGAACTTCTTACGGAATGTATTAAAATCAGGGACTTTTGGTTTTTTAACCATCTTTTTCAGAGAGTCCAATCCCTTAGATTCCCTCTTGTTTGCGTCAGCTATAGCATTATCTACGGCAGAATCTTCATCAGATTTCTTTGATCTTTTCGCGGAATCCGCCATATCTCCAACCGCCAGTTTGCCGCCATCAATCACATCATTGTCGTCATCAACTTTCAGGACTGGAATCTCCGCAATTTCCGGCTTACTCTGAAGTGTTTTTGCAATAGGAATTTTCGCCGTTGCCGCCAATCCAGCCAAAACCGAATCATTCGTGATTAATACAATTCTCTTATCCGCCGAAGTTGCCGCCCGAGCTAGTAATCGAATATTGACTGCACTCTGTAAAACGCCAATTCTTCGAGGCGGTACCAACGCAATAATTCGCTCTTTCGACGCCTTAATCTTACTAATTATCGTCGTAATGTCGTCTTCTACATCGATATAAATAACGTCTTTATTCATTTTAAATCTTTAACAACCTATTTACTTTTTCAACTAAACTATTGCCGTCTTGACTACCGATAATTGTATCATATCCAACTCGCAACAAGCCCATTGCGGTTACAAATGTGTGATCGCTAATATCTCCGGTTTCATCGACTATTCCTGTAATATCACTTGGATTGATGTACTGAACCACAGGTTTCTTAGTAAAAGGCAAATCCTCTGGCCAGCGTCGAGTTTTCAGAGCTTCAGTAATTTTTTGCAAGCTCGATCCGCCGCCACACAGTAAAATCCTATTCGGCAAATAATCGACATTATCAAAATCACTCAGTGCCAATTCAACACCTGATAACCAAACTTCCAAAGTCTTGTCGATCACCGCGTCAACTTTTTTCTTTACACTAGGCTTCAAATTCTCATTATCAATATTCAGCTTTAACTTTTCTGCATCCTTAAAGCTTAAATCCAGGTCAGCCGCAATAGTTCTAGTGAAACTTCGTCCACCAATACCAAACATCTTTGTGCCTTCGACTCCGCCGTCATTAACAACTGCAATATCCGTCGTGCCACCACCAATGTCCGCTAGAATCGCCGTGAAATTGCTATCCGTATCCGATCCCAAAACGCTCCTACTCACCGCAAATGGCTCAGCAGCCACAGCCACCAAATCCAGCGCAAGCTCGTCTGCAACTTTCTCCAGCGCACCAATATGAACCATCGGAGCAAACGCCGTGTAAATCTGCACCGCCACATCTCGCCCCTGAAAGCTAATCGGATTTGAAACTTTATATCCGTCAATATGGATACTCACCAACGCCGAGTTAACCAGCTTCACTTCAACATCCTCATTGCCAGTTTCCAGTGCAATTTGAGCCTGAGCCTTTCCTTGAGCTCGCTCCTGAACTTTCTCAATAATAAATTCCATCTCAGCAATGTCTAATGGCTTATTCGGCTGCGGCCTGCGATAGCGAATAGTATTCGTAACGCCCTTAACTAATTCGCCCGCGATGCCAATAACAACCCGCTTGCCCTGAACGCCAGCTTGATCTTCAGCCTCAGACAGAGCCTCTTCGCAATTCGCCACAACCCCAGCAATATCAGCAATCGCACCGCTATGCATATCGCCCATTTCCTGCTGTTTTCGACCAACGCCGATAATCTTCAGCTCGTCATCTTTAACTTCAGCGATCAACGCCTTAACCACTTCCGTACCAATATCTAAGCTAACCAATAGCTCGCGACTATCTTTATCAGACTTCTTCAACATGTCTTTCAATGCCATATAAGAGATATTATATAACGCTTGTGATTTTAGAGCAACAGTTAATTATCTATCTTAAAACAGCCTTGATTCGGCGAATTCCAGCCGAACTAGATTCTTCTTTGGTGATTTTGAATCGCTTGCCATCTTCAGACAAAACTCCAGTATGTTCGACGTGTGGACCGCCGCAAACTTCAAAGCTGACGACATTATCATCCTTGCCAATAGAATACACCTTAACTTCGTCGCCGTAACGCTCACCAAACGCGCCAATTGCACCCATATTTAGCGCCTCGCTCGTTGGATATACAGCAAAACTAACTGGCAAATCTTCATCAATCCAAGCGTTAACTTGGTCTTCGACCGCCTGCTTTTCTTCTGGCGTCAATTTATCGTGATTAAAATCAAAGCGCAATCGATCGGCGGTAATATTGCTTCCATGTTGCTGTAAATCTGGCGCATTCAAAACCTTGCGCAACGCCGCACCCAACAAATGCGTCGCCGTGTGATATTTCAGATGAATAGAGTCATGACCTTCCAGGCCACCGCTAAATTGTCCCTTGCGAGCCGTCTTAGAGCGCTGCCTCTGCTCATTCATTTTCGCGGTAAATTCATCGCGCCAATTGTCCGAAAGTTTAATTCCTTGTTTATACGCTTCTTCCGTACTGAGTTCCACTGGGAAACCGAAAGTGTCGTACAAAGTGAACAATTCTTCACCAGTTAAGCCATCGTCAATGTAGCGTTGCATTTGTCGCAAGCCTTTTCTCAAAGTCTGGCGAAAAGCTTTCTCCTCCTTAACGAGGACAGCAATTATATTATCGCGATTATTCTTTACCTCTGGAAAATCGGCTTCATACAAATCAGCAATCGCCGGCACAACTTCTTGCAGGAAATTCTGCTCGATCCCCAAATCAAAACTATAGCGAATTGCTCGACGAAGCAGACGACGCATTACATAGCCCTGCTCTTTATTGCTTGGCACGCACCCATCAACCGCCATAAACGTCGCAGCTCTCAAATGGTCGGCGATCACTCGCATACTTTCGGTGTGTGAAGCGTAATCCTTGCCGCTCAGATCCTGCAGCTTTTCAATAATCGGCCAAAGCAAACTAATCTTAAAGACGTCAGGATCATTATTTACTGCAGCCGCGATTCGCTCAAGTCCAGATCCATGATCAATATTTGGCTTATCGAGTGACTCAAATTTTCCCTCGGCAACTTTTTTATACGCCATAAATACGTTATTGCCAATCTCCATAAATCGACCACAATCACAGTTCGGATGACAATTTTCACCAAATTTTGGATCATGCTCAATGAAATCAAACTCATAAAACATCTCACTATCCGGACCACACGGATCGCCAACCGGAGTAGTTTCTGGACCACCATTACGACTCCACCAGTTTTTACTGCCATCATAAAAGAAAATTCTTTCACCTGGATTTACACCACGCGCCGCTCCCTGCTCTTCGCTGCCGATATCCGCCATTTTTGCATCAATGCCCTTTTCTGCAAACTTTTTCTGCCACAATTTAGCCGCTTCAACATCTTTATCGATGTTATATTCCGGCGCACCAATAAAACACGTTACGTACAATCTCTGCGGATCAAGACCAATTTCCTCAGTCAAAAACGTCCACATCCAGCCAATTTGTTCTTCCTTAAAATAGTCGCCCAAGCTCCAGTTTCCAAGCATCTCAAAAAACGTCGTATGGCGATTGTCGCCAATGTCGTCGATGTCCTGCGCTCGCAAACACGTTTGAGAATCGGCAATTCTCTTACCTTCAGGATGCACCTCACCAAGCAAGTACGGAATCATCGGCTGCATTCCGGCGCCCGTAAATAAAGTCGTCGGGTCATTAGTTAAAATCAACGGCGCACGCTCAACGACGGCGTGACCCTGTTTTTTATAAAATTCAAGATATTTACTACGTATTTTTTGGGCATTCATGAGTGTTATTATACCATAAAATAACCCCACCTTACAGATGGGGTTTATAGGTCAAATCGCCAATCTCAACAGATTATTCAGCTACTTCTTCAGCTGGCTCTTCTTTCGGTTGATTCTTGCGAAGCTTTTCTGGATTACGGATGGCTTTGTGCTTGTCAGCTGCAACTTCCTTAACCCACTTTGGCAACTTAACGCCAGCTTCTTTCAATAACTTAACTACGCGTGGTGTTGGCTGTGCGCCATTGTCCAAATATTTCTGAGCCAATTCAACTTGGATATTTGATTCTTTAGTGTGTGGATTGTAGCTACCTACATAAGCGACTACACGACCGCTTGATGGATGACGATGTGCTTCTTGTACCGCTAAGCGATATACTGGATAACCTTTGCGACCCAAACGTTGCAAACGAATTGCTAGCATAAAATTAATTCTTCCTTTAACTCTACGTTTTATTATTCCTTACTTTAGAACAGTTTACACTATTTCTCCCATAACGTCAATCTGTTTTCACGATTCCGCCACCCAAACATTCATCGCCGTCATATATTACCGCAGATTGACCCGCGGCTACGGCACGCTCCGAAGCAGAAAGGTGCACAATATCTCCGTCAATTTTCGCGTCGAATAAAGTGCCTCGATGACGCAACCGGACTTGTACATTCTTATCTTTATGCGGTGCTTGATTAATCCAATGAATATCCGCCAGCCTAAGTTCTTTTCGCCACAGATTATCATTATCAATTGAGCGCGACACGTAAACCTCATTTTTCTCCATATCTTTGCCCACAACATAATAAGGTAATCCACCGCCGACGCTCAGCCCATGACGTTGACCGAGCGTATAGAAAATTGCGCCGTCATGTTTACCGACGACAGATCCAGTCTGCTGATCAATGATATTTCCTGGCGCAGTTTTAACATATTCCGACAAAAACTCACGAATTCCAACTTGCCCAACAAAACAAATTCCCATCGATTCCTTTTTGCTAGCCGTCCACAAACCGCGCTCTTTTGCCATTTCGCGAACTTCCGCCTTAGTAAAATCGCCCAACGGAAATATGGTTTTTGACAAAGCCTCCGAAGTCACTCGATATAAGAAGTAGGTTTGGTCTTTATTATCATCACGAGCGCGTAACAATTTGGCTGACGAAGACGGTTCATGGGCAACGCGCGCATAATGCCCTGTCGCGATATAATCCGCTCCAGCCGCCAACGAAGCCTCCAAAAATATCTTAAACTTCACTTCTTGATTACACATAATATCTGGGTTTGGCGTGCGACCCGCTTGATATTCGCGAATCATGTAATCGACAACGTTTTGCTTATATTCTTTCTGGAAATCAAAAACTCGAAAATCAATGCCCAAGCCAACCGCCACACGCTTGGCATCAGCAACATCTTCCGTCCACGGACAATGCATTCCAGGAAGATCTTCCGACCAGTTTTTCATATAAACACCCGTTACATCGTAACCCTGCTCAACCAAAAGTGCTGCGGCCACGGAAGAATCCACACCGCCCGACATTCCAACAAGAACTTTCTTACTCATCTAGACAACCCCATAGCAAATAATCCAATTCTCATTAATTCACCCATTGACAGCCACCAGCCCCACGGCGTTAACCACCACCACGAGCTCCAGTTTTTATCAGAAGCGACAGGATGACTTCGAATCTTCACGTCGTTAAATTGTGCTGAAAATTCGAGTTGCGCCCGACGCATATGATATCCACTTGTCACCAAAATCACATCTTCAATTTTTCGCGAATCGACAATTTTCTTCACTTCAGTGGCGTTTTGTCTGGTCGTTTCGGAAGACTCGTCCATAACAATGGCCTTCTCGGGAACGCCGCTGTTAATCGCTCGCTGGTACATAGCCTTAGCGTTGGACGGGCCGGTTTTATCGGCCGCCGCGCCCGACACAACAATCAACGGCGCCCAACCTTCTTTATATAATTTAATAGCTTCGTCAGTTCGCGCATTCGTATCGCCACCGCTGACAACAACTATTGCATCAGCTTTACGACAATCGCCTTCGCCCACGCTTTGACATTTTCCTAAATCATTCGGTGACAAATATGCGCTAAGCCCAAAAATCACCAAAGCAGCAAAAATCATCAAGCCAACTAGTTTATGAATCATCGACTAGTCCTCTTCATTTCCGCTTGCACAGCTTCGATGATAAATTCGCCAGCTCGCTTTATGTTCTCGTCATTATTCAACTTGCCTAAGGTAAGCCTTAGACTTCCGTCAATCTCTGATTCGCTCAGACCAACACTCGCCAGTACATGAGAACGCGTTCCAGAATTAGCCGCGCAAGCGCTACCCGTAGCCACTAAAACCCCGCGAGATTCTAACAAAAACACCAATCTTTCAGCATCAACTCCAGGAAATGATATATTCAAAAAACTCACCAAACTTTTTTTCATATCTGATGATATTAACATCTCAGAAAAAGCTTGCTTCAAATCTTTTACCAAATTTTCTCGTAGTTTTCGCAGTCGCTTCACTTCAGCAGAACATCGTTTTTGCGCCAACTCCAAAGCCGTCGCAAAACCAATCACGCCAGCAACGTTTTCAGTTCCACTGCGAAGACCCAATTCTTGACCACCACCAAAAATATTAGCTTTCAGCGTAACGCCAGGTCGCACCCACAATAAACCAACCTGCTTTGGACCGTAAACTTTCGCCGCAGATAATGTCAATAAATCGACACCCAGCCTTTTAATCTTCACGTCAATTAAAGCCGCCGCCTGCGAAGCATCTGTATGAAAAATCAACGGTAAAAATTCGCCATTTTCTTGGCGTCTAAGTCGCTCGGCTTTTACAATTTCCGCAATTTCTTCAATCGGCTGAATATAACCCAACTCGTGATTTACTAGCGCAACACTAACAAACCCAACGTCTGGCGTTAACATTTTTTTAACCGTGTTCGGGTCTATTCGTCCATTTTTCATTGGCGGAATTAGCTTCACTTCCGAACGTGCTTTTGCGGAATTGATCACCGAATCATGCTCAATTGCCGAAATTAAACTTACGCCATTTGCCGCATTGAACGCCAAATTGACAGACTCAGTTGCTCCAGCTGTCATTATCAATTCATCAGCCATCACACCCAAACAGCGTGCCAGCCGAGCCTTCGCGTCTTGATATTCACGCTTTGTAAATATTGCCGGAGCGTACGGACTAGACGGATTGAAAAACTTTTCAGAAAAATATGGCAACATCGCCTCAACCACCAACGGGTCCATTGGCGTGGCGGCAGCATGATCAAGATAGATATAGTCTTTATTCACTTTTTTATTATATCAAAGCGACCGACCGGTTTGCGGATCTTTCTTATATAATTGTCGAGAAACTCGCTCGTAATATTCCTTAGTTGCCAAGACAAAATTCTGAAGCTCGTCGCCCTCCAAATAGCTATAGCGATAATTCGGCTGAATCTTCAAAATTCCCTTTGGTTGCACTTCATAACGTGTCGTCAATTCTTGCCGACCACCCTTACCGTCAGCAACTTCTTCATACCAAATCCAGGTATCTTTATCTAAATTAAAAAACTCTCGTCGCGCAACATGAGCTGGCTTCTCGCCAAAAATTGTTGCGCCAATTTCACTTTCCAATTGAATCAACTCACGCTCCGTGAGCTTCTTTAATGGGCGATCTTTTTTACGGAATTTCAACAAAGACACCGCGTCACTATCATCAGCAAAAACCAAACTTCGTACTTTTTTCAAAAACTTAGTCACCTACAACTCTCCTTAGTTTTGTCTTCGCGGAAGGATTGAAGCAAATCGCCAATCTTTCGCACGGTTTCAAGCGGACCGTTGTTAACGCGGTCAAGACTTTTTCCATAACTACCAAGTGCTTGATTACATAAATCAACCGCCTCATTATCAGCAGAGTTCATCCTAGAAGTATTTTCAATATCAATCGCAGTCTTCCCCAGTTCAGGGTCCACCTTAGAATTGCCACCGCGCCGCTCGGTATCAGAAAAAATAGCGGCAAGTTTTTCGCGAGCTTCAATTTCAGGTGTTTTTGTAACACATTCCGGCGTACTATTCATTTTCTCCACTTTCAAATGCCAAAAAGTTCTTTTGTGTTGTGAAGAGTAGCTTGGCTTAAAACATCAAAATCAATATTTCTCTGCTTTGCCCAATGTTCAGCCACCAATCTCACATATTCTGGCTTGTTTATATTACCACGAAACGGCGCTGGTGTCAAGAACGGCGCGTCAGTTTCTAGCAATAATCGCTCCAGCGGGATTGAAGCGAACAATTCTTTCTGCAATTGATCCTTTGTGAATGTACTAATTCCATTAAGTCCAACATACAAATTTCGCGAAAAACCTTTTTCTAAATTATCACGCGTATCTGTAAAACTATGTAACACGCCGCGAAGCCCAGGAAAATTATCGAAGATTGGCCAAAAATCATCCCAAACCGACGGCTGATCCTTCGCGCCATCGCGAACATGAAAACTTACTGGCAAATTGTAATCAACCGCCATTTGAAGTTGCGCCTCCAAGCCCTCAATTTGCGTTTCCCGCGGACTGTTATTGTAATAATAATCAAGCCCAATTTCACCAATTGCCACAATCGGAGAATTTTCCGTCTTATTTTCCAGCAAAGTTCTTACATCTCCCCAGCCATCTTTCGTATCGTGCGGATGAACGCCAATTGCCGCCCAAGTAAACTCATGATTCGCAGCAAATTCCACAGCTTGGCGGCTACTTCGCTGGTCAGTACCGACACAAATCATGCCGATATTCGCCTCGACCGCTTCTTTGTAAAACCCCTCGCGATTGTCCGTAAAAAATTCCGTATCATGCAAATGACAATGCGAATCTATCAGACGTAAACCCTCAGTCGCACTTTTCTTATCTGCTTCAATCATAAACTATTTAACCTGAGATTCTGTTTTCGGAGCGCGTGGATCTGGTGTGTGAATATATTTGCGCGGGAATAAAGGTGTCAATTCTGACGGCACGACACCACTAGCAAACATATTGTGAATTTTCTCGGCAGTTTGCGGCATGAATGGACGCAGCATGTCGGACACTTGCAGCAACGTGCCGCAAGCGTGCGCCAAGATCTCACTCAAATGTGACTCTGCTTCTGGATCTTTATCACGATTTTTAGCAACTTGCCAAGGCTGGACTCGCTCAATATATTGATTCAGAGAACGAACAATTAGCCAAATTTCGTCCATCGCTTGATCGAACATATAACTTTCCATCGCCTGACGATACGGTCCCATATCGTGTTCTGATTGTGGAGCGTCGCCAATAACGCCCGCCTGATAACTCTGCACCATTTTAGCGACTCGCTGAACCAAATTACCCAAATCATTGCCAAGCTCGCCATTATACGCAGCTTCAAACTTTTCCCAAGTAAAGTCGCCGTCATCTTGCGTTGGTACGTGGCGCAAGAAATAATATCGAAACGCCTCAGCGCCGTAATCTGGAATAATATCAGTCGGACCAACACCATTTCCAAGGCTCTTTGCCATTTTCATCCCGCCAGAATTGATAAATCCATGAACAAGTAGAACCTTCGGAAGTGGTAAATCTAGCGCCATGAGCATTGCTGGCCAAATACCAGCGTGGAAACGGAGAATGTCCTTACCGATGACTTGTACGTCAGCTGGCCAAAAAGATTGCCACTCTTCTGGACGATCAGGATAACCGATAACCGTAATGTAATTGCTCAGAGCATCCAGCCAAACGTACATGACTTGATTATCATCGCCAGGAACCGGCACGCCCCAGCTAAGATTTTTACGCGGACGAGAAACCGACACATCTTTCAAGCCATCTTTCATCAATTCCAAAAACTCTTTTTTACGGAATTCAGGAACAATTTTCATTTTATTCGACTCAATTGCCTGACGAATATTATCCGAAAAAGCACTGGTTTTAAAATAGTAATTTTCCTCACTCAAACGCTGATACGGCGTCTGGTGATCTGGACAAACCCCATTATTATCGGCAGCTTCTTTATCCGTAACGAAAGCTTCGCACCCCTGACAATACCAGCCTTCATACGAACCTTTGTAAATATAGCCAGCCTCAACGAGTTTTTGCCAAATATATTGCACCGCAGCAACATGATGCGCGTCAGTTGTTCGAATAAAATCCGTCACTGAAATATTCAGCTCAGCGATCATTTTCTTAAAATTGACGTGCGTTTGATCGACATATTCTTGAGGGGTTTGATTTTGACTGGCGGCTTTGGCGGCAATTTTATTGCCATGCTCATCTACGCCAGCTTGAAAACGAACTTCACGCCCGTTCTGCCTGGAATATCGCGCCCACACGTCTGCCAACATATAATCCATAGCATGCCCAATGTGCGGCAAGCCGTTTACGTAAGGAATAGCGGTAGTGATGTAAGCGTGTTTCTTAGTCATAGGTAAATTATAACAAATTCAGCAGATCATGACTAATGATGAAGGATGCTAATTGACATGATATAATTATAATCACAATTTACTAGGAGGGGCACACCAGCAACAGCAAGCGCCAACGGGGGGAGTTGGCAGAGGGATTCAGTTGGATGGTGGTACAAAAATTCCAATGGAAGTTACCCAAAGAATGATTGGCAACTAATAGATGGCAAATGGTATTACTTTGATGGGCGCGGATATATCATTCACAGTAAATGGGAATATATAAACGGACATTGGTACTATTTTAACACCAGTGGTCACATGACAGAAAATTCCTGGAAGATGATCGGAGACAAGTGGTACTACTTCGACACTAAAGGTCACATGCTGCACGACCAGTGGGTCGGCGACTACTACGTCGGTAAAAATGGCGACATGTTAAAGAATACCGTCACACCAGACAACTATGTAGTTGGAAGTGACGGAAAATGGGACAAGAGATTCTCGAGAGAATTAGCAGAGAGAGCTAAAAACCGATTCAACGCCCAATATTTAAATCTATACCATTCCGACCACTCAAAATACGCAGAAGCGTATAGCATTACCCTCGGGAATAGAGGAGAATACAATACCGCGCTCCAATTAATCGAGATAATTTACCCAGAATACAACGCTGTAGATAACGCGAAAAGGGCAATAAAAAAGATTGTAGACGATCAGAACAACTCTAATAATCCCATGACATTTCGACACTCGAAATATTCAATGACACGCAGCCTCACTCTCCGTGACGTTAGCGAAAATAGCCACAGTTATTATATGTTCTCAGAAGAAGAGGTTAATAAGGCTTTTGCAGCACTGAGCGGCGAAATCAACTTTTCTAAATTCTTTAAAGATCAAGCTATAAAGAGCCTACAGAATATAGAACACGTGTATACCATCTCATCAAAAATCAACTACGAAAAACACCTCGCAGCTAAGGGGTTCACTAAAGAAGAGATTGACAATGCGTTTAAGTTTGTAAAGATAGATTTTGTAAAAAATGCTCAGCACGTAGCAAGCACACTCCTAGGACTTAATAAGCCGTCCGAGATCTCAAGATCATACATCATAAACCGCCTGGTAGAGAATGACCACTTCACTAAAGGCGAGGCAGAAAAGGGTGTTGATCGCCTAAACTATGATTTTAAGGTCAATATACGCAATTGGATAAATAGGAATTCTCTAGCCGACAACACATGGGCTAAACTATATTCAAAAAATCACATAATATATCACTTAACACAATTTGATAAATTCGTAGAATCGGAAGTTCGGGAAGTGCTAGCAGAATACAATATCAATTACACTGAGCGAGCACGACTACGGGCTATAGATATTCTGAAAAATGGAAAATATAGTAGAAGTGATTTAATAAAAAACCTTGTGGGCCAATGGGGATTTACCAAAGAAGAAGCTACTAATGCTGTTAAGGATTTAAAGCACGAAAATCTGATTGATTAATTAACCTTTAATCACAAAAGCAACTCAGCCTTAAAATACTGAGTTGCTTTTTATTACAAACAACTGTCGACGGTCAATATCGCATACACGCAACGACAACAAACCTACCGCCAATATCACCCGATGAGTGCGAAAAATAATTTGGATTGTCCGCCGTATCAATTGGCGAGATGAAAATATTTTCAGTAGGAACGCCCGCCTGGATGACTAGCGAACGATTGAACCCTTGCATGTCTAGATAAATTCCATCAGCCGTTTGACGGCAGAAATTGTGCCAATTCGTATCATTTGTATGATCAAAATAATCCATACGATAATTTTTCTGCGTAATACTTGGTGACATCCAAATTTGTAAATCTTTTTCCTGGCTACCGCGCTCGACAAAATACTGAACGACCTGAGACATCAACTGCGCAACTGTCGAATGCCGACCCAAATGCGCCAGCATCAGCGCCCGACGCTTTGGATCGTATATAACGGTGGCGATACAGTCCGCCACTGGTAAAAATAAACCGATGCCAGCCGCTTCGGTATATAGCGCATCAGCAAAAATCCCCTCGTTGTTATGTCGGGTCGTGTCAGCTTCAGTAACTTCGGCGATATCATCAAACGTTTGTCCTTGGTCGTATGAAATCACGTGATAGACAACGTCGTCATACTTAACACCAGTTTGATCACAAAACCGCCGCCGATTTTCCAGCACCTCAGCTACGTGGCGACCGCGAATACGATTGAGCATAGTGCCGTCATCTTTCGACGAGACCGCAACCAATAGATCAGATGGAAAACACGTCGGCTGATCTGCCACAATCATCGCGCTCGCCATTCTTTGAGCATCTGCCGCCAATCATCAATCGACAAATCTTCAGCGCGAGCATCTGGTGAAATTCCTGCATTTTTCAGCAATTCTTCCGCCACACTCTTGTCAATTCCCAACCCACCGCTCAAACTAGAACGCAGTTTTTTACGCTTGGCCGAAAAACCAGCTTTGACGACACGGAAAAAATCTTTTTGATTTTCCGAAGCAATCAACGGATTGTCGCGAGTCCTCAAAACCACAACCTGCGAATCAACTTTTGGCGGTGGCGCAAAAAACCGCCTAAGAACTTCAATATCCAACTCCGCTTCGGCAAAAATCTGAACGCTCACAGATAGAATATTCATATTTCCAGCCTCTGCCGCGATTCGCTCGGCAACTTCTTTTTGCACCAACAGCACCGCAATGCTCGGCTTATTTTCCGCGGTCATCAATTTTTCAACAATTTTGCTGGTGATGTAATATGGGACATTAGCTACGACTTTGTAATTTTTTGGCAATTGGTTCAGGTCAAATTGCAATATATCCTGATTCACGACAGTTAATTTCTTGCCAGGAAATTGCCCTGGTAATTTTCGTGCCAAATCAGCATCAAACTCCACGGCGGTCACCGAATTAGCCCGAGCCAACAAGCGACTAGTCAAAGTACCTAGCCCTGGCCCAATCTCCAACACGACATCATCACTCGTCAATTCAGCCGCTTCAGCAATATCCGCCAAAATCTCCGGATCTTTCAGCCAATGCTGTCCAAGCGATTTTTTTGGTCCATGAGAAGAAGCCATTTAGCGCCCATCTCCATTCGTCCAGTCGGTCGCTAAGTCAAATCCGTGCGGATGTTTGGCTGCAAATCCACCGGTATCGTAAACCTTTCCCGGACCCATACTGGTCTCAACCACCGAGCACCGCGGATAATTACCATAATTAGCCGCCACCAAAATATAGCCGTCCTTATCAACCTTCGCGCCATCCGCCCGCACCGTATAAGTACCGCCGCTACCGCAGGATTTTATCACAATATTCATCGGTAAATCATAATACGTTTCACGATGCGCCACACCCTTAGAATCGGTAAATATCTGCGCGCCCTTACTTTTCGTCAATGGATTTTTAGGCTTCGTACCAATTATTTCAATCTGCTTCTTCGGCTGCTTTGTAATTTCGCCAGCAACTTCCTTACGACTAATCTCGCGCTCATTCTCTACCTCAACCTGATAAGTCACCTTCCGCACACCTTTTTCCCCAAGCTGCTTAACACTCCTAAACCCAATCGGCTGAGAATCGTCCTTAATCTGCTCAATATCAAAATTAATATCAACTTCTTCGGTAATCGTTCGTTGTTTTGATCGCTCAATCTTCATTACCATACCCACACCGTTCACCAAAAGATCGTCAGAATTCGTAAAATGCGTCTTATCTTCGCGATACAAAGTCAGCCCAGCGGCCTTCGCAATCAAAGCTGGTGTTTGTTCGGCAGTGGTTATTTTTAGGCGTTTATTTCCATCGACGATTGTTATTGGACGAGCGCGGAAAATATTGACCTGGTATTTTGCGCCTGTCAATTCCATATCAATATTTGGCTCAACCGCGTCAATCTTTTCGTCAATCGTAACCTTAGCTGCACGCAAAGCCTGTCGAACGGTCAATGCGTTTGTGATAATCGTCTTTTCCTCGCCGCGATCATAAATACGAACCAAATGCTCACCAGAAGTCTTTCCGTCAGCAAACGAAATCATTGGAGTCGCAATCGCAACTAACACGGCTAATCCAATAATTTTTCCAAAAAATAAACTTTTTGCGCGCATAATCATATAATGACTTGTAAACCTAGTCAAATAAATTATACCAAATTAAGCACTTTTTATCTATAGACTGCAACCAACTTACGTCGCCAGCATTAGTCTACCACCATTTTTGGCGGTTCCATGCATTGTAAGCCCCAGCCCAACTGCCATATCTACTTACAGCATAATTATTGAAAACTCTAATCTGACAAACTGGATCACTTTGCCAGTTTGGACAAGCCTGAGAAAGCTTATTTATATTCGTCTGACCGAGCCCAGCATATTGCCCATTCCTAGCCGTTGTTCGCCAAGTTGACTCTTTCGTAAAAATGAAGTTCACATAGCCATAATCATCAGGGCTAATACCAGCCGCAGACATCCAATCCGAATGAGATCCAGAAGGTAAACTAACTTTCGTCCCCACAATTTCAATCTGCTTCTTTGGCTCTTTTATTACAACACTAGCAATTTCCTTACGGCTCACCTCCACGCCGTTCTTCATTTCGATTTCATAAGTGACATTTTTCTTACCGTTCTCGCCCGCCTGTTTTACTTCGCGATATCCCGAATCTCGATTCGCGTCTTGAACTTTTTCAACCTCAAATTTCACATCTTCTTCGGTGGTTATAGTTTGCTTGCCATTACGCCAGAGTTCAATTTTCATTCCAGGAATAATTTTTGCCGAACGATCCACAGATAGCGTATCATCTTTCTTTGGATCAATATTCTTCTCTTTCAATAGCTCGCCAACCGTCTTAGCGTGCGTGCGAATGACAGATTCTTTGCCATAAAGTACAAAATTAACCATCGACGCTCTGTCAATTTTCATCACCATGTTTGCGCCATCAACCGCCATATTATCGGAATTGGATAAAGTAGTTTTATCCTCTTCAAAAACTTCAATTCCAGCAGCCTTCGCAATCAAAGCCGGCGTCTGCTCGGCGGTAGTTACCTTTAGACGCTTATTTCCATCGACGATTGTTATTGGACGAGCGCGGAAAATATTAATATTGTACTTCTCTGCCACCATCTCCGAATCAAGACTTGGCTCGACTACGTCTTGGCGTTCATCAATAGAAAACTTAGCCAATTTCAAAGCCTCGCGAATCGTCCTCGCTTTTGTGACAATCGTTTTTTCTGCGCCCCTATCGTAAAT
The DNA here is from genome assembly GCA_937935245.1 of uncultured Candidatus Saccharibacteria bacterium. Taxonomy (GTDB): domain Bacteria; phylum Patescibacteriota; class Saccharimonadia; order Saccharimonadales; family Saccharimonadaceae; genus Nanosynbacter. Next base: position 26,795 of record CALGXX010000011.1, on the reverse strand, counting down.
CGTCACCAACTTTTCACCAGCCTTGGCTGCTGGCTTAGTGGCGTCAGCTAATGCTTGATTAACAAAAAATAAACCGCCAACTAGCATCAATATCGCGCCAGAAACGAATGTAATTTTCTTAGAATAGTGTTTTGCTTGTAATCTTATACCCATAAGTTCACACCCACAACGTAGGTGTTCTTATTATATCAAATTTTCTCCAAGCGCGCGAACTCGACGTTCAATTTCTTAATATTTCCATTGTCAAACTGAACCGTAACACTCAGCCCTTCGCTGTCAATAATTTCCCCCGAACCAAAACTCGGGCTGCGAACTCGATCGCCAACTTCCAAACCAATATCTTCTGAATAAAAATCAGGCTCTATCATCGGCTGAGCTGGTCTATCAACGCCACCGGCCATCAAACCCATCTCATCCAAAAACCTCGATGGCATATTATAGCCGATCTGACCAAATTGCGTCCGAGAGCTGGCGCAGCTAACGAACAGCTCTTCCCTCGCCCGAGTCACACCAACGTAGCACAATCGACGCTCCTCTTCGACGTCATCAGCATTGCCGCTATCAAACACTCTCGCATGCGGCAAAATCCCCTCTTCTAGTCCCGCCAGAAAAACCACCGGGAACTCCAAACCTTTAGCCGCATGAAGTGTCATGAGCGTTACTTGTTGATCGGCAGTTGTATCCGTCGAAGACATTAAAGCCATCTCTTCCAAAAACGTCGCCACGTCAACGTAAGCCTTCGCCTCTGACAAAAGCACGCCGATATTTTCCATTCGCTCCTCAGCTTGCGGCGTTCCGTCGTTTATAAAATCTTCATAGCCAGTACTTTTCATAATTTTTTCAATCAGTTCGGCTGGAGATCCGTCAATTTCCTGCTGCAAATCGTGCAATTTCTGACCAAACTCTAGCAGCGGGCGTTTTGCGCGCGCTGTCAAAGTATCCGCCTCCTCAACCGCCAGCAACCCGCTAATTATGTCTTTCCCTGATGCGTCATTCCAGTCCAAAAATTTAGAAATACTCACCGCGCCAACACCGCGTTTTGGCGTATTCACGATTCGCAAAAAACTAACTCGATCACTTGGCTGATACAACAATCGAAGATACGCCAATAGATCCTTAACGACCGCTCGATCCAAAAATCGCAAACCGCCGACAATTTTATACGGAATATAGCTCTGACGCAAGGCTCGCTCAATTGCGTAACTTTGTGCGTTCGTTCGGTACAACACCGCCACGTCACCATATTGACGACCGTTCGCAATTTGCGCCTGAATCTCATTCGCAATCGCCAAAGCCTCCTCAGATTCATTGTATAATTGCCATAATTTTGGCTCAACACCGTCGCCATTCGCTGTCCATAAATTTTTATCAGTTCTATGAATATTATGACTAATCAGCGCATTCGCCATGTTCAAAATCGCGCCAGTCGAACGATAATTTTGCTCCAGCTTGACCACCGTCGTGCCTGGAAAATCACGCTCAAAATTGAGAATGTTAGTGTAATCAGCCCCGCGAAAACTATAAATCGACTGAGCGTCATCGCCAACCACGCATAAATTGCGACGCGAATTAACCAGCAACTTAATTAGCGCATATTGCACCGCATTCGTGTCCTGATACTCGTCAATCAGAATATGCTCGAATTGCTGCTGCCATTTATGACGAATGTCTGGCTTATTTCTCAATAATTCCACGGTTTTTATCAATAAATCGTCAAAATCCAACGCCGAAGCATCCTTCAAAGCCTTTTCATAAGCAAAAAACAATTCAGCTATTTTTTGCTCTCTTGGACCACGAGTCGAAGCAAAAAAATCCTCAGCATTTCGCATTTCATTTTTAGCGTTTGAAATAGCCGAAAGTACAGCTCGAGGTTTAATGTCTTTATCCGTCAAGCCGCGAGCCTTCATAATTTGCTTCATCAAGCTTATTTGATCATCGGTATCGTAAATTAAGAATCGCTTATTCAGACCAATATTTTCACCATCCATCCGCAACATTCGCACGCAAATACTGTGAAAAGTTCCCATCCACGGCATAAATTGCCGATTTTCAGAATCTTCACCTAATATCTGCGCTAACCTCTGACGCATTTCCTTCGCGGCTTTGTTAGTAAATGTAACCGCCAATATTCGACTAGGAAATATTTTCAACTCGCCAATCAAATAAGCGATTCTATGGGTCAGAGTTTTAGTCTTTCCAGATCCAGCTCCGGCCAAAATCAACAGTGGCCCATCAGCGTGTGTCACCGCTCGAGCCTGCTCGCTATTTAATCCGTCAGTAAAATTAGACATATATCTATTTTATCAGCAAAAAGTACGAAACAGCGCCACCAGCCATACCAATTGCTAAAAATAGAACAATAAGCAACGCTATTAATAATCCAGATTTTTTCTTTTCTTTGTCGGCTGAAGGTTTTACCTCTGTAGATACGGCTGCAAACATCGGTGCCGGCTCAGAATCCATAGTTTCCTTTTCGGACAATTCGGAAGATTCAATCAAAGAACTGTCAATGTCAGTGGATATTTTATCATCTGAATCTTCAGGAACGCCAGCCTCCTCAATTGCTATAATTTCTGGACTCAAATCCATTGGCGAGTCGGGTGCATCACCCAAAGAATTTTCGCTCATGCTGTAATTAGATAAATTGGTATTGTATTGATGTTCCAATTTTACATCCTCAGAATCAGCAGACATAGACGCATCTTCATCGCTAGTCATCTCAGAACTAGTTATAGTTTGGTTAACAGAACCAAGCGGTCGCTTCTCCACTTCAACATTAGCAATAAACGGAGACTCCAGCGGCGTAGTCATCGGTGCAGCAGGAGCTTCGCTATTACTTACGGCTAATGATTGCGCTATCTTATCTGTCAATGACAACTCCTCAGCGGGCGCATCTTCAATCTCCGCAAAAGTAGATTCATTGTGCACATCTTTAAGATCAGGGTCACCACTAAGATTATCTGATTGAGCAACTATGTCAGACATTTCTTTCCCTACCGCAGAATGCCTATTATTTGTGCTAATCACGTCCACCAAATCAGGCGAAGGTTGAATCGTTGTGCCAGTGCGGGATGGAGCGGGAGCAGCAGGTTTTTGGATAGTACCGACAGATGAAGGTCTAACAACATCCATGAAACGACCAGTCGAGCGTCTCGCGACTAACGGCGCAGCTTTGACTTCGCTAGCAGCCACACCAGGAGTTCTGTTGGCTATTGAGTCGTTAGCAACTTTCTCGCTCGTAGGATTATCAACCTCTTTAGGAGTCGCATTGTCGTTAGAAGAGTCTTTTTTTGCTTCAGGCTGAGAGGCTGATGATAAAGGAGTAGAAGCAACAGACGAAGGCGTAAATGGAGTTACTGGAGGCGCAAAGCTAGTATTAATAGAACTCTCCGGCGCAGATTTTTCCTCTACGGACACAGACGCAGAAACCTCGCTATTATTTTCATTAGCCACCGCTGGAGCTTCCTTTTCTCGCTGCTTATCCATAAGAGAGCTTACTGCTCTATCCAACTCATCAAAATCAATATCTGTCATATGCCCCCTATTTTTTAACCTTTATGTGCTTTCGAGATTATCTCCTTAAATTGATATGCATCCAAACTGGCTGCGCCAACCAATAAACCATCAAGTTCATCAATTGCTAAATAATCCGCGGCGTTTATTGACGTAATACTTCCACCATAGACAACTCGAACTGATTCCGCCGCTTTTTTACCGTACAAATGAGAAATATGTCGTCGAATCATCTGTGTAGCTTTTTTTACATCAGACGCTTTAGCGCTGTCGCCAGTACCGATCGCCCAAACTGGCTCATACGCAATAACTACTTCATCCAGCTCGTCCGCCGTCACATTAGCCAGACCGCTAGTCAATTGATCAGCCAGAACATCCTTCGTTTCGCCAAGAGTTTTCTCTTGAATCGTTTCGCCAACACACAGAATCGGATGAATACGATTTCGAATTGCCGCCTGAACTTTCAGTCGAATATCTTTTTCGCTTTCAATGAAAATATAGCGACGCTCCGAATGTCCAATTATCACATAATCAGCAATTCCACGAAGATGCGCCGCTGGAATTTCTCCTGTGTACGCGCCTGAATCTCGCCAATGGCAATTCTGGGCCGCCAACTTAGCGATCCGACGATTAATTTGCAAGCTCAAACTCTGCAGCGTCAAAATAGTAGGCGCCAGTACCACTTCAACATCTCTATGCGATGGCAGCGTGTTCATCAGCTTATGCAAATATAAGCTAGCCTCTTGCATATTGAAGTTCATTTTCCAGTTACCGATGATTAACTTTTTTCTCATGAGATAATCCTTATGCTTAGTTTATCACCTCAAACCGTATGCGTCTAGTAAACTTTCAATTCCAGGCAATTTTTTACCAGCCATCAAGGCCATGCTAGCTCCGCCACCAGTGGAAACATGGGTAAAATTAGCACCGTCATGTCCGTCCCATTTCAATATAAAATCAGCCGTATCTCCGCCGCCGACTATTGAAACTACTCCTTTATTCTGGGCAATAGCTAACGCTACTCGCGCTGAACCGATTGCAAAATTATCAATCTCAGCATAGCCCAGCGGACCATTCCAAATAACCATCTTCGCGCCGGCCAGTATTTTCGTGAATTTCTCAATCGTCTGACTTCCAATATCCAGCGCCATATCTGAGTTTTTTATCTTACCAACATTTACCTCTTGACGAGGAAAATCCTTAGAAATCTCTGGCGCAACCGCCACGTCAATCGGCAATACCAAAAAATCGTCAACATTCTCTATGCCAACCTTAGCCGCTGCCAAATCATAAATTTCCGCGACAACCTTTTCCATTCCCGGCTCAAACACACTCTTGCCGACATTAAATCCACGGCAATGTAAAAACGTGTTTGACATAGCGCCGCCAATTAAAATCCGATCCGCCTTTTTAATCAGACGCTTAATCAGTAATATTTTATCGCTAACTTTCGCGCCGCCAATAACCGCAACCAACGGACGTTTTGGCTTATTCATCGCCTCAGTGATAGTTACATATTCTTTTTCTAATAGTAATCCTGCTAGCCCTGGAACACACAATGTAATCGCATGAGTACTGGCGTGCGCCCTGTGCGCGACCGCAAATCCGTCTTGCACAAAATAATCCGCTCGGACAGCGCGCTGAATTGACTTGGCAAATGTTAAATCATCAGCCTCCTCCTCGTCATAAAAGCGTAAATTCTCCAACATGAGAATACTGCCTCGTGGTGCGCGGCGAACGGCTTGATGAACAGCTTCGCCCACGCAATCATCCAGCAATTCTACCGGACGGCTCAGTAACTTGGATAGGTGATCTGCGACAACTTTCAGACTAAACTTGAGATCCTTACCTTTTGGTCGCCCCAGATGAGACATGATAACAATCTTGCAATTCTGCTCCAATAAATATCGGAGTGTGGGCAGCGAAGCGCGAATTCTTAGATCATCAGAAATCTGACCGCGCTTTGTTAGCGGCACATTACAATCCGCTCGCAGAAGAATAGTTTTTCCACGTAGATCAACATCGCGAATTGTTTGCTTCGGAAATTTTCTGCCCACCCAAATTCTCCTTATGACAATGTCTTGACTTGAATATTGTCGGTTTTGCCTGGCTCTGGATTGTGACCACTAACAAGCACAACCGTAACTGGGTCTGTGCCGAAATAGCCTTCTTGCTTCAACTCATCAGCTAGCTTAGTTGCTGCATTTGGGTCATTTGGTCGAACATATGGACGAGAAGCGTACCTTAGCGCCAACTTTTGCGCGGTCTTCACATCTTCAGTCACACAAACAATTGGTAAGTTCGGACGATATGCGGCAACGTTAATTGCAGTAGCGCCAGTGTGTGTTTCCGCAATAATAGCTCGAGCCTTAATTCTCCTTGCCAATTGAGCTGCCGTGTAGCTTAAAATCGCGTCAGTTTTTTCACGCATTTCAGCCTTTTCTACCAACATTACTTCACTGTGTTCTTGAGTGTAGATAATAGTCTTGCGCATCGCGCGAACGGTTTCAACAGGATATTTACCATTGGCAGTCTCATCAGACAGCATAACTACATCAGCGCCTTGGATTACGGCATTTGCAACGTCGCTTACTTCAGCACGACTTGGTTCTGGATTATCAACCATACTACCCATCATTTGTGTTGCAACGATTACTAACTTGCAATATTTACGACACAAGGCAATAATTCGACGCTGTACAACTGGGACAATTTCTGCACCAGCTTCCACCGCCAAGTCGCCGCGAGCGACCATAATACCGTCACTAGCCTTAACGATTTCCTCCAGATTCTCTGGATCAACGGCAGACTTAGTCTCAATCTTGGCAATAATACTGGCTGTCGAGCCTAGGTCTGTCAATCGACGACGCAAATCAATAATGTCATCAGCTTTTTGAATAAAACTCAACGCAACATAATCAAAATCTTGGTTCGCGCCCCACTCCAAATCGTTAATATCTTTCTGAGTAAGAATGTCACCGCCAAAATCTGTGTCTGGCAAATTCAGACCCTTGCGGCTCATCAAAAAACCGTCGTTCTGAACTTCTACGCGAATTGCAGTTGGGCTAACAATTTCTCGCACAACCGTCCTGATCTTGCCATCAAACATGTAAAGTGGCTCGCCGACTTTCATCTTCTCCGCCAAATTGTACTGCACTGGCAAATTGAAGCTGCCATCATGCTCAGTAATTTCTGAGTCCAAGACCAACATATCGCCAACCTTAACATTCAGCATGTTATCTTTCAAAACACCCAAGCGAATCTTCGGACCTTGCAAATCTTGTAGGATTGCGACAGGCTTGCCCAACTGTTTACTAGCTGTGCGCACCCAATTGATCTGCTCAATTCTCTCCTCATTAGCGCCGTGGCTAAAGTTCATACGGATGCCGTTAACGCCGGCCTCCAACAATTGGTAAACCTTTTCTTGGCTGAACGTTGCTGGCCCAATTGTTGCTAATATTTTTGTTCGTTTAAATATATTATCACTCATTTTTAAAATTATATCACGAAATAACAGTGATGAAAAATGGCGCCATGGAGACTTTTAGTAACTATTTAATGTCAAGATTTGCGCTAATCAAAACTAGCCTACCTATTTTCTTAATGCTAGAATATAAAATATTATGCCAGAAATAGATAAATACATTATCTCAAAAATTTTGTTCTTTATTTTCGGATCAACCACTGTAATTATTTTCTTTTTATTCTATACGGGAGTATTTGTAAATATCGTTGGGTCCATAGAGGCTGCAATTACTATATATTGCATAAACACCGCCCTGCTGATACCCGTAACAATCTGGTATGCAATCGAGCGCTCACATAAACCGAAATATAAGGAGAGCGATATACTTGAAGCCTATTCTGAAATGATGTCTCGGACTGACGATGAGTCTGCCGCCAAAGAAACTACAAAGCAACAATGAAAAAAGCTCGCCACAATAAGCGAACTATTCCAAACAAAACAATCTTTATGGTGACCTTACCGGGAATCGAACCCGGATTGCCAGGATGAAAACCTGGTGTCCTAACCGTTAGACGATAAGGCCACGACTTCAGATATCATAACAAATTATTGTCGAATTGTCTATAGCAAATCAGCCACTTCTCCACCGTTATCTATTAATGTATAATATTTCCATGACAAAGCAGAAGAAAAAGCGCAATAAAAAATATTCTGGAATGGACGCGGCACCTCAGCGACCAAAAGTAACAAGGATTACAGCGACGAATCGCTCCAAATTATCTCAATGGTTTTTCGATCGAAAAAAGCTCATTCGCACCATTGGTATGGCGGTACTCGTTGTAGTTGCCTTAATCATTGTTATTTCTGGAATATTAAGCTTATTCCGTTAGCGAGCTGGCAATTTAAACCCAAAAGTACTGCCTTTTCCTTCTTCTGATTCAAAGATCATTTCGCCGTCGTGCGATAAAATAACTTTCCTCGCCAAAAATAAGCCAACGCCAGTGCCGTCTGGTCGCTTTTTTCTGGCATTTGCGCCGCGGAAGAATTTGCCAAACAAATTTGCTTGCTCTGATTTCGGTACGCCAATTCCCGAATCTTTCACTGTAAACTCAATCGCGCCATTACTATTTTTCAGAGAAATTATTACCTTTTTATGTGGATTTGAATAGTAAATGGCATTGTCAATCATATTCAGCATAACTTGACGAATCTTCTCAGAGTCAGCCGTAATCAATGGAACTTTTCTATCAATCTTTAGGTCCATTTCGACAGACCTCTGATCAGCCACAACCTTAAGCAAAGCAACTTCATCCCGAAGAATTTGAGCAATATCTATCTTCTGCTTATCGATATTAAATTTGCCAGTCTGAAGCCTAGAAACATTAAGAAAATCATTTATCAACCTCACCATACGCTCACTCGAAGAAAACGCTTCTCTAAGAACCGCACGCTGCGTCGGCGTAATCTTCCCCAGATCGCCCTCCAACATCATATCCAGATAACCCTTAATACTAGTCAACGGTGTTCTTAACTGATGTGAAGCCATAGAAATAAACTCATTCTTCGCCTCGTCCAGTCGCTGAAGCTGTCGATTACTGAACCTCAGCTCTTTCGTCGCCTCGTCAATTTTACGCTGCAAACTCTTGTTCAACTCATTTATCTCCTCCAGAGACAAAGAGTTTCGAATCGACACCGCCAATTCCCCAGCAATCGATTCCAGCATTTCAATATCACGAGAACTATAGCCCAAACTTTTATGCTCACCCAGAAATAGAATTCCCGTTTCTTGATTTTGATGCAGTAGTGGCATAACAATTTTTGTGCGATGAATATCCAAAAGTTTCTTTAGCTCCGGATCCTTTACTTGATTTGCCAAAATAACTTCTGGAAAACTACAATTCTTATAATAGTAATCCATAATCCTGTGAACGTCTTCCTCGACAACAGATATTCGTCGCCGACCCGCTCGACCATATATTCCTTTTTCCGGAATGCAAAACGCCACTTTTTCCGCCTTAAGAGAAGTCGCTATATAATTGCCAACACGTCGAGTTAGCAATTGCAGATCCGCCGTATAGGTTAATATCTTGCTAATCTCACGTGTAAACGTATCGGCATCATATTCTCCGTAATAAAAAACCCTATCAGTAAATTTATCAAAGATTTTCTTCACTGGTTGATATACGACAGCCAAAACCATAGCCAAAATCATATTCATAAGATTTACGTGGCTATCAACCGTCAGGCTGCGTTGGAAAACCAAAATTGAAATGACATATGCAGAAATCACGTAAACGACAGCTAGTGCGATTAATAGCAGCATATACGAAACACTTCGAGCCACCGCCATTTTTACGTCCATCAATCGGTATCTGACAATGCTATACATAATTGCAAACAAGAAAATAATCGTAGCAATTGGACCAATCCATATATATCGGTAATCACCAAGCGCCGGAAGAAACAGATCCACTACAAAGCCAGGAATGCTACATATCAACAAACCAATCATGTAAATCGCGACCTGCTTGCGTCGAACGGGATCTGATTTGCGCCACGCTATATGACCAAAACACATAGAAATTAAGAAGAATACCGAGAAAAAAGTTGCAAAAATAACATAGTTGACTGCATGAATCGGAATTCGAGAAAAATCTACTGGCGTGACAATTTCTGATGTATTGATAATAAACTCAGGAACCAAAATAATGTATAGCGAAAAAATCGTTATTAGTATACTAGATGCGCAAATAAAACTCTTCGTTGATTTTGTCGATGGAAGAAACGACTTTGTAGTAAAAATAGCCAATGCAGGACAAAAAACGGCCGAAGCGACATAAAACCACCTGGATGCAGTGTCTAATACTACTCCATTGTCCGCCAAAGAAAACACTTCAAGTCCAGCTGACCACACAGCCAAACATAAACAAACCAGAAAAAACCAATGCTTCGCATCATGACGACGCTTCGACTTTTTAAGTACGAGCACGCCCAAAATTAGCGCCATCAACGCAACTAATCCTAGCACTAACGCTCGTATCATCATACTAATGCTTATTATAGCATTTTATTCTACTTTTCAATCGCAAAAACTGTGTAAACGCCGCTCGCAGTAACCGTAGCTTCAATAGATTCTTTTGGTATGCCAGATTTTTGGAGCAATTTAAAGCCTTCTTTAATTGAGCGCATCCTAACTTTTGGAACCCACCCCATTAGTCCATGCAAAAATTCTTTTTGTGGGCGATTTACGTTCATATTGCCAGTGATCATTAGTCCGCCGGTTCGTAAAAACTTCAATGATTCTCGTGTCAATTGTTTATAAACGCCGTCTGGCAGATATTCTCGCAAGCCAGAATCTTCCGCAATATCCAGTTTACGATTGCTCAAAACTCCCTCCAAACTCAGGGGCTTACCGAGCTTACTGAATAATCGCTCGCAATGAATTTCAATCTTATCTTCCAAATTCCATTTCTTCGCCAAGCTTTGCGCCGCTGCCAAAGACAACGGATCCTGATCTAGCAAGATAACCGTTGGCGCCTCACCCGTTTCGTCCTTAAGTTTTTTCAACATCTTCAAAGTCGCCAGTCCTGTTCCGCAACCAAAACTCATCACCAACATATCGTCAATTGAACGGTTCTCTTTTTCTGCCACTTTCTTTAAATGATCAATTGATAGGCCGTTCACCGTTTCCACTCGCTCACGAATACCAAGCGAATCCGCGCAATGCCGAATGACGTTAGAAAACTTCTCAGTCACCGGCGCCTGGATAAACTCTCGGACGTCACTAATTCTCTTCTCTACTTCTTCAATAGCCGTCGCTTTATCTACGCCGTTGTTGATTTTATCTTGAACCATAACTTCCTTCAGCGGCAAACCATTAATCTTCTCATCAAATACCGACTTATCCAGCGGACCACCCATGGTCGGATATTTACCTTCTGATAATAGTTCGCCATTTTTGCGAGAAACTCTTAATCTATAAGCTTCAGAAATTGTCAAAAATGTCAGTGCGGAACCTCGCTGATTATGCCACGGCCGCGAAGCAGTTTGATATTCGCCATACAATAACTCATCGCGGAAAAACTCCAGATAAGCATCTACAATATTACTCCATTTATTTTCTCTTACAAAAGGAATCTTTTCTAGGACACTCGCAAGTGCTACCGCCGCCAAATTTATATGGATAATATCTTTACGAACATCCTTTAATTCTGCTCCGCCTCGTTCCAGATAATTGTATATGTCCTGAATTTTATCCGGATTATTATATGCGGGGTCGATCTTTTCTCCAATTTTAACCCTGCATCCCTCACTCCTAAGATCCGCAATTTCCTTATTTAATTTTTCATTAGCTTCATGATCAACTCCATTAAGAAAATCACCTGCTTCTGCAATACACCGTTCGTTCCTAAAGTTTTCCATGCCAAAAATTATAACATAGTTTATATGATATACTTAGAGCATGATAAAAATCGCTATCATTGAAGACGACCCAACCATCAGCCAGATGTACCGAATGAAGTTCGAATCGGACGGGTTTGACGTTCGCTTGGCTGCCAACGGACAAATTGGCATAGAAGTAGTCGAAAAGTTTCAGCCAGATATTATTTTGCTAGATTTACAAATGCCGGAAATGGACGGCGCGGAAGCTTTAAAGCGAATTAGGTCTAAAGATTGGGGAAAAACTATTCCCGTTATCGTCCTTACCAACCTCGGTGAAGAAGAAGCCCCGCACGATTTAAAGAAATTAGGAATTCATAGCTATATCGTAAAAGCAAATCTCACGCCACGCCAAGTTGTCGAGCAGGTCAAGACTGCCATAAAAGCCGCTTAGTTTTTTGATTGATTCGCAATTTTTAGACAAGCCGTAATCACATTATCAAACAACGCAGAGACTGTTAACGGACCAACACCACCTTTTTTTGGTGTAATAATTACATCATTACGCTGACGTGCCTCTTCGGATACGTCGCCAACAATTTTTCCATTTTCCGAAGCAGTTCCCGCGTCAACAACAACCGCTTTAGCCTTGACCATTTGGCTTTTAATCAGCCCCGGAACTCCAGTTGCCGACACGATAATATCGTAATTTATCAATTGAGATAAATCGTCACCTTTTTCAAAAACCGTCACATCAACGCCAGACTTTAGCCACATCCTCTCGAGAGGAGCACCGACCAAACGACCTCGCCCGACAATCGCAACTTTTTTATTTTTCAAATCAACGCCATATCCAGCCAGCAGCCAACTAATAGCCGTTGGTGTGGCCGCCTGAAAAATCGCCTTTTTGCGTAGACCGTCAACATCTTTATCCTCTCGAATACTCTCGAGTAACTCCTCGGTCTGCTCAGGATTGCTAATCGGCAATTGCAGAATTATTCCTTGAACGTCGTCTCGATTGTTCAATTCTTGAATCACTTCCAAAGCGCCGCCCGCAGAGACTCGATGAATCTCCACGTCAATCAAAATATCAGCGCCATACCTCTGTTTCAAACGCATGTACGTTTCAATAACTGGATTTTCGACATCAGTAACAATTGCCAAACGAGGATTAATATGCCAAGCTTGCCTTAAAGCTCGCACCTGTTTCGCCTGGCGCTCCTTGATAAATCCAGCTAATTCTGAGCCATTTAGTTCTCTCATTGTCATTAAGTATAGCAATTTTACCATCTTGAGTACAGATATAGTGTGTGCTATAATTTGAGAAGCTTGGTATGGCGGATGTAGCTCAGTTTGGTTAGAGCGCTGGATTGTGGCTCCGGAGGCCGTGGGTTCGAACCCCATCATTCGCCCCAAGTTTTACGACAATTTGTTCACACCGATAAATTATTTTCAATAAAACGGTAGACATTTTTATTGATTGTTGTATAATGAAATCATGGGCCAGTAGCTCAGCTGGTTAGAGCACCTGCCTCTTAAGCAGGGTGTCGAGGGTTCGAGCCCCTCCTGGCCCTCCAAGAAAATAACCTCACATTGAAGTGAGGTTATTTTCTTATCCAAACGGATTATACCCACGAGAAGGCGGTTCACGAAAAGTAGTTCGATTAGCATTAAACGATTGATGAGAATTGTCCACGCTTGACTGAATATTATTATTTTGTAAACCATCGACCCGTCGATTTCCGCCAGACAAACCAGCATCAACATGATCATTAGCACTCCTCAATCGAGGCATCTCACCAATCTCTGTACCAATTTGCCTTACTCTACCAACCACTGCCGAGGATTGGTATTTTTTAATATATTGACGTTCCGAATTTACTTTACGATTAGCTTTCAGGGATCTACCAGTCATTCCATACGCCTTAAAACCATCAATTGATCTTCTTAAAGAGCCAGATAATCTAATCATCATTTCCCGCGTCATTTGCGGTTTTTTATTCGCATCCATATATCCCCCATTAGTTATATGAAATGGCGCCCCGAGTAGGATTCGAACCTACGACCTTGAGCTTAGAAGTCTCCTGCTCTATCCAACTGAGCTATCAGGGCGTATTCACATTATAGCATCTTTCTGCTACAATAGTAAAAGCTTGCGGGTGTAGTACAGCGGTTAGTATGCAAGTTTTCCAAACTTGAGATGGGAGTTCGATTCTCCCCACCCGCACCAAGTTAGACAATTTCAATCCATAAAGGGCATCAATGGATCCATATATTTATACAGAAAAGCCAAAATACCAGCCGCATGATATTGAAGATGCGTCCGAATTTTATGATGTAATTGAACGAAGCAGCTTAACGCACCAACTGTCTGAAAACCGACCATATGTCTACTGGACAATGGAAATTTATGATAAGTCCAATGGCATTAAAGGCGGCGGCGGACTTGGAGTTTTGGCGGCGGACACGCGACGTGTAGCTGAAAAATTGGAAGTTCCATTCGTAGTGGTGACACCGTTTTATCGTAGCGAATCACACCAGAAAATCACCGACCTCGCGCAAGAAGAGTTTTCGGAATCCGTTTCACCTCAAGATTACGGATTTGAATATATTGACGAAGTTTTCGTAAGTTCAAACGGATTCCCAGATGCAAGCTTAAGCATTTTCAAGAAGACGCTCGGTTCAACGCAATTTGTTACAATTTCAGAACCGAACTTTGGACAATTGTACGAAGGCGACGGATCTGGCGATCATAGACTATACCAAGAAGTAGCGCTAGGTTTTGGCGGCTATAAAGCATTAAAACTCCTCGGCATTAAACCGGCTGTTATTCAACTTAATGAGACCGCAACAATTTTTGCCGCATTGGCACGACTAGACGAACTGTGCGCTAACGGAATGAATTTATACGAGGCCATCGTTTACGTTCGCAAACACACACTTTACACAAACCACACACTTCTTCAAGCGGCCGAACCGGAATTTCATCGTTCGCAATTTGAAAAATTAGTTCTGCCAAATATAAAAAGTAATGCTGTACGTTGCTGGCTAATGGAGCAATTCCGTAATGACAGATTGAGGCCGAATCTTTTGGCAATTGAACTTACTGAAGCGAAGAATGGTGTAAGTAAACTACATGCCCGCGTGGCAAATTTCCGCGACCGTAACAACGACAAAGTCAAATTTCAAGCCATTACTAATGGAATAGATCTTGAAACGTGGGTGCTACCTGAAACTTTGCAAGCATATCGCGACCACGGAATTATCGATAAATTTGGATTGCCCACAAATAATTTTTCTGAAAAATTAAACTCGCTGGGTAGTGCGGATTTGAGATATTTGAAAAAACTCGGTCGAAAGGAATTAAATAAAGTCCTATTAAATCGCCAAGATCAATACGGAAAATCCATACAAATCCCAGAAAACGCAATATTATTCGACTTCAAGCGAAGATTTGCTAACTACAAACGACCTTATATGCCGTTTGAAAACCCAGATTCATTGCGTCAAATTCTCATCAGCCACAACGCGCATTATATTCTGACAGGAAAAGTTCATCAAGGCGACGTGACGATGTATCAAAAATTGCTCGAGGTATTAAAATTGATTGATAACGATCCAGTCCTCAAGGATCGTGTTCATTACATACAAGATTATGACGAAGAGTTGGGGCGAGCATTAGCAATCGGTTCAGACGCCTCGATAAATATTCCTATTGTCGGATTAGAAGCGTGCGGCACGTCGTGGGAAAAAGACATCGCCAATTTGAAACTCCTCATCTCCACTAGTGACGGCGGAGTTGCCGATATCCAGCCAATCGCCTGCCTCGAGGTTACCGGGAGAAACTACGAAGCTGAAGTTTCATCTCTGTACGTCAACATGCATAAAGCTGCCGCTATTTTGAAAAATGACCAATTGTTAGAAAAGCATATCCGCCACCAATTAAGCAACTATTTGCCAATTATTTCTGGCGCCCGAATGATGAAAGATTATCTCAAATTTATTTTTCCAAAACCGCAAATCCAGCCTAAAAAAGAACCGCAGATCAAGCGAATTCCTATTCAATAATCACTTCAATATCAGCACCTAGCGAATTTAAGCGCGCCGCCAATTCCTCGTATCCGCGATTAATCGAATATACATCGCGCAGAATCGATACACCTGGAGCAGCAAGCATTGCCAAAAGTATCACAACAGATGGACGAAGCGCT
Organism: uncultured Candidatus Saccharibacteria bacterium; assembly: GCA_937935245.1. Taxonomy (GTDB): domain Bacteria; phylum Patescibacteriota; class Saccharimonadia; order Saccharimonadales; family Saccharimonadaceae; genus Nanosynbacter. The sequence continues at coordinate 11,225 of CALGXX010000011.1, read as the reverse complement.
GGCGGAGCAACAACGTCGGCTGGCTTCCATCTTGTCGGACCGGTGATATAAACACGATGCGGATCAACCAGCTCAATTTGTGCATTCAGCTTACTCAGCTCTGTAAAGTAAATTGCTCGGTTTTCGTAACTCCAGTCGTGAACCAACGTGCGCCCCTCAGCCACCGTCGCGATAAGTCCCAAAAACGGCAAATTGTCCATATTGATTCCAGGAAACGGCAAGGCGTGAAGTTTATCCTTTGCTGCCTGGAGTTTGGAACGCTGCAATTTAATATCAACCAAACGAGTTTGTCCATTATTAGCAAAATATTCCTTGCTGAGTTCAAACTTAAGACCCATTTCCGCCAATGTCGCCAGTTCAATCTCCAAGAATTCAATCGGCGCACGACGAACAGTAATTTCCGAATCCGTCACTGCAGCTGCTGCAATAAAGCTCATCGCTTCAATCGGATCTTCGCTCGGATAATAGTCCAGATTTTTACTAATGCGTTTACGGCCCGTAATTTTCAAGGTCGTCGTACCAATTCCCTCAATTTTCACGCCCAACTTTTTCAGGAAGAAACAGACGTCCTGGACCATGTAATTTGGGCTAGCATTGCGGATGATTGTAGTGTTTGGCGACAACGCAGCAGCCATAATGATATTTTCCGTCACCGTATCGCCACGCTCCGTCAGCAAAATCGTTCGATCGCCAGAATTGACATCAGTTTTTGCGTGATAATAATCAGTCTCCGCCGTGACGTTCATTCCAAAATGTCTCAAGCCACTAAGATGCGGCTCAACTGTGCGCTTCCCTAAATTACAGCCACCAGCAAACGGCAATTTGAAATCGTCATATTGATGCAGTAGCGGACCAAGGAACATAATTACCGTCCTAGTTCTCTTCGCTGCAGTAATATCCATATCTTCAAGCTTCAAGCGCGCTGGCGGCACAATCTCAAGATCACTACCGTCCAACCAGCGAGTTTTAACGCCAATCGAGTTCAGAACCTCGATAATTCGGTTGACCTCCTCAATTCGCGCCACTTTCCTAAGCGTCGTCTTCCCCTTATTCAACAAACTTGCACAGAGAAGACCCACTGCAGCGTTTTTACTAGTCTTAACTTGTATCTCACCAGACAATTTTTTGCCGCCAGTTACCTTAAAATTCATTTTTCCGGAATGATTTACAGTCACAATATTGTTATTAAGCACTTCACTAATTCGAGCAATCATCTCAATACTAATATTCTGACCCCCGTTTTCAATGCGATTAATAGCACTTTGCGACGTGCCAATCGCCTCAGCTAATTGCGTCTGTGTCAAACCTTGTTTTTGACGATTTTCAGCGATTAAATTGCCGATTTTTTGAAGATACTTGTCTTTTATCATGTGTAAATTATATCACTAATGATATATATAAGCAATGATATAATAAGTATTAATGGAGGTTTAGTCATGAAAGACAAGAAAATTGAAGAACTTATAAAAGCAGAAAAAAAGCGCCAAACGGATGGTCTGGAACTAATTCCTAGCGAGAATTACGTTTCATCAGATGTGCTTCAGGCGCTCGGTAGCGTTTTCACTAATAAATATTCAGAAGGCTACCCTGGTCGACGTTATTACGGCGGACAAGAAAACACTGATCAAGTCGAGCAGCTGGCAATTGACCGCGCTAAAAAACTTTTCAAAGCAGATCATGCCAATGTCCAGCCACATTCTGGCGCGCAAGCCAATGAGGCAGTTTATTACGCTTGGTGCGAGCCTGGCGATACTATTCTGGCCATGGATTTGGCTCACGGCGGACATCTTACACACGGAGCCCCGGTTACTCGTAGCGCCAGAGAGTACAACTTCATTCGCTATGGTATAAAAAATATCGACACTGGCGAAATTGACTATGAAGAAATTCGTCAATTGGCCTTAAAACACAAACCAAAGATAATTTTGGCGGGATTTTCGGCATATCCACGAGAGCTAGATTATGAAAAATTTGCCGAAATTGGCAATGAGGTCGGCGCTATGCTAATGGCGGATATGAGCCACATCGCGGGACTAATCGTTAGTGGCGTTGCCAAAAACCCGTTCGACTATGGCTTTCATGTAATTACCACAACAACTCATAAAACTCTACGTGGACCACGAGGCGGGTTGATTCTTAGTCGAGGAATAGTTGGCAATCCATTGAAAAAACCAGAAAAAACTCTCGAGAATTTGCCTACGTTGATTGATCGAGCGGTATTCCCTGGTACACAAGGCGGACCGCACATGCACACTATCGCCGCAAAAGCTGTAGCGTTTGGTGAAGCTTTGCAGCCAGAATTCAAAGATTACGCCGAGCAAATTGTCAAAAATGCAAAAAGACTGGCGGAAGAATTGCAAAAACGCGGCTTTAAGCTGGTAACTGGCGGCACTAGCAACCATTTGATTCTGGCAGATATTCACAGCAGCTTCGGTATTGATGGCAAGGAAGCGGAAATCGCCATGGATAAAATCGGTCTGACACTGAATGCTAATGCAATTCCAGACGATCCCCTACCAAGATTTAGACCAAGCGGCATTCGCTTAGGTACGCCAGCTGTCACGACGCGAGGTGCCAAAGAAGACGACATGGAAAAAATCGCGGAATGGATGAGGCAGTCAATAGATAATCGCGATAATGACGATGAGTTAGCCGAACTCCGTAAAGAAGTCGTAGAATTCTGCCATACTCTACGCGATATTTAATATAGAACCGCGCATAAAAAACTCCGGTATAACGCCGGAGTTTTTTATTTACATACTTAGCTGATTAACAGCCTGTACCGACTGTTCGCTCCTCTACAGTGTCCTTTGAGAAGTTGTAGTACTTAACGTGCGCACCCTTATTGCCTGAACATACTTGATACTCAATAGTGTTAGCTTCTTTAGGAGCAGTACCAGCAGTAAGAGAAGTACCGGTAGCAGGAGCATTAACTGTCTTTGCATCCAGGTAATATGGTTCGCCAGAATGAGCAGTATCTGTTAAAGCTGCCAAGTTAGCTGGGTACTTGCTCTCTGCTGTGTTGTATAGCTCAGCTTTCTTAGCAACGGCGTCAGCAGCAGATTTAGCAGCAGATGTCTTTGCCTGGTTTTGCAAACCGTTGTATGCAACCAAAGAAACAACTGTCAAAATTGCGATGATCACGATAACGATCAAAAGCTCAACTAGTGTAAAACCTTGATTTTTTATATTCTTTGTAGTCACGATAATGTGCCCCCTAAATATATTATTTTAATTTGTAATTCGATAATACTACAACGTTTTTAAAAGCGCAAGCATTTTTTTAATATATATATCGATTTTGGACCGGACGAAGGAATAATGACTCTGTTGGACTAAATCTATGCTCATATGTACCGTCGCCGATTTGCCCATCGTCATTCTTTCCCCAACAATATGCGCGCTTATTTGTCATAATTGCGCAACCGCGGTTTGCTCCAGCAGCCAAAGTAACTACGTCTTCTGACGAAGGAAGACCACCTGGACCAACATGCACCGGTTGAGGAGTCCTCGAATACGACAGAGAGCTCGAGCCCTTATTCGCACTCTCACCCAACTGACCAAATTCATTCCCCCCCCAACAATACACTTTATGCTTACCGCCAGAAAGTTCCACTAAGGCACACGAATGACCAAGTCCTACAGCAATACGCTTCGGCACCCCTGGCAGACCCTTAACTTCTTTAGGAACTACATATGTTTTATAGGTTAGGTCGTCGTAAGCACTAGCTCCGGACTGTCCATCTTCAGCACCACCCCAACAATAAACCTTCCCTGAAGCAATTGCGCATACGTGAGGAGCTCGGGAATAAGGAGATGTAAGGTGTGCAGCCCCATACGGATATCCGTCTTGAGATATATCAGTAACGTTGGATATTCTGGCAACACGAACAGGTTGACCGTAGTTGTAACTAGAGACAAAAGCCGTACTTCCAGTCTGTCCAAATTTAGCCTGTCCCCAACAATACGCAATTCCCGTATCCATAATGGCGCACATAGTTTGTGACCGACTACCACTGGTTGATAATTTAACTGCTTTATATCCAGGTTGTAATCTCCAATACGGATCACCTCCAGTAGCAACAGGTACTGGATCTGGAGATAAAGTCGGATGACTAGGTGCGTTATAACCCAATTCTCCCCTATAGTTACTCCCCCAACAATAAATTTTACCGTCAGCAATTGCACAGGACACGTCCCCGGTACCGCCAATCGCTGTGATATTTTTACCGACAATATCCCCGCCGACCTCGACTGGAACATCAGAATACTTACCAGCTCCATACTGTCCATTGCCCAGTTGTCCCTCTTCATTACTTCCCCAACAATACACTTTTCTTACACCGCTAAGTTCAGTTAAAACACAGCTGTGGAATTGCGCTGTAAATATATCAATAATTTTCCCATATTTCATATCACCCACTTGCCGCACTCTCACTGGAACATTAGCCTTAGTATTCATACCATCTCCCAATGCTCCTTTTCCTTTCGGATCGCCCCAACACCAAACACTATTAGACATAAGAGCACAAGTACGGAATGATCCACTAACAACACGTGCAGCATTAAGATCCGCTGGCCAGGTAACAGCCTTCTTAACGATAGCAGTATAAGTTTTTACAACACTTCCACCACTTATAAGTTCAACTCGACCAGTCGATGAAATCTGAGCAGTAGCGGCCGATAAAGCCACGCCAGACGACGCACCTTTGGTTGACGCCTCCAAATTGCCAACTTCAAACGTAGTTCGCAACCTACTATTTTCAAAAACATATTTATTACCATAAAAAGCTGTAGCGCCTTTACAGTTAGTGTCCGGGCGCAATGGGCCAATCCCACCAGCAACAGACCCCCATGATTGTTCAGTGTTGTTTGAATCCAAACAAGCGTTGGCATACGCCGTACCAGCCTCGCCCGCTTCTTGAGCTAACTTATAATAATATTCTTCTTGAGAATAAATATACGATTGAGTAACAATTCTCATAGAGCCCGCCAGGACAGCCATAATAAAAGTACTCATCAAGACAATTAGAACTAGAGAATAGCCATTTTTTTGTCGAATCATAGGTTATTTATCTTTCGTATCATTAATGTTTGCGAATCAGAAACTTGTCCACTAGGAGATTGAATTTTTAAGGTTACTTTTATACCATTTGCTGCATCTAAAATTCTTAATGACGTCGCAGGCGCGCTATATTGATCAGCGACCAAAATATCTCCCTCATAATATTCCACCTTAAATTCCGAAACGCCCGTCGCTAAAATTGAATCTTGATGAACTTTCATAGCACGGCTCTTAAACTTGTTGGCATCCGTGCTATTCATACAGAAATAATTAGCAGGAGCTCCTGTATACGGATTGCCGTAAGTGTCTATCAAATCATTATACACGGTACGACGATGCAACTGGCCGTCTTTTAAGAAATAAATTACTATCTTCTTATATTTTGGCTGCTGAGTTTTATTTGCCGCACAGTCAAACCTGGGAGTTCTTAAATAGACAATTTCTCGAGTATCGGAACCACGACCCATAGTAGTAGCATATTGTAACAATATCAAAGTATTCCTATTATACGTCCATACTTGACTCGCGCCAGAGAAACTCCTGTCTTTAGCAAACGTATCATATCCGTCGTAACCGCTCACCTTAAAACGCGAAGTTTGTCTCACGTCAGTTTCAATTGCATCCATAGAATTGTGAAGACTACGATTGATATCAACTCTTGCTTTACTTATGGATGCGCTTTGGTTTGCCGAAATTAGCATCTGGCTAAACACGCCTACAATCATAGCAATAATAACCATGACCATCGCCAGCTCGGCTATAGTAAACCCACTTTCTCTAAAACGCTGCGTATGTCGCATGTGTAACCTTTCTTCCACTGCCGGCGCCAGAACTTGGCAATCCATACTCTACAACAGACTCTACTTTAATTGGCATACCAAAACTTGCCGTGCCGCTTTTACATCCATATGGAGCCGAAACATACACTTCCTGTCTAACCATTCCCGGCAATCCATCAACTCTACCTATACTCTCCATAACCGAATATCTGGAGCCCGGGGGTCTAGTGCTCGGAGGAGGCGCTACACACTCAAACCACGTAGGAGGAGAGTCGTTTGCATACTTACGCATATTGCTGTATGCCAAATAACTAGCCTTCGTATGCTGCACTTCTAAGACAGATATATTGCTGACCTGGGTTTGCATCATTAAAATAACTATCGAAAAAATGCCAATAACAACCAAAGTAACCGCTACTTCAACTATAGTAAAGCCATCACTATTTTTCATTAATCGCGCCATATACTATCCACCTTTTTTTCTATTCCCGTCAAACGCTCTCTATAAATAATGCTGTATTTAGTGCAAGTTGCCGCCACTACGTCAGCTATAGGACCAGAAGCTGGCTTCGTGCAATCTCCATCATCTATGTTCGATGCTTCATATAATAACTCGCCGTGATTTCCGCCAGCCCAGTCGCTCCGATTACACTTAACCATTTCTTTCTTCAACGAATCATCACCCACAATAGACGTAAAATTTTTAATCAAGTCTCTACATGATGGATATTCATGACCGATACGACTGGCACTATTGTACTTATAATATCGCTCCAACTTCAGAGATAACGTGGCAACATTGGCGCGCTGACGCTCATCTCTAGTTCGATTTAAAAACCTATCACCACCAACCAAAGTAATTCCAGCCAAAATCGACACAACCACAATAACTACTGCCACTTCAATTATCGTATAACCACCCGTCCCACGATTCATATCAATATTGTAGCGCAAATCTACAAAAAAGCATATGCTTATTATCAGGAAAGTTCTAGCGGCTCTTGCTCAATTTTTATACCGAACTTGTCAAAGACAATTTGCACAATTTCCTCACGAATCGCCGCCAAATCATCATATCCTGTTGCCGAATCGTTCACGAGCACTAACGCGTTCTTTTCGTAAACTCGCATGCCGTGGCTGCGATAGCCCCTTAAGCCAGCCTTATCTATCAACCAACCCGTCGGGATTTTATATCTTCCGTCAGGCATTGCATAATTTGGAATATCGCTATATTCTTTTTGCAATTCCTCCAATTTCCATTTTTCAACCAGCGCATTTTTGAAGAAAGAACCTGCACTTGGCAATTCCGCTGGGTCTGGCAATTTTTCCGAACGAATATTAAGAACTGCCACGCGAATCACCGACAAGTTGACCTCACGAATATCATTCTCATCAATATATCTCTGTAAAGAAGCATAATACGGCGGTTTCGGCTCTGCTTTATTTAGGCGCAAAGTAATATTCAGAATACAATATCGCCCTTTTTCCTTGTCGCGAAAAATGCTATTTCGATAAGAAAAGTCACATTCATCAGCAGAAATAGTTACAATTGTGTCAGTTTTTGAGTCGTAAGCCTCCAGACTAATCAACGTATCGGCAATTTCTTGACCGTACGCCCCAACGTTCTGGACTGGCGCAGCTCCAGCTGTTCCAGGAATCCCCGACATAGCCTCAATTCCCTGAAGTCCAAGCCCAATAGCCTTTTCAACAACTTCATCCCAGACTTCGCCCGCACCAATTTTCACATCAGTTGTTTCGTCAGTTTCAGAGATAACCTCAAAACCTTTAATCTTATTCAACAGTACGATTCCTTCAAAAACCTCGTCATGCGTAATCACATTACTGCCACCACCCAACACAAAAATCGGCAAATTTTCCTTTCGGGCATTACGATATAGCGACACAACATCACTAGCAGAATCCGCTGTCGCCATATAGCGAGCCTCACCTCCCAATTTCATAGTCGTGTATTGTTTCAGTGATATATTAGTCATAACATCCATACATACAGTATATCATTTTACTCGGCCGTCATCTATGATATAATAACTTCATACGCACCCGTAGCTCAGCGGATTAGAGCACTTGGCTTCGAACCAAGGGGTCGCAAGTTCGAATCTTGCCGGGTGTACCAAAATAGCTCGTCATTATGACGGGTTTTTATTTATGACTACACCATAAAAACACCAGTTGATCGGCTGAGCTAGCTATTCAATGGCGGGTTCTGAGCCCCTAGCGGCATTTGCGCAGATTGTGAACCTAAAATTTGGCGAATTTGATCAGCGGTGATAATTGTAGTTGAGCCAGGTGCGACAGTTCCAGCCAGCATTTGCTTGGCGACGGTATTCTCGACAGCTCGTTGGACGACGCGACGCATCGGACGAGCTCCCAATCTTGGATCATAGCCAGCCTCGACTAGCAATTTCTTGCCTTCTTCCTCGACCGCAACTTGAATTTTTTGCGGTGCCAAAGTCTTATTAACTCCCGCCAAAATCAAATCAACAACCTGCAACAATTCCTCTTTTCCTAGCGGACGGAACAAAACGATTTCATCAAAACGGTTCAAAAACTCTGGGCGGAATAAATTGGCATTAATCAACTCGTTAATAAATGTCTGTTCGAACTGCTCCAATTGATAGCCCCGCTCAATATATTCACGAATTCTATCCGCGCCAGCATTCGACGTCGCAATCACAATCGTATCGCGAAAACTAATTTCTCGGTTATTTTCATCGCGAAGTATTCCCTCATCCAAAAGCTGCAGAAGCGTCGTCAAAACCTGAGGATGAGCCTTTTCAATTTCATCCAAAAGCACGACAGAGAATGGGCGCTTCTGAACTTGAGCAGTCAAGCTTCCCGGATCTCGCGCGCCATCCGCAATTAACCTAGCCACATCATCCGGCCTGACAAATTCGTTCAAATCCAAGCGAATCATATTGCCTTCACCGCCAAAATAAACATCCGCCAAAGCTTTAGAAAGCTCCGTTTTACCAACACCAGTCGGACCAAGAAATAGGAATGCGCCAATCGGTCGATTCTGATTTCTAACACCTGTGCGCGCGCGGCGAATAGCGTCAGAAACAACTGTCACGGCTCGCGTTTGATTGATCATTCGCTGATGAATTAATGACTCCAAGTTTAACAATTTTTCCTTTTCGTCATTCAAAGATGCTACCGAAATTTTTATACCAAGAGTCTTTTCAATCGCGTCATCCACAGATTGCGCGGTCACCAACCCGCCACTCGCATAACTTGCCGCCGCTTCCAAAATTTTCAACGCCTTACCTGGCATTACTAAGTCCTGAACATAACGATCACCAACACGATACGCCTCCGCCAGCGCCTGATACATATACGTCACTTTGTGCTGCGCCTCAAATAAAACCAATTGATCGCGCATAATTTTCATAGTTTCGGGTTCGTTTGATGGCTGAATTGCAATTGTATTCAAAGCGTGAGCGAGCTGTGGCTTAGTCTGGGAGATTTGCAAAAATCGCTGATCGTCCATCGTTAAAATTGTCCTAAGTCTGCCCGCCTCCAGGATTGGCAATAACACATTGCTCAGGTCAACCGAACCAACGCCTTCTTCGAAGAATAATTGCGCATTGTCCAAGCACAAAATCACGTTTTTCGACAAGAAAGCTTCGTTCAAAATCATCGTGACTAGATTTTCCAATTCCCCGCGACCCGACGCTACGCTGATCAACGACGACGCGTCCAGCATAAAAACTTGCTGATACATCAGCGAACCAGGAACGCCCCGATGTCCGTCAATCAACATTTCCGCAAACGCCGACACGACAGTACTTTTTCCCGCACCGTCAGCACCAACCAGCGTAATATTCTGCCGCCCGCCAGAACTAAACGTTTTGAGCATCTGCCCCAGTGCCTCCTCGTGCGCAGCTAACTTAGTCGTAAACGCGCCGCCAGATACACTGACGCTAATATTCTGGGCAAATCGACTCAGCAGCGGCGTATAACCAAAAGACCAATCCCTAGCAATTCCGCCCGTATTCAGCGGCTTCTCTTTATACTGATCAATCAGCGCCTTGATTCGCTCATACCATCGAATAGCCTCCTCGATATCATGAAAATCGATCTTCATATTTGCCAGCAAAGAATCGTGTTGTGGCAATTGCTTCACTATCGCCGCCGCCAGAACCGCACTAGTAATCTTCGGACTTTCCGTGCTCTGCCAAATTTCAATAGACGCCCTCCAAATCTGTTCCGTTCGATCTGGATCATCGACGGAAATATTACGCAAGAAATTCGGCGTCAAACCCAGCCGCACTGCCAAAAATTGCCCGGCTCGCGTACCTGTAATCGCCTCAGCAATATCAATCGGCGTCGGTCTGCGCGGCAATTTGCCCAAAACGTCCGCCGCCATCACATCGTCAATTGTCTTAGGATTTTTACTAATTTCCGCAGTCTTTAAGTCTTTTTCCCACCAAATCGACACCATAATCATTGGACCACTCAGACCAAACAATAGCCAGCCAATCGCCCCATGCTCAATCAACGACCACAGACCAAGTAGCACCATCATAATGCCAACAGCTATCGCCACGATATGCCAAGCATTGCCGAACCTCACAGAAAATCGCGCTTTCTGAGATCGTAAACTGTCGTAATTAAATCTCGGCTCTATTTCCATACAGAAACTCCCAATTGCCATAAAATAATTCCGATAAACGGCATCAGCGGCAGCGCCAGCCACATAATAATTCCTACAATCATCCACAAAAATCGTAGCAATATCATCAATATTCCAATAATTATCACCATGGAGCGCACCACCGCGCCAATTACTCGCGAGAACATCTTGTCAAAAAACGCAGATAGTTGCACGGATAAGTCGCCGCCAACCGGAGCGGCTGAAATCTGGCGAAATGGATTAAATAAAGTTCTTAGCAACAGTCCAACGGAGAAAAAATCCGCCGTTCGTAAAACACCCAAAAAACTTTGACGGATATATTGCAACAAGCCATTGCCATACCACCACTGAAAGATACCCACCAAAAACATATTGATATTGTAGCACATAGACCCGGCAGAGTATAATAGACAATATGGCAAGACAGATGATTAGTACTATTATTGGCAAAAGCGTCAAGAAAGTCGCTAAATTACGCGGTGGCGGCTCGGCCTTGCCGGGTTTGGTGATTGAAAAAATTGACCCAAAATTTATTCAGAGAACGTTGGCGGATTTACCGCAAGGCGTGGTGATTATCAGCGGAACGAATGGGAAAACGACGACAACAAAAATTGTCGTAGAATTGTTGGAATCAGTCGGATTGAAAGTCTTCACCAATCGTACTGGTAGCAATTTTTCCCGAGGCGTGGCGGCGGCGCTGCTCGATGAGGTTAATATTCGCGGCAAG
>CALGXX010000010.1 GCA_937935245.1 uncultured Candidatus Saccharibacteria bacterium | reverse complement strand
CGAAGAATTTAGAGAAGCTCAGAAAATAATGGAAAGGTACGTTGGAGAATGCGTGATTCATTAGAGGTTGAAATTGTGCGCATCCGTCAGGAAAATCCTGAGGTGAAGACATTATATTTTGCGCGACCGTTCGACTTTACCGCCGGACAATATATTACGGTTTTTATTGATGGTAGTAGCGTGCGTGAAGGGAAGGCTTATAGTATTTCTTCTACTCCTGACGATGAGCTAATGTCAATTACTGTGAAGAATGTCGGTGGTGAATTTTCTAACTATTTATGTTCACGGAATGTTGGCGATAAATTACAAATTAGCCACGCTTATGGCGATTTTAATCCGCAAACAGAAAGTCCTTTGGTCGGAATTGCTGCGGGCTGCGGACTTAGTCCAATTTGGAGCGTTATGGCAAGTTCTAGCCAGCCGACGTTTTTATATTTTAGCCAAAAATCGCCAGAATATATGGTTTTTGAAAATGAGCTAGCGGCGTCAAATATTAAAGTGAAGAAGTTCAGTACTCGCCAGCAGATCGAGGAAAAAGATGGTTGGTTTAACGGTCGATTTGATGTAGAAAAAATTGTTCATGAAACGCCAGAAGATGCGCATTTTTTGGTCTGTGGCAGTTTGCCGTTCGTTAGAGATGTTTGGCAAAAATTATCCGCTGCCGGCGTAAGTGAATTGAAAATTTCAACGGAGACGTTTTTTGAGCAATGAACGAAGGTTTGGCAGATGGAGCGGGCGATTTTAATGTTTTCTCGGCGTTGAATGGCGATGTTAATTTTCAGGATCTATCTTCAGAAATTGATGATGATGCGACTGAATTAAATTTGGTAGAAGCGGTTGCTAGCGGTGATAAAATTGATACGTCATTTGCCGAAGAAAATGAAGCGGAAACAACAGAAGAATATTTGAGTGACGAAAGGCGATCGGAAATTTGCCAAAACGTAGCCAGCGCAGCGTGCGACAGTTGCGCTGCGGCGGGAAACTGTCCAATATTAAGAATGCGAAATTTTGCCAAAGAGAATTTACAGCCGGCAGCAAAAGAGCCAGAGAGTTATTTGTCTGCCTTAATGGATGATGGTTGTGGTGTTGTTGTTGCCGGATATGTCAGTGCTGATAATGAAGAGAAGCCGCCCGAGTCGATTGAAAAAGATAGTCCATCAGAAAATGAAAAAACTGAATCCGTATCAGAAAAACCTGCTATTAAGGCGGAAGCGAGCGATGATGATGTGTCGATACGCGTGTCAGCGGAAAGTAACGAAGTGAATAAACCGATGGACGATGAATGTTTGGATAGTGAGAGTGTGTTGTCGGAAAATATTCCAAGCGCGAAAATAATCAAAGAAAATATTCAGCCGAGAATTAACGAAGAGCCGGAAGAGACCGAGGTGACTAGTCAGATTAACTTGGTGGATCCGGAAGACGTTGATGAAAAAGTAGACATTCATAAAGGAGATGTGTCTTCTGAGAATCAAGCTCCGGCCGTAGATAAAGAGGATGAATTGCCGAGAGAATTACCTATAAAGAAAGATAGCCATGTAGGGGATGAAAATAATATAAACTCTGCACCGATTTTGGAAGATTCTGCTCCGAAGGAAGGTTTGGCTGAGAAAGTTATTCCTAACGAGACAAATTCCTCGCCTGTGCGTGATTTTGTTCAAGTCAATAATGAAATTAATATGGCGATGGATGACAATAATAATGCGCCAGTTGAGATGGGGTTGAGTGGTGAGGCTGCATGTAAAAGAACTGAATCTGTTGAGTTGATAGAGAATAAGAAGGATTCGCCAATTTTACCGCAACGTGATTTTGAAGAGCGCAAAGTATATTTCGAAGAAGATTCGGAGAATATTGCTGTGGCTGAGATTCCTGATGATCGTGCGGTTGTGAGCAAAACGGATAATGTGGTGGATGAGTTGGGTGACTGCGCAGAATTGAGCGAAGAAGTTACGCGCGAATCGGATGATTTGGGTGATCGTGTAGAGTTGGATGAAGAAGGTGTGTGTGAATTGGAAGAATTGCCGACCAGCAAGTCTGAAGTAATAGGGCAATTTATTCCCAATTTGAAATTAGCCGATGATGAAATCGATCAGAATAATATTGTCGATAAGGTTGTAAAAAAAGTCGCGGAAAAAACTGAATTGGCTGAAGAATGCGGTGAATCGATTGTTGCAGATGATTGCGATGAAATAAAATGCTCTGTAAAAATTGAAGGATCGAGCGATTATTGTGATGACATTGATAATGTTTTGAAAGAAGAGGATTTAAATATTCCAGCTCTTCAAGAAATTCCTGTTTCGTCAGATAATTCATCGGAGGAAAAAGCTGATTATAATTGTGGCGAAGATGATGTCAATAATACAAATATGTCCGGCGTTTATTCGGGGCTTTGGGCTGATGATAGTCCGTTGAATCCGGAAGATGATAAGACTTCAAATAGCTATGGTGCCAATATGTTTTTACCTTTAGTGGAATTTCTAGGTTTTTTGGCTATTAAGACCTCTTCGATAAAACAGGAGATAATCATAAGATAAGAATAGGGCATAGTATAATGTTTAATATGACAACAGGTGATAATCGTAAAGAACAAGAACGTACCAAATTACATAATACTATTTGGAAGATTGCAAATGAGCTGAGAGGTTCGGTTGATGGTTGGGATTTTAAAGCATATGTATTGGGATTCTTATTTTACCGGTTTATATCAGAAAATTTAGTTAATTATATCAATGCTGAAGAACGTAAAACTGGCGTGGCTGATTTTAACTACGCTGAACTTAGCGATGATCAGGCGGAGTTTGGTCGTGAGGATACGGTAAATGACAAAGGGTTTTATATTTTACCGAGCGAACTGTTTGAAAATGTTCGTAAGCGCGCTAAAAATGATGAAAATCTGAACGAAACTCTGAGCAAAGTATTTCGTAACATCGAACAGTCGGCTAAAGGTTTTGATAGTGAGGATGATTTTCGTGGGCTGTTTGACGACTTAGACGTCAATAGTAATAAACTTGGCCCGACTGTCGCTAGTCGTAATGAGCGATTGGTGAAACTGATGAATGCTATTGGTGAATTGGAGCTTGGTAGATTTGAAGATAATACGATTGACGCCTTTGGTGACGCGTATGAATATTTGATGACCATGTATGCCGGTAATGCTGGAAAATCTGGAGGTGAGTTTTTCACTCCACAAGAGGTAAGCGAGCTTCTGGCGAAAATAACTGTTGTCGGCAAAACTTCAGTAAACAAAGTTTATGACCCAGCCGCAGGTTCTGGTTCGTTATTGCTAAAATTTGCAAAAGTTTTAGGTAAGGACAATGTTAGGCAAGGCTTTTATGGTCAAGAAATTAATATCACAACGTATAACCTTTGCCGTATTAACATGTTTCTTCACGACATTAATTATGAAAAGTTTAATATTGCGCATGGCGATACACTAAAAGATCCAAAACATTGGGACGATGAGCCGTTTGATGCGATTGTCTCTAATCCACCGTACAGTATTAAATGGGACGGCGATAGTAATCCAACACTTATTAACGATCCACGATTTAGTCCAGCTGGAGTACTTGCTCCACGCAGCAAGGCTGACTTGGCGTTTACTATGCATATGTTGAGCTGGCTGAGCGCTAGCGGTACGGCGGCGATTGTTGAATTCCCTGGTGCGTTATATCGTGGTGGAGCTGAGGCGAAAATTCGTAAATATTTGGTTGATAACAATTATGTTGATGCCGTGATCCAATTGCCGCCAGATTTATTCTTTGGTACGACAATTAGCACGTGTATATTAGTCTTAAAAAAGAATAAGACAGCAAGCGATATTTTGTTTATTGACGCTAGTGCCGAGTTTGTCCGTCAGGGTAATAAAAATAAGTTAAGCGAAGAAAATCGACAAAAAATACTGGATAGCTTCACGAATCGGCAAGATATTGATTATTTTGCAAAAGTTGCAACTTATGAAGATGTCGCCGCTAATGACTACAACCTATCAGTTAGCTCGTATGTCGAGGCGGAGGATACGCAAGAAGTTATTAATATTACTGAGCTCAACGCTGATATTGCGAAGATTGTGGCTCATCAGTCGGAGTTACGGACGGAGATCGATGCGATAGTTGCGGATCTCGAAAAGGACGGTGATAATGCAAGATAACGGCAAATATATAAAAAATATCTTTGACGAGGGCGAGCTTGACTGGGCGACAACTGTTCGGAATCTCCGAACAGTTCGGATCGAGGTCAACCGTCAAGTAAAATACCTGAGGGGATATTTTGCTAAAGTTTTTACTATTCTCAATTTTACTTTAAGGAGAAAATAAATGGATCCGGTAAGAGTTGGTAATTATACACTTCAAAAATCATCAGAATGGGGAATAAACGATCCAGATTTTTCAAGACTTTGGTTGTTAACAAAAGAGCTAGTTAAGTACTTAGATTCTGGCGAAGACACCAGAGACGAGCTAGATTTTGCTGCTGACCGCATTAAAGATGAGCTTGAGACTGCGCTTGTACATTATCAAACTATAACGTCTACAGATTTTAAAGAGTTTACAGCCAGTAGACGAAGATCTGCTTATGAAAGTTATTATAGTGACCTGTGGACATTATATAAGGATCGTATGCAAAATTATCTTAAATGTGTTGGCATAGATATTGGCTTTTTATTCGCAAAAAATGATAAGGATTTTGACAAAAAATCTAAAAAATTTATTGACGATAACCCTGATAATACGAGCTTCATTCAATTTGCAAAGAGTCAACGAAATAGCTGGCAAAATGATTTTGCAAATTATCGAAATGCTCATGAACATAAAGGTGATTTAAGGGGCGGTGTTAAAGATTTTGACAACCCTATTGATGCAAAAAGAATGTTTGCACAAATTTACTGGACTATGGAAACTATAATTGCATGTTTGGTTAGTTGGAAATTGCGCAAAGAATACAATGTGGTCGAAGTTAATCATACATCGACATGTTTGGATAGGTGTAAGCGGTATTCTATAGAGCACTACTTAGTAACGCAGCGTAATAACTCTAAAGGGGATGACAATGGGTAAAATTGATGATTTGATTAAAGAGCTGTGTCCGGATGGGGTCAAAGTAAAAGAGTTGGGTGATATTGCTGTAGTAAAAACTGGGCAAGCAATTAATAAAACGATGATTCAGAATAGCCCAGGCGATTATCCAGTCGTTAATAGTGGTAAAGATCCACTAGGTTATTATAAGAATTATAATACAGAAGATGATCCAATAGGTGTCACCAGTCGTGGTGCTGGCGTAGGCTCCGTGACATGGTATGAAGGAAGGTATTTTCGTGGTAACTTAAATTATTCAGTTACCATAAAAGAAAAGCAAGAAATAATGAATCGCTACCTATTTCATTTACTTCTTAATAATCAAAATTCTATTCAAGCCTTGGCTACGTATGATGGAATACCGGCATTAAATGCGAGTAATCTCAAAAAGCTTTTAATCCCCGTCCCACCTCTTGAGGTTCAAAAAGAGATTGTGCGTGTGCTAGACTCGTTTACAGAGCTAGAAGCAGAGCTAGAAGCAGAGCTAGAAGCGAGAAAGAAGCAGTATGAATACTATCGGAATACGCTCTTGACGTTTGAGGATGATAGAAATATTACATGGGTAGAGTTGGGTAAAGTTGCTGAATATGAACAGCCAACCAAATATATTGTGCGGTCTAGTGATTATAATGATGATTTTTCAATACCTGTTTTGACTGCTGGTAAGACGTTTATACTTGGATACACCGATGAATCAAGCGGTATTTACAATGCTTCTACTCATCCTGTGATTATATTTGACGATTTTACTACGGCTAATAAATGGGTGGATTTCGATTTTAAGGTTAAATCATCAGCTATGAAAATAATTACTTCAGTAGACGAGAGCACTGTACTACTTAAGTATATTTATCATTGGTTGAATACATTACCCAGCGGACTCGTGGAAGGTGATCACAAGCGGCAGTGGATAAGTTCTTGGTCAAAGAAAAAAATCCCTGTTCCGCCTCTTGAAAAACAAAAGCAAATCGTCTCCATCCTTGATAAATTTGAAAAGCTTACCAACGACATTGCTTTTGGTTTGCCAGCCGAGATTGAAGCTCGCCGCAAGCAATACGAATATTACCGCAATAAATTATTAACATTCAAAGAGTTGGAGTGTTCAAGATGAAATATGATGTGATTGCTGAAAATAGCGACAGCACCGTTGTTAGCGATTACGTTTCGCCTTATCAGCGGGCGACGAGTTATCAGAGCGAGGCGGAATTAGAGCAGGAGTTAATCAAACAATTGCAAGCGCAGGCGTATGAGTATTTGCCGATTAAGAGTGAGGGCGATTTAATACAGAATCTGCGCACGCAGCTGGAAAAGCTGAATAATTATACGTTTTCTGATGTCGAATGGGAGCGGTTCTTTGCGGAGCGGATTGCTAATGGCAATGAGGGCATACCTGAGAAAACTTTCAAAATCCAGGAAGATCACATGCAATTATTGCAGCGAGATAACGGCGAGGTGATTAATATTCGACTACTGGATAAAACGAACATCCATAATAATTATCTGCAGGTAATTAATCAATATGAAGTTTCGGGCGCGCGTGATAATCGTTACGATGTGACGCTGCTGGTGAATGGCTTGCCGCTGGTGCATATTGAGCTAAAAAGGCGTGGTGTGCCCTTACAGGAAGCTTTCAATCAGATTAATCGCTATCAGCGGGATAGTTTTTGGGCGGGCAGTGGGTTGTTTGAATACGCTCAATTGTTCGTGATTAGTAATGGTACACACACAAAATACTACAGTAATACGACACGCTGGCAACATATTTATGAGGCGGGAAAGTCAGACTCGCATCGTAGTAAGAAAACCAGCAATAGCTTTGAATTTACCAGCTGGTGGGCAGATGCTAAAAATCGCCCAATTACCGATTTGATAGATTTTACGGCGACCTTTTTGTCCAAGCATACACTGCTAAATGTTCTGACGAAATATTGCGTGTTTACTAGTGACAAATTATTGCTGGTAATGCGTCCGTATCAAATTGTAGCGACTGAGCGTATTTTGAATCGTATTCAGATTGCTACAAATTATAAAAAGCTCGGTACTATTGAGGCTGGCGGTTATGT
Source organism: uncultured Candidatus Saccharibacteria bacterium (assembly GCA_937935245.1). Classification (GTDB taxonomy): domain Bacteria; phylum Patescibacteriota; class Saccharimonadia; order Saccharimonadales; family Saccharimonadaceae; genus Nanosynbacter. Next base: position 54,057 of record CALGXX010000010.1, on the reverse strand, counting down.
GTGGCATACCACGGGTAGCGGCAAAACGTTGACTAGTTTTAAGACGGCTCAGCTGGCAAGTAAATTGGATTATATTGACAAGGTGCTTTTTGTGGTTGATCGTAAAGACCTCGACTATCAGACGATGAAAGAGTATGACAAGTTTCAGGAAGGTGCGGCAAACAGTAATACTAGTACGCGGGTTCTGACGAAACAATTGGGTGATCCGAATGCGAAGATTATTATCACGACCATTCAGAAGCTTGACACGTTCATTAAGCGCAATCAGGGGCATAAGGTTTTTGATGATCACATGGTTATTATCTTTGACGAGTGCCACCGCTCGCAATTTGGTGACATGCATCATTCCATTACTAAGAGTTTTAGAAATTATCATCTATTTGGCTTTACTGGTACGCCGATATTTGCTGATAATGCGTCTAGTGGCGGGCGGATCGATCTACGGACAACTGAGCAGGCGTTTGGTGATAAGTTACATACCTATACGATAGTTGATGCGATTACTGATAAGAATGTGTTGCCGTTTCGGATTGACTATATTCGTACGATTCGTGAAGCGGACGAGGTTGACGATCAGCAGAAGGTGCGAGATATTGATCGCGAGCGGGCATTGAACGCTCCGGAGCGTATTCGTAATGTTGTGCAATATATCCGTGACCACTTTGACCAAAAAACAATGCGTAAAGCTAAGTCATATGCATTTACTCGATTAATGAATGTTCATGAAGTTGCGTCGGCACGAAATAGAGCGGCAGTTGAAGAGGCAAAAGATAAAATCCGGCTGAGCGGATTTAATTCAATTTTTGCAGTTAGCTCAATTGAAGCAGCTAAGCTTTATTACAATGAGTTTAAGTGTCAACAAAGTAACCTTCCTGAGGCGAGTCGGTTAAAGATAGCTACGATTTATAGCTACGGAGCCAACGATCCCGATCTGGAAATGGACGGCATGGATGACGAGAATTCAGAGAACACTGACGGGTTAGATGTTTCGTCTCGTGATTTTCTGGAAGGTGCAATTCGCGATTATAATGCGACGTTTGGTACAAATTACGACACTAGTGCTGAACGATTTCAGAATTATTACAAAGACGTGAGTTTACGCATGAAGAATCGAGAAATCGATTTGCTAATCGTGGTGAATATGTTTTTGACGGGATTTGACGCTACGACTTTGAATACGTTGTGGGTTGATAAAAACTTGCGTATGCACGGGTTGATTCAGGCTTATTCGCGAACGAACCGTATTCTTAATTCAATAAAGACTTACGGCAATATCGTTACGTTCCGCAACTTAGAGAAAGAAACTAATGAAGCTTTGGCTCTATTTGGTGATCATGAAGCTAAAGGTATTGTTCTACTGCGTCCTTTCCGAGATTATTATTATGGCTATGACGAGGATTCTGGAAAACGAACTCCAGGATATGTTGATTTAATTGCAGAAATAAAAGATAAATTCCCAGTTGGCGAGATGATAACTGGCGAACAGAATAAAAAAGAATTTGTTAGATTGTATAGCGCAATTCTGAGGGTGAAGAATATTTTATCTAGCTTTGATGAATTCATCGGACGGGAGATATTAAGTCAGCGAGATGTGCAGGATTATCACAGTATGTACATCGATCTCTACAATGAGCTGCGACCAAAAACTGATAGCAACAAGGAGAATATCAATGATGATTTGGTGTTTGAAATGGAGCTTATCAAGCAAGTTGAAATAAATATAGATTACATTTTAGAATTGATTCGTCAATATCATGATAGCCATTTGAACAATAAAGAGATCTTAGTTGATATCGATAAAGCGGTTAATTCGTCTATAGAGTTACGCAATAAAAAGGATTTAATTGAACAGTTTATTGATTCACTCACGGTTGATAGTTCGGTTGATGGTGATTGGCAGGAGTTTGTTAAATCAAGAAAAATTGAAGAGCTAGACCAAATTATTGATGATGAAAAATTGAATAAAAAAGCAACGTATTCATTTGTCGAAAATGCTTTTCGTGACGGATATATCCAATCGACTGGAACGGACTTGTCGCGAATACTGCCGCCAATCTCGCGTTTTTCGGCAGGAGGTGAACGTACTAAAAAGCGTGAAATAGTGCTGCAAAAGTTGAGAGGATTTTTTGATCGATTTTTCAGTATTTCTAATGGAAAATTGTAAATATAAGGGTATTATTCTATTGGGAGAAGCGTATGAATGATAAAGAAAATATTATTAATGTCGCTCGTGCTATTATTCGTATTGGTGACGCCGCTGAAAAAGCCAAAGATTGTGGTTTGTTGAAGTCGCTAGAGGGGATGGTTGATCAGTTGACTCGACATAACGTTAAGGACGCTGAGGTTGATATGCAGTTGCTGTTGGAGTACGTTAAGTCGTTGAACGATTGTGAATATTGCCGAGCGTCTAACGGCGAGATGAGCACTGATGATTTGGTAGATGAAATAAATCGACAACTAGCGCGTCTTAGTCAGGAGCAGGTGAATAATTCCAATAAATTGGCTTTGGAATTTGAGCCGACAGTTCATTTAGTGACTGCGAATTATGCTAAAGACGAAAATGGGACGACTTCTGGTGTGTCAATAGCCTTGGTCTTTAATAAGGATGGCTCGGTAAGTGCACCGCGTGATCATTTCTTGAATGCGGAATTGCTTAATTATTTTAGCGATAAACATCAGGTTAATTATCAATTTATTGAAGATGATTTACCGCCGAAACTTCAGGATTATCAATTAGTAGCTGGAACGGCGGAAGCGAGAGAAATCTTGCCGCGGGAATTGGAAGTGATAGATTTTTAAGGTTTTATGAAAATCTCCGTACACATTAAACTAAACTCTCGCCATCGTGAGGAAGTTGTGAAAAATGACGACGACACATTGACGGTTTATATCAAAGCTCCAGCAATTGAAGGTCGAGCCAACGCGGCGGCTATTAAATTATTAGCAAAACATTTTAAGGTCGCATCGTCCAAGGTTAAATTAGTGCGCGGTGCAACTTCAAAATATAAGATATTTGAGATTGATTAAGTTTACGGATAAACGGCGCCCGGTGTCATGTCGCCGATTAAATTTTGTACCGTTACGAATGAATATCCCTGTTGTTTGAGTGAATCAAGGATGCAAGGAACGGCATTCACGGATGTCGGATGAATATCGTGCATTAAAATCACAGCTCCGTTGCGAGCGCCAGCGACAGCCCTTGAGCAGACGATTTCGCTATTACGATCAGCCCAGTCGCGCGTATCGACAGACCAAACAACTGCCGACATTCCGCGCTGACGGAATTGCTCCAAAACCGCCCGATTAAACGCGCCGTACGGCGGACGTATGATGTTAGGTTTGGTGCCGACGGCTTGTTTTATGGCGTTATTCGTCTGGTCAATTTCGCTAGCGAGTTGCTCTGTTGAAACCTTATTTAATTCTGGATGCGACCAAGAATGATTGCCTAATTGATGTCCGCGCGACTGCATACGACGTAACGTGTTGGCGCGTGCTGAAACTTTGCTGCCGATCAGGAAAAATGTCGCCTTGGCGTCGTACTTATCCAATATGTCCAACAGTTTTTCGGTGTATGGTCCAGGTCCGTCGTCAAAAGTTAGAGCAATTGTTTTATTCGCGACGGTAGGCGTTGGAGCTGCGGGCGCTGGTTTTGGTTTTTCTGCAGGTTTGGGGATGTTGGCGAATTTTCTCGCCGTTGGGTTTTGCAGATATTTAGAGACGGAGGAAATTGGCACAGTAATTGTCAATTCGCCGTAAGATGATGGCAGTAGCGACGCCTGACCGAGTGGCCAAGCCAATGAATTGCCGTTATTAGTGATGATGAAATTAGACAAAGCTTCTTTATTTATGATTTCGTTCAGGTCAATTTCTGGCTGTTGACGCTGTTTGATGGTCTGAGAAACGCTATTTTTGGCAGCGGATATGATTGCTTCGGCAGCTTCATCGGACTGTTCCGTAAAATCAGCTAATCCGACAACTTCGCCAGATTTTTTGTCGAAAGTCCAAAATTGCGTCATTGATGCTGGATGCGCGCCGTTCATATCCTGCTTAATATTGACGACAATTGACAGTGCCTCTGAAGTGTTGTGCGTGACTTGATAACCAATTGTTTCGGTCATTGGCTTATCAAAAACTGTTGCCAGTAAAACCGTATTTTGAAAATCGCGATCAATTTTATCAATCGATCCACTAATTAAGCGATTAATTTTTTCATTTTCCGTGATCGGATATTCAATTGAAACTTTTTCTCGTTTGTTATCTCTGGTGACGAACTTTGAACGAATGCCAGAATATTTCGAATCGGCAAAATAATACTTTTCGTCAGATGGCGCAGTCGTTTGCCGCGAATGTGACTGATTGAGGAAATATATTCCAAATAGTCCTGCTGAAAATAGCAAAATCAAAAACGGTATGATAACAAATAGTTTTTTCGATTTTGGTTTTGCTTTTTTTCTCTGAATGCGCATACTATAAGTATAGCACTAGTATTTTGGTTTTGTTATAATTGATGATAAGTGAAGACCGGTTTTACTATAATTACAACAGAGAGGAATTTACGGAGTGGAATTTGAGCCAATTATAAAAGTCGATAAGCTCGTTAAAACTTATGATGGAAATAACGTGGTCGACGGCGTGTCGTTTGAGGTTAAAAAAGGCGAGATATTTGGGATTCTTGGCCCTAACGGCGCGGGTAAAACAACAACGTTGGAAATGCTGGAAGCGCTCAGGCCAATTGATGGTGGTGCGGCTACAATTGACGGCATAGATGTCGCTAAGAAACCTAAGGACATTAAGAATATAATTGGCATTCAGCTTCAGTCGACGGCTTTTTATGACAAACTGACTTTGCGTGAACAATTGAAGATGTTTGGTAGTTTATATGGTCGGACAGTTGATACCGAGACGCTGCTTGCTAAGGTTCAATTGACGGAAAAGGCTAAGAATTATGTCGAGCAGCTTTCTGGTGGTCAAAAACAGCGTTTTGCGATTGCTTCGACATTGGTGAATAATCCGAAAGTGTTGTTTCTGGACGAGCCGACCACGGGGCTTGATCCGCAGGCGCGTAGAAATTTGTGGGATTTGATTAAGGAAATTCGCGACGAGGGAATTACGATTCTTTTGACGACGCATTATATGGACGAGGCGGAATTATTATGTGATCGTCTGGCGATTATGGATAGCGGTAAGATTATCACAATTGATACGCCGCATAATCTCATCCAGCAATTATTAGCGCGCGGTTTTAAGAAAGAGCAAGTTGTCGAGCAAGCCAACTTAGAGGATGTGTTTATTGATTTAACAGGAAAGGCAATTCGGGATTAATATGAAAAAATATTGGATTGGAATATTCGGGCAAGTTCGCGCTCAGCAAAAGCGTTTCGTTCGAGATAAAACGGCGCTATTTTTTACTTTCCTTTTTCCGCTGATTTTTCTATTAGTATTCGGGTCAGTTTTTAGTAATGATTCGACCAGTTTTAATATTGCAATTGTCAACAATTCGCAGACAGAATTTGCCAAAAGTTTCGTTAAAAATGCCAAAGAAAATTCGAAGGATTCGATTCTCAAAATTAAAGACGTTAAAGATATGAATGACGCACGCGAAAAGATGAAGCGGTCGGAACTTAACGGTATTATTGAGCTTCCGAGTGATTTTGGCGCGATAAAAAATAACGGCAATCATCCTATTCCAACAGGCACAATGAATGTTATTTACTCCAAGGGTTCTGAGCAAACAGGCGGCGCGCTGGTGGCGGTGATGAATCAAATTACCAATAGTATCAATAGTCAGATGGGTCAACCTGAAGCTCCGCTTAAAGCTGTTGGTAAAGCGATTGGTGATGAGCAATTAAAATCGTTTGACTACATGTTTACGGGACTATTGACTTTCAGTTTGATGAGTATAGGTATTTTTGGCTTGGCTAACCGAATACCGGCTGAAAAGAAACGTGGTTTATATCGTCGGTTACGTGCAGCGCCATTTACTTCGGGTCAGCTAATCATCTCCACAGCAATTCATTATACGACGATTTCCTTGCTTAGTTTGGTTATGATGGTTGTCGCTGGGACGTTGATATTCCACTTTAATATGCGAGGCGACTGGGCGCTATTTGCAATGATGTCTGTATTGTCTGCATTTATGACTGTGGGTGTGGGGTTATTAATTGCTGGGTTATCAGAGAACGAAGATCAGTCATCGTCATTAAGCAACTTAATCTCTTTCCCGATGATGTTTTTATCTGGTACGTTTTTTCCACTTTATCTATTTCCAGAATGGTTGCGAAACGTCGCTCAATTTATCCCTATAACTCCAGTTACGGATGGCTTTCGATTAATCATGACCGAGCATGCGACCTTCGTAGAAGTTTTACCACAATTTGGAATTATCGCGGCTTGGACTCTTGCTGTCTATTTCTTAGCTATTAAGCTATTCAGGTGGGAATAGCTATTCAAGGATAGCAAAACAAATAGAAAAACGTTATGCTTATCGTAAGTGGATGCTTGATATTTTTATTACGGGATTTGCTTAATTTCGCGCGACAAATCAAATAATTATTCGACGTCGCCGGCCTTAAGAATGCTTCTTAATCCGTTTTCTCCACCGACGAATCCGCTGGTTTGATAATCGTTAATAACCATATATGGCAAGCCGTTTACGCCAAGCGACAGAGCTTTTTGCGTGTTGCTATCAATTTCTTTTTGGTGCGGTTTTTTAGTCATACAATCGGAAAATTGCGATTCATTCATGCCGACATTTTTAGCGGAAGTCAGGAAATATTCCAGTGGAAGAGCAGGGATTTTTTTCGGTACAGCAACGTTTTTTACGCCGATTCCTTTATCGAAATAATCACTTTTAATGCGCGGGACGATATCGTGGGTGTACTGCCAATATTTATCTTGATCAGCAGCACAAAACGCAGCGTGAGCACCAGTTTCAGTATTATTGGTCATCTCTTTTAATAATGTTACTACGCGATGCTCATAACGAACTTTTCCGGATTTAATATAGTCATTTTTGAAGAATTCTGTGCTGGTTGCGGCTTCGACCTCGGCGCAAAATGAACAAAAGTAGTCAGTATAATCAATGAACACGTTTTTCGCGTCAGCGGATCCTTGTGACATTTTTTCATTCCACGGTTTATTGTCACCAATGTGACGATTCGGCGGGCGATTGACAATTCCATAGATAAACAAAGCTACAATTCCCACGATTACAATTCCCGAAAGAACCCAAATAAGTGCTATGCCTGATGATTTTTGTCGATTCATATTTTCTCCTGTTTAGATAATTCTGTGTACATAAAAATAATTTGACCTGATTTATATAGCGAGAATAAACTGAGCAGCAAAGCCAACAAAAGGACTATTGTGCTGGCGATATTTGCGGCGGTGGCGGCAGCAGCTCCTGAGAAAAACAGGGTTACAATTGGCAAGATTAGTGATGTTCCGCAGGGAACACAGCCGAGTCCAATTGTTGCAGCAATTGACGCGATTCCGCTTAGTCCGACTTGTCGAGATATAGTTTTTTCATTGTCGCGATTATTCTTTGCTGTAAAAATTACAGCGGCGATCGATACGCCTTGAAGAATTGACACTATCACAAGCAGCGCGCCATTTGGTGAAGTGAAACTTTGTTTGAAAACGTCTATAATAATCGAGCCGAGCAATGCGATTTTATCGAGGATTGGTAAGCGCGACATCATTAGCGGTCCGTAAAAATTGGCGTTGATTGCGAAATAAATTACCACGGCGAAGGCGACGGTCGCGACAATTGTTATTAGGAAATATTTCGGCAGACCAAGCATTCTGCCGATTCCTAAAATTGCTGATTTGATGGTTAGTTTGTAGTGCTTATCGTTGTAACTCATTATGGTAGTTGTGCTATAAAGTTTGCCGGTGTGCTATTGCGACATCTCTTTTTTAGTTCATAAATAACTTTTGTTGGCCACGGAATACTATCGATTTTGAAGTATTTTTGTAAATGTGGCAAATAGGCTTCATCGAATTCATTCCGCGACTGTGTTATTTTGTAACCGTGTGGCGCACAAATCCATTTGTGAATAAGGTGATCCACGATAACGTACGATTCTTTTGATTCGCGTTCAAGTGAATCCAGCCCCCAAACCGCGTGAAACATGATTTCGTAAATAGTTTGGCTATTTGCCTTGTAGATGTACGGAACGATAGGATTATCATTGTCGTCGCAAACGATAGTAGGCTTGCTAATCACTGAATTTTTAACAAGCGCTTTGATCCATGTGTAAACTTCATCGTTGACATCTTCGGATACTACTTCGATAGACGTGACTAGGTTTGACGTCTCGCCGGGACCCCAATCACGGATGATAATGGTGCCGTCGGGCTTGAGTGCTCTATCTAGCATCGCGAACGTTTTAGTGCGCTCGGGTCGGGATAGATAGCTCATCAACTCGTGAAATACACTCGACATATAGATAATGTCGAATTCATCTTCGGTGTTTTCAAGTTGTTCTTTAGTGATAAAATCAATGTTATTTTCTTGAAGCCTAGATTGAACGATTTGTGAAACATCATAGGCTACGTAGTGAGTTCCCGTTTGCGTCACTTGTTTGATGAATTCTGGCGAGAAACCAGAACCGAAATCAAGCAATTTAATGTTCTTACCAAGGTGTTTTTCGATGGCTCCGAATTTGGATGACGCTGTTTGGTTCATCCGCTCTTGATAGGTTTTGTTGGTATGATTTTCCAAGTGCTCGCTGCGAATTTGGCTCATGTATCTATTATACGATATTCGTAAAGGCAATTCGATCATCCACTGCAGCGACTTTTACCGTATATCCGTCATGAATTCGCCCGTCGATCAGTTCGAGTGCCAAAGGATCAAGCACGCGTTTTTGAATCAAACGCTTAAGTGGTCGAGCGCCGAAACTCGGGTCGTAGCCGTCTCGCGCCAACATATCACGAACGCTATTGTCAAAATTCAGCGTTATGTCGCGACTGTCTTTAACTTGGCGAACAACTTTTTCTAATTGCACGTCAACAATCGCACGCATCGATTCAGGGTGAATGCGATCAAAAATCACGATGTCGTCAATTCGGTTTAAGAATTCTGGGCGGAAATGACCACGAAGTGTTTCTAAAATTTGATTGTCGAGCGAGCTAATATCGTCGCCCGTGTAGTCCATAATCATTTGCGATCCGACGTTGCTGGTCATGATGATAATGGTGTTACTAAAGTCAATCGTTCGTCCTTGTCCGTCCGTCAATCGCCCGTCGTCCAAAACTTGCAATAGAACGTTAAACACGTCGGGATGTGCTTTTTCGATTTCGTCAAACAAAACCACGCTATATGGGCGTCGTCTAACGGCTTCCGTCAATTGACCGCCTTGATCATAGCCGACATATCCTGGAGGTGAACCGATCAATCTGGCTACGGCGTGTCGTTCCATATATTCGCTCATGTCAATTCGAATCATGGCGTGCTCGTCGTCGAATAATTCACGACATAAACTGCGCGCGACTTCTGTTTTTCCCACGCCAGTAGGGCCGAGGAATAGGAATGAGCCAATCGGTCGATTAACATCGCCGAGTCCAGCACGCGACCTACGGATGGCGCTCGCTACAGCTGCCACGGCGCGATCTTGTCCGATGACTTGGCGGCTAATTGATTCTTCCAATTTGGTCAATTTGCTGGATTCGCTTTCCATCAATCGCTCCACTGGAATTCCGGTCCAGCGCGCCACCACGCCAGCGATATCGTCAGGCGTAACTTCTTCGCGGAGTAATCGGTCGTGAGTTGGAATTGCCGCTAGCTCCTCGCGGGCGCTTGCTAATTTTTTCTCCAGCTCCGGCAAGTCGCCATATTTAATGCGGCTAGCGGTGGCTAAGTCTGCGTCGCGTTCAGCAATTTCTAATTGTGAGCGCAGATTGTCCATTTTTTCGGTAGCCGTGTTGACGGTTTGCAAAATGTCTTTTTCGTGTTGCCATTTTTTATCAATCACTTCGGCTTTTGCGCGAATCTCGGCAATTTGCTCCTTAATTTCATCTTTGCGAATATTGGCGTGGTCGGATTTGTCTTTTTTCAGCGCCGCTTCCTCGATTTCCAATTGCAAGCGTCTATTGTTCAAACGATCCAGTGCAATTGGCACGCTTTCTAATTGCATTTTAAGTGAGCTAGTCGCTTCGTCAAGCAGGTCGACTGCTTTGTCTGGCAAGAATCTGTCAGGCAAATACCTGGTAGATAATCTGGCGGCTGCCACGATCGCGTCATCAGCGATTTTTACTCCGTGATGAATTTCGTATTTTTCCTTCAATCCGCGCAAAATGGCGACAGTGTCGTCAAAGCTTGGTTCGCCAACGTAAACTGGCTGGAATCTTCGTTCTAAGGCGGCATCTTTTTCGACATATTGACGATATTCAGCGAGCGTCGTCGCGCCAATCATATGCAATTTTCCGCGAGCCAGCGCTGGCTTTAACATATTGCCCGCGTCCATGCTGCCTTCGCTTTTTCCAGCGCCAACCATGGTGTGAATTTCATCGACAAAAAGAATAATCTCACCAGCTGCGTCTTCTACTTCTTTCAGAACGGCTTTCAATCGATCCTCAAATTGTCCACGAAAACTAGCGCCCGCCAGAAGACTGGAAATTTCCAGGGAAATTAGTCGCTTATCCTTCAGCGAAGCGGGAACGTTGCCTTTGATAATTCGCTGCGCCAACGCCTCAACAATCGCGGTTTTACCAACTCCCGGTTCACCGATGAGGACGGGATTGTTTTTGGTGCGGCGACTTAGGATCTGCATAGTGCGTCGAATTTCTTCATCTCGACCGATCACTGGATCGAGTTTGCCTTCTCGCGCCAACGCCGTTATATCTGTACCAAATTTTTCGAGTGGTTTAGTTGTTTCTTCTTGATTCATGTTTGGTGGCATAAAATCCTCCTTTTGATTTTTAGTCCTAATTTGTTGTGCCCCGGCAAAAGACAGAATGGTGAAATTTGATATAGCTATCATAACAAATTAGCACTCTCGGTGCAAGAGTGCTAATAAAATAAATAGTCATTTTATGATATGTTAAATGTATGAATATTCTTGTCACTGGTGGCGCTGGATATATCGGCAGTCACACTATCATCGAACTATTATCGTCAAATCATAACGTAGTGGTGGTCGATAACTTATCAAATTCATCCGTCGAGAGTCTGAGGCGAGTTGAAGAAATCACTGGTCAATCAATACCGTTTCATGAATTCGATTTATGTGATCATCAGCGACTATCAGAATTATTTAAGTCTGAGAAAATTGACGCCGTGATTCATTTTGCTGGGTTGAAGGCGGTTGGTGAATCGGTTGAAAAGGCGCTTCTTTACTATAAAAACAACCTTGAAAGCACGTTGGTTTTGCTTGATGTGATGCAAAAATTTGGCGTGAAGAAATTGGTGTTTTCCAGCTCGGCAACAGTTTACGGTGACCCAGCTCGATTGCCAATTACCGAAGATATGCCGTTGTCCGCCACGAATCCATACGGTCAGACGAAGCTGATGATTGAGCAAATGCTTCGCGACATTTCTGCGACAAATCAAAATTGGCAATTTACGTCTCTCCGCTATTTTAATCCAGTTGGCGCGCATCCGAGCGGTCGCATCGGGGAAAATCCCTCAGGGATCCCGAACAATCTTCTGCCGTTTGTGTCACAAGTTGCTGTTGGTAAGCGAGACTATTTGAGCGTTTTCGGCGACGATTATGACACTCCAGATGGAACTGGCGTGCGTGATTATATTCACGTGGTTGATTTGGCAAAGGCTCACGTGGCAGCTCTGGAGAATTTAGGCCGACCGAACGAATACGAAGTCTATAATATCGGCACCGGTCGTGGCACTTCAGTTTTGGAATTGGTGAAGGCATTTGAAAAAGCATCTGGTCGTGATGTTCCGTATCAAGTTACGCCACGTCGAGCAGGTGACATTGCGACGTGCTATGCAGACCCAGGCTTGGCAGAAAAAGAATTAGGTTGGCGAGCAGAATTGACAATTGAAGATGCTTGCCGCGACGCTTGGAATTGGCAGAGCAATAATCCAAATGGTTACAATGGCTAATTGCCGGATTTTGTGAAAATCTTATTTTCGTAATAAGCGGAACGTTTGGAAAGTTCTGAATTTAAGTTTTCAATTCCGCCGTATTGTTCGACTAAGGTTTTCTTTCCAGAAAATAAGTTTGTACCCAGACCTAATCGGTCGCCGTCAATTTTAACTCCCAGCGCCGCCAAAGTTGACGGATACATATCGAATGTCGTGAATTGACGATTCTTTGAATGGTCAGTCGAAATGGCTGGATTTATAAACGTGTTGTAAATGGTTCGCTGATAGTTAGTTCCGCCAATTTTTTCGTCGTAGTATGAAGTCTGCATGCCTAAATGGTCGCCAGAAATGATAATTGTGGTATTTTCATAAAATGGCTGAGACTTAACCCAATTGACGAATGCGGCGACCTGTTTTGAGGAACAAGCGTGGACATTGTCATATTGATTACTAAAGGTTTTAGCGCAGGTTTCATCCAAATAGCCATCGGTAAAATGCGTGTCGGCGGTTAATAATTGCAAGTTGAATGGCTTGTTTGATGTCGCTAAGCGCGAGGCTTCTTCGCGGGCAAATTGGAACAATTTTTTATCTTCATAACCCCACCAAACTTTGTAATCTTCGGATATTTTTCCGTGTTTTTTGGCGTAATTGTAATCTTCGATATTGAAGTTGCCGTGTTGAGTTAATAATTTATCGCGTCCGCCAAAGCTTGCTTCAGAGCCCATAACAAATGTTTGATTATAACCTTGTTTTTCTAAAATCTCACCAAGACTATAAGCGCCTGGCAAGAACTTTTTAAACTCGCCCAGGGCGTTATGGTCGCGTCCACCAACCAAGTTTTCTTTCAGTGGGACGCCAGCAGATTGTGCAGCCATTCCCGCCACAGTCCAGCCAGTGTTTGTTGCAGGCAAGGCGCCGCCGACACCAGATGCTTTGTCTGAGAATGAGGTATTTTTTAACGCCAATTCTTCCAATTCTGGAATGATGGAAGTTTCGGAGCTGCCGCCATTAGCCTTTGACGCCAAAGTGTTTTCCATTGACTCTAAATAGATGTATATTAAGTTGCGTTTTTTCTCCGGGAAAGTCAATTTGGCGGTTTTTGGATTGACGTAATTTTCTTCGTATAATTTGGTCGATTGTGTTAGGGCGTAAATATAGTTAGGGATGCCAAAACTTTGAATCAGAAGGATAATTGCAATTAAAAACATACTCAGCGAGTAAATTGCTTGATTTCGTAATCTCAAAAACGGCAGGGTAAATTTTCGTGATGATTTGATTTTTTTCAAACAGAAGGCGATTGTGCGATTGATAAAAGAGATCGATTTATTGAACATCGGGATTAATAAGGCGCCGAATAATAGGAAAACCAGCGGAAGATTTTGTAGGGCGGCCGACCATAAATTGTCAGATTTGCCACCAGCTAATCCGTTGACGAAATAAAAAATTATCTCGTCGATTTGCGAATTTTTAAAGACTATATATTTATAGCGCGCCGCAATTAAACAAAATGCCGCCAAAAAAAGCAAAATGATTGATATTGATTTAATCCAGAAACGTTTGGTAAATTTAATTTTTCTCACTATTCTATTATATCACTTACGTTTTTTGAGGATGAGGGAGTATAATAAAAGCATGAGCAAGAATAAGACGCGCACATTCGGAATTAGTTGGTGGATTGGGTTGGTTTTATTTGCGGGGATGATTTGTTTGATGTTGGGCGATATTTTACATCGAGATGGCGTAATTGGCTCAAAAGCTGATGTTCTGGTGATGGGCACAAATGCTGGATTTAAGCCGTTTGAATATATTGATAACAATCAAGTGGTTGGCTTTGACGTTGATCTGGCGAAGGAAATTGCTAAAAGCTTGGGTAAAGATTTGAAGGTCGAAGATATGTCGTTTGATGGGCTACTTCCGGCGCTGGATAGTGGGCAAATTGACATGGTGGCGGCTGGAATGACAGTGACGCCTGAGCGAGAAAAAAATGCGTTGTTTTCAGATCCGTATTATTCGGCGTCGCAGAGAATAATTGTCAAAAAAGGTAGTCCGATTCGTAATAAATATCAATTGCCAGGGCGAAAAATTGGCGTACAGCTGGGTACGACTGGCGATACTTTGGCGTCTAAAATTGCTGGCGCATCAGTCACACAATTCCAAACCGCGCCGAGTGTTTTGCAGGAATTAAGTTCGGGAAAAATTGAAGCGGTTATTCTGGACGACGCTCCCGCAAAGCAGTATTCGGCTGGATTTTCTGACTTAGAAATCTTACCGGGCGCGCTCAGCGATGAAAGTTATGCGATTGCTATTAAAAAGGACAATAAAGACCTCTTAGAAAAGGTTAATAAAGAAATTGCCAAGATGAAAAAAGATGGTCGCTATGAAAAGCTGATCCGCAAATATTTTGGTGAGGAGGCTAAATCGTGAATTTTTGGGAAGTGATTTTTGGCGGCGGTCGATGGCTATTTTTATGGCATGGATTAGAAGTGACGCTGGTTTTGACTGTGTTGTCGCTGATTTTAGGATCGGCAATTGGTGTACTTGTTGCCCTGATGCGCACGTCGAATTTACGACCATTTGGCAGGATGAAAACGAGCAGACTCGCGAACTTTAATCCGCTGGCTAGCCTGGGAAAAATTTATGTCGATATCATTCGCGGCACGCCACTTTTGGTCCAGCTATTGATTATGTATTACGTCGTTTTTGGGTCGTATCAATTTATGCCAAAGATTTTTGTGGCGGCGGTGGCGTTCGGGATAAATAGCGGTGCGTATATCGCCGAGATCATTCGTGGCGGAATTCAGAGTATTGACAAGGGGCAAATGGAAGCGGCTAGGTCTTTGGGCTTGAGTAATTGGCAGGCAATGCGGCTAGTTATTTTGCCGCAAGCAATGAGAAATTCGTTGCCGGCGTTGATTAGTGAATTTATCGCGCTATTAAAGGAAACTTCGGTTGTTGGTTGGATTGGCCTGAATGATATTATGCGTGGCGCGGACAATATTCGTTTTCAAACGGCGACAGCTTTTCAGTCGCTATTTGCTGCTGCGGCGATGTACTTAATTTTGACGGCGATTTTTACGCGAGTAATGGCGCGAGTAGAAAGGAAATTGAAGCATGACGATGATCAGCGTTAAAAACTTGAAAAAAACGTTCGGCACAAATCAAGTTCTTCGCGATATTGACGTGGAAATTGAAGAGGGCGAGATTGTCGTGGTGGTTGGCTCGTCTGGTTCTGGCAAGTCGACATTCTTGCGTTGTCTGAACTTGCTGGAGGAGCCGACTTCGGGCGAGATTATCGTCGATGGAGTGAAAATTACTGATCCACACGTGAACTTGAACGCGTTGCGTCAGAATATTGGCATGGTTTTTCAGCAATTTAATCTGTTTCCAAATTTGAGCGTGATTGAAAATATTAAATTAGCTCCGAAAAAGCTGCGTAAATTTTCAGATCAAAAAGCGACAAAATTGGCGCGAAGTTTATTGGACGATGTTGGGCTATTAGACAAAGCGGACGCTTCGCCGAATAGTTTGTCTGGCGGTCAAAAACAGCGAGTGGCAATTGCGCGAGCGCTAGCGATGGAGCCGAAAATCATGCTTTTTGATGAGCCGACTTCAGCGCTAGACCCAGAGATGATTGGCGAAGTTTTGGACGTGATTAGAAAAGTCGCCAAAAAGGGAATGACGATGGTGATCGTGACACACGAGATGAAATTTGCCCGCGAAGTCGGGATTAGGATGATTTTCTTAGACAAGGGCGAAATTATCGAAAATGGAACGCCTGAGCAAGTTATGGATCACCCGAAAACCGAGCGCGCTAAAAAATTCTTCGCCAAATAGTCTAAGCAGCCCAGCTATAATTCGCTTAGAACTGGAACTTCTGTCAATTTGTTAACTAGCTGGTCCAGGTCAACCTCTGTCAGATAACTCGGTAAAATTCGCGTCGTTTTTGGATCGACAAAGCCACACTTGGCCACTTCCTCGATGCCGTGAGAAGTTTTCTCTAAGTCAATGTTTTGATAATCTTGCCAGTTGGTGATGAGGAAGAAAAATTCCAATTGCTCATTCGGGCCATGTGCTGATTGTTCGCCTGATTCGGCGAATTGCTGGATAAATAACAACTTGCCGATTTCTGGCTCAACACCTGTTTCTTCAATCATTTCTCGACGCAAGCCGTCCAGCAAGCTTTCGCCCATTTCCAAGCCGCCGCCCGGCGTACACCAAAAATTACGCCCTTTGCCGTTATTGGCGGTCAATTGTTGGCAGAAAATTTCGCCGTTTTCATTGATAATAATTCCGCGCACGTTTACTCTTCGTCGCATAAAACCTCCTTTGATTGCTAATAGCCAGAGGTTCAATTGGTCTGAACGTACGCCCAATAATTTCATGGTCGGGGTGACTGGATTTGAACCAGCGACCTCACCGTCCCGAACGGTGCGCGCTACCGAGCTGCGCCACACCCCGACGCTAAAAAACAGTATAAAACTAACAGATATTTTTGTCCAATTGTAATTATTAAAATGGAGTCGACTAGCCCTAAAATGATATAATATAAGGTGGACTTAGAACGTAAAGGACTATAAATGAAACATATTTTGCGAATTTTTAGAGACTATTGGCTTCTGTTTATTATCTTGATTGGATTCACGTATGGCGTTGTGATGGCGAATTTGTGGCTGCCGGATAAAATGTCGGAAATTGTCAATAACGGCATTATTAAACAAGATATGTCGGCGATTTGGAACAATGGCTTGATGATGATTTTGGTGACGGCGGCTGGTGGGTTTTGCTCAATTGTCGTGGGTTTTTTGGCGGCGCGAATTGCTACGGGAATGGCGCAAAAATTGCGATTGAAATTGTTTGAACGAATAGAAAGTTTTTCTTTGGCGGACTTTAATAAGTTTTCTACGGCGTCGCTAATTACACGCTCAACGAATGACATCCAGCAGATTCAAACAACATCAATAATGCTGCTAAGACTGGCGTTAATGGCACCGATTATGGCAATTGGTGGTCTGCAAAAAGCCATGAATAATGCGCCCGATTTAAGCTGGATTATCGCTTTGGCGGTGTTCGTTTTATTTGTGGTTATCGCTACGTTATTTACGATTGCCGTACCTAGGTTTAAGAAATTGCAGACTCTGGTGGATAAACTTAATTTGGTGGCGCGGGAAAATCTGGTTGGACTAAAAGTTATTCGTGCGTTCCATAACGAGAAGATTGAGCAGAAAAAATTCCAAAAAGCTAACGTGGAATTGAACAAGATGAATTTATTTGTGAACCGTTTGATGATGTTGCTTGATCCGATTATGACTTTAGTGATGAACTTTTCGAGTGTGGCAATTGTGTGGTTTGGTGCGCATTTGATAAGTAGCGGCAATTTGCAAATTGGTAATATGATGGCGTTTTTGGAATACGCGATGCAGGTGATAATCTCGTTCTTGTTGCTGTCAATGGTGTTTATTATGGTGCCGCGAGCCGCCGTATCAGTGCGTCGAGTCGGAGAAGTTTTGGATACAATGCCGTCAATTACTGACCCGAAGTCGCCGAAAAAATTGCCAAAAGACGCCAAGGGAAAAATTGAATTTAAGGACGTTACGTTTACTTATCCTGACGCGGATTTGCCAGTGCTTTCGGATATTAATTTTGTAGCCGAACCTGGTCAGACAACGGCGTTTATCGGCAGTACTGGCTCGGGAAAATCAACGCTGATAAATTTGATTCCTCGTTTCTATGATGTTTCGGCGGGGCAGATTTTGCTTGATGGTGTGGATATTAGGAATCTGAAATTGGAAGATTTGTCTGGTCAAATTGGTTACGTGTCACAAAAAGGCGTGCTGTTTAGCGGGACGGTTGCTAGCAATATTAAATACGGTAACGCTGAGGCTGACGATAAGTTGGTTGAAAAAGCGGCCAAAATTGCCCAAGCGGAAGAATTTATTAGCGAGTTAAAAAGTGGCTATAAAAGTGAAATCGCTCAGGTCGGCAGCAATGTTTCTGGCGGTCAGCGTCAGCGTCTGTCGATTGCGAGGGCTATTGCGGTTGAGCCGAATATTTACATTTTTGACGATTCGTTTTCGGCGCTTGATTTCAAGACCGACGCGAAGTTACGGTCTGCGCTTGCAAAGGAAACTAAGAATAAAACTGTGTTAATTGTCGGTCAGCGAATTAATACGATTATGAATGCAGATAAAATAATTGTGCTTAATGAGGGAAAAATTGTTGGTCAGGGAACGCATCAGGAATTGATGAAAGATTGTGAAGTTTATCAAGAAATTGCTGCTTCGCAACTCTCGGAAGATGATTTACAGAAAATGTCTATTGCTGCGAAAGGAGTGTTGTAATGTCTAGGCAAACCACGAAAAAACGCCAGCAAGTACGAATGAGCGGTCCGATGGGCGGAATGGGCACTGGCGAAAAGGCTAAAGATTTCAAGGGAACGGTCAAGAAGCTGATCAAATATTTGTCAGATTTTCGATGGCAAATGTTGATGGTGTTGGTTTTTGCGATTGGGAGTACGATTTTTGCAATTGCCAGCCCGAAGATTTTAGGCGGCGCGACGAATCAAATTGTTGATGATTACGCCAATATGAAAGCTTACGAGGCGATTACTAGTAAATTGCCAAAGGGCGTTTCTTTGTCAGCGGGAACTACTGGCGCGGACGTTTTGAACCGATTGTCGAATAAGTCGGAGATTGAAAAACAGATTCCGTCCAGTCAACTTGAGTCGATTAAAAAGCTAGATCTTAGTCGGCGTCCAGAATTTCATTTTGACGCTATTTGGCGAATAATTATTTTGCTAGTCGGAATGTATGTGTTGAGTGCAATTTTTCGCTATATTCAAACGTGGATAATGACTCAGGTGACGCAAACCGTAACTTTCAGGATGCGACAACAATTGTCCGAAAAAATAAATCGCTTGCCGCTGAGTTATTTCGATAAGCAAACTTACGGCGAAGTCCTTAGTCGCATAACTAATGACGTCGATACGATTAGCCAAACACTAAATCAGAGTTTGTCGCAAATTGTAACTTCAACGGTTACGGTGCTGGGGATTTTGGTGATGATGTTTTCGATTAGCTGGCAGATGTCGCTAGTTGCGCTACTGGTGCTTCCGCTGGCGGGTGGCGTGATTACGCTGATCGCAAAGAGCTCGCAAAAACAATTCTTACGCCAGCAAACGCAGCTTGGCGAACTTAATGGACACATTGAAGAAATGTATGGCGGTCATCAAGTGATGCGCGTCTTTAATGGTCAGAAAAAATCGATTGCTAAGTTTTCTAAGATCAATAATCGGCTTCAGGAGAGCGCTTGGAAGGCTCAGTTCTTTTCTGGATTGATTCACCCGATTATAAATTTTATCAGCAATATTGGTTATGTAGCTATGACAATTTTGGGCGGTTGGCTGGCGATTAATGGTCGGCTAAAAATCGGCGATATTCAGGCGTTTATTCAGTATGTCGATCAGTTCAATCAGCCGCTGGTTCAGGTTGCTAATATTGCTAATATTTTACAATCGACAGCTGCCGCCGCTGAGCGAGTATTCGAGTTTTTGGACGAGCCAGAAGAATCGGTTGAATCGAATAACTTGGTGAAATTGTCCAACGTAAAAGGCGAAGTTGAATTCGACAACGTCGTCTTTGGATATAAGCCAGATCAAACTATCATCAAAGGTTTGTCGGCGCACATTAAGCCAGGTCAGCGCGTAGCGATTGTCGGTCCGACTGGCGCTGGAAAAACGACGCTGGTTAACTTGCTGATGCGATTTTATGAGATTAATAGCGGTTCGATTAAAATTGACGGCGTGGATATTCGTAGAATGAAACGTAGCGATGTGCGCCAAATGTTTGGCATGGTGCTGCAAGATACCTGGTTATTTAATGGCACGATTCGTCAGAATTTGATGTATGGCAATCCAAAAGCCACCGAGGAAGAGATGATAAAAACCGCCAAAGAAGCGCATGTTGATCATTTTGTGCGGTCGCTATCGGGCGGCTATGATATGGTTTTGGGCGAGGAGGCTGCTAACATTTCCCAGGGAGAAAAGCAGTTGCTGACAATTGCTAGGGCGATGCTAGAAAAAGCGCCAATGCTGATTCTGGACGAAGCGACAAGCTCGGTCGACACTCGCACCGAAGTCCTTATCCAAAAAGCCATGGAGAAGTTGATGCAGGGGAAAACTAGTTTTGTTATTGCGCACCGTTTGAGTACTATTCGTGACGCTGATTTGATTTTGGTGGTTAAGGACGGGAATATCATTGAGCAGGGCAATCACGAAACTCTGTTGAAGCAAAATGGATTTTACGCCGAGCTGTATAATAGCCAGTTTGCTGAGTAATTGACTGCTACTTTTTGTATAGTGATATTTTTGTAGCCTTTGGTATGTGCAGTTCAAAATCAATATCAGTTTTCTGGACAATTTCATAATAAGGCGGAATTGATGGATTTTTCGGAAGTTCAATTATTTTTCCGTCGTTAAATAATTGTCCTTGTTGGTAGACATTGTGAATAAACGGTATATTTGGCTTTACTTTTCTTAAGCGATATAGCGCTGATTTATGTTGCGTTTCGCCATTTTTAACGACTTCAGGTTGCGTATGCCATTGCCCCATAATACATAATATTAATAGGGAATCGTCAATTTTAAGGATATTTTTAACTAACTCCTCTTCTCGCGCTTGAGGGCTTGCTGATATAATAGTGTCCTCATCTAAATTATCAAAAAATGTATCAATAAAAATAAGTTCTTTAAGTTGGTTTTGCTGTAGAAGAATTGCTATTGTCTTTATCATTTCAAGAGATAAAATGCTCGAATCAAAAAGGTCTTCATCAACTAAGGAAAAATCATAAGAATTGATCTTTACTGAATTGATGAAGTTGGACACGGCGGGGCTGGCTTCAATAGCTAATCTCTTTACGTCAAGCTTCTTAACCAGAGTATAGACGACGTCGGAATTTTCTTTAATACCGTGGATTTCGCCATATACAATTATGTTTGATTTTCGCAAGGCGGATTGAAGCGAATTTAACTGTCTTATATCCAGTTGTTTTGGTAAAAATGTTTTGATAATGTCGTGATTATTCATAGGTGCTAATTGATAGTTTACTTCATAAGACCGTAAATATATAGGGCTGCGTCGTTAATAAATTTGTCGATATTTGGCGAACTATTTATAATTAAGTCATGAATATCGCAGATCAACTCCTCACTAAATACCCGATCATTTCTGACCAAGTCGATATAAAAGAGCTTGGTGCACTTTTAAGAGAATTGGAAAAAACTTTACGCCGTGGCACCACTGGAAATATCGTGGAGTTTGGTTGTTATGTTGGCACGACTAGTTTATTTATTCGCCGACTGCTGGATGCTTATGATTTTACGGGCGAGTTTCACGTTTACGATTCGTTTGCGGGATTGCCGGAAAAAACCCAGAAGGATAATAGCGCTGCGGGTGATCAATTTAAGGCTGGCGAGTTATTAGCGCCGCGTAAGACGTTTGTCCAGAATTTTAAGAAAGCGGGGTTGAAGTCGCCTATTATTCACAAAGGCTGGTTTTCCGATTTTACTTCTGATGACGTGCCGGAAAATATTATGTTTGCGTTTTTTGATGGCGATTTTTATGAATCAATTGTCGATTCTTTTCTGGTTTGTGAAAGTAAGTTTAGTGAAGATGTGATAATTGTTGTTGATGATTACGTGAATGAAGCTCTGCCAGGCGCCGCAAAAGCTACTGATGAATGGCTGAAAGTTAATCGACAATTCGCGGTCAGGACTGAAGCTAGTCTGGCAATCATCTCCTCTTGCCCAAAAACATAAACGTGTTACAATTAAAACATCACTAATATAAACAGGGGAGGGTTGTGATGGACGAACCAATTCACATCACGTCTGAAATAGGAAAACTTAAGACCGTTCTATTGCATCGGCCAGGTGAAGAACTGGAAAATTTGACGCCAGACTATCTGACCGATCTTTTATTTGACGATATTCCATATCTGAAAGTGGCTCAGGCTGAACACGATGCTTTTGCGGAAGTATTGAGAAGTCGTGGAATCGAAGTCCTGTATCTGGATCAATTGGTCGCCGAGGCAATTAACACAGATCAATTGCGCGAACAATTTGTCGATGAAATGTTGGCTGCTTCTAAGCAAGATTCACGCCGTGTTACTCAAACATTACGTCAATTCTTGTTGGATTTGCCAACTCACGCTATGATCCGCAAGATTATGGCTGGTGTTCGCAAGGATGAAATTACTTTGCCTCCAGATCAGCATCAGCAACTTCATAACATGATCGAGAAAAATCATTATCCGTTCTATCTCGATCCAATGCCAAACCTATACTTTACACGCGACCCAGCTGCCGCAATTGGTAACGGTTTGACAATCAATAAGATGCACTGGACAGCTCGTCGTCGTGAATCACTATTTATGCGCTATATCATCGACCACCATCCACGCTTTGCTAATCGTGCGCCAGTTTGGTACAACCGCACAGAGAAATTCTCAATGGAAGGCGGTGACGAATTAGTATTAAGCGATAAGGTTATGGCAATTGGTGTTTCAGAGCGAACAACTGCTGAGGCAATTGAAAAGATGGCAACCAAGCTGTTTGCTGGCTCGAAATTCGAGAAAGTCATTGCTATGGAAATTCCAAAATCTCACGCCTTTATGCATCTAGACACCGTGTTTACGATGATTGATCGTGATAAGTTTACGATTCACCCAGAAATTCGCGACCACGGCGGCAGGATGAATTGTTTCATTTTGGAGAAGGTTGAAGGTCAGCCATTCCCACGAATTACACACGAAACAGATTTGGAACACGTTCTGAGGGTTGCGCTGGGCTTGCCAAGTGTTACGTTGATTGAGTGTGGCGGTGGCGATCCGATTGCTGCTGCTCGTGAGCAATGGAATGACGGTTCAAACACTTTGGCAATTGCGCCGGGTGTTGTGGTGACTTATGATCGCAACTACGTAACTAACCAGAAATTGCGCGAAAACGGCATCGAAGTTATTGAGATTAGTGGTGCTGAGCTTGGACGCGGTCGTGGCGGTCCACGCTGTATGAGCATGCCGCTAGTACGAGAGGATGTATTCTAATGGCTCAGAGTTTGAAAGGACGATCGCTACTAACTTTAGGCGATTATACCGCTGAAGAGATTCGCTTGTTGTTAGACACGGCTCGTGAATATCGTCGATTGAAATATGCTGGCATTCCGCACCGAATTCATGAAGGTAAAAACGTGGCTTTGTTGTTCGAAAAGACTTCAACGCGAACACGCTGTGCATTTACGGTAGCTGCTAATGACCTTGGAATTGCGCCAGAATACCTCGGTAAAGATGATATTCAATTGGGCAAGAAAGAGACGGTTGAAGATACTGCTAAGGTTTTGGGTCGAATGTTCGATGGAATTGAATTCCGCGGCTTTGATCACGCAACTGTTGAGGAATTGGCACGTCACGCTGGCGTTCCAGTATGGAATGGATTGACCGATAAGTTTCATCCAACACAGATTTTGGCTGACTTCATGACAATTGAAGAGCATGTCGGAAAATTGAAGGGAACTAAGCTGGTGTTTGTTGGCGATGGTCGTAACAATATGGCGAACTCGTTGATGATCGGCTCAGCTATTATGGGACTTGATTTTCGCATTTTGGCACCTCGTGAATTGCATCCAGATCAGGCTTTGGTCGATAAGGCAAATCATTTTGCCAGGTCAAGCCATGCGCGCATTACTATCACTGACAACTTCGAAGAAGCTTTGCGCGGTGCTGATGTAATTTACACGGACGTTTGGGTCTCAATGGGCGAAGAAGATAAGTTTGCTGAGCGCATTAACCAATTGCGACATTTCCAAGTTAATCGCCAGATGATTAACCTGACAGGAAATCCTGAGGTTAAGTTTATGCACTGTTTGCCAGCATTCCACGACGCATTAACGATTACTGGAAAGAAGATTCAGGAAGATTTCGGTTTAGATTCAATGGAAGTGACGGATGAGGTGTTCCGCTCGCCACATTCGATAGTTTTTGATCAAGCGGAAAATCGTATGCATACAATCAAGGCTGTGATGGCTTTGACATTGTAGTTGTTGTCGTAATGAGGAGGTTAAGGAGGCTCCGAGGCAATGGTAGAAAAAATTAAAAAAGCAAAGCAGAAGCTTCGATCACCGTCGGCGTTTACTATTTTGTTTGTCGTAATCATCGTTATGGCGGCATTGACGTGGGTTGTTCCTTCTGGACTATATAAGACGAACGAAGATGGCGATCGTATAGCTAATTCGTATCACGTAGTCGACAAAGATCGAACCGTCACGGAAGAAAAAGATGGTAAAAAGGAAGAGATCAAAAAACACGATCAGCAAGGTTTGTGGGACGTCTTTACTGCACCTATTAAAGGTATGTCAGACAAGCTTGATGTCATCGTCTTCGTGATGGTGCTTGGTGGATTCTTAGGCGTCACTATGAAAACTGGTGCGCTTGATGCTTCTCTTGGTGCACTACTTCGAAAGATGAAGGGCAAGGAAAAGTGGCTCATCCCGATTCTGATGATTTTATTTGCTATCGGTGGTACTACTTACGGTATGCAAGAAGAAACTGTGGCGTTCTATGCGCTCGTCATACCGATGATGATTGCTGCTGGCTATAACGCCATGACTGGTGTGATGGTGATTGTGCTTGGCGCCGGTACTGGTGTGCTCGGCTCGACAATCAACCCATTCTCTACTGGCGTTGCAGCAAAAACCGCAGACGTGAAATTGGGTAGCGTTATTCCAATAATGTCTATCATCTTAGTACTTTGTTTGATTGCGGCAATTATCTTCACTATGCGTTACGCCGCAAAAGTTAAGGCAGGCAAGTACAAAGAAGATGTTCGCTACAAGCCAGCTACGGCTGCTCTCGACACGACAAACGTACCAAAATTTACTGGTCCACGAAAAGTCGTTATGTCTGTGTTTGCTATTACGTTTGTGCTAATGATTCTTTCCTTGATTCCATGGGGAAGTTGGAATATCACACTCTTCGCTGATATGTTTGAATGGGCTGCAGGTTTGCCAGTCATTGGCGCGGTACTTGGTGTAGTCCACAGTGCGGCATTTGGTGATTGGTATTTCAATGAAATCACTGCACTATTCCTAATTTCAACAATTGTCATAACCGCAATTTACTACAAAGAATTTAAGAAAGAGGGTGTTTTCCCGGTTGATACATTTATTGACGGTGTGAAAGATATCTTGCCGGTTGCTCTGATTATCGCAGTGGCAACAGGTGTTTCTGTAGTGATGACTAACGGTGAAATTCAGGACACGATCATCAGCTGGGGTGAGTCCCTTCTGAAAGATGCTGGTGGCGGCGTTGTCGGTGTGTTGGCATATTTATTCTACTTGCCAATGTCATTTATTGTTCCGTCATCATCAGGTTTGGCGGCAGCAACTATGCCGGTTATTGCGCCAATTGCTGACTTGGTTGGCTCAAGCAAAGAAGTTATGGTCGCCGCATTTGCGACAGCGTCTGGCTTGATCAATATGATGGCTCCAACTATCGCGTCGTTGATGGGTGGATTGGCTTTGGCTGGCGTTTCATATCGCGACTGGCTAAAACGCTCAGCTCCAATTATGGCGGTATTTGCTATTATCAGCATCACAGTTATTGCAATTTTCGGAGCACTGTAGCCTATGGATAAGAAGCGTACTATTGTAGTAGCGCTCGGTGGTAACGCCCTGCAACGGCAGGGCGAAGCCGCGTCTGAGCAACAGCAACGAGTAGCCGATGAAACCGTTCGGCAACTTTTACCGTTAATCCAGGCTGGTCATAACGTAGCAATCGTTCATGGTAATGGTCCTCAGGTTGGCAACATTGTGTTGCACGAAGAGGCGATTAACACGCCAGATGTACCAAGTTTGCCACTGGAAGATTCTGGCGCTATGAGTCAGGGGTTGATTGGCTTTTGGCTGCAACAGGCTTTTCATGACGCCTTTATGGTTAATCAAATGAACAATCGCGCTGTTAGCGTTATAACTCAAACGATTGTTAGCTTAAGCGATCCAGCATTCCAAAATCCAACCAAGCCAATTGGTCCGTTCTATTCGGAAGACGAGGCAAAAACCGTCGCTAGCGAACGTGGCTACACGGTAAAAGAAGACGCTGGTCGCGGCTGGCGACGTGTCGTTCCTTCGCCAAAACCTCAGACAATTGTCGAGGCCGATGTGATTAAGGCGCTGGTTCATGCTGGCGTGACGGTCGTTTCAACTGGCGGCGGCGGCATTCCTGTTTTACAAGACGAAACTGGTCAATTAAAAGGCGTCGCTGCGGTTATTGATAAGGACTTCGGTGCTGCAAAATTGGCAGATCTTTTGGACGCTGACACTTTGCTGATTTTGACTTCGGTTGATGCTGCTAAAATTAATTTTGGCAAACCAGATGAACAATCTCTCGGGGAAGTTTCAATAGAAGAACTTCAAAAGCACATTGACGATGGGCAGTTTGCGGCAGGTTCAATGTTGCCAAAAACTCAGGCTGCCTTGTCGTTCCTGGATGGAAAGCCAGGGCGTACGGCGATTATTACTTCACTGGATAAAACCGCTGAAGCCATTAGCGGCTCGGCAGGCACGATAGTTAAATCGTAATAAAAATCAAGAAGTTCCTGTAAATGGCGCAGGAGCTTCTTGTGTTTATGTATGTTTTATTTTATAATATGAAATTATGTTGCAATATCTTCGTTCAACAAATAGTGATTCAGTAATTAGCCCGCAAGAAAATTTGCAGTCTGGTTCGTGGGTGCGCTGCGAAAGGCCGAGCGACGAAGAGGTTTCGCAATTGTTGACGCTGGGCTTGGATGAGGATTTGATAAGTGACGCGCTTGATCCACACGAGGTGCCGCGTATTGAGTTTGACGATGAGTGGACTTATTTGATTGCGCGATTGCCGGACACTGATGACGATTTTAACGATTTTACCACGCCGATTTTATTCTGCATCAATAAAGATCATATTGTGACGTTGTCCAGAGATAGTTTGGGGCGATTGTGGCAGCCATTTATTGATAAAGTGCGAATTAGGACGGATCGACAAGTTGAGCTTTTGGTGGCGATGGTTGAGGCGATTTCAACGCAATATCAGCGGCGCGTGGCAACGATTAATCGCCAAATGCGAGCGGCTACAGATAGTATTCATACGCTGAGGGTTAATGATATTGCCACTCTGGCGGAGTATGAGCGCAAATTGAATGATTATCTTGACGCGCTAATTCCGATGAACTGGGCAATTGAGAGACTCTTGGCGACTCAGAAGTTGCGATTGAAAGCCGATGACAAGGAAGATGTTGAGGATATTTCGATTGATTTGGAACAGGTGATTGCGCGTTGTAAAAGTTTGCTGAGGACGATTACTAATGTGCGCGACAGCTATAGGGCGGTGATGGATACGCGTCTTAATGAGACGATTCGCCTGCTAACCGTAATCACCGTAGCTTTGACTATTCCGACGATGATCGCTGGTTTGTATGGTATGAACGTGCCGGTTCCAGGTGCTGATAATCCATTGATGTTTTGGGGAATTACCGCAGTTAGTGTAGTGCTGGCATTCGTTGTGGGCTATTATTTCCTGCGCCGCCGCTAAAGTTTAATTGCAATTCGACAGATTGCTAATATTGCTTGTGTATATTATAATTTTCTTATGATGGTGGGCTATTTTGAACGCAGATCGTTGACTGAAAAGTTGACGCAAGCTCAACGAATGCATAAAAACGGTTGGATTAATTTGACCGGGAGTCTTGATGCTACTCGAGTTTCAAAGGCTTTGTCGTTATCTGCTAATATTGTCCGTGACGTACTCGATATCCACGAATTACCTCGAGCGGAGTTTTCTGATGGCGTTGAATATATTTTTACGCGCATACCGTTTGGTCAAACTGATTCTGGCAAAACGGCACCGTTTTTGATTGCAATTAGTGGCGGTCATTATATTACAATATCGCCTCATGTTAAATTTTCACCTCTGGAAGTTAGCGATTATTTATTTAGCACAACCGAACGTCCAGCGGGAGTTTTTGCTGCGAATTTGGCGTATATTATTTCTCAATATGAACAGCGCGTGCATTTATTAACGGAGCAAATTAGCGATGCTCGCCGGCGACTGAGTCGTCATGAAGTTGAGAATTCGGATTTTATTAAATTTGTGGCAATTGAAGATACGCTCAATGAATATCGAAGCAGCCTGGAAGGGATGTCCCGCGTTATTACGCAACTGATGGAAAACCGTCGCCATTTATTTAAGACCAGGGACCTGGAAGCCTTGGAGGATATTGACCTACATATCAGACAAGTTTTAGTGGCAATCAGTTCCAGTACGCACACAATTTCCAGTATTCAAAACGCTTATTCGACGGTTGCTAATAATACGCTGAACCAACGCATGAAGGCATTGACTGCCATAACAATTCTTCTGGCTATTCCAAATGTTTTTTACGGGATGTATGGAATGAATATCGCGTTACCATTTCAGGGCGAGCCTTGGGCATATCCAGTTATCACCAGTTTTACGGTGTTGTTGATTTTACTTGTTATGTTTGTTGCTAAGCGACTCCGCTTATTCTAATATAGATATAATAAGCATTTTCAAAATGTTTTTGCTTGACGTGCCAATAAACGTTTGGTAACATTGTTAGCGTGTCTCGCGCCGAAGCATTAAATTGCTGATATTAAGTGATAAAGGTCGAAGCGCGTGGGGCTGCACATAATAGTAAGGAGTGCAAAACACATGCCAATAGCAATCAAATTTGTGCCATCAAGGCGCAAAAAGATCGCGGTGGATGTGGTGCCTGCCGAATGGCAAACATACATAGCACAGTAAAATAGCGTAGTGTCGCTCCAACGATAGAATAGGGACGACTATAAACAAATCCCGCTCCAAGGCACCGGAGCGGGATTTTGGTTTGTGTGAAAATGCGTTAATCTTTTACTTCAACGCCAGCTTTTTTCAAGGCTTCCTTGACTGATGATTCAATTGAGCCAGAGCTGTCCATCTCGGTATTTTTTCCATTTATGTAGAAAGTTGGTGTTGCGGCAACGCCGTGTTTGCGACCGAGAGCCATATCGAAGTCGATTTTATTTTTAACCCTGTTGCTGGCAATATCGGTTTTATATTGATCGATATTAAGCTTCAATTGTTCAGCATAAGATTTGAAAATATTGTCGCGTTCTGTAGTGTTGGCGCTTTTCCAAGCGTCCTGATTTGCATATAGAAGCTCATTCATCTCCCAGAATTTACCCTGTAAACCAGCAGCTTCAGCTACGGCAGCGGCAGCGCGTGCATTAGGGTGTGAGCTAGCAATTGGGAAATTGCGGAAAATTAATCGAACGTGATCTTTATATTTTTTAGCTAGCGCTTCGGCTTTTGGTGCAGCGGTGCCACAGCCAGGGCACTGATAGTCGGCGTATTCGATAATCGTTACTTTGGCGTCTTTGCTGCCAATTTCATGATCCGCGATATTGCCATTTCTTGATTCTGCGCTGATAGCTGTGTTCAGCTGATCGTTATTGATGTCGCTAATATTTAATCGATTTTGTGTCGAAATATAAATCATTCCACCAACAATTGCCACTACAATAATTGCAAAAATTATCCAGCTTTTCTTATTCATTTTACCTCCATTTACTCTAGTAAGTATAGCACGGAATGCGGTACAATAAAACTATGACGATTGTGCTAATTTTTGGATATTTGGTTACTTTGGTGGTTTTGCTGATAGTGCTGGGAGTTCAGCCGAAAACGTCTTCGCATAGTCAATTTGAGCTGCGGCGGAGAAGTGGACTAGGCGATGAAAAGGCTAAAATTCTTTTGCGACAAAGAGAATTTTTACGAGATATTATTTCATTGCAACGCGCCGTGGCTTCTTTATGTTTGGTAATTTTAAGTGTTATTAGCGTTTATTTGTTCAATTGGGCGGCTGGACTCTTTTTGTCAATTATAATAGCCCTGGAAATCGGAGCTGTCGCGCGAATTGGCTTGTGGCAGAAATACTCACAGCAGCTTTATGAAAAATACGAACCGCTAATTTTAACGACAATTGAGCGACATCAAGTAATTTTGTCGTTAATCCGTTCGGTGTCGCCAGTTGTTGGTGATAGTCGGGTGATTGAATCGAAAGAAGAATTGCTAGAAATGGTGGCTCAATCCAGCGGAGCGATTTCATCTTCTGAGAAAAAGCTTATTACTAACGGACTGAAGTTCAACGATATGAAGGTCGAGGAAATTATGACGCCGCGAAGCATGATTGAATCGGTGCCCATGAATGAACTTCTCGGGCCGCTAGTGCTTGATGATCTTCATAAAAAAGGATACAGCAGATTTCCTGTCATTGACGGCGACATTGACCATGTTGTTGGCATGCTGAGAATTCAGGATTTGTTGACGATTGATCGCAAAGCAAAATCTCATCGTGCGGAAACAGCCATGAGTAAAGACGTCTATTATATTCGCGAAAATCAAACTCTACAGCACGCCTTGGCTGCATTTTTGAAAACGCAGCATCACTTGTTTATTGTTGTAAATGAGTTTCGAGAAACAGTTGGTCTACTGAGCTTAGAAGACGTAATTGAAGCGCTATTGGGTCAGAAAATCATTGACGAATATGATGTTTATGGAGATATTCGTAAGGCTGCCACGGCTAATCCGCAGAAAAATAATTTGCCCACAAAAACTCGACGAGATGTTTAATTCTGGGAATTTGCCCAGATTATGCTATAATAACAGATATGAAAAATAGAATTTTGGCGGCAGAAACTTCTAAAAAAGTTGGTGAAAATATTACAGTTGCGGGCTGGGTTCATTCCAGGCGTGATCATGGCGGATTGATTTTTATTGATTTGCGCGACCACACGGGTTTGGTTCAGTTGGTTATTAATCCTGATAAAAAAGATGCTTTTTCTTTGGCGGAAAGCTTACGGGATGAGTTCGTGGTTCGTGCTTGTGGCGTGGTTGCGGAGCGTGGCGAAGGTCTGAAAAACCCGAATATTGCCAGTGGTGATGTGGAAATTGTTGTGGACAATTTGGAAATTTTGAACCGAGCTGAAACTTTACCAATTCAGCCATTTGCCGAGGATAATCAAGCCGGCGAAGAACTAAGATTCAAGTATCGTTATCTTGATTTGCGTCGTCCAAAAATGCAAAACATGCTTAAAAAACGCGCCGAAATGTATCGTCGAATCCATGAGTATATGGACAATCGAGGTTTTATTGAAATTCAAACGCCAATTTTAGCTAATTCAAGTCCTGAAGGTGCGCGTGATTTTCTGATTCCGAGTCGTTTGCAGGAAGGGAAGTTTTATGCCTTGCCACAAGCTCCGCAGCAATTTAAGCAGCTGCTGATGGTTGGTGGCGTGCCGCGCTATTATCAGTTGGCGGCTTGTTTCCGCGACGAAGATCCACGAGCAGATCGCCTGTACGGCGAGTTTTATCAACTTGATTTAGAGATGAGTTTTGCCGAAAATGGCGAAGAAGTTCGCACTGAAGTTGAGCCTTTGATGAAGCAACTGGCAACTGATTTTGCTGGTAAAAAATTGTTGGATTTGAGCGATTTGGCGGTTGGTGATGGTAGTTCAATTCCGCGAATTTCATATCGCGACGCCATGGAAACTTACGGTTCTGATAAGCCGGATTTGCGATTTGGTATGGAATTGATAGAACTGACGGACGTATTATCGGAGACTGAGTTTGGTGTGTTTAAAAACGCGGAATGCGTAAAGGCTATTTGTGTAAAAAATGGCGCAAGTTTGAGCCGTAAGCAAATTGACAATTTCACCAATATCGCTAAGAGTGAAGGCACTGGTGGCTTGGCATACATTACGTATCAAGACGGCGAAGCAAAATCTCCAATTGCGAAATTCTTGAGTGATAAGGAATTGGTTGACATTCAACAGAGAACTGGTGCAGTTGATGGCGATGCAGTGTTCTTTGGTGCTGATTCTCGCTCGGTTGTTAATGCGGTGTTGGGGCGCTTGCGTAATGAATTTGCCTCGCACTTTAATCTTAAAGACCCATCGGTCGTGGCGTTTGCTTGGATTATTGATTTTCCGTTTTACGAATGGGATGAGCGTAGTAAGAAGCTTGACTTTGGACATAATCCGTTCAGTATGCCAAAGGGTGGATTGCAAGCTCTGGAGTCTGCTGAAACTGACGCCGAAAAATTATCCATTGTCGCTGATCAGTTTGATATGGTGATGAATGGCTATGAGATTTGCTCTGGTGGCGTTCGCAACCATAATCCAGCGGTATTATACAAAGTGTTCGGTTTGCTGGGCTTCAGTGAATCCTATGTTGAAGAGAAGTTTGGTGCTATGTTGGGCGCTTTCAAATACGGCGCTCCGCCTCACGCAGGATGCGCTTTTGGTGTTGATCGTATTTTGATGGAATTGACCGATGAGCAAAACGTCCGCGAGACTCTGGCGTTTCCAAAGAACGGCTCTGGTGTGGACGTGATGATGAATTCACCTTCAATTGTTGATCCTGCTCAGCTACGCGAATTGGGTTTATAGAATATTTGCAATATTGATCTACCGTTTTGGTTGTGCTAGTGTGAGGGTATGAAAAAAATCTATAGTCATTGCTACTATAATCGTAGCTCTCATAGTGAGTGTAGGTGGTGGTTTATGGCTAAAGACTCATCTAAATGCTCAAGCAGTTACTGAAGTAGCTCAGGAGCAAAAACAGGAGCAACCAAAGAGCAAGTATGACGTTGGTCCACCAGATGCCCAGGAAATGCTTGAGTTGGTAAACCAAGAGCGCGCTAAAGTCGGTGTAGCACCCCTGAAACTAGACGAAAGATTAAATGCTAGTGCACAGGAAAAGGCAGATGATATGCAAAACCGTGATTATTATGGTCACGTATCACCTGAAGGTACACGCGGCACTCTATTCGTTTTTAAGCATATGCCAAGTAAGTGTCGGTATGCCGGTGAGAATTTAGCCAATATTTTAGTACCAGACAGCAATAGCCGCAACCTTATAAGTACCTGGATGTCATCTAATAAAGGACATCGTGAAGCTATATTAGACAAGGGTTATGACTTAGTTGGCTTTGGTATAGCTAAAGACAAATACGGCAACTTTCTTATTGTTCAACACTTTTGCGATCTTAATCAATAACTAGTATATAGCGCAAACCCCAAATCTCCTTATTAATAAGGAGATTTTTTCTTATGCAAGGAAACGAATCATATCGTCAGTACCTTCAATATCACGCAAACAACCACCCAGACCAAAATACAAGAACAATATGCTAAATCCTAATACCCAGCCATGCCGCCAAAATGTCGCCCGCAAAGTAGGCTAGTCCTGCCGCAATTGCCCCAAGAAGTAACGTGATGCCCGCAGATAGCCAAGGTGATTGTTTGCTGACTTTACCTTTGATGAAGCCAATTGCTAAGAACGTTGCCGTAGTTAGCGCCGAGCTAATATAGAATAATACCGCGTTTGGCGCCTTTAAGCTTGCAATTACGTCAATCAAATATGGCAATACTGGCACGCTACCGACCACCACGAAAGCTAAGAATGTTACTGCGCCTATGATCTTTGGAGATGAGCGTTTTTGGCTGTCGCGAACGGACTCTTCGTGCTCTGCACTGGCTGCCAAATATGCGCTAGAGCCCATTGAGAATCCGTCGGCTATTAAATTAGCAATTCCTAATATAAGAATTACTGAACTGGATATTCCAGCACCGGCTGAAGCTGCCACGACTGCAAATGTCGTTACTGTGCCGTCAACCGCGCCATAAACAAATTCCGGTATGTATCGTTTGAAAAAATCTCGCATAACCATACCAGTTTATCATATTATCAACGATTAGCGGACATCTCTATTGACAATTTAATAAGCTTATGCTATAGTGAAATAGTTAGATTATCTAATATAAACAATTTAACGAGCATGCTAAAATAAACATAACAAATATAAACTTTTGCAGAAAGGTAAAGCGTGGAAGATATCCAAACAGCCATCGTTTTATTATCAATCATCGTAGGATTGTTGTCGGTTATTATAGTAACGCTGCTGGCAGTGGTCATCGCCTTGTTGGTAAGACTTAATACGGTCATGAAAAGCGTTAGTAAAATTACAACTAACGTAGCTAGTGCAACTGAGTGGTTGTCGCCAACAAAAGTTTTTAGTGAAATATCAGGTTTATTTCGTAAAAAATAATTAAAAAAAGGAGTAATATATGAAAAAAGTTTTAGCAATTATCGGAGCAGTAACAGCAGGTTTTACAGCTGGAATTTTAACTGCACCAAAGAGCGGTAAGGAAACAAGGAAAGACTTGAAGGATAAAGCTGTAAAAATGAAAGCCGACACTGAAAAGGTGGCTTGCAAAGCGACTGCTGCAGCAAAAGATAGCTTAAGTTCGTTAAAAGCTGGTTCTCAGAAAGTTGGAGATGCTGTAGCAGAAACCGCAAAAGACGTTAAGGGTAACGTCGAAAAACGTTTCAAGTAATATTTGACTCTATTCAAGAAGACGTGAGATAATATAAGTGATGAAAAAAGTTACTCTCTATCTCGCGTCTTTTTTGATTACTTCTAGTTTGTTAGTGACGCCACGGGCAGTTGAAGCTCAGTCTGTTGATGCTACAGCTGATTCTGAGATCATAAAAACACTTGAACGAAATTGTAGTTCCGTAAGAGTTGCTATTAAAAACATCCACACCAATGACGCTCTAACTAGAGTTAATGTTGGACAGAGATATAATTCTATTTCTACCAAACTTATGGCCAGGCTGAATGGTCGATTGGCAATCAATAAGCTGGACAGCTCAAAGTTGGTGAATATTACTAATGAATTCGAGTCGACGAGGCTTAAGTTTAATAGCAATTACAACGATTACGATACTGCGATGACTGATCTTCAGCGCGCAAATTGCTCTAATAATGTGGCGGACTATTATCAAAAATTGACCGTTGCTCGCGAGGCTCGTAATAAACTTTCTGAGGATGTGAAGGTCTTGGATGAATTGTTAGTGAGATATAAAGAAGAAGTGCAAGTTATTAAAAATTCGCTGTCTGGAGGTTCTAATGAATAGGGCTAAGGAATTATTTCGTAGTTATAAATTCGCTACATTTATTGGGCTGACTATTGCAGTTTCGGTTTTACTAGTATCGATTGCGATGTTTATGTATTACAAGACTGACGCTTATCGATTGGACTTGAGTCGCCCAGAATATGCTTCTCGCCGCAACCAAATTAGCAAGGATGCGAATGAAAAAAGTCACGAATTTGACGCGCAAGGCTCAGTAAATAAGGATACACTGAAGGAATTTTTGGGAATTTATGATAAAGAAGTAGAGAACGTTAATAAGATCAAAGCGTTTTCTAATGATGTGTTGAGCGATAAAGAATTAGGTTTGTCCAATAATTAATCTTTATCTTCTGGTCATTGAGGTTGGGGTCGGTAGAGTCGCCAGAAGAACTCCTTCGCGATCAAAGTTTTGTAGTAATCGATGTCGCATTTCAGAGGTAACAGACCACTGATCGGATGGCTGAGTTTTTCCGGCAATGATCAATTCTGTTCCTCGTCCAGTAATGTCACCAACGGAAACGAATTTAGGCGGATCGATAATTTTCTTTTGCCAAGCCTTTTCTTTTGCCAATTCTTGACCAGTGGCGTTAATGATGTCTGTAACTGCAGAAATGTCAGAACTTGGGTCGATATAAATGCTGAAGCGCGACATGCTATAGCCCATAGTTTTATTGATAACGTGCTGGATCGTGCCATTTGGAACATAATGAACGTTACCCTCAGAATCTCGTATAACAGTAGTGCGAGTGCCGACTCTCTCGACGGTTCCAGCGGCTCCCATTACGTCAACAACATCGCCAACACGATATTGATTTTCGGCGATGATGAAAATACCAGACAAGAAGTCCTTAACGAGTGATTGAGCGCCAAATCCTAACGCCACACCGATTATGCCAGCACTAGCGAATAGCGGCGATAAATCAAATAGAAATAGCTTATTGGCGACAATTGCGGCGACATAGAAAATTATTATGATTCGCCAGAAACTTCGGGTTAATTGGATGAGAGTTTTTTCGCGCTTTTCTATGTCTTTACGGTGCCAAGAACGATGTTTGGCGGTGGAGCGTATAGAATAATGGATAGTCCAAGATAATAAATATTTCCCCAGAAAATAAACAAAAACAGAGCCAATAATAATGCTGACTGTGTCGATAATGCGCTCACTAATTAACCAGCCAAGGTTGTTGCCATGCAGCCATTGACCTAATGTAGAAGAATCTAAGAACTGTTTTATAAGCTTATCCATTATTGATTTAGTATAATAGAAAATATGAGTTTTGTCGATCCGGATCAATTTATTATCACTAGAAAACGTAAGAAGTATAAATTCGCTTTATTCCACAATTCACCTCTATGTTTTGAATTTGACGAGTGGGCGGAGCGGGAAGTCGATTGTTTGGAAATCGGTGCTGGAACTGGACTATTCAGTGTAGAGCTTGCGCTGCGCCATCCTGAAAAGACATTTTTGGCAATTGACGTGAAAGGTGATCGGTTACAGAAGGGCGCGAAAATTGCCGAGGAAAAGGGATTGGAGAATGTGTTTTTTGTTCGAGCGCGGGCTGATCAAATAGACCAATTAGTAGAGCAGAGTTCTTTGGAGCAAATTTGGGTAACATTTCCTGATCCGTTTCCGAGGAAGCATAGCGCTGGGCGCCGCTTGACTCATCCTAATTTTTTGAAGAAGTACTTTTCATTGCTAAAATCGGACGGATCTTTATTGATTAAGCACGACGACCACAATTTTTTCTGCTGGAGCTTGGAGCAATTGGTGGCAGAGAAGTGGCAAATTAAAGAGTTGAGTTTTGATCTTCATGAATCCGCGCTAAATGACGAATATAAAATAATGACGACTTACGAACAAAGGTGGATTGGCGAAGGAAAAACTATTAATTTCGTAAGAGTTACGCGCTAATAAATGAAAGGAATATTATGCAATTTAACGATTATTCAACTAAAGCAATTTTTACTTTAACAGATAAAGATTCTCATAAATATGGCGACGTTGACGCGAGATTGATGGCACAGATATTGGGATTAAGTGGCGAATCTGGCGAAGTTATGGAGAAGTTTAAGAAAATCCTGCGTGATAAAAATGGGGAAATTTCAGACGAAGACCGTGACTCAATAATAAAAGAGCTCGGTGACGTGCTTTGGTATGTCAATTCTATAGCGCATTTGCTTGGTTGTAGTTTAGAGGAAGTGGCTCGCAGAAATAATGATAAACTGCTCAGTCGCCAGAGTCGGGGGAAGATTCACGGCAGTGGCGATGATCGATGACGCTAATTTTTAGCTAATTGCTCGCGAATCCACCCGTCGATTGTGCCAGCGCCCATACATAAGATGAGCTTTCCAGAATTCCTTGCCGCGGTTATTTCTTGCCATAAACTGTCGTCTAATTCAGCGAAATGAACTTTTTCTTTGTCGATATTTTTGGCAAGTTGTTGTGGCGTTAAGGTTGGCAAATCTGGATTTTCCCTAGTTAAGTAAGTCGGCAGCCAGTAAATTTCGTTAGCATCATGGAAAATATTGTCAGTGTATTGATCAATTATCTCGTGCTGGCGAACATTTTGGTGTGGCTGATAAACCAGAACTACATCGTCTGACAACTCTTTAGCCATCTGTAATGTCGCTTGAATTTCAACCGGGTGATGTCCATAGTCAGAGTATAGATTTTCGGCGAGCTTTTCAAAACGTCGTCCTGATCCGGGGAAGGAGTTTATTGCTTGATATATTTCCGATTCTTCTACATCCACGCCCATATTTTTCAAGGCTTCGATCGCCAAAGTAGCGTTCTTTCGGTTATGCTCGCCGGGCAGAGTGATGTTTTTGTTGGAATCGTATAAGATTGTTAGATTTTTCTCATCAAATATGGCGGAATTTTCTTGCCACGCGATAACTTTTTTAGATTTTTTACCGAATTCACGGAAGGCGTCTAAGTAAGATTCTTTTGTTGGATATGTGTCTGGATGGTCGTAATCAACAGATGTGATAAGGCTGATTTCTGGAGAAAAATGCAAAAAGTTGCGATCAAATTCATCACACTCGTATACGAAAAATTGGCTATTTTTATCAAACGTTCCGCTCGGTCCAAAACTTAAAGTCGAACCCACAGAATAACTAACAGGAATTTGCAATTGCTTCATTGCCCAGACTAGCATACTCGTTGTTGTAGTTTTCCCGTGAGTACCAGCGACCGCGATAAGTTTCAGGTTTTTATCGGCGATTATTTGCGCCAGCAATTCGTCGCGCTTGCTGGTTTTTATGCCTAGTTTTCGCGCCAAGACTAATTCTGGGTGATTTTCTGGTAAAGCAGCGGTGTAAATAAACCAATCAAATGGTGATTTATCGTGCTCTGATTGCAAGAACGCGCCAGATTGGTCAAAAGAAATAGGAATTCCGGCTGACTCTAATTCGTTTGTGATAAGACTTGGTGATTTGTCGGAGCCGCAAACACCATACCCGACCCCTAAGGCGATTCTGCTCAGCGGTCCGATGGCAACGCCGCCAATTCCTGAAAAATAAATTCGCATACAAATATTATACCACCGCAGCGGTAGTAATATTCACGTCATTGGGATAATTTGCTATACTAAAACCATAGAGAAGGTGGTGGGATGGCTATAGATAAGAAGAAAACCAAGTTCAGAATTAAGCGACTCAGTCAGATTAAGACTTGGCAGTTGGTGATTTTATTGATTATGTCTGGTTTTATTTCGGCAACTTTTTTGAGGCTGAATAATGTTGGCATGGTTGAGCGGCGAGAATCTGTGGAGAATGCAGATAAGGCTGGGGATATAGTCAATCTTCAGCAGCGACTATATGATTTGCAGCGTTATGTGTCTACGCATATGAACGCGGATCCGGGGAAGATTGCGCTGGATCATACGTATAAACAAATGTATGACCGGAAACTGAAAGAGTTTGAAGAAGAGATAAAAAATCAGTCTAACAATGACACTGTGTCGAAAGTTAGGGCTGTCTGTGACGCTAGGGCGCAGCAAGGCGGTTACGGCCGATTTACGACACAGGCGGATCCGAGGTACATCAATTGTATTAATGAGGAGTGGGCGAAATATCCTGCCGCGAAAGCCACTAACTTGCAGTTTGAAGCGCCTTCAACCGAGCCGTATTATCACACTTTCGTCTCGCCAATATGGTCAGCTGATTATGCGGGGTGGTCTTTGTTGGTGACGATATTCATTGCCATGATTATCGTGATGAGGTTGGTTGTTCTGGAGATGTTAAAGTTGATGCTTAGGCGACGAAATAAGCTTTTTTAGCTTGACAGGGGTGATATAGAGATAGTAATCTATATAGGTATATCATTAATAGGAGGTATATAACCAAATGGCTTATAAACATACCAACTCAAAGGGCATCACATATTACTTGCACAAGACTGACGTAACTTTGCGCGGCGGCAAGACTCAAACTATTTACTTCTTCGCTAAGGTTGAGAAGAATGAAAAGGGTACACCATGTGATCTACCAGAAGATCGTATTGTGAAAGAAAACCCACGCAACGGCTTTTTGACAATTTCTAAGAAAAAATAGTCCTTTGCTTGCACCATAAGCGTGTTTGGTGATATAGTAGAACCAAACAAACAGGTGCCATAACTCCTCTGTAAAAAGCAGGGGAGTTTTTTGTGGGGTTGATTATTTGTGGATATTGTGATATAACAGCTAACATATGAAGTCGAAGACGGTTGAAGTGTTGGAGCTTGCTAGACCGAACAGAGCGGGCATTATTGATGTTGTTGATTCGGACGGTAATGTTGTGCCGCTGGATTATTCAGGTGAAGATTTTGTTCCTGATGTGAATAATTATAGCGGTGAAGATTTTACGAAGAGAAATAGAATTATAGTTAAGATGTGTGATCTTTTCGGCAGGATTCGTCGTCGTGCTGGCTTTGCCGAATGTCATAGAGGTCGTGGTGACTATGATCGAGCTCGTCGCATAGAAAGAAACAGGGGCGGTGATATTTCTGAAGTTGGCAGGCTTGCTATAAATGCTTGTGAAGTATGTCCACTTAAGCTTGATTGTGAACTGTATGGTAAATTAGGGGAGGCTGTCCTAAGTGATGTTTTGGATTATAAAAAAGTTCGCACGGCTACATCTCTGACGAAAACAGGCAAGAAGCGTTCGGGTTGGAATAAGGGTTGCATAGATAATAATGCGTAAAGAAAAAGCCCCCTTCCGAAAGAAGAGGGATTTTTCTTGGTGGCGGGGGTAGGATTTGAACCTACGACCTTTTGGTTATGAGCCAAACGAGCTACCAGGCTGCTCTACCCCGCGATACATAATTATGATATCAGCTTAGCACAATAATTGCAATACCTTAGTGTTTATGACTATTGCCACCAAATAGAAAGTTCATCCATTGCTGGAAATTGCTATCCGTTCGCTTCGCACTCGACGCAAGTTTTTGGGCAGGCGTGGCGCTTTCAAAAGACTGGGTGATGAGCTGTTTTTCGCCAGGTAGACCTTTTCCCGTGCGCTGTCTAATAGTTAATTCTTGATACTCTTCGCTTTGATAATATTTCGATTCGTATTCCAGCAAGGCGACTTGCAGTTTTTCTATTTCCACTTGCTGGCGTTTGTTGTCAATAGAGCGCTGCAATTCGTAATTTTTTTGCATTGATTCAATGGAGCCCCAAGCCCAACTCATAGCAATTAAAATCGCAGCAGCAATAACGACATTATTTAGGGTTAAATAGTCGTGCTGTATTCTGTAAATTAATCGTTTGAGTTTTAATTTGTTCATTTTGCAAATTTAATATCTACTACATAATATTGTAGCAGGAATGGTAAAAATATTCATCTTATGATTATCAAGTTCAGACTGTGGTGGGGGCGGCTGGGATCGAACCAGCGACCAATCGGTTATGAGCCGACTGCTCTAACCCCTGAGCTACGCCCCCGTGAGACTTATTATAGCGCATCAGAGGTAATTATAGAAGTTTTCCGGCGGCAATTCGCACGGCTTCTGACCAAGAAGTAAAACAATGCGGAGTGGACGCTAGTTCTTCGCTGGTAATTTTATGTCGAACAGCCAGGGCTAGCTCGGCTGCTATATCGCTAGCGTGCGGTCCGACAATTGTCCCGCCGACGATAACTCTCTTCTTATCAACGATCAATTTCACAAAACCTATTCGCTGGTCAGTAATGTTGCTGCGTACGGTAGTGGTGAGCGGAACAATTGCTATTTTTGCGCTTATTCCTTTTGCCTTACAATCATATTCATTCATTCCAATTTGAGCTATTTCTGGCTGAGTAAATGCAACTTGTAGGCGTGGGGAATCACTGAATTTAATCTTATTATTATGTAGCAAATTATGAGCCGCAATACGACTCTGCGCTAAAGCTGTGTGGGTTTGGATATTGGCGTCAGTTACATTTCCTGCGGCAAAAATATGTCGAGCGGAAGTTTGTAGGGAAGAATTAACCAAAATACCATTTTCGGTATATTTTACGCCGGCGTTTTCTAAGCCTAAATCCATTGCAGGCAATTGTTGGTCAGCAATTAGAATCTCATCAACACGTACAGATTTTTCTATTCGCCCTTGCAGAAAAGTGACGCGCTTTTGTATAGACGATTTTTGTATAGCGATAATCTTAGTGCGAGCTAAGATTGAAATATTGCGATTTTTTGCGTCATTCGCAACCAAAGTGCTGACTTCTGGGTCAAATGTTGATAATATTCTGGGCGATTTCTCTGCTACGTAAACTTTTGCTCCCAGGGTAGAGAAGATGTGCGCCAATTCTAGCGCCGTAGCTCCCGCACCAACAATGAACATGGTTTTTGGTGGACGCTTCAAGCTAAAAATAGTTTTTGGAGTGTGACAAGAAACGGCACTTAATCCAGGTATTTCTGGAATTTGCCAATCAGATCCAGTTGCAATGAGAAATTTACGAGCGGACAGGTGTCTGCGATTGACGGCTATTTCATTCGGACTCAAGAAATGCGCATTGCCAGCAAAAACACTAATGCCTTGCTTCTCGTAATAATAGCGATTGCCGCCAGCTCCAGTTCTCTTTACGACTTTGTCTTTCCAGGAGAGTAGAGAAGGGTAATTATACCCAACCGAGTTAGTACGCAACCCAAACTTAGCAGCATCTTTGGCTGTTTGATAAACGTTAAGAGCGTGAGTTAAGAATCCAGTTGGTACATCTCCCCAGTTTGGTGATTCCCCGCCGAATGTTGATTTTTCTACAACAGCAACTTTTTTTCCAGCGCTTGCTAATATGCTAGCTGCGGGTGAGCCACCAGCGCCACTACCAATTACGATATAATCATAGTCAAAAGTTGGTTTTTGCGACATCAAATCTCCTAAATTATGGTTTTATAATTTTTATATAAATAAGCCGCGTCAGGATGCAAAGTTTTCATAATGCGTTGTGCTTGGCGGCGGATATCGGCAGAGGTTATTTCTGGGTGAGTTTCACACCAATTCATAACGCCCAGAGTGACGGTTTTTGCAATGTCTTGAGCTTGACCTTCTGGTGTACGAACGCTTAGACAAGTGGCAATTATGGAATTGTGGAGCTTGTCTGGGCTAAACTCCTCTGGCGGTCGTTTTCCCTGTTTGATGACGTCAATTTGACCTGGCTTTACCATAGATTGCCTCCGTAGCTAATGACGCCAATAACGCGGTCGACGAATAGGAATGCTGCCAAAATTAATAAGCTACCGCCGCTGGCGAATTGCAAAAATCTCTTATGGTTTTCTCGCCAACGCTGTAAATTAGAGATGCTGCGTCCGCTGCCGATCAAGACGATAACGACAAATAACGGCAGTGTGGACACGATGACGTAGATTGCTATGCTGATGATTTGCAAGAAGGGGTTTGGTAGGGTAATAATGACCAGGCTGGCGGCGATAATTGGCGCGATGATGAATACAATTTCTGCAATAACGCTAATTATTCCCAGAGCAAAGCTTTCTATGGAATTTTTAGTTTTTTTGGTGCGCTTGTTTAAATATTCTGCAAAATTGCGCGGAAGCCATAATGAAGTTCCTGGTTGTCGTCGGAAGTAGAACGCCCAAATTGCGATTCCTAAGCCAAACATCATCCCTGAAGAGACAGCAGCAACGAGTTGCTCTGCGCTGGTGGCGTGATGGATGAATAGTGATAAGAAATAGGAGATTGAGCTAATGAGCAGTAGAGTGATTGTTGAAACACCAAATACAAAACTGTTGCTCATGCGAAAAATTTTTCTCTGAGCGGTTTTTTTGCCAA
The DNA here is from genome assembly GCA_937935245.1 of uncultured Candidatus Saccharibacteria bacterium. Classification (GTDB taxonomy): domain Bacteria; phylum Patescibacteriota; class Saccharimonadia; order Saccharimonadales; family Saccharimonadaceae; genus Nanosynbacter. Next base: position 10,706 of record CALGXX010000010.1, on the reverse strand, counting down.
TTGAATGCCCGCTAAGTAACGTTAAAACACTGACGCTAAGTTGAAAACTAGCGTGAATAATCGCTGCAAAAATTATGGTGGCCAGTGACGAGATTGTTACGGGGGTCATTTTTGTGTATAAATCCTTCCCTACCAGTGTACCACAAGCGGAATGAAAAGGTAAATAATGACCGAAAAAGGTATTGCTTTTTTGTCAAATTTATGATAGTATAGAAACAGTTAAATAATTAACACAAAAAGGAAAAAATATGGAAATCAACACCAGTGAATTAGCTGAATTTTTAGAAGTAACCCGAAAAAAGGATTTAGCAACGTGGGAGCGTCAGCGTAATTCATGGGAATTGGATAGTTTTGTGTCGCGACGATTGGCTGCTTTGGACGGCGTTCAATCTGAAGAGCTTGAGCTAATTTAATTCAGTATCTATAAAAAATTCCCCGTCGTATTGACGAGGAAAGATAATTTCTGGTAGCACCGGGTGGACCCGAACCACCGACCTCAGGCTTATGAGTCCTGCGCTCTAACCAGCTGAGCTACGGTGCCACACTGCATTGATTGTAACAGATAGTATAAAATTTGCCAAATACGTTTTAGGTAAATTGTGAGATAATGGATATGTGAGATATATTATCGCAGTCAGTGGTGGGATTGATTCGGTAGTTTTGCTGGATTTGATGTCGCGAACGGAAAAAGATTTGGTGGTCGCTCATTTTGACCACGGAATTCGTGAGGATTCGGCGAGCGATGCTAGATTTGTCGAGGCTTTGGCTAATAGATATAAAATACAATTCGTTTGTCGGCGCGAAAAGTTGGGGGCTGATGCCAGTGAAGAATTGGCGCGCCAAAGACGGTATGATTTTTTGCGTGGCGTGGCGACGGATTTTGATGGCGTGATAGTGACAGCGCATCATCGAGATGACATTATTGAAACTGTAGCGATGAACCTTAAGCGTGGCTCCAGGTGGCGAGGCTTGGCGGGGATGAGTGATAGTCAAATAGTTAGGCCGATGAATAGCTGGACGAAGCAGAGAATTTATGAATATGCGATTCGTCAGAAATTGGAATGGTGTGAAGATGAGACAAATCAAAGCGACTTGTATCAGAGAAATAAATTTAGGCGTAAGATAAATCGTGAACTTGATGAATACCAGAAGCTTGGAATATATGAGGCGTGGCGAAAACAAAGAGAATTAAGGGGAAAAATTGAGCAGGAAATAGAGAAGTTTGATGGAGAAGTCCTGAGTCGGTATTTTTTGACGATGATAGATGATAATGTCGCACAAGAATTGCTATATTATTACGTTTTACGACATTATGATGTATCGTTACTGGGTTCTCAATTAGAGCGTATGCTAATTGCTGTAAAAACTGGAAAAGCTGGCTCTTGCTGGCAAGTTGGTGGCGGTATTGTGATGAAATTGACGCTAAGAAGTGTTATAATAAAGAGAGTTTGATTAGTATAGGCGAAAGGATTAGTTGAGAATGGCTGTTAAGATGCCTCAAAGAAATGGAAAGAATAGAATAAGTCAAATTTTACGATTTGGATTGTTTTGGGCAATTATAATTTTTGTAGCGTTAATTTTTTACGCAACACTCTTCCCTGCGTCAAATCTTAAAGATGTTGCATTATCTGATGTGGTGCGTCGAGCAAATGACGGTAAAATTGCTCAATTGGAGATTCAAGGAAACGATATTAAGATTACTCCAAAAGATCAATCAAAACCTACCGAGCATTCAGTCAAGGAATCTAGTAGCATTTATGAGCAGGGCTTGAACAAAGACGCTAAGGTTGAGGTGAAAGTTATTCCACCATCTACAACCGGCGAAACCATGTGGAATCTGGCGGTTATGGTTGTGCCTGTGCTGATTATCGTGGTGTTCTTCATGTTTATGATGCGCCAAGCTCAGGGTCAAAATAATCAAGCTATGGGATTTGGCAAGAGTAAGGCTCGCCTTTATGGACAAGATAAGGAAAAGGTTCTGTTTACAGATATCGCTGGAAATGATAACGCCAAGCAAGATTTGCAGGAAGTTGTTGATTTCCTCAAACATCCGAAGAAATATAAAGATTTGGGCGCAAAGATTCCGAAAGGTGTATTATTAGTCGGTAATCCGGGTACGGGTAAGACGATGCTAGCTCGTGCTGTTGCTGGCGAGGCTGGTGTGCCATTCTTCTCGATCTCTGGTTCTGAATTCGTAGAAATGTTTGTTGGTGTTGGTGCTAGCCGAGTGCGAGACCTATTTTCTAAGGCTAAGAAAAATGCCCCGTGTATTATCTTCATTGATGAGATTGATGCCGTGGGTCGTAAGCGTGGCTCTGGTATGGGCGGCGGTCATGACGAGCGTGAGCAAACTCTGAACCAGATTTTGGTGGAAATGGACGGTTTTGATGGCGAAACGAATGTTATTGTTTTGGCGGCAACTAACCGTGCGGATGTTTTGGATCCAGCTTTGCTTCGCCCTGGACGATTTGACCGACGTGTGAATATTACGCTTCCAGAGCGCAAAGATCGTGAGGCGATTCTGAAAGTTCACTTTAAGAAAAAGCCAACTGACGAAACTGTTGATCTTGATAAATTGGCGGCAAAAACCGCTGGCTCATCTGGTGCAGATTTGGCGAATATGGCCAATGAAGCTGCAATTATTGCTGCTCGTCGCAACAAGAAGAAGATTACGAATGACGAATTAACTGAGGCGTTTGAGCGTGTGGCAATTGGTCCAGAGCGCAAGACTAAGATAATGAACGATCACGAGAAAGAATTGACTGCTTATCACGAAGCTGGCCACGCAATTGTTGGCCACGTCTTGCCTGATTCCGACCCGGTTCACAAGGTTACGATTATTCCGCGCGGCGGTACTGGCGGAGTAACATGGTTCTTGCCACCAGAAGATAAGAGCTACACAAATGTTTACGAGTTTAAGGATATTTTGGCTCGGGCAATGGGCGGACGAATCGCTGAGCAATTAATTTACGGCGATGACGGAATTACTACTGGAGCTGGTTCAGATTTGCGAAAAGCGACTGAAATTGCCCGTGATATGGTAATTGAGCAAGGAATGGGCAAGGGCTTGCGCGATCAAGTGTTCCATGAAGATAACGGCGGCTTGATGTTCGATAAGATGACCAGAGAGCGTCCGTATTCTGATGAGACTGCGAAGATGATTGATGAGGAAGTCGCGCAATTGATTACCGAAGCTAAGCATCGTGCAATGTTGGTATTGAAAGAGAATCGTTCGTTCCTTGATAAGTTGGCTGAGGCTCTACTAAAGGAAGAAACCCTGGAAGAATCTGAGGTTGACGAGATTCTTAAGGGCACTAAATTACCAAAAGAAGCTAAACTGCATTCGTAAAATACTATGGGGCGCGTTCGTAGTACGGTTACGAAAATAAATCAGCGGCTCAATGTGAAATTGGCTGCTACGATTCTGGCGGGCTCGACGTTGTTGTCGAGCTTGCTGGGGTTTTTCCGTGATCGTCTACTTAATTCCGCCTACATGCCAAGCGAAAACGGAGCATTGGCGGGATACCCGGTTGGACTAGATGCTTATACGGCAGCTTTCATGGTGCCAGATTTTATGTTTGCAGTGCTGGTTTCTGGTGCGCTTAGCGTGACGTTCATTCCAGTTTTTAATGAGCGCTGGGTCAAGGGCAATAAGCAGTCGGCTTGGCAAATTAGCTCGAGCATGATTAATTTTATGGCGCTAATAACTATGGCGGCGTCGGTGCTGATTATTATTTTCGCTGATCCGTTGATGAAATATTTAATCGCGCCTGGCCTAAGCGAGTCTGGTCATGCTTTGGCGGTTAGTATGATGCAAGTGATCGCGGTTAATCCGTTTATTTTTGCGGTTGCGGCGGTGATTGCTAGTATTCAGCAAGCGGTCGGGCGATTTATGTTCTGTGCGCTGGCGCCAATGCTGTATAACGTCGGTATTATTATTGGTACAGTGTGGTTTACCGGCGGTGTCAATTTATTCGGCTGGCAGATTTTTGACGGTGGCATTATGGGCGTGGCATTGGGTGTGGTTTTGGGATCATTTTTACAATTGATCGTCAGTGCGGTTGGCTTGGCTGGACTTGGGTTTGATTACAATTTCAAAATCTATTGGCGAAATAAGGGATTTAGGAAAGTCCTATCTTTGCTGCCAGCACGTTCGGTTGATCAGGGTATGGATTATGTAGTTAGTTTGGTTGAGGTAAATTTGGCTTCGCGCTTGGCCGATGGAACGGTTAGGGCATACCAGCAGGCTTTAACTCTTCATATGATGCCGATCAATCTTATTGGCGTGGCGATTTCAAATGCTGCCTTTCCGCAATTAACTGAGCATTTGGGTGAAGGCCGAAATGACCTATTTCAAAAAGACCTGCGTTCCCTGCTGAGAATTATTTTTTGGATGGCACTTCCGGTGTCGGTGGTGATTTTCTTTACCAGGGGATACGTCGTGCATTTTATCCGCAATGGTGGCAATCAACTAATCGCGGGAATTTTGGGCTGTTTGGTCGTGGCGATTTTATTCCGAACTATTTACCACATGGCCGCGCGAGCATTTTACGCCCGCCAAGACACAAAAACTCCATTATATATTTCAATTTTCTCGATTACTTTGAATATTATTTTAGCAATTGTTCTATCGATGGTCTTGAAAATGGGCGCGTATGGATTGGCTTGGGCCCAATCAACAGTGGCGGTTTTGGAAGTGGTTGTGCTTTTGGCGGTTATGAATCGTCAAATGCCAAAATTGTTCGATATGACGTTTGTGCGAGCGATTTTTAAGATGATAATTGCCGGTACTGTTACAGGCGTGGTTTGTTATATTGCCGTGCTAATTATGCCGTTTCGTTATCATGACGACAGTTTCTTTAGCGCTTTCCCGAAATTTGTTATCATTTCATTGGTCAGTTTTGGCGCGTATGCCGCGGCTTCAAAGTGGCTAAAATTGCCAGAAATTGACCCGATTCTTGCACGATTGAAAAAAGTGTTATTTGGACGATTGGAGTTTAAGGGCTAATGGAGAATATTCGGAATTTTTGTATTATTGCTCATATTGATCACGGCAAGTCTACGCTGGCTGATCGAATGATGGAAATGACTGGGACGGTAGAAAAGCGCGAAATGAAATCGCAGTTGCTGGATTCGATGGATTTGGAGCGGGAAAAAGGCATCACTATTAAGTTGGCGCCAGTGCGAATGCGATATAAAAATGTCGATCTGAATTTGATTGACACTCCGGGGCATGTCGATTTTAGCTATGAAGTTTCGCGTAGTTTGCAGGCTTGCGAGGGCGCGATATTGGTGGTTGATGCTAGCCAGGGAATTCAGGCGCAAACATTGTCGAACGTTTACTTGGCGATGGAGCAGGATTTGACGATTATTCCGGTCTTGAATAAAGTTGATCTGCCGGCCGCTGATATACCGCGTGTATCCAGGCAAGTCATTAATTTGTTGGGCTGCGACGAGAGCGAGATTATTCATATTTCTGCTAAAACTGGTCAAAACGTAGATAAGGTTTTGGATGCGGTTGTTGATAAAATTCCGGCGCCAACTGGCGAGGTTAATGATCCGACTAGGGCACTGATTTTTGATAGCTATTATGACGATTATCGCGGCGTGATTTTATACGTGCGGGTGGTTGATGGGCGAATTAAAAAGGGCGAGTCTATCCGAATGATGGCGACTGGCGCAAATGGACTAGCTCTGGAAGTTGGTCATCTTAACCCAGCCATGCAGCCCGACCCTTCGCTTGAAACTGGCGAAATTGGCTATATTGTGACAAACCTGAAGACGACACGCGAGGCGCGGGTTGGCGATACGGTAACACTGGGGAGATATTTTAATTAAGATTAAAAAGGGAAACCACGAATCTACAAACAATAAGCTTAACTGAATTTTTTTGGCGTTGGTTCGTAGTATTGACGCGTATGATTGCTGAAATCAGTTTCCTTACCAGATTTGGCATAGCATTTATTCGACAAAACTCATTAAGTCTCTTAATAAAGAAATCAAACGTCAAACGAAATAGAAGGTTCTTTTTCCTAACGAGGAGGCTCTGGAACGTTACTTAGTTACTTTGTTTGAAGATTATAATTTCAAGCAAAGTCAACGAATCCATAAAGGGTTTGGACAATGTTCTGACACACTTGAAAGCTTATTGGATTAACACTCCATAACTCTACTTGAGTGTTTACACAAAACTATTGACAGTATCATTTCATCATATTCCAAGAACTTATATAGTTAAATAATATAGATATTGACAACTTATATTTTCTAATGTTAAAATGTAATAAGTTAGAGTTACAAAAAAGGCTTTAGAACAATGAATTGTCTAAAGCCTTTTTATATTATTCAAAAAATAATTTTGCTTATCAATATTCCAAATAGCAACAATTTTCGTACTCTTTGAGATGACCATGTGCTTCCCTTATGGAACCAATACAAAAAATGTTAAATCAGAAGGTATACGTCCGATAGTTCTTCGTTCTTATTACGATGAAGGAATAATTGAGCTTGAGCGACAAGTGGGGCAGAAGATTAAGGTGTATGAGCCGGAAAGGGTTTTAGCAGAGTGTTTAAGACCAGTTTATCAAGTTGATGTTCAAGTTATAGCTCCTGCATTTAAGATGTATTTTCAAAATCACAAAGTTAACTATTCAAAACTGTTTCACTATGCACAGTTATTTAAGGTGACTAATAAGTTGCAATCTTACATGGAGGTATTAACCTAATGTTTTCCAATGCAAATAGCTTTAAGGCAAAGATTAAGAATATGGCTAAGGATAGAGGTATTCCTGCCCAGCAGCTTCAGCAAAACTTCCTGATTGAACAGGTGCTGAAATTGATTGCTAAAAGTTCCTATAAGGATTCTTTCATTGTTAAAGGCGGTTATCTAATAGGACAGTTGATAGGACTTGATAAGCGAACGACAATGGATTTAGACGTGACGCTTAAAGGGACTGCACTTAGCCAAGAAAATCTGATTACCATCTTCGAAGAAATTCTTTCGGATTCGGATGATGTCTTTTCATTTGAAGTAGATAAACTAGAGCCAATTCGCCAAGATGACGAATACGGGGGATTTTCTCTAAAACTCAATGCTACATTTGATACTTTAAGAGAGGTTGTTTTCATCGACATTACAACGGGTGATAAGATTACACCTAGAGAAATTACTTATTCGATGCCATCCCTATTTGCAAATGAAACCATTGAGGTTTGGACTTATAAATTGGAAACTGTTCTAGCTGAAAAATTGGAAACGATTATTAGCCGAGGAGTAGCATCAACACGTCCTCGTGATCGTTATGACCTTTTACCTTGTATCATATCAGAAAAGATGAGATAGATTTCGATGTGTTGCGTAAAGCTCTGGGCAATACTGTAGAAAAACGAGGTAGTAAAGAGGCTATTGATATTTGGGAAAATCAGCTAAATAGTATTGAGACTGATGAGTATCAAAAGCAACTTTGGACACGTTATCAAAGACAATTCAAATATGCACAAGATATTTCTTTTGAGAAATCAGTTCAAATTGTTAGAGAACTCATGACAACTATTATGTAATCTAAAACGGTTCATTACCATATATTGGGTAGTGAACCGTTTTTGTCTCTAATCCTTTTGGTAAAAGGAACATTCATATCCATTCGCTCGAAGGTTGCTATCAAGCATCCAGTTAGGTGCTATAACTATTAGACTTGCTATATCTTCAAGAGGTCTTTATCACACTTAATGATGACTTCATCATTAAGGAGTTGCTATGTATTGGTGGTAGTGTAAAATAAGTAGTGTAAACACAAAATTATTGACAGTATCCGATGATTTTAAGATATAGAGTAGTTAGAAACGAATTAAGGATGATGGTTAAAAGTGGAAAAAGAAACGATTATATTTCAGCGTGATGAGTTTGATGATTATTATAGAAGTGTATTAAATGGTGGTAAATATGTTGATCCTGATTGTAGAGAAGACATTGATACACCCTACTATAATTTTTTAACGGAATTTCTGAGAAAAAGAGAGAGTGAAAGTAATTATAAAAATAAATATTCCTTTATTCCCCCTAAACTTGCTAAACTAACTAGTGACAGTGAGAAAAAAATAACAGATATTGATGAATATAAAATTGTTGTGAAGCAAAATGACGAATTGCTATTCAGACTTACTTCAGATCAATTTGGTTTTTCGGGAGATGAATATGTATATCAGCAATCCTATGGTCATCTCAAGTATCCTTTAGCTAGAATTAATTATTTATCTAAAAATGAATCTATTGATGAGAGAGAGAGGATTTTAAATAAACTAATTAATTATGTGAAAAATACAAGAACGCTTGGTGGATCTTTTATCTGGCCTACGCCTAAGAAAAGTGAAGGTTTTCGAAATAGCAAATATAATATGAGCCGTGGTGTAGGTTCTTATATAGAAGATCGAGTAGATTTAACTCTTTTAGAAATTAAACATGCACTAGATGGGGAATATCATAAATCTCAATATAAAGATGATATCCTATATACTCTTTATATTAAAAACACAGATGGTATACGAACATGGTTGGACCATTTTGAGACATTTGAGAAATTTGTTGATTATTTTATGTTTAATAATTTTATTGAAAATGGGATGCCAATTAACATCTTGACAGGTAAGGCTATTTGTGAAGAAGAAGTAAAAAAATATAAAAATAAAACATGTCAGATCAAGAATCTCAAATTAAGTGAACTGTTAGAGATGATTGAGAGATTAGAAAACATGATAATTAATAGAACATGTCTGATGGAAGAACATATAAAGGATTATATAGTAAAGAGATATAATATGGATTGAGCTCTCTTTATCTATAACAGAAATTGGTAGTGTCAATTAAGTTGTGTAAACACAAAATAATTGACAGTATCCTGTTGGTTGAAAAGTAGTTACAAATGTGGTAAGATTATATTAAGAATGAGAATAATAGTTTTCAAGGATCACCTCACGTGATTTTGGAAATGTCATGAAATTTCAACATGACGTTTAACGCAAGGGGAAACTCTTGCGTTTTTTGTTTTGAAAGTCTGTTAAAGTTAAATAGACAAAATGTCTTTAATAAAGAGTCCCCCCCAACCCAAGATAAATGTATGATGATAGGTATGGTAAAAAATAAATGAAGCTAGGAAGTTAATAATATGGAAATCAAAGATCACTTTGGTGTATACGGAGTCTGTCTTCAAGACGGGAAACTGCTCTGCATTGAGAAAACGAGAGGACCTTATCGGCATCGTTTTGATTTACCGGGTGGTAGTCAAGAACCAGGTGAGGGACTGACAGACACTCTCAAGAGGGAAGTTCTGGAAGAGACGGGCTATATGCTTAGCCGTTATTCAACTCCTAGGATTTATGATGTAATGGTTCAAGAAGATGGGCAAGACTTCGCTGTACACCATATCATGGCCTTTTATGATATAGTACTTGACTTGGAACACTCTCAAAAATCCCTTCCTCATGAAGTTCTTGATGGAAGCAATGATTCAGCAAATGCCATTTGGCTTCCGATCGAGCAGATTACCGAAGAAACTGCCTCACCCATAGTATTGAAGGTGAAGGCAGAGTTACTAGGATTTCCAGAATTAGAACTGACAAGCTATAGAAATTGGAAGGCAAAAGAAGGAGAACAAATGACACCTCAAGAAATGTGGAATGCCTACAAGCAAATTAACCCCTCTATCGGAGAGGAGATAGATGCCTGGGCTTTTGGAGGAGAAACAGACCTCTTAGCAGATTTGGTGTTTACAGGCGAAAAAACAGCAACAGCCTCTGCCTATGATCTTTACACAGTAGGAGATGAACCCCTTCCACAAGAAGGGACCTTTGATGTGATTTTAGACAGTGAACATCAAGCTGTCTGCATTGTCGAAATCACAAAGGTTTCTGTTCAGCCTTTCAATCAAGTGTCAGCGGACCATGCCTTTAAGGAAGGGGAAGGAGATAAGTCCCTTGCCTATTGGCGGCAGGTTCACGAGGAATTCTTCATGAAGTGGCTGGAGAAAGCGGGCCTGACTTTTACACTTGACAGCAAGGTTGTATTAGAAGAATTTCGTAAGGTTTATCCATTATAGAACACACTCTCCTTCTTGGAGAGTTTTTTGAACTGGATTTTATTTTCCAAAAGGGTTAAAAAATGATGTAAGCGATATTATACAGAAGCACAGGAACAGTACGACCGCAGGGCTAAACAAAAAGGTCGGAATTCTTGTTTGAAGTTGATGAACACGTCTGGGAGTATGATACTAAGCGAAATATTCTCTATCTCGTCTTAGAGCCTGCAGTTCAGTAGAAAGTTAAGCTACATATTTAATACGTGGCTTTTTTATAAAGGAGATAAATTAATGCGGCTTGATTTAAAAATTGACAGAGATTTGGCTTTTGAACAGGCTCTTTTTGAGATACCATATCATAAAAAAAGAGCTACTTAAGTTTTCGAAATATCAGCTGTCATTGGCACAAGAGACAACTCCAGAAGAGTTGGATGATATAGCATTACATTGGGAATTTATCCAAACCTAAGCTAATGCTTATTGATAGTGGAAAACAAATAGGCACTTAAAATTTTTAAACTTTGAGTGCTTTTTTTGTTACTTTTTGATATCTTTTACGAATAGATATATTGTAGAAAATGCCTTCTTCTTTTTATCCAGATAATCCATAGCAATATATTGAAACTCACGGTAAGG
>CALGXX010000009.1 GCA_937935245.1 uncultured Candidatus Saccharibacteria bacterium | reverse complement strand
ACCCAGCCACATTGCTCCCTGCCGTACGTAGCAATATCCCTGTTTATGTGGGTTCAAGTAAAGCACCAGAAGCAGGCGGAACTTGGGTCACTCGCGATCCTCAACCTCGTCCAACTTTCCGTGCAATTGCATTACGCCGAGATCAAACTTTACTCACTCTTTCAAGCTTAAGTATGCTGCATGCGCAAGGTTTCTTAGCGAATGTATTTAACATTTTGGCTAAACACAAAATTTCAGTGGATACAATCGCCACATCAGAAGTGAGCGTTGCATTGACATTAGACAAAACTGGCTCAGCATCTTCAGGAGCGGAATTACTTTCAACCGAATTATTAGATGAACTCCGTCAATATTGTGCAGTAAAAGTCGATACCGGCGTGTCATTAGTCGCATTAATTGGAAACGACTTACACATTGCTTCCGGTGTAGCAAAACGTATTTTTGATACTCTTCAATCTTACAACATTCGCATGATTAGTTATGGCGCAAGCACCAACAATATTTGTATGCTCGTGCAAAGTGAACATGCTGATGAAGTCGTTCGTTCGTTACACAAATCTTTATTTGAATAAAGTAGAAAGCCTAAAGTGCGGTGAAAAATCACCGCACTTTTTCTTTTATATCATTGAGATTAAAGCCGAAAAAGAGTAAAGTAAACGGCTGTTCATTTGACTAATTTAACCGAATAAAAGGCGGAAATTATGGGAAAAAGTGTTGTTATCTTAGGCGCTCAATGGGGCGATGAAGGTAAAGGGAAAATCGTCGATCTTCTAACGGATCGCGTAAAATACGTAGTTCGTTACCAAGGCGGTCACAACGCAGGCCATACACTTATCATCAATGGAGAAAAAACCGTATTACGTTTAATTCCATCTGGTATGTTACATCCAAACGTAACTTGCTTAATTGGTAATGGCGTTGTGGTTTCGCCTGAAACGTTCGCTTGTCAATTCCGTGCTCAATTTCTGTCGCAAAAATAAAGAATCCCAAAAGTAACATTGTTGCAATAACGCTAATTGTCATCACAATTTTCGACGCTTTCATTTGCTTAAGAATCAGAACCGCAACGCCAATATTCAGTGCCGCCACCAGGTACGCGCTGCGCATCAAACCAAGATACGGAAGCATAACGAGCGGGAATAATAGCGACGCAATTAACGCCCCGAAATAATCGAGCGCCAAAATCTTACTAAACAATTTCACCGAAGACTTGCGCCCGAATTCCTGAAACATCTTCATTAAAAGCGGAATTTCCAACCCGATACAAATACCAATTGCCAAACTTATAACGGCAAAAATTAGCCAATGCGAACGCGTAAAAACGAATCCCAAATACATCAGCATCACCGAATTTCCGCCAATTAATCCCAGAATAATTTCGTTTGTCGCGAAGCTGGTCGCTGGATGGAGCTTGATGTAATTGACCAGCAGCGAGCCAATTCCCATGCCAAACAGCGTCACACCCGTCGCCAAGCTGAAGCTCAAAATCGAATCGCCCACCAGATATGACGCAGCTGCGCCTAAAATCAGCTCGTAAATAATTCCGCCAATTGCTACTAAAATCGCCGCCGCAAATAAAGCAACCTGCTCCCGTTTTTTCGTACTTGATCGTGACATTATAACTCCTTTTATTTACCAAGCCCGCCGCTACTGCCGCCGTAAACGCTGCGCGATCCGCCGTGACCTCCGCCATTACTACCGTCGGAATTATTGTCAAAGATGAACGCAAACAAAATAATAGCGATAAATATGGCAATGACTATAATCGTCGTCCAGTCAATCGGCTTAATGGTCCTGCCAAACATTTCCTTCTGTTCTTTGTCGCTCAGCTGAACCTTACGATAAGCATCATATTCGCGATTATTATACTTCTCAATCGTGATCAACTGACGGTTTTTCGGCGCGCCAGTATCCCTCAAAGTAGCGTACGCCATCAGTTCTTTCGGGAAAACTTGGTACGTGTTTTTGCCCTTGATATTCATAATTTCGCCAATTCCAACCTCATCAACCACCACAACGTGATCCTTGCCGTCCTGTTCGGAAACGGTGAATGATTGACCTTTTTCCAATTGCGTTGGGTCAATTGCCTGAGTAAAGCGAATCGGCTCATACAGAGAAACGGTTTGATCGCTGTGATCATATTCCACCCAGCTGTCATAATCGGCCAGCCCAGTAATCTCCCACTCTTCCCAGTAGTAAAATCGCTTGTCTTTCTTATCCCATTCGCGAAAAAGCAAACAGCCAACAACTCGTAAATTAGTTTTCTTACCGGTCAAAATCTGGTTAATTTTAAGTCGCGCCTTGGTTCGTTTCATATTACAATGCCATTTCTTTCATAATTATGTTTTTTGCACCCAGCAGCCGTGCAACCAACTCTTTTATTTGTTGCAATTTATCATCATCCAGCATTTTACAAGTTGTCATCGCTATATACGCCACGCCGCTTTCCGGCCACGTATGAATCGCGATGTGCGACTCCGACAAAAGCAGGGCAGCGCTGATTCCTTGCGGGGAAAATTGATGCGTTACTGATTCCAAAGAATGCAAGCCCGCCAATTCCGTAACATTTCTTAACATTTTCTGCAGCTCATCCGCGTCATTAAGCAAAGCAGAATCAACTTCGCTCACTTTTATGGTTATAGATTGGACCGCAGACGCATGCATATTATAGTAATTATATCATCTCTAGGGTGTCAGGAGTAAAGGTGAAACGCGGCTCTTAGGGAATATCGGCATTTAGATTATTAGGAAATTATAGCGAAAGGCGATATTATTGATTTTTCAATGATGGTCGTAGTAATATAGCAGTGTAAGACAGCAGCGCCCCTCTTATGTTAGAGCAACGCGGGCTGTCTTATTTTATTTTGACTGATGTATTACCCTTAAACACCACCAGAACTGTATAATATTAGCAAACTGCTGACATCATAACAATATGTTGACCTACTCCGCCTCTTGAAGACGGTTGCATGAAGGCACCTCATTTTCGAGGTGCCTTTTTTGACGGCTTCGAAAAAAATAATAAATATACTCCAAATACAAGCTTAATCGCTGAGTCAATATATGCTATCACCTCTAATGGAATATCGGTAAAAATATACCCTACAAAAATATTGATAGCGCAACTAAGACCCAGATATATCATTGATTTTCCATGCACAAAATAATACGGGAAAAAATGCAGCGCAGTTGCCATCAGCGCTCCCAGCCAAATCAATCTCCAATTTTCAGTCGCAAAGAATGGTCCGCCCAGCAAAGCCATTAGGATAAATAATAAAATAACGGCATATAAAGATACTTTCTTTTGAAATTCACTCGAAGGACCATCAGACAGCCTATTCAACACCTTTTTATTCATGTTGATTGAGAAAAAACTAATAACATACCCAATGCTAAATATCTGCATATTTATTATTTGTTTTCCTCCCATTAAAGTAGCTATTGAAATAATTGCCGCTATTACAATTAGCCACAATCCACACGCTCTCTTATAATTGAATTCTAACTTTTCATCTTTATTATAATTTAAAAAAGCCATAAATATCTCCGATACAATTATCACCCTTATTATATCATCACAACGATAAAGCCTAAAAATCGTAAGCATTTCTTATCAACATATGATAAACTAATCTCATGGGAACGCTTATATTTATAGTTATAGTAGCTGCAATTATTTTTCTGGTAATCAAAGTAAGGCAGGGGACTGACGGTGACACAAGCCCAATTAAAACCCCAATAAAGAAAGAATACGTATACATCAAAAAATCTTGTGCAATGACGCCAAGTGAATTATCGTTTTACAAAACTCTACACGAAGCAATAAACGGATGTGTAATTATACCTCAGGCTCATTTAAGTATGTTTTTAGACCATGAGATAAAAGGGCAAAACTGGAAGGCGGCTTTCGCGAGAATAAACGGCAAATCTGTAGATTTTCTAATTTGCACCAATGATATGAAGCCTCTCATAGCTATTGAACTTGATGATAATACTCACAATCAGCCCGATCGGAAAACGCGTGACGATTTTGTCAATTCAATCATAGCCAATACTAATATGCCCCTACTGCGATTTAAGGCAGGCGAATGGAACAGTGAAATAATTAAGCACAGAATCACCCAAGCTCTTTCACAAAATTAGCAATTAAAGAACAATAGAACAAAATACGAACTAATTATTAGTCATTTTTAAGCATACATAAAGCCGAATCGGCTGAGTATTTATATTGATAAATTTTACGAGATACAAACATAAATTATAAATCCGAGCCAATGCAGATAAACCAATACACAACATAAAATGCACCAAGCCAGCAAAATAGGGCGGTTTATAAAACGATAAACGACAAGTGGGTCGATTTGGTGAAAATGAGATAAATTTATCGCGAAGAAAGACGATGGAATAGTCGTGTTTTAGATATAGTTTTAATGTCGCACAATGTACCTAGTCAATACGCAAAAGAGTGTAAAATAAACAACGTATTTTATGGTAGAATTAGGGCAGGAGGACAACATGGAACATGGAACTAAAATACTAGATAATGGAATTATTTTTCACTCTTTTACAATGGGGGAACTGTTGATATCAGTATTACTACTGATAATCATAATAATACTGCTTGTCAATATCAATAAAAAAGACTAGGTAAGAGAGAAGTCGTGTTTTTGGACTTCTAAATACTCGTTTATAAACTCTGGCTTTTTATTGCGAATCAGCGATTGTAACTTAAACTTGCTAATTCCGTTTACTGTCGTAACGGGCTTGTTTAAGTTTGTTGATGTCAGAAATCGACGACGGCCGTGAATTAACGGCATATCCTTAGTAATATATTTTGATATATAACTAATGACGCGTTGATATTCTGAATTAAAATCGACATCGTCGAATCTTTCGCCGATTCGCACAAACTCAGTAAAGCCAGAGTAATAACCGATAGCGTTATAGACTGTTTGACCGTTCTTAGTCTTTTTTCCTGAATCCTTCAATCGGCCGTTAAATCCGCTAATCATACAATGAAAATGGATTGCACCGTTCTTATGGAACTCGGGAACTGCAAGGTACTTAAGTTTTGGCGAATGCTTCTTTTGGTTCCTGTACCAGTTTTGGAGCGTGCGACGCGTGTAATTTATGTCGAATCGCTTGCAAGTCGACGGATTGCATGTACATGGGTTATTATTGCATTTTGGATAACAAGCACGGCAGTTATACGTGAATGTACACCAATAATCAAATCGATTGCATAGCATGATATCTTTTATCGTTGTTTTTGTGCGACGGAGCGATCGATGAATCGAATCTTGACGACGCGTCTCTTTATTGACTTTTTTGATCTCTTTACGATCTGAGGACGGTAGATAATAGCCGTCGTGATAAATAATAATTTTGAACATGTCAGGGTACTCCTTTACGATATCTCCTATAAAAATACCCTCCTCACTAATTCTTTTTGCCACCAAATACTCCCTAGTTTTTGTTAAAAGTATGCAAGTTGTGTCCCTATATCAAGTAGGGCCACAACTTTTGACGCTTGCGTCAAAAGTCTGCAAAATGCTTTTCTGGCCGTGGTGGAGGGCCGAAAAGCACCGACGAAATCACGCCCTTAATAGGGCGTGATCCGTCTTTTTGCGAGTTGTTAAGCAACACCGCCAGACAACTTACGACGAACAGTCTTGATTGCCCATTTTACCAATCCAACGACCATGATCGTACCAGCAACGCCCAAAATAAATGGAGCGAATGAAACGAACGTGTCTAATAGACCGGCAGGGTTAAACGCGGTTGTAAGTTTTGTTACAGTCTCTGCACCCATCGGTTCAGTTCCTTTCTCGACATTATTATTTACATGGGCGTCGACCCCTTCTGATTCTGTATAATAACGCGTTGAGGTTTTTGTTTCGAATATTGTTCGCGTTTATTCGGATCGATGTCCATCGTTGCACCGACGATCTCGTAAGTATCGTAAATGTCGTAAGCTTCATTGTGTCGCTTCCAAATATTAATATGTCGTGTCTTGCCGATATAGTCATTTTTTCGCGAATCGAATCGGAGCGACTCTGGATCCTTCCACAATTCAAATTGAATTGCCCAAAATCTGAAACACTCCACCTGCGAACGCAACTGTCGACGATATTTTATGTCAAGGTCTAGGAACTCCTGCATTGTACCGATAATTGTTTTCTCTGCCTTTCTCTGTTGACAAATAGCCTTGAATGTCTCCATCGAGACGGCTTTTTTACCAGAGAAGAGAACCGTCTGGATCTCATCGATGAAAAACGCAATCGGGCGATCTTCTTTCACATCGAGAATATGGTCAGCAATCTGGTCGCTTGTCAAAATCTTATCGGCGATCTTGAGTTTGATATTGCTATAAATATACAAATTCGGATATCGGTCTTTAAGCTTTTTAATGTAGTGCGTAGCCGATAAGCTTTTTCCAGCACCTTGCGAACCAGTGAAGAATATTGTACCCGTAGGGAATCCGCGTTTTTCTTTACGACGTTTTTTCAAAAATGTATTCCATTCAATCGACATGCTAGCCTCTTATCCAGTTAATTAGCTTTTTGATTCCGTTGATTGTAGGTATCACGGCAAAATACAGCAGTAGCGTAGAAATAATCGCATTCCAGATAACAGGGGAGATTCCAGTTAAGGAAACGATAGTGGAGGGAATATTGCCAACATAGCCGACAATTGCGGATATTGAATCTGGTATCACGTTAATGTTCGGGATCTGTTTAAGCAGATAGTCAACGGGAGTTAAGATCACATGCAACGGAAACATGAAAAACGAGAGAATTGCGTCAAACAGGGCCGAGAAGTTTATATTCATCAAACGTCTCCAATCATGTCATCGTCTTTATGACTTGTTAGCTTGTTAAACATTCGAACGATTATCCATAAGAAGAATAGAGCCATTGAGAAATTGACAGCGACTGTTGCGATCGGAAATGTCTGGTAAAACGTTTTCGTTCGATTACAAGCGTCAGCGACGACGATTGACGGATTGAATGCTTGAAAACGTGGATCGGCAATCGGTGGAATATCGATTCCACATTTTGGCGGATCTGGAACAGCTAGAGAAGATATAAGCCGACGTAATGACAACAACGACGGATTGAGTACGCCTCCTGAAAAGTTCTCATTCATACGACAGCTAACGCGATCAAGTGTGTCTTGCATATCTTCACAACTATACTTGTATTCTTGTTCAATACATACGCCGTCAGCATCACATAATCCGCCAGTAAACGTGTTGCCGATCTTGTTTTTGCCGTCAGCATTTATGAAAAACGTTCGCTTTTTTATGTATCCAAAATCGGGCCGTGGATTCCACACAAACGGCATCCCCGAATCATCGAGGGTTACTTCAAGCTTGTAGTATTGCTTTGTTGGCAATGTATACTGATAGCCAAGGTTGATTCCGTTTTTCGAATCGTCGATGACTTTACCGTCTACACGCTTGTCGTCGGATTCTTTCAAAACGTAACGCCACTTAAGCATGTCCGACAGTTTTGGATATTTTGGGTCTTCAAACTCCTTGACGTTTTTCATGTACGTTACGCGGAGCTTGAGTTTGTCATCAAGCGTCCAGACGAAATCTGGTTGCATTTTCTCTCCAGCGTTCTCTGGAAGCAGAAGGTCATCGATGTCGACGCCATCGAGTGTCTTGCCGAGTTTGTATTTCGGCGTGGCTTGAAAAACATACAACGGATTGATTTTGGCATTTTTCGAAATATATAGATATTGATTACCCATGTAAGCTTGATTGTTCGATTCACAACTCACAGTCGTTTGATTGTAGTTTTGACTAATAGTAAAATGTCGCCAGTTCTCCTGTAGCGATGAGGTAAAATGATATCCGTAATATTGATCCCAGTTTAATTCTTGATTCTTCAGTGGCACCTCTGAAAAATACAAATCAATCCGATGGAATGGTTCAATACCGCCAGCTAAGCCTTCAGTAATAACTCTTTCAGTTATGATCCAATCGCCCTTGTCGCGGACGGCCTGATCAAACAGAGTTTTTGCGTTTATCTGAGACATCTCACAGAGCCAACGATTTTTCTTGACGAAGGTCCACTGATAGTACCGATAGTTAAACTCTGTATCGTAGTCTTTACCATTAAACGCTTTTGAACCCTTATGACCGAGAGTCAATGAGTTGACTTTCATGAGTTGTTCAGGAATATTCGACTTTGCGTACGTCAATGGAGCGAATACAAATGATATTGAAATAGCGATAGTTATTGCTATAAAAACAAACTTGTTTATCTTTCCCATAACACCTTATACTCCCCAGTATCCATCATGTATATTCCAATATCATCGTAATCACATGTCAACCCGAGTATTCCTAAATACTCAGCTTTACCGAATGGCGTAGTGATCTTTAATCTCTTGCGGGTTGACATAGTATTCTCCCGTCTCCCGTTTATACTCTTCATTCGCTTCTAACGTACGCCACTCTGCCTCCTCAGGTTCAAAACCTGTATCATCATTCATACCCTGATCGATTGTATGCTCGAGATCAATAACATACGCTTCATCGTCATATCGTTCTTGTTCTTCTTGTTCAAACTTCTTCAATGCTAGATGATTCTTGAGTTGCTTGAGAAGAGTCGAGACAATCGAAACTCCAAGCAAAATAGCCACAACGCTAAGAATAAACGGGGCTAATTGTGTAAATATATCTAATAAATGCGAAACTGAGAACGCTTTTGAAATTGCTTGTAGTTGATCGCTTGTCATTCTCCAAGACTCCTCTTAAAAATCCTTTTAATGTCGTTTAAGACGTAATGACCGATTAATACTCCTAATAAGAACCACAACATGCGATTAATTCCTCCTTAAGTTAAATTATTCTTGTACCAATATCTAGGGAGCAACCAGCGAAGAAAAAGCGCGAGGAAAAAAACTCCAATGATTGCAAATAGTAGGGAACTAACCGCAAGTAGTAGTTCGTACTGAAGAACTAGCAATTCATGATCGGAAAATGCTAGAAGTTGCGGTCGTGAATAAACGAGCGGATTCAGCATTATAGACCTCTTCCGCTCATGTTATCAATTAGAACGCGAATCCAACTAAAAATGACGAATAGCACAATAAGAGTCATCAGCAGGGGAGCGGACGAGATCAAAACTTGTGCTATTGCGTCAGCTAGTCTCATATCGAACAAAAAACGAACTAGTCGTTAATTCCTTCCTTGAAGTCATTTTGAGCTTGAACGTTAAACTTCTTAATAGCCATTTTAAGAAGTTCACGGGTGTTATCATCGATATAATCGAGATTCAGACGAATCGGAGTTTCAGAAATCGGCGACTTAATAAATAAAGAGCCGACGAGATAATCGTTGCCAGTTTTTTTGGACTTGCCGAGAATGATATTGAAATTATCGACAAGGGCAGTCGCGTTGATATTTTGTTTGTCAGATTGTTCAGACATTATAATTAAAACCTTTCATTGGTTATTTATTGATTGATTAAACACGATAGAGTAATCGTGTTTATGACCTAATTATAATGTCGCACAATGTACCTTTTACGCAATAATAAATACCACACAAAGATGAATATACATATGTCTATATATATTAGCTAACACCTTATAAAACGAACTTTTTCTGGTAATTCGGCTAGGGGATTCTCTATTATATACAACCTCATAAAACATACCGTCTTTTATAAAAATATACACCAACAAAATACGAACTTAAAAAATATTTTTTTTAGTTCCAGCACTACACATACTGGAGTGCTACATTGATATTTTTACATCAATATAAACTCTGAGTATCCGCGTCGTAAGCTCGTTAAGTTTTCCACAATGCATTTTATATTATTTGACATTTTTATATTTTTATTGCCCTACTCCCCTAGCTTATCATTTTGCGATTATTTGACTTTTGCATATTTTTATATTGTTATATATATTTTCTACGCCATACAGAAATAGAACAAAAAGAGAACTTACTCTATCCAGAAGAGAAGTTGATCACCCTACTTATAGAACGACCTCTGATCTACCCTGACGTCTATATGCCCTGGCTTCGCGCCATTATTATCCAAATAACTCAAAGTAGCTATCGCCTGTTTAACCTGAGCTTGAGCAGACCTATCTACCGTCATACGAATCTGGGTCTCCCTGCCCTCGACCTTAAACCAGACTTGGCGTACAGTATTAGCCGGCAGAATAACCTCTGAAACATTCATTTTATGTTGCGAAAATTCAGACACAGCTTGACCAAGGAAACTCAAGAATTGACGATTGATAACTTCTTGGCCGCCTCTGGTTGGCAGACCACTCTCATCACGAACAGCAACCGTAGGCGCGGCAAAATAATTCTGCTCAAAAGTAACGCCGCTATCATCAACAAAATAAATCTTATCTCCGGAAGACCACTGAGCCACCGGCTGCCTAAACGTCAGCTTAACAGCTGATCGCGCCAGAAAATCTCCCTCCACGCGAATGTTTTTCACCTCAGGAGCTTTCTGTAAAAAGAACTGCTTGAGGTCATTATTATTAAGGAAAAACCGGAACCTCTCCGCTGGATGGGCGCTGTAATATTCATTAAGAACGCCCACGTATTTATTAGCGTTACTGGAACTTTTTGCGTCGGGAGTTTGGATTGAAATATTGATTGTCAATTGGAACAAAAGGAATATCACAACAAGCAAACTTACTGTAGTCGCAAACATTTTCCGCATTACACGACGGCGTTTCTTCACCAATTCGTGCGTCTCGAGTCTCTCAGAAGTCTCCAAAGGAGAGGATGTTTGGCGGCTATTAAGCGTCCTGTTCCGACGATACGATTGGGCGGGCAAATCATCGTAATTCTCAGTTCGACGACGCGCCGCGATTTCTCGACGACTTAGATTCTCGTCCGATTTTTTCTTAGAGAAGGGGAATTTCACTTTCGCCTACCCTGCCTTCGCACCGTAGTAAGAATAATCTTCGCCATATCTTTAGCCGCGTTTGGCTTAGCAAATTTACCAAAGTTATCGCCCAGACCTTTAAGAATTTTCTGAGATTTTAATACGCCAATTATTTTTCGTGCCAAGATTTGGTTGTCCTTATCCAGATCATCTTCGGAAACTATCAACGCCGCCAATGCGTCCTGGTAAACTTTAGCGTTTTTCAATTGATGCCCGCCCGTCAAATGACCATTAGGGATAATAATTGTCGGTTTATGTAGCGCCGCCAATTCCAAAAGAGTAGTCGCCCCTGCCCTGGTCACAACTATATCCGCCGCCGCCAAAACTTCCGCCATTCCGTTGTGAACAAACGCCTGCAGCCGCCAGCCCTCCCGCTCGTCGGTTTGTTTGAGAATTTCTTCATATTGCTGATTTCCCGATATCAAAAACACCGAAGCCTCAGCAAGCAGGTTTTCCCTAATTGCTACAATCGCGGAATTAATTCGGCCTGCTCCGAGTCCACCGCCAGTGATAACAACCAGCGACTTGTTGACGTTAAAGCCCAATTTTTCCTTCAGTTCTTTCCTCTCAGCCTCAGAATACGGATGGAATTCTGGCGCAACTGGAATGCCAACATATGAAGCTTTTTCTGGTGGATAATTGTAATATTCAAGCGGCGCGCCCGTGCCGATAGCTTTTGCAAAGGGACTCAATAAGCGATTCGTCAAACCTGGATGTGCGTCAGAATCATGCAAAACCAACGGAATTCTTAATAGCCGAGCCGCATAGCCAACCGGCAGACAAACATATCCACCCTTAATGAAAATAACGTCTGGGCGCCACTTCATAAGCTTAAACAAACTCTGGAAAAATCCAACCATCACCTTAAAACCGTCGCGCAAATTTGGAAATAGAATTGACGGATGTAGATGAAACGAGATGCTCTTTCCGTGATATCGGCGTAATTTTCCGGCAATAATCAAATCGACTGGAATATTCTCATCGAACTTAGCGAAAATCCCGCGTGCGCTGGCGCCAAATTTTTTATCACACCAAAAACGAAGCTCGTGATCACCAGTTTTCTGTAATTCTCTAAATACGGCTACCACTGGCGTAACGTGTCCGCCTGAGCCGCCGCCGACCGCTAAGATCTTGGCCACTTTCACCCTCCTCTAATGCTTTATGTGACGTATATTTGGAAATTTGGAAAACTAAACCGAGTGCTGCCGCAATAAACAACATACTTGTACCGCCATAACTTAATAATGGCAATGGAATTCCAGTAAGCGGCGCCAACCCTGTCATTGCAGCAATATTCAATATCACGTGAGAAGCAATCCAGCCAAAAATTCCCGCCACAATTAGCCGCAACGTCACGTTTGGAAGCCTCGCGGCTACGTGCAAAATCGACAAGAGTAGCGCCGTAAACAGCGCCAATATAGCCATTAAACCGACAAAGCCAAACGTTTCTCCCATGACGGCAAAAATTGAGTCGTTAGTCGCCTCTGGAAGATATCCTGTCGCCTGAACGCTTTTTCCAATTCCAAGCCCCAGAAGCCCGCCAGAACCAATCGCAATCCTGGCCTGCTGAATGTGATAATTCTTGTTCTCCTGACTGCTCGTCCCTTTGTGACTATCGCCTTGCACAAAAGTCATCACGCGCTCAATTCGGTGTGGCGACGTAAAAATCATCACCAAACCACAAAGTGCAACAATCGCCAGAATCTTCTTGAAAATCTTCCAATCAATTCCAGCCACTAAAATCATTGATAAGATAATCGCTATCAATGAAATTCCCGTTCCCAAGTCTTTTTGCAAAAACACAATCATCAGCAGCGACAATCCGGAAATAATGCCCAGCGGAATGATAGTTTCTTGGATGTCGTTCAATTTTCCCTGTTGCGACCGCCGCCCTAAAAATCCCGCCAAAAACAATAGCACGCCATATTTGAGCAATTCTGCCGGCTGGAAACTTCCTAATACGCCCAATTGAAACCATCGATACGCGCCGTTGGTTTCTTGCGCAAACGACAAATGAAGTACCGCACCCGAGAGAAATAGTAAAATGCATAGCGCAAATCCAGCGTAAAGAATGTATTTTGATCTCTCGCCAGTAAACCATTTGTACGGCGTAAAATAAAACGCAGAAAAAGCCACGACAGCAATAAGCACACTCGTCAACTGCTTGCCAAAGAAATATGTATCGCTATAATTCGTGCCGTAAGCATAATTCATCACGTTGGCGCGTTGCGGCCCCAGCGCATACATAACAATCAGCCCAAGTAGCAACAAAAGCCCCATATAAAGCACAATCTGGTACATCGGCCGATGACTTCGAACCGGCTGAGCGATAGATTGACGATTTTTGTCGACCGAATTACGCAATATGACCTCCAGCAAGCGCCAGCATCACGCCGATAAACGCCATCACGCAGCCAATAACCCAAAAGCGCATCGTCACTTTAGTTTCTGGCCAGCCAATCGCCTCCAAGTGATGATGAATCGGCGCAGATAAGAAAATCTTTCTTTTAAACAGCTTCTTGCTGACGATTTGAGTTAAGCTCGATCCCGCCTCAATTACAAATAGTAAGCCAATCACAGGAAGTAACAATAACGAATCGGTCAGCATTGCCACAACACCCAAACACGCGCCATAAGCAAAACTTCCAACGTCACCCATAAAGAATCGAGCTGGATAAATATTGAACCACAAATAGCTCAAAAGCACACCGACAACCGTAAAGCAGAATCCCGCCAATATGACATGTTGTTGTAATAAAGCAATCACGCCAAACGCCCCAAAGCTAATACCAAGCAGTCCACCCGCCAGACCGTCCATTCCGTCAGAAATATTAACAGCATTACCAGTAGCCACCACTGCAAACGCAAATAGCGGAACAATCAACCAGCCAATATTCACCTCACCCACAAACGGCACATGGAAACTCGCCACGCCCAGTTTGGCAAAGAAAAACCAACCAAGCACCACGCCAATCAACGTGATCAGCGCAAACTTCACTGGACTACGAAGCCCAGCCGCGCCGCCACCAAGACCGCGCAGATTGATGATATCGTCAATTAGCCCGACAATTCCGCCACCAACCAACGCCGCCAGAGGAAGCCAGGTCTGCGCTCGGTCTAAATTGAAGAAAATCGTCACCACAAAGATTGAAATTACGCCAATCACTCCAGCCATCGTCGGGATGTTTCGCCGCAATTTTGCCGCTTGGAATTTGGCAAAAACCTTCAGCTTTTTCCCATCAGTGCTTTCCGACCTTTGACGCTTCCAGAAGCGATATCGATAAGCGAAAAACGTATAAATTGGCGTTAAAAACATCGCTAGTAAAAACGCGCCGACGCTCAGTAAAAATACGTGCGTCAATTCGTTGGTCATTGTTTGTAAAGCTATTCCCATATTTATTCCTTTGGTGCTATTTTCATATAATCAATCATCCAATTGGATATATCTGTAAAAATTGGTCCGGCATGGAGATTTCCCTGTAAGTTAATCCCTCTTCCCGGAGCCGCTACACGTACCATTATGACATATTCGGCACCATTTTTTCCACCGCCATAACCAATATATGTAGCAATCGTTTCCTTTTGAGTGTAAGCACCATTGACCACTGTTTCAGAAGTACCAGTTTTTCCGCCGATTTCATAACCAGACTTGTCGCTCTTTGACAAGAATAAAGATCGGCGCGCTGTCGTTAACATTGTTCGCATCTGCGATGACGTGCCGCCACTTACGGTTTGGCGAATAACTTTATTTTCCGACGATTTCAGATTGCCAGATTCGTCAATTGTACCAACGAGAATGGTTGGCTTGTAATATTGGCCACCGTTAACTAACGACGAAAATCCAGCCGCGACTTGAATCATAGTCAAGTTCATACTTTGCCCGTAGGTCATAGCCGAATAACGAACCTCATTTCCTTCAGCGCTATCTGGCGGATAAATATAGCCCGAAGCCTCGCCCAGCTCAATTCCAGTTTTAGCGCCAAAACCAAATTTATCGTGATAATATTCATACAAAGTCTGACGAGCCGGCAAATTAATCTGCGAGCCATTTCCTAATTTTCGAATCGCGGTAATCGTACCAACGTTGAGCGAATTATTGAATGCCCCCTGAATCGTCATTGGACCGCCCAAACCTCTCAAGACATTACACATCGTGCGGTCAGCGACTTTAATACAATCGGTATTATTATATGTGCTGGACGGTGTAATAACGCCCTTGTCAATTGCCGTAGCGAAACTAAAGGACTTGATAATCGATCCCGGTTCAAACGGCACCATCGACGCGCTATCCACAAACACCGACCCGTTTTTCTGCTTAGCAAAATCCGCCGGATTATAAGTCGGATAATTCGCCATTGCCAAAACTTGACCGTTTTTCGGATTCATAACAATCACACTTCCCTCGGTGGCGCCAGCTGCTTCGACTCCTTTTTTCAACGCCAATTCAGTCTGGCTTTGAATATTCCTATCCACCGTCAGCGCCAAATTGTCGCCAGATTTCGCCTCGATTCGCATATTATTTTTTCCAACCGTCAAAGGTATATTCCTCACGTCAGTTACAGATTGCAACAATCCATCACGACCCTTAAGCTGCTTATTCAAAGAGCCTTCGACGCCATATTGACCTTCGCCAGCCGCATTCACAAATCCAAGCACGTGCGCGCCCAGTTCGCCCTCAGGATAATTTCGAATAGAACTTTGCTGATACAACACGCCTGCAAAGTTTTTCTTTTTCAATTTTTCCGCCTGAGTCCTCGTAATATTCTTTGCCAAAACTTCATAGCGCGACTTTTTATTATTGAGCCGTTCAGATACATTTTCCGTCATTTCGCCACCAGCAATTTCCCTCAAACTATCAACAAGCTGGCTCCGCTCTTTATCGTCAATCGACTGCGGATCCGCAATCACCGTATAGACCGCCTGATTAAGCACCACAGGAACTGGCGTCTTTCCGTCCATCATATAAATTTTCCCGCGCTCCGCAGGAATGACAAATTGACGTTGCTGACTCGCCCGCGCTAATTCCGTATATTTGCCATATTGCAAAATCTGCAATTGAAATAATCGCAACACAAAAGCCGCCATCACTACTAGTAAAGCGATGGCCAACCAACCAGTTCTTGAACGAATAAGCCGCTGCATATTGCTTATCCTATTATATCACTATTGAGCGTAATGCGTTTCAGTTGTCGTCATAGCTGAAGCGACATTGCTATTCTTCACCTTCTCTAACGCCGTCAGACGCGCATTCTGCACTTCCAATTCTGACTTTTTTGCGCTTAGTTCGGTGATTTTTGTATCCAGACTCTGAGCTTCATAGCCGTAAGCCGTGAGCCTGGTTGCCTGAGTAAGATAAATCAAGCCCAGTACTGTAATCATCAATGCAACTAGCACTGTATGAGCAACAGGACCAAGTTTGACCTGAGACTGAAAACGTGTAGAATTCTGATTTCGGCGCAATTGACCGTGTGAACGTCGTGAAGTAAATGTGGTGGTGTTTGTCATTTGTCTCTATCTTTTATGTTTATATTTGTATTTAGCATAACAAACCAGCCCGCCCGTTAAAGACAGGCTGGTTTTTCTATATATTCCGGAATACGCTTTAGTTTAGCCGCGGCGTACTGAAACAGTCTCTGCCTTGTCTGTATTCTGGAATTCTACTTTGATGTGGATTGGCATATTGTGCCTCCTTCTTTTTTGTTTTATTTTTTCACGGCGTATCGAAATTTTGCACTTCGACTACGCGGATTGTGAACATCTTCAGTTCCAGACACCGGTTTTTTCTCTGGAACAATCAGCTCAGCCTCATAGCCAGCCGCCGCTTGCTCCGAAAAGTAACGCTTGATCAATCTGTCTTCCAAGCTATGAAAACTAATTATTCCTACTCGCCCGTCCTTATTAAGTAAGCGTGGCAAAAGTGGCAATAGTTCTTCAATCAGCTTAAGTTCGCGATTGACTTCAATGCGTAGCGCCTGAAAGGTACGAGTCGCAGGATGATGCTTCATGCTACCGCGACCAACGGTTTGCTTGATCAGATCAGCCAGCTCAGTCGTTCCCTGAATTGGTCGAGCTTTTACAATTGCCTGTGCAATTCGCCTTGCTCGCCCGGGATTTTCTTCGCCGTAACGAATAATCAGTTGCGTCAAATCATCAACCGAATACGAATTGACAATATCTGCCGCTGTAATTTCCGTCCGATTGTCCATCCGCATATCAAGCGGACCATCAAATCTGAACGAAAAACCTCTCTCTGCCCTGTCAAGCTGCGGTGACGACACCCCCAAATCAGCCAAAATCACGTCAAACTTACGCCCCTGCTTGACCAAATCTTGCGCCGCACTCACAAAATCTTTGTGAATTAAAGTTACGCCTTTTTCAGCCAAATCACCCAATGTCTTAATCGCGTTTTCGTCGCGATCGACTAACACTGAGCTCAAGTAATTATCCGTCCTATTTAAGAATGCCCTGGCATGGCCGCCATAGCCAGCCGTCAAGTCGAGATACGACTCGCCTTCGACTGGCTGCAGCTTGCTAAGGGTTATCTCCAAAAGTACGGGAACATGTATCGGTTCTTCTTCCGATTGTGGTGGATGTTCTTTAATACTCATCATTATTCCATTATACAGAAATAATGCTCGAGATCACCTAACTGGATATTTAATTCTGGCTTTTTTGTATTTGTGTTTTGTTTGTTTTTGTTGTCTTAGAGTGGAAATTTGTTGATTGTCAGTAACAACCATGTTTTCCAAAGAGACTTATGTGTGAGGTGGAGTTTTTTTGGGAGGTGTTTGAGGAAGGTGCGTTGCCTTTTTAATGTGGAGCAAATTGCCACATGCCATTTTCAAATACCCAGATAGTTGATCTCGAGAGGTTTCTAATTGTTAAAGTGCTTAGCTAATCTACTATTCCGCATTCTCGGCCGCTATTAGCCGAAAATATTCCCCTGCTCGCACAGCAACGACTTCTCTGTCAATTCCAGCGTAGTCGAGCAAATGCTGCTCAATCGTCACTCGTCCTTGTTTTTGGTCGAGCGCCGATGCGGTTTTACCTCGTCGGAATTTAACGTTCAGGTCGGCAACCCGCTCATCCAGAATACTTCCCGTTAGAGCGCTTTCCACTTCCCGATCCCATATTTGCCGTGGATATAAGTGGAGATATTTACCAAACCCGCGAGTTAGTACGACGCCTGATGCAAATTCTGCCCTGAGCTCAGCTGGAATTGTCAAGCGTCGCTTGTCGTCCAACTTACGCTCAAAGTAATCTGTCTGCACGTCGTCCTTCCTTCGTGGTAGATTAGTTGTTTTTTACAGTGGATGTTTGTTTTTGTTGGTGATTTTCCATCAACTTTCGTTCCACTGACTCCACTATACTACCCACAGCTACCCACTTGCAAGCCCTTTTTATGACTTTTTACCCATTTTTACGTCAAATAAAAACTTTTCCACATTTTTGTGGAAAAGCCTAGTGTTAAGTTGATGTAAGTCTACGCTATTAATATCTCTCAGCAAATTCCCTACTCGCCTGCCTCAAAACCTCGTCAATTGCCAGCGCATCAGGAGAAACTTCCAGCGCCCTACGGTTAATTCCGTATAGATATAAATTGTCCAAATCTCGCACACGGCTCAAAGCGACATAGCCCATACCCTCGACAAACGCCTTTCTCAGGTCAATCTTAGCCGCATCAAGCGTCATTCCTTGACTTTTGTGAACTGTTATCGCCCACGCCAAACGCAGCGGAACCTGAGAAATACTCGCTCGTTTGCGCTCTCCGTCTCGCAATTCCCAAACATCCGGCACCATCGTCACCCGACGACCATCTCGAAACTCAACAACCGGATATTCCGTCAGCGGCTCGAAATCAACTACCGTGCCGATACTTCCATTGGCATATAATTTTTGCGGCGAATTTTTGACCGCCATCACCAACGCGCCCATCTTAATCACCAAATTTTCTGGCGCCAAAACTGACCTTTGCAGATTCTCTACATAAATTTTCGAGCCCGTCGTCGTTTGCTGATACGAACGCTCTTCACCCGGCAATTCCGCCAGTTTTTGAATATTAATATCATCAACATCGACGTTTACAGTGTGCAGTTCTGTGATATCACCATCTGGCGGCTCAATTTCCGTGCGCGCCAGCAACGCCTCGACGTGACGTCGCCTAACATCGCCAGTTCTTAGAGCAGTCAGAATCTCCAAAAGCTGCTCATCATTCTGACGATATTGTCGCTCCAAATATAAAACCGCCGGCTGAAGCTCTTGCCAAGCATCAGAATAAACCACAAATCCGCCCCCCTGCTCGCTCGGACGATTAACTGGCGGCAATTGGAAAAAGTCGCCACTCATCACCAACTGAATACCGCCAAACGGCTGATCATTTTCCCTGACGGTTCTTAAAACTTTATCAATCATATCCAGCCGAAAATCGTGAAGCATTGAAATCTCGTCAATGATCAACACGTCAGTTTTAGAAATCACATCACGCCGCGTTTTTGACAATCGTTCAAAAAAATTGTTCGGCAAATGATCACTCACACCAATGCCACTCCAGCTGTGAATCGTATTGCCACCAAGATGTGTCGCCGCCAGACCAGTCGTCGCTGTTACCGACACCTTTTTACCGCGTTTTCGCGCCTGCGCAATAAAATTATTCAACAGGTGGGTTTTACCCGTTCCAGCCGCACCAGTCAGCAACGCCGACCGACCACTCAGCAGAATAGCCAGCGCTAATTCTTGATCCATTTTAGCCCCGTGGCGGTTCGCCTTCTGGCTC
Source organism: uncultured Candidatus Saccharibacteria bacterium (assembly GCA_937935245.1). Taxonomy (GTDB): domain Bacteria; phylum Patescibacteriota; class Saccharimonadia; order Saccharimonadales; family Saccharimonadaceae; genus Nanosynbacter. The sequence continues at coordinate 3,993 of CALGXX010000009.1, read as the reverse complement.
ATCGAGCAGCTTCTTCGACTTAATTTCGTAACGTTTGCCCGTGATTTTACTCTCAATATAATCCTCATTGATGAGATTTACGAACATATCCAAATCATTGCCGTCCATGATAATAATCGCGCCATTATCATCGCTCATCAATTCCAATTGCATCTCATCGGCATAGTCCAAAACATCTTCCTGTTTAACCGCACCGATTTCCAATTTCTGCAATTTATTAATCGTCTTTTTGCGCTCCTTAACCAACGCGTTAAGATCCATTCCCTCTGGAAAACTTAGCTTATATTCCTTCTCAATTTCCGCTACTTTTTTATCAGCAATCACCTGCTTTTTATATTCATAACCAAACATTCGCTCAAATTTTCCAGGATTAAACGCAAAAATATCTTTACCAACAATCAAAACTTGGTTATCATCTGGAACCTTAAAACCAACCTCCGCATTAAATGAACCAAATTTGCCATCAGAAAATTCCCAAGCCAACGCACTCTTTAGCGTCTGACCTTGCTGGATTAGCTTAACCGTGTAAAATGTCGCATCAGGGTTATTCGGATCGGTAAATCGCGCCACAATTCCCTTCATGCGCTTGAATTCGTGCTCAGTTTCCGAAAACTCCACAATGTCGTGACGTTCATGCTCAATCAAATGAATCAGTGTTTCAGCTCGCCCAACCTTTTCCAGATCAGTCCTCAACAGAACATTATCTTCTGATTCACTCAATTCATAATCGCGAACACTCAATCCAGTACCCGCACCCAAATTGACCTGATTGATATAATCAAACAAGAACAACGGTCTGAGTTGCTGCTCAACATCGCCTTTTATCGGCATAAAATACGGCGTGTAATTTTTACTAAATAAGAATAGTTCTATCTGTAAATCATTCTTTTTTGCGTCATTTTGATTTGCCCACAAAAAAATATCAGTCGTTTCCCTCACTTCTTCCATTTTTCTAGTATAGCAATTTTTATCAGATGTCGCTAGCTGTTATTTTGTCAATCTCTCGCCTTCACGCGCCCGATTAGCCCATTCATCAGCCAATTCGTTTCCTTCGTCGCCTTCATGACCGCGCACCCAACGTAAATCCGCCTGAGAATTCGAATATAATTCGTACAATTCACGTACAATATCCAGATTTTTAATCTCGCCACTCTTCTTCGTCCAGCCACGCTTTTCCCAGCCCGGCGCCCACTTGGTAACCACGTTAATCCAAAATTCACTATCAGAATAAATTACACATGGCGCGCCATTGGCGTCTTTCAATGCCGCAATTAAAGCTTTACCCTCCATGCGAATATTAGTAGTATCGCCATCTTCTGACCCCAAAATATAAGGCTGAAGATCACGAATAACCGCAAACCCACCTGGACCGGGATTTGGCGAAGCAGAGCCGTCAGTATAGTAAGTTGTCATTAATGTAATTATACACTAATTATAGCTCGCCTGGCTATCTTGCGGGACACACTGTTTATCTTATTATAAACTTTATAAAATTCACTCACGCGCTCACGACTTTGTTTTGTTAAATGAGATTCCTTCTCCCCATCAGCACAGTTTGTAAAGAAGTCTTGCTTACGCTGCCAAATATCAGTTATCTTCTCTGCTGTTTCATCGCTCATGTTGACCAAATCGCCGTAAATTTTCTGCAGCTTAAAGAAAAAGTGTGCTGCCTTTTTACCAGTACGAGCCACCAGACGAGCATCTGGAGTAGAAAACTGCATCTCAAACGGCGCATACGGAATTCTTCCATCGTCAGTTTCATAGAATCCCGTAATCTTCGCATCTGTAAATCCGCTACTACTATCCTTAAAACTGAACATTTCCATATCAACGTCTGGTATCTTATCGATAATTTTCTGGCGAATCTTCTCCTGAAAATCCGAAGAACCCTTAATGACAAAACATTCACTTTTCCGTCCTGGAGCTGGATATGGAGTAATCTTACCGCCATTAACAGCCTTAATCACGGCATCAGCATAGGCATCGGCTAGCTGCTCGTTGTCTTGACAAATTACCGTCATACCGTATAAGTCGATCGGATGGAATTCCCCCGAATCCTTCAGAGGTTGAGAACGTTTATCGTAATAACCTATAGTCTGTAGCAATTTTTTACAATACGAGCCGCGACCCTTACCTCGAGCCCTTACTTCCAATTCTGCCCCATTCGGGGTTTTTACGGTACCAGATCCAAAAAATGTACTATGCGAGGAATTGGTATTTACGGCAGGTTTCAGATCTGACTCCCCTAGCAACTCAGAGAACACGCCATTAAAGTTACCCATAGCAAAATCAAATCGTGTAGGATCGGTCGAATACCTGCTACCAAAATGCAACGACACAACCCTGTCCACCTCATTCATGATCGAATCGATATCATTGCTCAAGGCATCTTTGCGATATAAAGCATCGCCAATATTACGCCCCGTCATAACACCAATTTCATCTTTTAACTCAGATTCCAAGTTATCCAGCCCAATAATACTACATACTGGAATTAAGAAATTTTCAGCAAATACTGCACATTTATACGCGAAAGCGCTATGATAAGGGGCGATTTTTAAGTTAGATAAGGTTATAGCTCCAGCAATCATCGCAGTCTCCAAACCTACGCCTTCAGCTCCTTCGCCTTTTGTTGAGAACACCTTTATCAAGTTATCAAGATGCGGTGCTGGAATTGACGGATTTTCAGCCCACGGACTCTTACCATAATTATCACCGTCCACGCCTAAATCGTCAGGAATTGTTTGATTATCCTTAAGCTTTAGCGCTTTTCCTGCTAGTGAACTCTCATCAATATCTTCCATGTACGACAAAAAAGCCTCTTGTAAGACCTTATAGTCCTCAACTATACCTATAACAGTATCCTCGCTAATCTCTTCAGAGGTACCATCTAGCGACCTCATAATATATTCAATACGTCGTCTATCACTCAAACCCTCCGGCATCCCGATAATAATCTCTGCAGCCAGTTTACGCGACGGAGTTAAGTGGTCTCCGCTAAATGTCTCCACCAACCCCATAGCCAGTTCTTTCCTTTCAAGAGAAAAGTCAACTTCACCTTGATTTTGAAGGTTGGCAATATTGTCTAATGGTTCTTTACTTTTCATAATATAGCTTGTAAATTATATCACAAACTATAAATTTTTGCAATAGCTAGATGATAGCGGCTATCTACGCAAAATAAATCCGCATCAATTCGCGCGCTACCCTGTCGGCATCGTGACGAATCAGGCTACGCTGAGCCGCCAATGGGTCGCTGCTGGAATTCGTGTTGACCCACACGTCATCAGCAATCAAACGCTTGCCCGACGCATAATAATGCTTTTTCTTCAGTAATTCCTTATCCCACTCGACCAAATATTCGCCGTCGTGAGCATATTTCTTTATCAATTCCTCTGGCGGGCGATGGTTATTGTAAAGCACATAATCCATATTCACCCCTGAAAATCGCTCAATTTCATCCGCAAAATCCGCCACAGTAAATCCATCAGTCTGCGTCGGCTTGGTGACCAAATTGCAAACATAGACTTTCTTCGCCTTCGTTTCAGCAAGCGCCCGAGTAACGCCTCGAACCAACAACGCTGGCGCCAAACTACCATACAAAAGCCCCGGTGCAATCACCACCAAATCGGCATCCAAAATCGCTTGACGGGCTCGTGGGTTAATCGTAGCTGGCGGTTTAAGCTCTAGCCACGGATGCTCGCCGCGCGGAATCTTTAGCGACTCAGCCGCGTGCTGACCATCAACAACCGTGCCGTCTTTCAGCTTAATTGACATCGTTGTATCGTCCAGAGTAATCGGATAAACTCGGCCATTGACGCCCAAAACTTCGCTAGCCAACTCCACTGCATCAGCAAAACTTCCCGTCATCTTTTCCAGCGCCGCCATGAACAAATTACCGAACGCGTGACCCTTCATACTGCCCTCGCCGAACCGATAATTGAACAAATCGCGAACTTTCGGCGAAGTACTTAGCGCCACCAAGCACTGCCT
>CALGXX010000008.1 GCA_937935245.1 uncultured Candidatus Saccharibacteria bacterium | reverse complement strand
TTTTCGAAGAAAGCGATGACGCATTGGGTTTTTCATTGACGAAGCTTTGCTTTGAAGGTTAATATTCGCGGCAAGCTGGACGCCGACATTGCAGTTCTGGAACTTGACGAGGCTTGGGCGGTTAAGTTTGTGCAAATTGTTCGTCCGCGCTTTTCCCTGCTTCTGAATGTTATGCGCGATCAATTGGACAGATTTGGAGAAATTGACAATACAGCCGCATTGCTTCAAAAAATAGCTGAAGCCACCAGCGACACTGTCGTTCTCAACCGCGACGATCCGCGAATTTTTAAGATTAGCGAACATATTCAGGCTAAAAAAGCTTTCTTCGGTACAACCAGCGAATTACTTCAATTGATGCCAACGGACGACACTCTAAAATACGGAACCGCAACCGCGAATCAAAGCGTAGTCGCTGATGTTTTATTGAAAAAAATTAACGCTCAACAGGCGACTTTTCAAATTGACAATAAAGAAATTGACGTAGATCTGCAACTCACTGGAGTTTATAATCTTCTCAATGCGGCGGCGGCGGTTGCTCTGGCTCGACAAATCGCGGGACCGGAAATTACCGATACGATTTTATCTGCGCTGGAAAACATAAAGCCAGCGTTTGGTCGTGGCGAAACGATTTACCTAAACGGCACGCCAATTGAGCTTATTTTAGTGAAAAATCCAAGTGGCTTTCGGTTGGCGCTTCTGTCGTTTGCCAAAAACAATAGCGCTACGATGATCGCTGTTAATGACAATTACGCCGACGGACGAGACATAAGTTGGTTCTGGGACGTCGATTTTTCGCTATTAAAAAACGTAGCGATGATCAGTGGCGTACGTGCTTACGATATGGCTTTGCGGCTTCAATATGACGACATTTTAATTGGGAAAATTGACACCAATATTTCGAAGGCCTTGGAAGATTTTATCAATACTAATCCCGATGAGCCAAAACAGATTTTTTGTAGCTACACAGCCATGACAGCGATTCGTCGCCTGCTGAGCGAAAAAACCGACGTGGAGGAAATATCATAATGAAAATAACAATTGCGCAACTTTATCCGCGAGATATGAATCTTTATGGCGACTGGGGCAACACGCTAGTCCTGAAAAAACGGCTGGAGCGACGCGGCTTCGAAGTTGAGATTATCGATCACAATCCAGGCGATTCAACGGATTTTTCTAAAATTGATATTTTTGTTGGCGGCGGTGGACAAGATTCTGGGCAGACGATTATTCAAAATGATCTTCTGGCGCGAGCCGATGAACTGCGACAATTAGCAAAAAACGGCGTGCCGATGTTGATGATTTGCGGAATGTACCAATTATTTGGTCGGTTTTTCCGAACTCTCAAGGGCGAGGAAATTGTTGGCGCTAATATTCTGCCGATTGAAACGATTGCTGGCGACGAGCGGATGATCGGCAACATCATCATCAAAAGCCAGGAATTTGGCGATGTCGTTGGCTATGAAAATCACAGCGGACAAACTTTCTTAGATAAGACCGCCAAACCTCTTGGGCAAGTTATTAAAGGCGCTGGTAATAACATGACCGACGCAAATGAAGGTGTTCGCTACAACAATATCATCGCCACTTACCTCCACGGTCCGATTCTGCCCAAAAACCCGCAAATTGCAGATTTTCTTATTGGCGAAGCACTAGAGCGACGCGGCATAAGCGCAGATTCGGGGCTAGAAAAAATTGACGATACTTTAGCGAATAAAGCGAGAGAGATAGCGTTAAAATTATCCAGATAATTCATGAAAAAAATCCGTATATATCTTAAAAAGCTATATGCATTTCTTCATAAAATGCCCGGTTGGATCTGGCTAATTCCAATCTTAATTTTAGCCGTCAACGTTCGACTTACCTATTTAACAAAAGCCGATATTTGGCACGACGAAGGATATACAGCAGCCATCATTCAGCAGCCAATCAGAGAAATTATCGCCATTACGACCACAGATGTCCATCCGCCACTTTATTACGTTATTATGCACGTTTGGCAATCGATTTTCGGCAATTCCGTAGCTTCACTCAGAGGGTTTAGTGTTACGTGCGGAGTTCTGACGATTGCCCTATTATTTCTATTGCTCCAAAAACTTTTCTCTAAAAGAATCGCCGTATTCGGAAGTTTTTTAGCAGCGCTAGGACCGTTCTTAATTCGCTATAGCGACGAAGCTCGAATGTATGCACTGGCGGCATTTTTGGCTGTAGCAATGACATACGCATTCGTCGTGGCGGTCGAGCACAAAAATAAGAAATTCTGGTGGGTACTATACGGAATTTTAGTGGCACTCGGTCTTTATACACAATATTTTCTAGCGCTAATATTACCCGCGCATTTCGCATATATTTGGCTAAAACTCGGCGGAAATCGCACTGCGATAAAAAATATATTTAAGGACAAAAACGTTTGGCTTGCCGCCGGGACATGCTTTTTATTATTCCTCCCCTGGCTACCAATTATGATCTCCCAGACCAGCCGGGTAAGCGGCGGCTTCTGGATCACCGAAGTCACTAAATTTACCATCCCAACAACACTATCAATGTTCTTAACTTATGACGACAGGATTGTCCGCTATTTTGGGTTGCTACTGCCGCCAATTATAATCGCAATTTCATTCATCCTAGCCAAAAAACACCCAAAATACCAAGCAGCAATTTGGACTTTAACAATTTGGTTACTGTTGCCGATGATCATCGTTTACATGCTCAGCCAAGGTCGACCAGTTTACTTAGACCGCTACTTCACTTATTCAGCGCCGGCGTTTTACGGCTTAATCGCAATATTCATCGAGCTTATTTTTTCTAATAAAAAATGGTGGTCTATTGGAGTATCTATTGTTCTGATATTATTTATCGGTCATTATATGTGGCATGTCGGCAGTAAAAATATCGTAGAATCATCCTGGAATAGCACCAACACAGCCATGGATCATATAAATAAAAATATCCAGAGCAGTGATGCTATTATTTCTGGCGAGATCTACACTTATTTTCATACTTCCTATTACAACCGCACGAATAAAGAGATTATTCTCCTGAAGCCGAAAGAAGAGCTAGGTTGGGTTGGCGAATGGGGATTAATTAAAAAATTGAATACTCCAGAAATTAGTTCTTTAGAGTCAGTAAAATCTCCAAGAATCTGGCTCATTCTCCGCGAAAAAACATATGACGAATATAAAAAACAAGTTCCGCTCTATTGGCAATTAAAGCAAGAGTTCCATGACGGCGACTTGATTATCGGACTATACGAAAATAAAAAATAACTGGTTAAATGCCAGTTATTTTAATACGTTGAATGATTTCAATTGGTCGGGGTGAAAGGACTCGAACCTTCGACCTCACGGTCCCAAACCGCGCGCGCTAGCCAACTGCGCCACACCCCGAAGATATCTCTATCATTCGTTCTGATCTATCTTAACATATATCACTAAATAAGTACAGAATAAATTTGCAAACAAACTTTTATACTTCGTGAAGCATAAAAATAACTTGGCAAGTAGCTTACTTCAGGATAAGATATATTGTATGAATTACACAAAACCGTATACACCTCCAACGCTAACCGTGGATGCAGTAATTTTTCAAGTAAACAACAATACCCTGGAAGTGCTATTATTAAAACGACCGAATGAACCTTTTAAAGGAGAATGGGCCCTCCCTGGAGGGTATAACGCCAAGGGCGAGACAACTACAGACGCGCTCGAACGTGTAGTTTTCCAAAAGACAGGCGTAAAAATTAAAGACGACCTACGATATATTGAACAGCTTTATACTTTTGATACGATTAATCGTGATCCACGAGGACATGCAGTATCTGTAACTTACATGGGTTGTGGACGCAATATTACATACAATGAAGATTTAGAAGTGGCATTTTTTGATGTAAATAAATTGCCAAAACTAGCATACGATCACGCCAGCATCATTAAATACGCTAAAGAACGTCTAATCGCCAAAATGACATACACCAATTCGACATTTGCTTTTCTAGATCGAAGATTTACCTTAACACAACTGCAAACAGTTTACGAGATAGTTTTTGGTCGTGAATTTGACAAGCGTAATTTTCGAAAAAAATTCCTCAGCTTAAACTTAATTCATGAAACTAATGAGTTGTGGCGAGACGGCGCACATCGTCCAGCAAAATTATATGAGTTCAATTCAAGCAAGCTCGAGAATTTAGACCGTAGTTTCGACTGATATCCCTGTAAAAATCTAGAAAATTTATATTTTTCATAAATTAGTGTTGACAATACAATAACTGACTATTAGACTAGATAGTAAGTGTAAACCATACATTAAGTAAGGAGGATTTCTAGTATTATGGAAAAGTCTAACTATATATTCGTCGGGGTTGATCCACAGAATGATTTTATCGATGGAAGTCTTGCCGTTGCCGAAGCAGAGCAAATCATTGAGCCTATCAATTCTATCGTCGACGAAATACGAAAACATGACGGCACGGTTGTATTCACCCGAGACTGGCATCCCGAAAAAACACCGCATTTTGACAAATGGCCAGTTCACTGCGTAGCTAACACTAGAGGAGCTAAGTTTCATGAAGACCTAAATATTCAGCCTAGTGATATTATCATCAATAAAGGCACCAGTCAGACAGACGGATATTCTGGATGGGAGGGTAAAAGCGAAACAAACGAAACGTTAGAATCTATCATAATGCCAAAAACACCCCATGAAAAAGTTAAAGTATTTCTCGGCGGATTAGCAACAGATTTTTGCGTAAAATCTACCGCCCTAGATATCGCCGAACATTTCAAAGATGACAGGCGTGTTACTACATACCTACTTATAGACGCCATCCGCGCTGTAGGATTAACCCCAACAGCCGAAGAAGAAGCATTATTCGCAATGAAGGAGGCTGGAATATTAGCAATATCAACCGAAGAAGCAAAGAAGATAATTCAGGAGGCAATTTAAATGGAGAAGAGCTCAAAAATATCACAAGGATTAGATTATTACAAAGCAACTATGGGGATGAACGAGTTCTTTAAACATCCTGAAGCGGAAGTTACTTTCACACTAAAAAATCGCTCCCCTAATCTATTATCCGAATTTGTATCCCCAGTAGAATTACAGGATAGACTAAATGAGCTAGTTGAAGGGTGGCGGCCTGATGAAGTAGCCTACTTGGCTGGATTACAAAACCAAGACGGCAAAGCGACATTTTCTCAAGAATACCTTGATTTCCTAATAAGTAACCCCTTGCCTCCGGTCAATATCGGATATGATAAGCGCGGCGACCTAGCGGTTGAAGCTACGGGAAAATGGCCCCTAGTTACATTCTGGGAAACCGTTATCATGAGCGAGATAAATGAAATATATTTTCGTAACAAACTTGCACGTGAAGGTTACTCTTTGGAAGAAGTGTATGCCGAAGGAGATCGCCGATTAGACGAAAAGATCAAATTATTAAAAAGCCGCCCAGATATTAAGTTTTCTGATTTCGGCACAAGGCGACGTTTTAGTTATGATTGGCATAGGCACGTAATTGAACGAGTTGCAAATGAACTCCCTGACAATTTTGTCGGAACTTCAAATATATACTTGGCGTATAAACTAGGATTAAAACCAATTGGAACTTTTGCGCACGAAATGCCAATGGTCTACGCTGCACTGGCAGATAAAGCCGGAAACAACCCACTAAGTGGTCACAATCAGGCACTAAGAGACTGGCAAAACACATACGGCGACGAACTATCAATTGCCTTAACTGATACATTTACAACTGACTTCTTCTTTGCCGACTTTACGCCCGAACAAATGACTTCGTGGAAAGGACTACGACACGATTCTGGCGACCCAATAGAATTTGGAAATAAGGCTATTGAAATTTACAAAAAGAACGGAATTGATCCTTTAGAGAAAACTATCGTCTTTAGTGACGGACTTTTGATGTGGATGAAATTATTCGGATAGCTGATTACTTTAAGGACAAAATAAATGTAACATTCGGCTGGGGTACAACTTTGACTAATGACCTTGGAATTACACCTAATAACTTTGTTATGAAAGCCACAGAAGTCGATGGAGTACCTACGGTCAAATTGAGCGACACCCCTGGCAAACATACGGGTCCAGGTGATAAAATTAGAGAGTATAGTGAATACGTAAAAGCAGCTTTGGCAGAGAAGGCACTGAACAACACTCTAGCTGCTGTATGAAAAAAACAATGCCGACATCTATGAATCGTAAATTATGGTATAACGGTCCAAATTACACCGCAGACAGCGTAATAATCAACCCAATCGCACAAAAAATTCTTTTGATAAAACGATCCAGCGGTGAATGGGTATTGCCTGGAGGGTTCATCAATTCCGAAGAAGACTCCTTTACCGCAGCAATTCGCGAAACAAAAGAAGAAACTGGAACGATAATTAGTGGTAGTCCAATATTAATATACAAAGGGTTTGTTAACGATCCACGCAACAGCCAGACGTCATGGATTGAAACCAGTGTGTATCTGTTCATAGTCAACGAACTATCAGAGGTGTCGGGACGAGACGATGCCATTGACGCAGCCTGGCTACCACTCAATAATTTGCCTAAATTATACGCATCGCATGATGAAATAGTAGCCAGAGCTATTGATTATTTGTCTTGTAGGTCGCTAATTAATATAGCAGAGTTTTCCGAAAATTATCGCAATATTAACGGCGGTCATATGCAATACGACAAAATTATCGCCACAAAAAATGATCATTCGGTATTTATTAAACAAACATCGACTAAATATGGCGACATAAAAAGAAATAGACTGCGCCAATATTTGAGAAAAGAAGCATTCACTATATCCTATCTGCGATGTCATGGATATAGTGGAATCCCATCCAGATCAATACTGCGAGACGATGACACTTTCATTATGGAGACAATGGAGCCAAACGAAGGTTGGCTATGGCGAGCAAAGAACGAAACACTAGACATTTATGTCAAATCAGCAAAGGAAAAATTTGACGAGTTGGAAAATATACCATTACCGCCTGATACTTTTGATATCGAAGCGTCACGCGATAGTTTTATTAAAGAAGGATGGGCTTCGTTAGACGAGCAGAAAATAGCTAAATTGAGAGAGTTGTCATTAGGATTCTTGGACAGATTAACGCCCCATAGTCAAAACATAACTAAGAAATTATTAGCAGACTTACCCGCCCTACTAAATTCCGGAAGCCGACATAGCGATATAAAAAAATTAGTTTTTTGTCATCACGATATTCGACAATCAAATATGGCTTGGCACCCCAAACGCGGCACTAAGTTAATCGACTGGAGTTGGTCTGGACCTGGAGAATCTGGCAGTGATATCACTAGCCTATTAATTGACCTACATAAAAGCGGTCATAATATTTCAAACTATTACAAAGAAATAAATTTAAATCATTGTCTAACCTTAATGGGCTTCTGGTTAAACCATGCAACGTGGCCATATCGCGGCGACGACACTCTTAGATTTCAACAATTTTTATCGGCGTTAAGTGCATACGAAATATATACAACTATTTAAGCATTCACGGCTTCAATCTCAACCGACAGCACTTCTTTTTTGATTGGCAAAGATTGACCAGGCTCGAACGTATAAACCAGCAATTGACCAAATGGCATCTCTACATTCGCCATCTCGGCTTCTGGAACTTGGTCGAGATGTTTAATTAAAGCCCGAATAGAATTGCCGTGAGCCACCAATAGAATATTCTCACCATTCTGCAATTTCGGCAAAATCTCTTGCTCAAAATATGGAACAACCCGTGCATAAACATCTTTCAAAGTTTCGCCGCCCGGCACTGGATAATCCCAACCGCGTCGAATACCATTAAAAGCCTCTTCGCCAATCTCCGCTTTAACTTCCCATTTATTTTTTCCAGTCAAATCACCGTAATCACGCTCGTTTAGTTCAGTTGCATGCGTTGTCGGTAGATTTTCAACACCGCACCCTTCGAGTAGCGCCGCCAAAGTTTGTTGTGTACGTTTTAATGACGAAGTGTAAGCCTCATTAAACGACAGACCTTTCAATAAAGCACCTAATCGCACGGTGTCATCGTGACCTTTTTCCGTCAAATTAACATCCGTCCAGCCAGTCCATTTACCAAGCAGATTCCACTCGCTCTCACCGTGCCGACTAATAACTAATATTCCCATTATTTACCTCCAATCATCGGCGCAAAAAAATCTACAACTTCTTTTTTCACGCCGTCATTATCAATAATTTTCGTATTTACGTAACCGAATTTATCAATTGCCCAAAATCTGATTGCCCAGAGCAGTGACATATCTTCAAAATCAACCTCATTTTTGGCAATAAATTTACTAGCCACAATTTCCGATTCCTGCAATTTTATCTCAGAAAAAGCATCGTTTTCTAACTTTGTAAAAAACACAAATTGATGTGTCAAAAATTCATCAGAATGACGCGAAGCAACCATGGCAAGTTTCAGATCCTTAGGGTCGACTTGAATGTCGACTTCTTCTTTCACCTCGCGCACCGCCGCTTCCAGCGGAGATTCTCCAGTGTCAACAATGCCACCAGGCAGTGACCAATGGTCTTTATAACCAGCCTTGACGATCAATAGTTCGCCCTGCTCATTTTCAATTAACACCGCCGCACTGGAAAAACGCCTATCCAAACTTGCCAGCCAAGCTCGTCGCTCTTCATCTGTAAATTTCATTATTTAGCAAACTCAATTGCTCGCGTTTCGCGAATCACGTTAACCTTAATGGTGCCAGGATATTGCATTGTCGACTCAATTTTCGTCGCAATATCTCGCGCCAATTTAATCGCCGACAAATCATCAATCGTCTGAGGTCTCACGATCACACGAACCTCACGACCGGCAGAAATCGCGTAAGCCTTATCAATTCCTTCAAAGCTCGTAGCGACATTTTCCAAATCGCGCATTCGCTCTGCAAAGTTTTCAGCAGAAACATTACGCGCACCTGGACGTGCAGCCGAAGCCGCGTCGCAAACTCGAACAATAATTGCCTCTGGAGTTGTCGCTTCGATATCATCGTGGTGTGCTTCGATTGCGTGGACAATTCTCTCGTCCATACCATATTTACGAGCCAATTCCGCCCCAATATGATGATGTTTGCCCTCAATTTTATGCGACACCGCCTTACCGACATCATGAAGAAGCGTAGCAATTTTTGTAATGCGCACGTCCGCACCAATCTCCTCAGCAATCATCCCCGCAATTTGCGCCATCTCAGTCGAATGCTTCAAGACGTTCTGACCGAAGCTAGTACGAAACTTCAACTCGCCAAGCAGCAGCAGCATCTCCTTCGGAATCCCAACCACGCCAGTTTCGCGCATAGCATCTTCACCAGCTTGCCGAACCTCTTTTTCAATCTGTTTTTTGGCCTTAGCAACCACCTCTTCAATACGTGCAGGATGAATACGACCATCCTTCATCAGCATCTCAAGACTAAGTCGAGCCACTTGTCGGCGAACAGGGTCAAAACTCGACAAAATAATCATGCCAGGCGTGTCGTCAACTAAAATATCGACGCCAGTTTCGCGCTGCAACGCCTGAATATTACGCCCTTCCTTACCAATAATTCGACCTTTCATCTCGTCATCAGTCAATTTGACCGCAGTCACCGTGCGCTCGGCAGTCACTTCGCTACTCATTCGTTCCATCGCCGTCACTAGGATCATTTGCGCC
>CALGXX010000007.1 GCA_937935245.1 uncultured Candidatus Saccharibacteria bacterium | reverse complement strand
ATGCACGCATGATTATTTGCCAAAAAGCAAAGATGGCGAACCGTTCGCCGCGAGAGAAAAGGAAGGAAGAGTAGATGAACTCTTTAATCTATGCCTCTGCTGTGACCGACTACGGGTCAATTGCCTACCGTGAGGTATCTATCGGCGGACCTGGCGCCACCAACAACCCTGACGACGATGTGGCCAAATTCTGTGGCAAGCACGTCGTCGTTGTAGACGACAAGGGCAAGGGTATCTTGTCTGCTCGTGAAGATGCTGAGGTGTCTATCCACAAGAGCAAGGGTGAAGCTGTCGTTTTCGGCGCATACACCAGCGTCGACAACGGCTCCAAGACCTTGTATGTTCACAACGGTGAGACGTGCGCAAGCTTAATCACTGGCGAGGTGGTTATCCTCGGCAGTGTTTTATTAACCGCAGACAGTAAGCAGGGGACTGTCTCCATACTTAATGGAGATCTCCACACCGTTCCCGAAGAGGGTACTTCCCTTAACGGAGACCGAATTGAACTTAACCACCACGACTACCCGATGGGTATCACCGTGTCAAGTGGAAAGGTCAAGGGCGATGCTGAAGCCAAACTCGACATTGACGAAAACGAAGATACCATCTCACTTAGCGGAGGGGTTCTCGTTTTCGAGCACGGCAAGGCATCTATTTCTGCCACCGATGGAAAAGCTCGTATTGATATGCCTAATGGCTACACGTCACTAAGCAGCGACTCTGTCGTTTTGAGGTACGGCGAGCGAGCCGAGATTTTCTTGTCAAACGCCTGGGTGGGCATCAACCACGTCGAAGGTAAGGTCGACTTGCAAGGTGATAACGCCAATTTCAAGATTGGCGAGGAAAACCGCTTCTTCTCGAGGGCCAAAGATGCGCACATCGATTGCTCCACCGGCAGTGTCTACTGTAACGGTGAGATGCTTTGCTGTGTATCCCTGTTAAGGGATCTCGGGAAGCTCTTCAAGGCCGACCCGAAGCCTGCCTCAGTTATGATCTCCTGATCCTCCTATCCGGAGAAACTGAATAGTGACGAGCAGAAGATGATTCCAAAAAATAAGGCGTCATTCTTCTGACGCGTCTTAGTGTGTATCTGCTTCTGCTTGTCAACTGTTCATTGGAAATTATTAAGTCCCAACTGGGGCTGTTTTTTATTATATTGACTTTTTTACTTATGTGTGATATAAATAATACTAGCTTTTGTTGACGGAACAAATGTTTTGTCCGAAAGCGCACTTTGACAAGCAGTTGAGAATAAAGCAAGGTGAGATTTTATGGCGTTATTTTAGCGGAAGCAAAATAGTGTCGTGAAACCTCATCTTGCTCACACGCCATCCGGGCGCCAGAGCAGTGTTTTTTATAAAACACGGACATTCCCGTCCGGGTGAGGAGAAAGATCAGCCATGCGCAGTCGTAGTAGTGAGATTGGCGTAAAGGAATACGCCATTTGCTTCATCGTAGTTCTTGCTATCTACTTCGGATTTCAAGCCTGCCACACATCAGTAGAGCAGGGGAACTGACACGAAGAAGTCGTAACTATCTGCTCCAAAGAAGTGGTACCGGTGAGGAACGGCGATAGCCTCTCTCATCAGTACCGCGTGTACACTTCAGGTGAAGTGTACGTAGTAAAAGACTACTATGGGTCTAACGGCACCCGCTTTAATAGCGCCGATTTATATGGGCGCATTGAGGTGGGGAGAGTCTACAGGATCAAGTCGTTTGGTTACCGGGTTCCGGCACTCTCACGCTTCTGGAACATTGAGACCGTCGAACTAACGCAGCAGGAGCCCACCGGCACCTGCGGGCTAACGCCGTCGAACAATTGACGGCCGCCGAACTGACATCCGCCGAGAATACTTGGCGGTTCTCTCCGTCGTACATATTCTCCTGCTTGTCAGTTCGCTCCATAGATGCGTGTCTATGCTGATGAGTCGGAAACGACGAAAGCGAACTTTACGTGAGGCTTTCAATTTTGCAGGAACGCCAATTAAAATGTCTTTCCGTGACGAAAAGCAATTAAAAGCCAACCGTGAACGCGTTGCGCGCGGTCTGGCGCCAGTCACCAAAGCCTACAAACAGGCCAAGAACGCCGAAAAAGGCATATAATACCACATTTTTGACAAATTCTCTTGACATTTTGAACTATTAGTGATAGTATATACACTAGCTTTCACAATGTGTGTTAGCTTGCGTCAAATCGACGCACAGTTCTGCGGAGAGTTTATTTCTCCGCCCGACTCCAGAAGAGGAGTTATCATGGGAGAGCAGATGCTCAAAGCAATGATGATCATCGCGCTTGGGATGGTCGCTGGAGCTGGCCTCGCAGGAGCGGTCGTAGGAGGCCTCGCAGGAGCGGTCGTAGGTAAGGCAGCGGGAGTTACCGTTGTCATAACTGCTCCAATCGGAGCAGCTCTCGGGGCTGCGGCGACTGGTACCGCTACGTACCGGCGTATCTGGTACGGAAACAACAAGAGGGATAACGATCCTCATGTTGACGGCCAGGCATAAGCCTGCTTGAAAATAGCTCGCTCGAAAATAGACTCAATATTGAATCCAGTTTTCGGCTTGAGCACGTTTTCGAGCGGGCTATTTTCTTTTATAACGAATCTTAGCTGTATTCGCTCCATAGATGCGCGTCTATGCTGATGAGTCGGAAACGACGAAAGCGAACTTTTATTCAAACATCATCAATTGCGCAGACAAAACCTCACGCGTAATTTCGTCCGCACGTTCACCAATTAGCACAATTTTTACTGGCTCTTCCGCCACAGAATTAGCTATTTGAATCTGATTTTCCGTTGCCTCCAAATGATGCCGCGCACCATTATCATCAATAAAACAGCCCTTCATTCGCCTGAGTTTATAAGCATCAAAAAGTTCCGGCCAAATTTTTTCCAGAGTCGCCGCAGCAATTTTCATACCAGAAACATCCAGCACAGCATACGTCGGATTATCCGGCACGACCAACTCGCCGTCGTACTTATCAAAAAACGCCAACAAACCCGACGGCGTCGTCATTTTATTGATATCAAATTTACCTCGTGGCGCGCTTAATATTTTTCCGTAGGGCAGGGAGCTCAGCTTAGATTCATACTGCAGTCGCTCGTCGTCACTTAGCAAATCTTCTTTGGTCACTAAAATCATATCCGCCGCCTGCAACTCAATTTCATGCGCCGGCTCAATTCCACGTAAAATCTCATGTGCATCAATAACATAAAAACTCTGTGCCAACTCGTACTTATTGAATATTTGCGCATTAATTAATTTCTCAACCAAATTCATCGTTCGCGCCACGCCAGTAGCTTCGATAAACACTGGGGCGGGGGAATTGCGGCAAAAGTCGAGTAGCATCCGCGTCAATGCATGCTTCGACGAACAACAAACACAATCGCCGGCCAAAGTCGTCACGATATCCGCCAGCTTTTCCAACCGATAACCGTCAACGTTTTCATTAGCATATTCATTCTCAATCACCCGAGAACCCTTATAGTCGCTTTGTTGCAATAAGAATTCAAGGACACTAGTTTTCCCAGCGCCCAACGAGCCATTCACCAAATACAACGGAACTTTATCGACAATCGCTCGCCCATCATCAAACGGCGCATTAATGCTAAATTCTAAATCATCGTCGCGTTTTGCCATATGCTTATTATACGTCATTTTCACAAGGTGATATACTAAGTCTATGAAAGTCATCTTAGCATTGGGAAATCCAGGCGAAAAATACACCAACACGCGGCATAATGCTGGGTTTTTGGCTATTGATAAATTTGCGTCAGAGCAGGGGAAAACCTTTTCGAATAAGCCGAAGTTTTCCGCGGATATCGCCGAACTCAATATTTCTGGAGAAAAAATCCTGCTGGTTAAGCCAACTACTTTTTACAATGAGGTCGGAATTTCCGCCCGAGCAATCTTAGATTTTTACAAATTGACATTGGACGATTTACTAATTATTCACGACGACACGGCGCTGGACTTTGGCAAAATTCGAACCCGCAAAGGCGGACGAGACGCGGGCAGTAACGGATTAAAATCTCTTCACGCCCACGTCGGATC
Source organism: uncultured Candidatus Saccharibacteria bacterium (assembly GCA_937935245.1). Classification (GTDB taxonomy): domain Bacteria; phylum Patescibacteriota; class Saccharimonadia; order Saccharimonadales; family Saccharimonadaceae; genus Nanosynbacter. The sequence goes on along the minus strand of CALGXX010000007.1, from coordinate 12,599 downwards.
AGATTTTTGGCATATTCGTATTGGCACAGACAATTTGCTCAGACGTCAAGTTGGTGACGTAGATTTTGTCCTGGGTAAATTCAACTCAGACGAGCAAAAGATTCTCCAAAGCTGGATATTACCCGAATCAATTAATTTGATCGAGAGATTCATCAACGGAACTATCGAGCCGTTCAGTATAAAATATTAAACAGATTCTAGCGTCGTTTTCGCGGCACAATTTTTGAAGCGCCGCTCTTCAATTGCTCTTCGGCTTGATGTAATTTCACAGCCGCAGCTTCTTGCAGATTGATCGATCGGGCTTCCAATATGCTGCTGCCGACCGCCAAACTCACGAACAATAAGCCCAAGCCGCCCGTCGCCCATTCCGGCAATTCCAAGTGGAATAATTTGGCAATCATCATCACGCCGAGCGCCATAATTGCCCAGTGAGCGCCATTTTCCAGATATTTATATTTGCTAAGCGCGCCTGTTCGCAATAAATATACGGTTAGTGATCGAACCCAAATTGCTCCAGCGCCCAGTCCAGCCACGATTAGTAGCACGCTGTTAGTGATGGCGAACGCACCAATCACACCGTCAAAGCTAAAGCTAGCGTCCAGAACTTCCAAATATAACAAGCTAGCAAACGCCGCCCAACCGGTTTTAATCTTAACAGATTTCGCGTCATCTTCATGGAAAAATGACCCAAATAGTTCCAACCCAATATGCAACACAATTCCAAGAACCGCTGAAATCAACACCAAAGATTTATGCGGCGCCTCGACCGTAAAATACAGAACAGCCGCCACGCTAAGCATTATACACACCTTAAAATTCTCAAATCGCCCAGCCTTCGCCAAAATCGGCTCAACATGTCGCATCCAGTGAACACGCTTGTTGTAATCGATGAAATAGCTAAGCCCAATCATAATCAAAAACGCACCACCAAACGCGTCAATCATCGGCGACGCCTCGTGCAGGATTTTGCCGTACTCAACAGGCTTATGAAGCGCTAGATTGACAACATCCATAAATCCGTGACCGCTCGCGATCATCACAATAGCAATTGGCAATATAAATCGAATGACAAACACCGCCACAAATATACCAGCCGTCAGGAAGACTTTCTGCCAGACTTGGCTCATTCCCGCCAAAACCTTGCTATTTATCACCGCGTTGTCGAAGCTAAACGTGACTTCCAAAACCACCAAAATAGTGAATAGCCAAAGACCGCTAACGCCTATATGGCTAAAAATCAAACTGCCCAGACCTAAGGTCAATAGGACTGAAAACCAGAAAATCCGAAACGGATGATGTGAATGTAAAAGATGTTTCATATTGATTTAGTATAGCATAAGCATGGAGTATAATTTTATATATGGCACAAAAATCGCCAGATAGTCGCATAAAAAAGTTTTTATCAGCCAACAGCGAATTGATCGGTTGGGTGGTTTTTGGCGTCCTTATAATTTCTATTTATCAATTCAGCTCACGATTCGGCGTCATGTTATTAAACGGAGAATTTGCAGAATGGTGCAATAAATTACTTCCGTCATTACAAGATTTCATCACACTGACGCTAAGCGTAATTGTCGAGGCGGTCCCATTCTTAATTTTAGGAATTATCATATCCGCGCTTATCAGGTACTTTTTATCATCAAAAGATGTCTTCAAAATATTGCCAAAAAACGCCTTTCTTCGACGAATTACACTCTCTATGATCGGGCTAATTTTACCTGTATGCGAATGTGGTAACGTGCCAATTGCACGTAGTTTAATAGCGAACGGCCTAAAACCTGCCGACGTTGTCAGTTTTCTTTTTGCCGCACCAATCATAAACCCGATAACCATAATTTCAACCATGACCGCCTTCAGTTTTGACACCCGAATGGTTTGGTGGCGAATTATTTTTGCGCTAATTATCGTACAAATAACCGCTTTTATCGTCAGCTTTTTTAAGGAAGATTCCGTCATTAATCCAGAGTTTGAAAAACTTTGCCACTCTCATAATCACGGTTCAAAATTGTCAAACTTATTCAGCTCATCACGTAATGAATTCTGGCAATTATTTACTATGTTGGTCTTAGGCGCAAGCATCGCAGCCGCCACACAAATCTTCGTTCCACGATTCATTATAAATGCCGTCGGCGGCGACATTTTCCTATCAGTCATATCCATGATCACGCTAAGTTTCGTCATTTCGATATGCTCCAGCATCGACGCGTTCTTCGCACTGGCTTACGTGCGAAATTTCACAACAGGCTCAATTTTATCTTTCTTGCTATTCGGACCGATGATAGACATTAAAATGATTACGTTGTTAAAAACAACTTTTCGCTGGAAATTTATTGCAACAATTACCTTAATTGTATTCGTCTTGTCACTAATTGTCGGGCTGGGGGTTAATTTATATGTACGCTAACCTTACCAAATCAATTGGCGGAATTGTCGTTTGTGTATATATTTTGCTATTAGCTTGGCGCGACCAACTCGGCTTTTACGTTCATCCACGCTATCACACATTCGCGGTCATAATTAGCGTAATCGGCGTCATACTTTTGCTTATTGATATAATGTTGCAATTAAAAAATAAACCCGCAAAAGACAAATCTAGAATTGGCTTGAAAAAAATTGCCCCAATATCTTACTTTGCAATAATTATATTATCAATCGGCTACATATTGCCACCAAAATCACTCTCCCCGAGCAGTCTCGCGCAAAAAGAAAGTCCTGCGATTATTGAGCCCGAAAGTCGTTGCGAAACACCTCAACCAAAAGAAGACTCTTCTACGATCTCAATAAATCGCTGGAGAACCGCCATAAATTCCTGCAAAGAAGCCTCTTATTTTAACGGCAAAGATATCACCATAACTGGCTTCGTTTCAAATGATCTGTTAAAAAACTACGGCTATAATTACTTCAATATTGCCAGATACGTTATAAGTTGCTGCACTGTTGACAGCGTGCCTATGAAAATCCTGGTCGAGAAAAACTTTTCAACAGACTACCCAGATGGAACATGGCTAATCATCAAGGGTAAATTGTCGCAAAAAATCGTTAATAGCCAAGCCGAATACGTCATAACCGACGCACACATCACAAAAATCAACCAACCCAAATATCCTTATGAATTGCTCGGGCTGTAAGTCTATTGCACACTTGTTGCAATAAGTTATAAACTATTGATAGCACTATGCTAAATGAAATATTCGAACGCCACAATCTTCGCCTGACAAAACCACGCCAGCAAATATTCGATATCCTGCGAAATTCAGACGTACCTCTTACGGTCGGTGATATTGCGAAAAACTGCAAAAACATTAACCGTGCCAGCATTTACCGTACGCTGCTGATGTTCGATAATCTGAACATTATAAACACTATAACTATTGGCTGGAAGAATTATTACGAGTTAGCAGAACCGTTTATACCACATCATCACCATCTATACTGTATAAATTGCCAAAATGCCGAACCTATACAATCACAAGAGCTCGAAAAACTCATAGATTTCATCGGTAAAAAACATAATTTCATAGTCACAAAACACCACTTTGAGCTGGAAGGTATTTGCGAAAAGTGCCGACATATTATAGAAAATAAATAATTTTTCCCAACAAAAAAGCGCCAGGTAAGGGTGGGCATCACCTGACGCTTTTTTACCCTTCAACCCACCCGAGCTACCGTATCAGCGAAGCGTCGCGACTAAAACTCCAAAAGTCCGCGCCTGACTATTATCAACACCAATTAGTGCTCGCCTCAACGGATGTCGCCTTTGAAAAAGGGCAGTTAAAGGGGTTAGTATGCGCGTAACGTTGAACCGCAAAAAGTGGAGGGTAAGAATACTTAATGCCATTGCGCGCAACCTAACATATAGTTAGAATAGGGGGTATAAGGTGCGTTTGGTTAATGATTACTTAACCAATCGTCCTTGATTATAGCAAACATTTGACAAAGTGTCAATACTTTTTACCACATTTTTTATGGAAATCAATAGAATTACACCAGATGAGCATATTTTCTCCCAGAGATTAGCACATATTGCCAATCCACCAAAAAGCTTATGTTATATGGGAAAATTGCCAGAAACAAATGCGCCCGTCGTATCAATCGTCGGGTCCCGCAAGCCGTCTGCCTACGGAAAAGAAGTCACCGAGCGATTGGCAACAGATCTGGCAAAAGCTGGGTGTGTAATCGTGAGCGGGCTGGCGCTAGGAGTGGACTGCATTGCCCAAAAAGCTGCGATTGAAGCTGGCGGAACGGTCGTGGCGGTCGTTCCAAACGAGCTTCCTGATATTTCACCGCGGACCAATTATCAATTAGCCATAAGCATCATAGAGCAAGGTGGCGCGGTCGTTTCGGAATGGATGAAGGGCGATAATAAAATAGTCAATCGTTGGAGCTTTCTGGAGCGTAATCGGCTGGTTAGCGGGCTAGCTGACGGAATTATTATCACTGAAGCCACCGAGCGAAGCGGCACATTAAACACAGCCTCGCATGCACTGAATCAGGGAAGAGATTTGTTTGTAGTTCCCGGAAACATAACCAGCCCGTTGTCGGCTGGCTGCAATACTTTATTAAAACAAGGGGCGTATTTGGTGACAGACGCCGACGATGTTTTATCAATCATCGCGCCAGAGAAATTGCAAAAAGACAACGGCCAAGAATTAGCAGCCAGCGCAACAATTGAAGAGGCTATTATCATAAAACTCATCTCAGAAGGACTGCGCGACGGCGACGAAATTCAACAAAAATCAGGATTATCCGCGTCAGATTTTGCCACGGCGTTAACTATGCTGGAAATCAACGGTGTTATCAAACCTCTCGGGGCGAACAACTGGACATTACGATAATATTGCTACTTTGACAAATTGATGTTATTATACGAACTATGAAAAAATCCCGAGAAACATCTCCTACCGCCAGTAAAGTCGCCAAAGACGTTTTTACCATCCCTAATTTGATAAGCGTAACTGGCGCCGCTTTAGCGATACACGGATCTGAGAAAATCGATACACCTGAAGGGCTGGCGGAATGCGCGGTCGGGCGATTAGCTGACGTTCTGGACGGCAAAGTAGCACGCATGACAGGGCAGACCAGCAATTTTGGAGCAGCCTTAGATGCCACAACAGACAAAATAGTTATGGCAAAAATTCTCTATGAAATGTATAAAAAGGGGTTGGCTCCAAAGCATGTTCTTGGCATTGTTGCGCTACTAAACTCGATAAACGCTGGGGTTACAGGAATTACCAATTTACGTAGTGACAAGAAAGCTGAAACTCGACCGACCAAATCAGGGAAGGTGGGGCTAGCTATGGAGACAGCAGCCTTAGTCGCTTATGCCGCCGCCGAATTAGTAGACAAGCGAACCGACAATCCAAAGCCTGCCAAGATTCTACGCAAACTAGGAGCTGGAGCACTCGCCGCTTCGCTTCCGTTCGCTGCGCACGCAACATGCACCTATATAAAGCGAGCAGTCAAAGGCAACGCGGAAAAAGAAAAGCCACGCCAAATATCAGATGTTAAGCGCAGCCTCGGATCAATGGCAATGCTCGGTCGCCTCAGTGGTCGCTCGTAATAATTCACTTTGCGGTTGTAGCTACATATCGATTTGTTATAATATAAAGTTATGAAAAATCTCGTTATCGTCGAGTCACCAGCCAAAGCTAAAACCATCGAGAAATATCTCGGCAAGGATTTTCACGTCCTGTCTAGCGTGGGGCATATTCGCTCGATTGTTAAAAAGACGAAGGATGGAACACCGCCGATTGACGTGGCTAACGATTTTTTTGCAATCTATGAAGTTGATCCTGAAAAAAAGAAAGTTATCACCGAGCTAAAGAGAAATGTCAAGGCAGTTGGCAAGGAAAATGTTTGGCTCGCAACCGATGAAGACCGCGAAGGAGAGGCCATTGCTTGGCACTTATGTAAGGTGTTGGATCTTCCTATTGAGACGACTAAGCGAATTGTTTTTCATGAGATCACCAAAGATGCCATAACTAATGCAATTAAGAATCCGCGAACCGTGGATATGAATTTGGTTCAAGCGCAACAAGCCAGGCAAATCCTTGACCGACTGGTTGGTTTTGAGCTCAGCCCAGTCGTCTGGCAGAAAGTTCCGGGCGGCAAGTCGGCTGGTCGCGTTCAGAGTCCAGCAGTGCGATTACTAGTTGAGCGCGAACGAGAAATTATGAAGTTTGAGGGCAATTCTCAGTTCAAAGTTACCGCCATTTTTATTCACGACAATCAAGAATTCAAGGCCGAACTTAATCAAAAATTCGATACAGAAGAAGCGGCAAACGAGTTCTTAAATAGTCTGAAACCTGCCGAATTTGTTGTTAGCGATATCTCAAAAACCCCCGGAACGCGCAATCCAGCGGCACCATTTACCACGTCAACCTTGCAACAGGAGGCCAACTCTAAGCTTGGTTTCAGCTCCAAAGCAACCATGGCTTCGGCACAAAAGCTATACCAAGACGGAAAAATCACCTATATGCGTACCGACTCGGTGAATTTGAGCGGTCAAGCCATCGCGGCGGCCACCGATTTTATCAAGCGTCTTTACGGTCCAGATTACTCAACGGTTCGCAAATTTAAGACCAAATCTGCGTCTGCCCAAGAAGCTCACGAAGCCATTCGCCCGACAGACATCACTCTGGAAACCGCATCTAATAATAGCTATGACCAGAAATTATACGACCTAATTCGACGCCGAACTTTAGCGTCACAAATGTCGCCAGCGAAGCTAGAAAAGACAACTATTACAATCGACATCAAGGGTGAAAAATTACCAAAAAGCAAAAAGCCTGCTCAGTTTGAGGCAAAGGGCGAAGTCATTACATTTGACGGATTTTTGCGCGTTTACGGCGGCAATAAAGATGAACTTCTACCGAAGTTACAGTCTGGTGATGAAGTCAATTCTCACGATATTACGGCTCGCCAAACATTCACCAGACCGCCAGCTCGCTACACCGAAGGCTCGCTAGTCAAGAAACTGGAGGAGCTTGGAATCGGACGTCCATCCACATATGCCACGATTATTGACACTATTCAGACTCGCGGCTACGTTGAAAAGGGCGACAGCGAAGGTCAACCGCGTGACGTAATTGTCCTGAACTATAACGGCGAGGAAGTCAGTCGAAGTATTGTCCAGGAAAAAACCGGCTCGACACGCGGCAAGCTTATTCCAATGCCAAGCGGCGAACTGATTGCCGATTTCCTGACGGATCATTTTACGCAAATTGTCGATTACGATTTTACCGCCAACGTTGAGACAGAATTTGACAAAATTGCCGGCGCCAATCTGGAAAAAAGCGCAATGCTGCACGGATTTTACACGCCTTTCCATAAATTAATTGAGCAATCTGGCGGAATCGACCGAAGTAAAGTCGGCGCCAATCGCGAAGTGGGAATTGACCCGAAGACAAATAAGCCGATTATCGCGCGATTTGGGCGATTTGGTCCGATGTTGCAGCTTGGCGAAACTGATGGCGACGAAAAGCCACGTTTTGCGCCGCTGCCAAAGGGCGCGAAAATTGAGACAGTTACTCTGGAGCAAGCGCTGGAAATGTTCAAGCTACCTCGCGTCGTTGGTCAAACAGAGGACGGCCAAGACATTAAGGCGAATATTGGACGATTCGGTCCATACATTCAAGTCGGTAAATTATTCGTTTCCATTAAGCCGGAAGACCCTCACAGCATTACTTTAGAAAAAGCGCGCGAACTTTACGCCGCCAAATTAGAAGCCGAAGCCGCTAAGAATATTGCCGAGTTTCCAGATGGAGTTAAGGTTCTCAATGGTCGATTCGGTCCATACATCACTAACGGCACCAAAAATGTCAAAATTCCTAAAGACACGGATCCGAAAACTATTACTCACGAAAAAGCTCTGGAGCTATTAAGCGCCACAACAGCGAAGCCAACTCGCAAACGCGTAGTTAAAAAAGCCTCCAAAACATCCGCTAAAAAGAAATAGCGTTTTCCATACTATCCAATAATTCCGGATAATAAAAACTCTTCATATAATCTATTGCAAAAAACGTAAAATAAATGCTATAATTTATATCAGCAATTATGGCATTTATCTATTGACTTTTGTCAAATGCAATTGTATAATTAAAAACATATTTTCAATCAATATAACCTGTGGTGAGGCAGAGAGGATGTTTCTAGTAGCATGAGCGAGACAGCAAAAACCGAGCAAAGCGCCAAATTAAATTCTGTCGTCGATACTATTATTTCTAAGATTCCGCAAGAACGCGAGAAGGAAATTATTTCTCGACGATTTGGTTTGTATGACCGAAAAGAAACGTTAGAGTTAATTGGCGATATGTTCGGCATTACTCGCGAGCGCGTTCGTCAGCTAGAAAAAGCAATCTTAACGCGTCTACGTGCAGCTGTCGCCGAGGGAGAACTTCCTTCGGTTATTGCTATGGAAAAAGAAATTACTTCGAGTTTGTCTGAGATGGGACGAGTTGCGCGCATGCAGGATTTGGCGTCACATTTCCTCGGTAAAGAAGCTACTGCAATTGACCGCGCTCGTGTGGCGTTCATTTCTGAGCTAGCAGAAAATATCACGATTGTTACAGAGAATGACGATTACTATCAAGCGGCAGCAATTGACACTCTCGGCAATGAAAAGCAAATTAGAGCACGAGTCGAAGAGGTTGTCAAAACGATCAAAAAACACGGCGAGCCCGTTACCGCGGAAGAATTGCACAAAAAATTGGACTACGAACATCCTTCAAACATTGCAGCCTTGGCTACCGTTAGTAAAAAATTGGCCAGCTTAAACGATCAGTGGGGACTAGCCAAATGGCCAGCGGTCAACCCAAAGAACATTCGCGATAAAATCTACGTTGTTTTGGACACGAATGGCTCACCGATGCATTTTTCCGACATCGCCAAGGGAATTCGGGATAGCGAATTTAACCGCCGAAGCGTCACGACGCAGGCAATTCACAATGAACTTATTAAAGATAAGCGCTTTGTTCTAATCGGTCGCGGTATTTACGCGCTTGCCAGCTGGGGCTACAGCCGCGGAACTGTAGCAGATATCATTACCGATATTCTGAAAAATTCCGAAACTCCGCTTCACCGCGATGAAATCGTCCGTCAAGTCCTCGACAAACGACAAGTCAAGGAGACTACTATTCTATTAAACCTTCAATCAAAGCCGCAATTCAAACGCGTCGCTAAAGCCACATACGTTTTTGAAGAAGCCGCTTAAGCTAAGTTGCAAACTTCTTTCAGAGGTGAGATAATTTACACATAATGCAGATTATTTCTTGGATCATCGGTACGTTATTGCAATGGTATGTTTGGATACCAATCGTGGCAGTCCTGATGTTTTTGACGTGGCGGAATTATCGGAAGATAGAAGATTTTACCCCAGTTGAGAGCGTGCTTTTGGTTCTGGAAATCCCACGCACAAATGACAAGCAAGAACTTGCCGCCGAACAGTTATTCGCTTCACTGCACGGAATTCTTCGCGATAATAAAGAATTACGATTATCTGGCGGACACCAAGAACACATTAGTTTTGAAATCGCCTCAGTCAATGGGCAAATTCGCTTTTACGTTTGGGTACCAAAAACCTTGCAGAGCTTTGTCGAAGGACAGATTTATTCTCAATATCCAACCGTTCAAATTCACCAAGCCGACGAAGATTATACCGAGCACGAGCGCGACCACGAAGTTGCTTACTCGACAGAATTGACATTAACCACAGATGAATTCCTCCCGATTCGCACTTTCCAAAACTTCGAAGTCGACCCGCTGGCGGGCATTACGGGTACGTTAGCAAAACTGGAAACCACCGGTGAGGAATTGTGGATTCAGGTGCTAGTCAGACCAATCCCAGATGACTGGCAAAACGCCGCAGATCGATATATCAATAGTATAAAAAACGGACGAATGTTCTCCTTGCCAGGATTCGGCGGCAGTATGCAGTGGCTAATTGGTGTACTTGGCGCGTTATGGCAACCGCCAGAGCAGGGAGTCGGGCAATCAGCCAAAATCGAGCTATCAGACCGCGATAAAACTCGCATTTCTGAAGCAGAGAAAAAAGCGACCAAGCTCGGATATGAAGTAAAAATCCGCTTGGTTTATATGGGCGAAAGTCAGACAAATGCCAAGCTTCGTATGCAGGCGCTTGTCGGTACATTTAAGCAGTTCAATTCGACAAATCTCAACGGATTTCGTGCCGTCAAGGGCGCGTTTGGCAAAGAATTTATTGATAAATATCGCAAGCGTTCATTCATCGGCGACGGGTTCATCTTAAACATAGAAGAATTGGCGTCAGTTTTTCACTTGCCACACACCAACGTTGAAACGCCAAATATAGTTTGGGCAAGTTCCAAGACCGCAGAGCCGCCATCCAAATTGCCAGTCTTAACCGGCGAAGACGTCAACGATGACCAAATTTCTGCCTTTGGCGTCACCAACTTCCGCGGCATCAGCCACCAATTCGGTATGTTGCGCTATGACCGCTCACGCCACGTTTACATAATCGGGCAAACGGGCGCCGGGAAGAGCGGACTACTAGAACTCTTCGCCTTAAGCGACATCTTCCATAATCAAGGATATGCCATCATCGACCCGCACGGCGACTTCGCGATCAACAACATGAAATTTATCCCCGGCAGCCGATTGAACGACGTGATTTATTTTAATCCAGCCGACACCGCGTATCCTCTGGGATTCAACCCGCTGGAAGTCACAAACCCGAACCAAAAAACCAACATTTCATCAGAGATCATCGGCGTTTTGAAGCGCATTTTCGGCGATTCGTGGGGACCGCGGCTTGAGTATATTTTGCGGTATACAATTTTGGCTTTGCTGGATCGACCAGAAGCGACGATGCTTGACATTACTCGTATGCTAACAGATAAGGAATTCCGAAAAGAAACGCTGACTTATTGTCGCGACACCGTGGTTCTACAATTCTGGAATGTCGAATTTGCTAGTTGGAATGACAAGTTTGTCGCCGAGGCAATTGCGCCAGTCTTAAATAAAGTCGGGGCTTTCACCGCCAATCCAATCATTCGCAATATTATCGGACAGCCGAAATCCACGTTCAATATTCGCCAGATTATGGACGAAGGAAAGATTCTAATCGTCAATCTGTCCAAAGGTCTTATCGGTGAAGATAATGCCGCCATACTCGGTTCGTTCTTGGTCACAAAAATCCAGCTTGCCGCTATGTCTCGAAGTGACATTCCTGACGTCCGCGACCGCCGTCCATTCTATCTTTACGTCGACGAGTTCCAGAACTTCGCCACCGATTCGTTTGCGACCATTCTATCCGAGGCTCGAAAATATGGTCTTAATTTGACCGTTGCCAACCAGTACATTTCCCAGATGAGCGACACGGTTCGCGATGCGGTTTTCGGAAACGTCGGCACCATGATTTCCTTCCGAGTTTCTGCTGACGATGCACCGATTCTTGCCAAGCAGTTTGAGCCAAACTTCGAGGCAATCGACCTACTTCAAATGCACAATCGTAATTTTGTTGTCAATATGGTTATCGGCGGCGAGAAAACTCCCGCGTTTTCTGCCCGCACATTGGAACTTCCGCCAAGCCAAGCCGACAACACGCCGCACATTATTGAACATTCGCGTCGCATGTATTCGCGAAACAGGGAAGATGTCGAGAAGGAAATTGATGCTACAATAAAGCCTATTCGCAACCAAAAAAAGCAACCAGCCAAACCTCAACCGCAGCCCGCAAACAACGCTCCAGCGGTCAATAGCCAACCGGAAAAGCAGCAACCCGCAGCAAACGATGGCGAAGTTGTTTTGCAAATTCGCGGCAACGATAACACACCTACAGAAACCGCAATTAGCACAGTTACACCGCTAGCTTCAGCCACACCAAAAAGACGACGTCGACGTCGAAAAAAGAGCACTACCGCCGACTAAAAACTATTCGTATCGCCACTGACGCATATCGGAATTGTAAACGTCGGTAATTCGCGGAGAAACCAACGTAGAAGTCGGTCCAGACGGCACCGATACGGCGTTTTGTTTAGTCAGGAAAGTGAGCAATTTCTGGTTTTGGTATCGTAGGTTTTTCGGTAATGGCTGGCTAGCCACGACCTCGGCTTGCGGCGTAGACATCACAAAACCCCACTCGCCAAATGACGGCACATTGACCGAAAACGCCGTCACGTATCGCTCCGGACGAGATGATTTGACGGTGTTTGCCACCATATAAAAAGCATGCGGAGAGAAAAATGATGACGTCGCCTGCGTCACCATAACGCCACGCTCCGTTAAAATATTACCGATTTGACGATATAATTGCTCGGAGTACAACTTGGCCAATTTCTCATTCGACGGATCCACCAAATCAATCAGCACAACATCATATTTATCCTTAGTAGAGAAGGCGAATTGAAAAGCGTCTTGATTGACAATGGAAACGCGTGGATCATGCAACGAGCACTGATTTATATCGGTGAGAAGATGATTAGTTTTCGCCAGATTAGTCATCACCTCATCGATATCGACCAACGTAATATGCTCAACGCTGGGATATTTTAAAACATCCCGAGCCAACAAACCATCGCCGCCGCCCATAATCAGCACGCGCTTCGGATTAGCGATCGAAGACA
>CALGXX010000006.1 GCA_937935245.1 uncultured Candidatus Saccharibacteria bacterium | reverse complement strand
AGCTGCGCGGCGAGAGTTGGCTGAGGAGTCTGGTGTCGCTATGAATAATTTGCGAGAATGTGGATGGTTCTATCCTGACAACCGTCGTACTAACGCTAAGTTATATGTGGTCTACGGGGAATACGCCAGAGCGGATTATCAGCATCAGCCGGACGACGCAGAGCAGATTATTTCGCAGTGGTTGCCGATCGCTGACGTGCAGAGTATGATTGACGCAGGCAAGATTACTAATTATGCTATGCTGGCGGCATGGGCGATAGTGGATCGTCAGTTGTTTTCGCGAAAAAAATAGAGCTAGACGTTAGCGAAAAAGTATATCCTACAATTAGCAAAAGACGAAACTGCATACCGGAAGACGATCTTTCTCCATAATAAAAATGGTATAATATCTACCGAGGATATGATCAAAGAAATTACCGTCCAACCACTTCCAGGTTATAAAGAAGTTAAGCCGTTTGTTTATGCGGGGTTTTTCCCGGTGTCCAATGAAGACTATAATGACCTGAAAGAGGCAATTGAAAAGTTGAGCCTGAGCGATTCGGCGTTGCAGTTTGAGCCGGAGAATTCGCCAGTGCTGGGCTATGGTGTGCGAATTGGATTTTTGGGTCTGCTTCATATGGACATTATTCGCGAGCGATTGGAGCGTGAGTATAATTTGGATTTAATTGTGACCAATCCGAGTACCGATTATCAAGTGAGTCTGACGAATGGCGAGGAGCTGGATATTAAGTCTGCTAGTGAATTGCCCGACCCAGCGCAGATAAAAGAGATTCGCGAGCCGTGGATTGACGGCGAAATTGTTGTGCCACAGGATTACATCGGTGCGGTGATTCAGCTGATTGTGAGTAAGCGTGGTCGCCAGAAAAACCTGAGTTACATCGACGAGCGGGCGCTGATTTCATTTGCGGCGCCACTTGCGAATTTGTTGACGGATTTTTATGACCAATTGAAATCTATTACCAGCGGCTACGGTTCGTTTAATTATGAGTTGGCAGATTATCAAGTGGAAGATTTGGTGCGCGTCGATTTTTATGTGGCGGGCGAAATGGTTGATTCGTTGAGCGTGATGTGTCATCGGTCAGAATCACAGCATTTGGGGCGTGAGATTGTTAAGAAATTGAAGGAAGTCGTGCCGCGTCAGAGTTTTGAGGTTTCGTTGCAAGCGGCAATTGGCGGTAAATTTATTGCCAGGGAAAACATCGGCGCTTATCGAAAAGACGTTACGGGCTATCTTTACGGCGGTGATGTCAGTCGTAAAAAGAAACTTCTCGCCAAGCAAGCGCGCGGTAAAAAACGAATGAAACGCTTTGGTAAAGTCGACATACCGAGCGAAGCGTTTATGGTGATGCTGAAAAGGGATTAACTATGAAAAAACCTATTGTTTATATTGATATGGATGGCGTTTTGGCGGATTTCAAATCTGCTTTAACAAAGATATCGCCTGAGTTGATTGATGAGTTTGCTGGCCAGCACGATAATATTCCAGGAATTTTTTCTTTGATGGATCCAGTGCCTGGAGCTATTGATGCGGTTTACGCCCTGAAAGACAAATATGATTTATATATTTTATCTTCTTCTCCATGGGAAAATCCGACGGCTTTGGGTGATAAATTGGCGTGGGTGAAAAAGTATTTTGGCGGCGAAGGTTCGGATAATGTTTTCTTCCGTAAGGTTATTTTTTCGTCAGCAAAGAATTTGAGTCGAGGCGATATTTTGATTGACGATCGGACGGCGAATGGTGCGGGCGAGTTTCCTGGTCGGCTTATTCGTTTTGGAAGTTCTGAATTTCTCAATTGGCAATCTGTACTTGATGAGTTATTATAGGTAAATATTATGCCAAGTATTGAAGACCTTATTGCAAATTATCAGCCAACTGAATCGACAATTGAGTTGGTTAAAAGTACAAAAATTGCGCTGCTTGCGGGAATTTCTGGTGCGGGCAAAGACACGATAAAAAAACAATTACTGAAGTCGTCAGAGTTTCGCGATATTGTTTCTCACACTACGCGCGCGCCACGCGCAAATAACGGATGTGCCGAGCAAGATGGAATTGACTATCATTTTATTGATTCGCAAACTGCCGAAAATATGCTACAAAATAATGAATTCATCGAAGCGAAGTTTGTTCACGGTACGGTTTATGGGACGTCAGTGGCTGAGCTGAAATTAGCGCATGATCAGAACCGCGTGGCAATTACCGACATTGACGTTCAGGGCGTGGAGGAATATGAGCGATTGGCGCCAGATAGCATTGCGATTTTTATTGTGCCGCCAAATAGCCAAACTTGGATTGAGCGATTAAAAAAGCGTTACGCAACTGAAGAAGATTTTCAAGCGGAGTGGCCAAAGCGTCATGCCTCGGCGATAAAAGAGTTGGCTTACGCGCTTGAAGTTCCGTATTATCATGTGATTATCAATGACGATTTGGAGCGAGCAATTCGAGTGACCGAGGAAATTATTTTGCGCGGCGACGTGTTTAAGCGTCAGGATGACGAGGCGCGTTTGGTAGCTCGAAATCTCCTCAATGATATAATTAATCTATGAGTTCAGTAAAAACTCCAAAAAAAATAGCAGCCAGGCAAGATCGTTCCTTGAAGACCTTGACTACATTGTTAGACCAATCCTTTTTTATCTTTGCGGGTTTGGCGTCGTTTTGGTTGGCGTGGTTGGTGCTTAGAGAAGGTTGGGCGACGGGCGGCTGGTGGCTAGTTGGCTTATTCTTTGTTGTGTGGATAATTGTGGCGTATTTGGCACTGCCTAGGCTTCATCGAATTTTGAGCAATATGTACGTGCCGAACTATTTTATCGGCAGGACGCGAACGGCGGACGGAGTATTAAGCGACCCTGTCAATTTGAGTGTGCGTGGCTCGGAAGAAAAGCTTCATAAGGCAATGACTGAGGCTGGCTGGGTTCTAGCGGATGACATAACTCCGAGATCAGCTTGGAAAATGGTGCTTACGGTGCTGAGCGGTCGTAGTTATCCAAATGCACCGGTGTCGCCAGCATTTTTGTTTGGCAGACGGCAGGACTTTGCTTATCAGCAGGAAGTTGACGGCAACCCAAGGCGTCGTCATCATGTTAGGTTTTGGCGATGCCCAACTGGCTGGCTTCTTCCTGGCGGTCATCGAGTTGATTGGTTGGCGGCTGGTACATACGATAAGAGTATTGGCTTTTCTTTATTTACTTTTCAGTTCACACATAAGATTGACGAGAATATTGATATTGAACGAGATTATATCATTGAGTCGGTTAAAAGTAACAATAAAAATGTTAGAGTGACGATATTAAAGGATTTTTCAACGGGCTATCATTCGCGCAACGGTTTCGGAGATGCTATTCGCACTGATGGCGATTTGCCGATTTTGGAAGTTGGTCGGATAAAGACTGACGATAATGTCACGGCTTCAACGCGGCTCGGGGTGATTATGGACGGCACAATTTATGATCGTCATCCGCGAAATCACGAAACCTTATTGGAAGAGCTTTGGGGTCGCCGACCACCGCAGATTTTAATTGGCGGCGGACTAATGATTCTGGCGTCGTTATTCACAATCGGGCAAATGCTGGTGGACTTTTCTAGCTGGCCGACGACTTTGGTTCAGGTTGCAAATATTGATGGAATTGATATAAATGCCGCGAATACCATGCTGTCAATGATGGCTGGTTTTAATGTACTGTTGGTCGTGGCGGAAATCGTGCTGGTTGGGCTGTTACTTCGAGGAAGTAGCCGAGCGCGAATCTCGCTACTTTCTGTGGCGACATTAGCTATTGTCACCGAATCTTTATCTGTGACAATTGGGCGAATTAATGCGTCGATTATGTTGCTTTTGATCTCAATTGGTGTGCATATTATGATCATGATGTTGTTCTCTTCAGATGCAGCGCGCTACTTTACGGAAAGACGATAAGGCTTGGCACTCTGCTTGTATGAGTGCTAGATTTGCGATATAATTGGACTATGACCGAACGTCAACAAGCAATTCTTGTCGCTATTATCGAACAATACGCTGAAATTGCGGCGCCAGTTGGCAGCGTAACGCTAGCCAAACTGTTTGGCGTGAGTAGCGCCACGATTCGCAGTGAAATGGCAAAACTTGAGGAGATGGGATTTATTGAAGCGCCCCACACGAGCGCGGGTCGAATTCCGACAGATAAGGGATATCGTTTTTATGTCAATGGAATCACGGCAGCGCAAATGACGGAATTGCCGAGCGGTATTGATAGTAGCACGAAGGCAATTGAGGCGCACGTCAATTCAAATGTTGATGCTTCAGACAAAGCGATTCGTCGAGCGGTTGATGGTTTGGTGGAAATGACTGGTAATTTTGGTTTTGCGTCATTTGGTTCGAGTTTGTATATGAACGGAATGACTCAGTTATTCAGTCAGCCAGAGTTTGGTGATGGCGATCATGTTCAGGCGGTTGCTAAATTGATTGACAATATCGAACCGTGGCTGCGTGAAGCGGCGCCGGATGAGCCGTTAAATGTGTTTATTGGTAGCGAAAATCCAATTGGTAAAAGTAGTGGAGCTACGTTGATTATAAGTAAATTTAAGTCATCGTCTGGTGGCGATAATTACATCGGTGTGATTGGTCCGACGCGACAAAATTATCGTCGAACGATGGAGCTAGTGCGTCGTACGGGCGCGATGCTAGAGGAGGTATTGTAATGGCTGAATGGATTGGTGGACTATTAAGTGGTTTGCCGGCGTGGCTGATTGTAATAATTTCAATAATAATATTTATTATTGGAGCGATTTGTATTTTAGCCTTTGAGCCTGGTACGGTTGGTGGTGATCTGGTCTTGCTGTTTAAAAGGAGGAAAAAATGACGAAGAATAAAAAAGCTGAAGATTTAGAGAAAGAAATTGCCGAGCTGACGTCGGATCTGCAGCGGACTCGAGCGGATTTTGAGAATTATCGTAAGCGCGTGGAGATGGAAAAGCAGTCGGCGCATCAAATGGGTCAAACTAAATCGGTGATGAAATTGTTGCCAGTCATTGATACAATTGAGCGAGCTGTTGTCAACGTCCCAGAGGAACTTCAAGATAATGCGTGGGTTAAGGGTGTGGCTGGTCTTAGTAAGCAGCTTGACAAGCAGTTGAAGGAGATTGGTTTGGAGAAAATTGACGCCAAACCCGGAACTTTGTTTAATCCTGAATTTCATCAGGCTGTTCAATTTGACGAATCAACGGATGGAGATAAGGAAATTATTGCCGAGGAACTTCGCGCCGGCTATACTTTGAACGGCTCAGTTATTCGCGACGCAATGGTAAAAGTCACTCGTCAGTAATAGACGTTTATAATGAAATAAGTGCGCTACTTGTTTTTGGAGTGGCGCTTTTTATTTATCAATAGAATAATTGCAATAACGATCAGAGATATACCGATTGCAAGACCTATAAATAAAGATTCTCCGGTGTTTTCGAGAAGATTACCAGATTGTGTAACAGTCTGATATGAAGTACTACTTCCTTGATGGCTTTCTTGGTGACCAGTAGTAGTACATGGCTGACCATTAGTATAACTGCCTGCGCCGTAGCTACTACAGTTATAAGTGGCGGAAAAATTGTGAAATATAATTCGATTACTCATCATGACTCTATTGATTTTATAAGCATTACTACTATAATAGAGGAGTAATACTATAAAAACAAGGGGGATGTGTTATGCCACAGATTGGCGTTCCGGAGCTGGTTGTAATACTAGTTATTTTACTTATATTGTTTGGTGCAAAAAGATTGCCCGAGTTGGCGCGAAGTATCGGTTCATCGGCAAGAGAGCTAAAGACAGCGTTCAAGGAGGATGATGAAAAGAGTAGTGCATCGCAATCTGGCGAAGCGAAAGACAAGTAATTCGTCACAAGTTTCTGGTTCATCGCCAGTATTTATGGATCACATTCGAGAGTTGCAGTGGCGACTTGCTATTGTTGCGCTTGCTTTTTTGGCAACCGGTGCGGCGGTGTATCCATTTTTCGATAAAATTGTAGCGTTATTACTTAAGCCGCTTGGAAATAATCTATCTTTGGTGTATTTAACGCCAGGGGGTGCTTTTAATTTTGCCGTACAAGTGTGTATTTATGCTGCGATGATTGGGGCGCTACCTGTTGCGCTATATCATATATATCGCTTTGTTATGCCTGCGGTCGAAAAAACGACGCTACGAGGAGTGCTTGGATATTCCCTAAGCTCTTTATTGCTGGCAGCTATTGGCGTTGCTTTCTCATACTTTCTAGCGTTGCCGGCAGCTATTCAATTCTTGACTAGTTTTGACTTGAAAAACATCAGCCCTATGCTGACGGTTGAGTCGTATCTTTCATTTGTGATGACATACTTGCTAGCTGGGGCATTGTTATTTCAATTGCCGCTATTTATGACAATCATAAATCGCATAAAGCCAATGACTCCCCGGATGTTAATGTCTGGTCAGCGGCATGTTATTCTTTGGTCTGTGGTGTTTGCTGCGGTTATCTCTCCAACTCCAGATGCTGTAAATCAATTGCTATTAGCGGCTCCGATGATTGTGATGTATCAAGTGGGTATAGTAATTATCCTATTGAAAAACCGTAAGCGAGCAGATAAAAAATCGAAAGACGGTTTGTTGACTCGTTCGGTCGCCGTAGATAATGAGTCGGCAAATCATACTGCAAAAGATATCAAACCTCGTCCTATGGAGGCGAAGAAAGTGTCTGTTTGTCCCGAGCCAGAGACGCCAATTCTAGTGAAGAAGCCAGTGTCGAATCGCGCATTAGTTAATCGTCGCTCGCTTGATGGATTCGTGGTAATGAAGACAGAAAAACCATCTCCAGTAGTAAATAAGAAGGTGGTTATTCCGAAGAAAACAGTCTCAAAACCTGTACCAATAAGAAGATCTTTGTCTCGATCGGTGGATGGATTTTCTATACCATCTCGGTCTGTTTCGGTATCCGTTCCTTCTAGATCTGTAAAGCTTGTGTAAAATATTTGCATACTTAAATATGTGGTGATATAATTTACCACAACAATAGAAAAAACAAAAAAAGAGGAAACTATGAACACACCAATTCAAGTTAACGAATTATTAGAGAAACCGATGGACCGTCGGGAATTTCTTAAAAACGTTGGGATTGCAGGATTGTTTGTTATGGGCGGTGGAACGATTGTGCGATCGATAGTCGATTTTATGTATCAGCAAAAGCAGCCTCGTCAGGTTGCTATTGCTAAAACTTCTGCGTATGGTGCAAGTCGTTATGGCGGTATGTAATTTGATAATATTTTGCAATTTTTACAGTAATTATATATTATAGGATAAAAGCTAAAGGTTAGTTTGCATACGGGGAGGATAAGATGGCAAGGTTACCGCAGCCTGGTGGCGACGATGGAAATTGGGGCATAATATTAAATGAATATTTGCGACAAATTCACACAGAATCTGGAGATTTGAAGCCGTCCACTGTTGGAAAAGACGCTATTCAAAACGCAGCAATTACTGAAGACAAGTTGGCGTCACCGCTTGTTGCAAAAATTAATGCAATTCCTACTGGAGGGGGTGGTGGTGGAACTACGCAATGGACTCCTCAGATGCAGGCTCAGGCTCAGGGGTATTGGATAGAGTATGGGTCTACGCCTCCGACAGAAACGACTAAGTATGGCGTGCCGGTTATTTGGGCTCGAGATTCAGGTATGTCTCAGCCTATACCGGTTAGTGCCAGTCCACCGTCTTTTCCATAGCCGACAATACAGTTACTGTCCCTAGTATGGTCGGCCTCCGTTATAAAATGGGGCAAGATATTATAAGTGGCCGGGTTTCAGTGCCTGGTAGTGGTGAGCGCACGGTAACAATTACAGCTGAAGCACTACCGGGATATTTATCGATTGGCGATGCAACCTGGACGAGAGTGTATGGTAAGCCAACAAATCTTCAGTTGCTTTCGGCTGATGATTTTCGTGGTACAGCTGGTGAGTCTTTAGTTCCGGCAAGTGCGCCTACTATACATAATGTACGTTATGGGCGTGAGCTTCCTATCGTTGGCGCTCGTCGGATACGTTGGTGTGCGCCGGTAGGATATACGGCCGTTTCAGTTTTAGCGGGTAATAATGAGATTCACAGCAGTTCCAACTCTCATTTGCTTCAAATTATTGAGCCACTAACAGACGACGTTGAAATAGATATCGACGTTAAAGAGTGGCCAACTTCTCGTGGATCAGGATTCGCGTTGAATATGACAGATAACATTAGGGGTGGCGGTGGTCCGGAAATTCAATTTTTTATAGACGGAACTCAAATACAGGTTCGTCCTATACCAGGCGGAATTTTTAGAAGAGATGCATCTGCTATTGGCGTTTGGAAGATTCGCCGTAAGGATCGCATAATTAGCGTAACGTCACCTACAGGGACTTCTATGTCATATGATGGTACTCACGATACGACTTCTTGGGGCAATAGGATCAAGTTTCTTATGTGGTCATCACCTGGTGGTGTTCTGCGCATAGGCGGCATTAAGGTATTGGGGGTTATATAAGATGACAATGCGAGTTTGGCAGTCAACTCCTGGTCGCTGGTTAGCGACTGAACCATGTATATTCCGAAATGGAGAATGGGTAACCGTAGACGCTGATAAATTTCCCGGAGCTGTTTTAGAGTCGATGTATGCGCCAAATTATATAGGCAAAGGAACAATCTGGCAGCGAGATGTCAGTAATATGCCATTAGCCCCTAACTCAGACGCGATGGCAAAATGGATGGATGACAATTCTCCAACTCCATGGGGTGCTGGTGCGTTTGGTGCAAAGACTGGTATAAATACTAGCGCGCAAGGTACTAGACCAATTGCAACTTATTTGGTTGATTCGTCTCATCCTCGTTGTGAATATCAATATATGGATAAATGTCGCGGTTACGGAATTACTGCAGATGAAATATCTCATTATTTATTAGGTAAAATTCCTTGGCCGCATTTTGCAAAACCTGCTCAGAATGGTGACCTTGGTATGGCGATTTATGACATAGCTACAGGTATTATGCGTGAGTATTTTTTTGTGGAACCCGCAAAGGATGGTACACCAAAGCACTGGACTGCTGCTACTGGAGGATTTTCTCTGGCAAAACCTGGTTTAGTTGATTTGGCTAAGACAAATTACGCCACACAGTGCCAGGGCGGTGGTTCTGCTGTAGTTTGTATGCACAACTCGCTTGGTTTTATTGGCATATCGGAAATACGTCGGGGTTATATTGATCATGCTTTGGCATTTACTACGGCGAATTTTGCACGTGGATTAGAACCTTCGTGGCCAGCGCAATTATCGGACGGCAAGGCTCCGGAAAATCAAGCTCCTTTCTCGCCAAGACACGGACAATGGGCAAGATTATCTGCTGATGTTGATCCTGATTATGACCCTAATACATCTCAACCATACAACCCAATGACGCGCTTATTAATCAAGGCTGCTAAGAAATATGGTCTTGTTGCTACAGACACAAACGCTTGGTGTCACGCATTTAATGCAGAATGTGGCTATCAAGAAAAGGCGGTTTTTGGTACTGATCCGTGGGAGAGTGGCGAGCTGTTCTCGGTACTTGATCCAAAAGGAGAATATGGCTCTAGAACATTTGATGTATCAGACTTTCCGTGGCGAAAAACCGAATGGGCGGAAGTTGATTGGGGAAGGCCTGAAATAGATTTTTGGACAAGACCAGGAACTTATTGGCCGTATCGTCGTTCGGGCAATTAAATTGTATAAAACAGCTATTAGCACTCTTGACATGAGAGTGCTAATTATTTATACTGAGATAGTTGGCACTCGCCACGAAAGAGTGCTAGAATGAATATAAGATATAGACCAGATGTGATCATAACAGAAAGGGGAATCATATGGGTAAAATTATTGGTATTGACCTTGGTACGACCAACAGCGCATTTGCGTATATGCTAGCTGGAAAGCCAGAGGTAATTTCTAATGCCGAAGGTAATCGTACTACGCCATCTGTGGTTGCGGTTAATAAAAAGGGTGAACGACTTGTTGGTCAAGTTGCTCAGCGTCAGCGTGTAACAAACCCAAAAAACACGATTTACGGCGTTAAGCGTTTGATTGGTCGTAAGTTTGACGACAAGGAAGTGCAAAAAGACTTGGATATCATGCCGTACAAGATTGTTAAAAAAGGTACTGGTGTGGCGGTCGAAATGGGCGATAAGGAATACACGCCAGAAGAAGTTTCAGCAATGATTCTTAGTAAAATTAAGGCTGACGCCGAGGCTTTCTTGGGTGAAAAAGTAACGGAAGCGGTGATTACGGTGCCGGCTTACTTTGACGATTCACAGCGCCAAGCGACTAAGGACGCTGGTAAAATTGCTGGATTGGAAGTTAAGCGTATTATCAACGAACCAACAGCTGCGGCTTTGGCGTACGGTCTGGAAAAGGGTAAGAACGACGAAACTATCGTAGTGTTCGACCTTGGTGGTGGTACGTTTGACGTGTCTGTGCTGGAGCTGGGTGACGGCGTGTTTGAGGTTAAAGCAACCAATGGTGATACGCACCTTGGTGGTGAGGATTTCGACAACGCTATTGTCAATTACTTCCTGGACGACTTCAAATCAAAGGAAGGAATTGATCTTCGTAAAGATAATGCAGCAATGCAACGCCTAAAAGACGAGGCTGAAAAGGCGAAGAAAGAATTGTCAACAGTTACGGAATATGAAGTCAATATTCCATTTATCACTGCCGATGCTGATGGTCCAAAACACTTTGAGATGAGCTTGAGCCGCGCTAAGTTGGAAGATTTAGTTAAGGACCTATTGGATCGCTTGGATGGTCCAGTAGAAAAGGCTTTGAAGGATGCCAAGCTTTCTAAGTCCGACATTAACAATGTAGTTATGGTTGGTGGAATGACTCGTATGCCAGCTGTGGTCGAGCGTGTAAAGAATTTCTTTGGAAAAGATCCGATGCAAGGCGTGAACCCAGATGAGGTTGTGGCTGTTGGTGCTGCGATTCAAGGCGGCGTCTTGGCTGGTGACGTTAAGGACGTGTTGCTTCTAGATGTGACTCCGCTTTCTCTTGGAATTGAGACGATGGGCGGCGTATCGACGAAGTTAATTGATCGAAATACGACGATTCCAACAAGTAAGAGCGAGGTCTTCTCGACAGCTGCGGACAATCAGCCTCAGGTGGAAATTCACGTTCTTCAAGGTGAGCGCGAGTTTGCTAATGACAATAAGAGCTTGGGTCGATTTGTGCTTGACGGTATTGCACCAGCACCACGCGGTGTACCTCAAATTGAAGTGACCTTTAACATTGACGCCAACGGTATTCTTAACGTTACGGCTAAGGACAAGGGAACCGGCAAGGAACAATCAATCACCATTCAAAACTCTGGCAATATGAGTAAGGAAGATATTGAGAAGGCGCAAAAAGAAGCCGAACTTCATGCCGACGAAGATAAGAAAAAGCGCGAAACTGTCGATACAAAGAATCAGCTTGAAAACGCTATTTATCAGGCAAAGAAAATGCCAGACGAGTTCAAGGATAAGATTTCTGACGATGATAAGCAAGCGATTGAAAAGGCTGTCGAAGAGGCTGAAAAGCACAAAGATTCTGAAGATAAGGACGAATTGGATGCTGCAATTAAAGCTTTGAATGACGCGATTATGCCAATCGGGGCTAAGATGTATCAACAATCAGCCGACGATAAAAAAGCTGACGAGACTGGCGACAAAAAGTCTGATAAAGACGAGCCAGTCGAAGGCGAAATTGTCGACGAGAAATAAACCTAACGTATTTACAAAGAAGGCTGCTCGATAAAAAGAGCGGCCTTTTTTTGGACTTAGCACTCTTGCACTGAGAGTGCTAAACGCGTATAATATATAGAGTATGAGCAAGCGTGATTATTATGAAATATTGGGCGTTCCAAAGACCGCTTCTGAAGATGAGATAAAAAAGGCTTTTCGTAAATTAGCAATTAAATACCATCCCGATAAGCAGGGTGGTGACGAGGCTAAGTTTAAGGAAATTAATGAGGCTTATGAAGTTTTGAAAGACAAACAGAAGCGACAGCGTTATGATCAATTTGGTCACGCTGGCGTGGGTGGCGCATCTGGTGGCGGTTTTTCCGGTAATCCGTTTGAGGGATTTGGTGGATTCGGCGGTCAAAACGTTCACTTTGATTTTGGTGACGGTGGACTAGGTGATATTTTTAGCCAATTCTTCGGTGGCGCAACTGGCGGTTCTGGCAATGGTCGTTCGCGTGGGCGTGATGTTGAAACTAGTGTAACATTAAGTTTTGAGGACGCGGTATTTGGTGTAGAAAAGAAAATTAGTTTAATGCTGGATGTTGAATGTGAACATTGTCATGGCGATGGCGCCGAGCCTGGATTTGGAATGAAAACGTGCCCAACCTGTAAGGGCGCGGGTCAGCAAACTCGAACGATGAATTCGCTATTTGGACAAATTCAGCAAGCGGTCGTTTGTGAAACTTGTCATGGTAAGGGGAAAGTTCCCGAAAAAGAATGTTCAGTTTGTCGAGGAAAAGGCACGATCCGACAGAATCAGGATATCACTATTAAAATTCCGGCGGGAATTGATGATGGCGCGACAATTCGTCTGCGCGATCGTGGCGAAGCAGTTGCTGGTGGCAGTAGAGGCGATTTGTATGTCCACATTCGTGTTAAGGCGCATAAAAAATTCACTCGTGAAGGCAATATTATTCTTAGCGAAGAGCATATTTCTATGGTTGATGCGGCACTGGGAACGGAGATTGACGTGGAGACTGTGGACGGCGTAATAACGATGAAAATCCCAGCGGGTACTCAGAGCGGCACCGACTTCAAGTTGTCAGGTCATGGCGTGCCGCACTTGCATAGTGAATCTCGTGGTCCGCATATTGTAGGTGTTATTGTTGATACGCCAACTAAATTGACCAAAAAGCAGAAGGAGCTTTTGGAGCAATTTAAGGGCGCGAAAAAACGAGGACTATTCTCTTAGATAAGCACAGCTTGGATATTGATATATATCATAAATTATGCCATAATATTGACGTATGAAAGAAAAAGCCATTATTGGGTCGACTGAGTTTGTGGACTTAGGCAAGCGAGCGCAAAAAGTCCCAGCTAAAATTGATACGGGCGCCGATTCCAGTGCGGTTTGGGCGAGTAATATTCGCATTGATAAAGATGGAGCGTTGAAGTTTTCTTTGTTTGGTAAGGGTTCGCCGTATTATAATGGTAAGGTATTTAAGAGAACTGATTATTCTGTGGCTAGCGTACGCTCTGCAATGGGTCAAAATCAGATTCGTTATAGAACGCATTTTTGGGTGAAGCTTGGTGGGCGAAAAATTAAAATGCTGATGAATCTATCCGATCGGTCGAAGAATGAATTCCCGGTGCTAATTGGAAGACGGTCGATTTCTGGAAAATTCCTAGTGGATGTCTCAAGAAAAAATGTTCGCAGGAAAAAACCGTCCGTAACTGCTAGTCTTAATGAAGAAGTAAAATTGAATCCATACGAATTTTATAAAAAATATCATCAGAAAGGTGAGGAAAAATAATGCGAA
This sequence comes from uncultured Candidatus Saccharibacteria bacterium, assembly GCA_937935245.1. Lineage (GTDB taxonomy): Bacteria > Patescibacteriota > Saccharimonadia > Saccharimonadales > Saccharimonadaceae > Nanosynbacter. Next base: position 23,924 of record CALGXX010000006.1, on the reverse strand, counting down.
TTGCAATATTATCTAACGGCAACATTAATTATTCGACGCTTCGCCTGAAAGAAGAGGCTGAAAAGCGCGGTCATCAAGTTAAAGTTATTAAGTATAAAAACTGTTACGTTTCAATTGATGAAAAGCATCCGACGGTTATTTACAAGGGTAAGGAAATTGGTGAATTTGATGTGGTAATTCCGCGAATCGCGAGCCATATGACGAAGTATGGAACGGCAGTTTTGCGTCAATTGGAGATGATGTATCCGAAGGCGTTTTTCATGAATCGCTCGATTGCGATTACTAGAGCGCGGGACAAATTACGCTCAACGCAGTTATTAGTTAAAGCGGGAGTGTCGATTCCGAAGACGGTCTTTTCCCGAAACGCGACTGACATTGATTCGCTCATTGAAGAGATTGGTGGTATGCCAGCGATTATTAAGTTGGCGCGTGGTACACACGGAAATGGCGTGGTTCTGGCGGAAACTAAAAAGGCTGCCAAGTCGGTTCTGCAGGCGTTCTATTTGACCAACTCGGACGGCACGAACGTGCTGCTTCAGGAGTTTATTAGAGAGTCGGCTGGTGTCGATATTCGTGCGTTTGTGGTTGGCAGTCAAGTGGTGGCTAGTATGAAGCGTCAGAGTTTGGACGATGATTTTCGTAGCAATTTGCATAAGGGCGGCGAAGGAACCAGCATAAAATTGACAGATTCTGAACGTAAAATGTGCGTGAAAGCCGCTAAGGCAATGGGATTAACAGTTGCCGGAGTCGACTTCATGAGATCAAGTCGTGGTGCTTTGGTGCTGGAAGTTAATGCTAGTCCAGGATTTGGAATTGAGAAAATTACTCGTCGAAATGTGGCTGGAAAGATAATTGAATACATCGATCGAAACGCCAAACGTGGCAATAAAAAAGATAAAATCGGCGCTTAAGCATAAACTTGTTATAATAGGTTTATGGACGAGCCTCGTCACTCGACAGTAACTCAGACTGTCATCAAATGGATATTTATCTGCGGTATGCTAATGGTTATTGGTGGGGCAATTTTTTATGCTTTTCGAACGGTTTCGCCAAAAACGGAAATGATTTACCTTAATAAGACGATGCTTCGGGCGGAAATTGCTAATGACGAAGAATCGCAGCGGAAAGGTCTGTCTGGGAGACTGGGAATTGATGAGAATTATGCCATGCTGTTCGTATTTGACCATAACGATCGTCATAAAATGTGGATGAAAGATATGAAGTTTTCGGTCGATATGATTTGGATCAATGATAAAAAGCGTGTCGTCTATATAAAGCATAACGTCAAGCCAGATGCCGAGCCGCATGAAAAATATGCGCCACCAGTTCCGGCAAAGTACGTGTTGGAGGTGAAGGCAGGAGTTGCTAAGCGGGCGAGCGCCACGGTTGGGTCACAGGTAAAATTTGATTTGGAGGAGGATAAATGAGCGTGATAATTCTATTTGGAGCAATTTTAGTAACGGTTTTTGCGGTTGCATTTGTTTCATCTCGAAGATTCGGTCCATTGGCGTTGTCGTTGGCGACGGGATTTTTACTATCAGAATGGTGGGGTGGCTGGCTGACGGGAGTACTAGATAGCTTGAAATTGGAAACTGGTTTATTGCCAAATGGTGTAATTTCGGGATTAGTCTTAACGTTGATTCCGTTAATTATGCTTCTTCTAAGTGGTCCGAGATATCAGAAAAAACATGAGAGAATTGTCTCAGCGGTGGGAATCGCGTTTTTGACAGCAGCGCTATTGGTGGTTCCTCTGGGGAAATATATATCACTAGACGGACAGGCGCTGGAGCTGTATAAGATTTTCGCGAATAATTGGCGATATGTGGCTACGTTTGGTCTGGTGTGCGGTCTAATTGACATTTTTTCACTACATACTGGTGGACATAAACTCGCTAAGCATTGACCTTTGTGTTGGTTTGTGCTAGGATGAAGAAAGCGGATATTCCGAATGGGTCCATAGCTCAGCTGGTTAGAGCACCTGCCTTTTAAGCAGGGTGTCCCGGGTTCAAGCCCCGGTGGACCCTCCAAATTTGAAATCGACTCCCTTGGCGGAGTCTTTTTTATGGCTTCAGATCCAGATATACTTTAAGTATGAATAGTTGGCTATTTGAGAAGTTGCATATTTCTTGGATGATGGCAGCGTGGTGCCTCGGTCTGACAATTGGCGTAATTTCCATCCATTACATACCGCGGTCGTTTGCGGCGAATCCATTATTTTTATTGGTCGGGCTGATTATTTTCGTAATCGTGGCAATTTGGCGCTGGCGATTTTTTGTGATTTTAGCAATTATTTCTGGAGTTTTGATTGGTCTTTGGCGCGGTGAAATTGGCAGAAAAGGCGTGGAGGTTTATGATTCGTTAATCGGAAAAGTCGCAATTGTCCAAGGTCAAGTTTTAGAGGATCCTGATCTCGATAAAAATAGTCAAACGGTTCTTAGACTGGGTAATTTGCAGATGAATAATGAAAAATTGCCGGGACAAATTTGGGTGACGACGCCAGATAAAAACTCAATTAAGCGTAGTGATATCGTGAGGGTTAAGGGTAAAATGACGGCGGGATTTGGGGCTTTTTCGGCAAGCATATATCGGGCGAAAATTATTAGCGCCGAAAGACCCGTTCCGGGTGATGTGGCGGTGGGAGTTCGCGATTGGTTTGCGGGACGGGTCCGTAAGCATGTTCCAGAGTCAGAGTCCGCGTTGGGATTGGGATTTTTATTGGGTTTAAGGCGTGCTATGCCGACTGAATTAAGTGACAATTTGAAAATTGCTGGACTAACGCATATCGTGGTGGCGAGCGGCTACAATTTAACAATTTTAGTCCGTTTAGCGCGACGATTATTCGCCAAGCGATCAAAATATTTAGCGATGCTCAGCGCTGCTGTTATGATAATTGGCTTTATGTCGGTGACTGGGCTGAGTCCTAGTATGTCGAGAGCTGGTTTGGTGGCGGGACTGAGTCTGGCGGCGTGGTATTATGGTCGGACAATTCACCCGCTGGTTCTGCTTCCTGTGTCGGCGGCAATTACGCTATTGATAAATCCGCAATTTGGTTGGGGCGATTTGGGCTGGCAATTAAGCTTTGCTTCGTTTGCGGGCGTGATTATGTTGGCGCCGCTTTTACATTCTTACTTTTTTGGTAATAAAGAACCAGGCGCGTTTCGACAAATTTTAATTGAAACTTTGTCGGCGCAAATTATGACATTGCCGCTACTTATGATGAGTTTCGGCGTTATTAGTAATGTGGCGTTAATTGCGAATATGCTGATTTTGCCGTTTGTGCCGCTAGCGATGCTGCTGACATTTATGTCGGGCGTGATGGTTTTTGTGCCGATGATTGGCGCGTTGATTGCAACTCCGACGACGTGGCTACTTGGCTATATGATTCAAGTCACCAATTGGACGGCTGGATTTGAATGGGCTCAAATGGAAGTTAGTATCAATTTGTGGCAGTGTGTGGCTTTATATGTGGCGCTAATTTTGGCAATGATTTGGATGAAAAAGCAAACTAAATTGGACCTCGCCAAGATAAATATTGTGGAGTAGTGTATAATAGTAACAGATTGAAATAGCAAATAACTTTAGGAGAAATTATGTCAGGACACAGTAAATGGGCTACAACTCACCGACAAAAAGCGATTGTTGACGCTAAGCGCGGCGCGATTTTTACGAAATTGGGTAATCAAATTGCTATTGCAGCACGTGGCGGCACAGATCCAGCGTTGAACTCAAGTTTGGCGATGGCAATTGAAAAAGCTAAGGCTGCGAATATGCCTAGTGCAAACATCCAGCGAGCAATTGACCGAGTGGCGGATAAGAGCGCGGCGGCTTTGGAGGAAATTGCTTACGAAGGTTATGGTCCTGGCGGCGTGGGCGTTATTATTGAAACGGCGACAGATAATCGCAATCGAACATTACCAGAGGTAAAAACTGCGTTGGTTAAAAATGGCGGGCGAATTGCTGATGCTGGTAGTGTGATGTTCCAATTTACGCGTAAAGGCGTCATTACTATCGAAGGTAGCGGGGAAGATTTGTTGCTAGCGGTTTTGGACGCTGGCGCCGAAGATGCTGTCGAGGAAGATGGTGAGATTATCGTGTATACGGAGTTGAAAGATTTGGCGAGTGTGCGGAATAAGTTGGTTGAACAAGGCTTGAAGGTTAAAGATGCGGAGTTACGATACATTGCCAACGCGCCGATAGAAATTGCTGATATGGAAACTGCGCAGAAATTGATGAAGATGATTGATGCGTTGGACGATTTGGATGACGTTGTGAATGTTCATACGAATGCGGATATCACAGCGGAATAAAATCATCGCTTTAAGAAATCGCTCCTTTTCTGGGGCGATTTTTAATTTGACAAAAAGTACGCTAAACTAAAGATGATTAACCATAAGCAAGGAGCGAGCATGAAGTATTTGCGCAACACACTACTTATGATACTAGCCGCGGCGCTAATAATGCCGTCGCCGTTGGTTTTGGCGGAAGGCGTTTCAGGTGCTACTCAAGAGTCGAAAGTTGATGACACTCAGACTGTTGATAATAGTCCTAAATCGGCTGAGGAGATAAAAGATCCAGTTGTTGATAAGGGGCAGATCGATAGCAATTCACCTTCTCAATCAAGTGAAAATCCCGAAACTCCAACGGAGAATTCGTTTACAAATAGTCCGAGTGAAAATCCTGCTACCAATGAGTCTTCAAAGTCCGAGCCAAATCCCGAATCTGAGCCGCCAAAAATAGATAATCCAGACGGAAGAACAGAAGAAAATGCTCCGATATTAATTTCAAAGATTAGTCAGGGCAAAAAATACGTTGAGATTTATAATCCGACGAATCGGAATGTTAATTTGGCTGGTTGGAAAATAGAGTATTACACTGGACCTGAAGCTAAAACCGTTGGAAAAATTTTCAAAGATGAAGTAATCTTGGCGAACGGATTTTTGGTTTTGTCGAACGATAAGATGTTGGCGAGTGCCATAAAGTTTGATAATAATTTAGGTTTGGCTCAAAATGATGGATCGGTCGTGTTGTCGCGTTCGGACGGGTCGGTCGCAGATACTGTCGGCTGGGGAAATAATTCAAAGTCTGCGGGCTCGCCAATTAAAGGCGGTGTGAAAATTGTTTGGCGCTGTTTTATTGATGAAAATATTATTGATTCGAAAAATAATTCCACTGATTTTTTATCGAGTAAAGGTTCTGACAATCAGGAAATTGTGCCGTATTCACGTCCGAATTGTAAGAGTCCAGAGCTCAAACCTGAATCTCCAAAGGAGTTGAATAAATGTGAAGGTCTGAAGCTAAGTGAAATTGCGTCGAATGTTGATGAACAATTCATTGAGATTATCAATTCTGGCGAAAAAACCGTCATTACGACGGGCTGTAAATTGACAGTTGGCGATTCTGGCGTTCGTGAAAATATTGGTGATATCAAATTAAAGCCGGGTGAATTTTTAACGATCAAAATAAAAAATACGAATCTGAAATTGCCAAAAACAAAAGGAAAAGTTTATTTATTGGATGAGGCCGGCTCGAAAATTGATGCCGCCGCCGAATATAGTAGTATGCCAAAAGGAGCCTCGTGGAGTTTGGTTGATGATGAGTGGACTCGGACATTTGCTATTACTGAAGGCTCCGCTAATATTTTTAAGGAATATCCAGACTGTCAGAATGGTTACGAGCGAAATGCGCTGGGTAGATGTGTGAAAATTGCCACCCCGCCCGTTGAAAGCCCTTGTCCTGTTGGTCAATATCGCCATCCGGAAACTCGCCGTTGTCGAAAAAATGAAGCGGCAAAAACTATTACGCCCTGTAAAGATGGTTATTATCGTAGTGAAGAAACTGGCAGATGCCGATCTATCGCATCGGCTGCGGCAAAAACTTTGAAGCCTTGCCCAGAAGGTCAATTCCGCAATTCAGCTACGGGTCGATGTAAGAAAATTGCCTCCACTGACGATATAGCAAAAGAATGCCCAGAAGGATTTGAGCGCAACCCACAAACTAAGCGTTGCCGAAAGATAAAATCTGCAAATATGCCAACTGTTGGCTCGGCGGCGGCTGAAGTTAAGCAGGTTGCTGGTGCTACTTGGGGCTGGTGGGTATTTGGCGGCGTGAGTTTACTGGCTGTCGGTTATGGCGTATGGCAATGGCGATGGGAAATCTCGCAATTTGTACGAAAAATCCGCGAAAGCATTAAATCCGCAAGCGGTAAATAATTGCTATAATAAAGATATGAGAATTATCGGGATTGACCCGGGAACGGGGATTTTGGGGTTTGGTGTGATTGATTTTTCTCGTGGCAAGTTCAAGATGGTCACGGCGGGAGTTGTGACGACGCCGGCACATACGCCAATTGATGAAAGGCTTGAAGATATTTTCGATAGCCTGACAGAGATTATTGCCGAAACAAATCCTGATGTTATGTCGATTGAAAAACTATTTTTTGCGCGTAATGTTACGACGGCGATTTCTGTGGCGGAGGCGCGCGGTGTGGCGATGTTGACTGGGCGAAAAGCTGGAATGCCGATTGCAGAATATACACCACTACAAATAAAGCAAACTTTGACCGGCTATGGAAAGGCCGATAAAAAGCAGGTTCAGGAAATGGTGCGACTTAATTTGGGTTTGAAAGATGTTCCGAAGCCAGATGACTGCGCGGACGCTTTGGCTGCAGCAATTACACACGCAGCGATGAATCGGGTATAATTGAAATATGATTGCACATGTTTTTGGAAAAGTTGCTGAGAAATTTAACGGCTCGTTAGTTATTGATGTTCATGGTGTTGGGTATGAAGTTAGCGTGGCGACTAATGATTTTGGCGCAGTTATATTAGACCAGGAAGTGAAATTTTATACTTATCATCACGTGCGCGAACAGTCGGAGGAATTGTTTGGCTTTTCTAGTCTGGCGGCGAAAAAGTTATTTGAAATGCTAATCACGGTTCAGGGGGTTGGCCCGAAGGCTGCGCTGGCTATTTTAAGCTTAGGCGATGCCGAGCAAGTGCGCAACGCTATTGCTAATGCTGACAGCGGCTTTGTACAAAAGGCCACTGGCGTCGGCAAAAAAACTGCCGAGCGAGTGGTGGTTGATCTGAGTGATAAAGTTGGTTTACCGACTCATTACGGTCGAGCGGAAGCTCCATTACAGACTGAATTAAACACTTCCGATGAGGCTTTGGAGGCATTGATGGCTTTGGGTTATACATTGGCGGATGCTACTAAGGCACTTGAAAATGTCGATGTTAATTTGCCGACAGCTCAGCGAGTTACCGAAGCTTTGAAGAGGTAGGGGTTTATTAAGATATTGATATCTATTACGACTCGTTTTCTTCTTTAACTGTCTGCTTTGCTTCTCTAATGAGATTTTCTATGTCGCCGGCTGTTAGTCTGTCGTAGTCATGAAAGCTCTGAACACTACGGCGCAATAGCTGACCTTGTTCGTCAGTAATTCCATATAATCCAGGCAGATCATCAAATTGGTGATTGCACGAATTTTGTTCAAATGTCTCGGCCTGCTCTTTGTCGGAAGCGCCTTCTTTCGATGCGATTCTATCGCGCCATAAAAATGGGTATCTTACTAGCAAGTTAATTACGTGTTTTGCAATTTTTGTTGATTTTGGGTCGTATTCTTTTGTTTGCTCTAAATTGCCATATCCTCGCTCGGTTAATGTGTTGCTGATATTTTCTACATCAATTGCGATTCTGGTCGACTCAGATCCTTCAGATTCGTCGGAAGGCGCTAATCCTAGCTCAGCCAAAATATACGGCACTGCCTCTGACATTATCCTAATTCCTTCTGGGACTTGGTCATATACTTCTCTTATGTCTTTTTTTCGGTTTTTGGCATCAAATTCCGGCATTGTAAACTCCTAGTTTAATTGTAGATACTAATATTATACCATAAATGCTATAATTAGTGTATAGCAATTGAGAGAATAGGCGATTCATCACTGACCCAGAACTGGATGAACCGAGCCAAGAAATATTTCAGGATTGGCCCATGGCTCACAGCGAGAAGCTGTTATCTCTTCGTTACATTGGTAAAACTGTTCTGATATAACTTATACCAGGAGGTATCATGAATACAGACGTGACAATGAAGGACTGTGAAATCTGTCCGCTGCTCGTTGGCCAAACAGCGGCTGACGACAATGTCATACTACAAACCGAACGTTGGGTGGCGGTGCTTGACAGAAATCAACGCTATTTAGGTAAGTCATTTATCACCCTGCGCCAGCACAAGGAGACGTTGTCGGAGCTGGACGAGGTAGATTGGATGGAGCTGCATCAGGTGATTCGTCAACTCGAGCAGGCAGTTAAAGAAGCGTTTGGTGTCGACGTGTGTAACTGGGAGTGCTTGATGAATAACGCAGAGAAAGCTGGTCAGTCGACACATGTGCACTGGCATTTACATCCGCGGTATCTCGCTGGCACCACCTTTGCTGGCGAGGAGTTTCCTGATCCAAAATGGTCGCGGCACTTAGGGGACGCGGTGCATATGGTGAGTGATGAGACCTTTCGCGAAATTATGCAGGTACTGCGTAGTCGGCTTACAAGAGCTTAGCTCGCTCCGGTTTGGATGATATAATGAATGTATGGCAATTGAGAGAATAGTTGATACGAGTTCGCATGATGATGATTCTGAAGAGCAGCGAATTGAGGTGAGTCTGCGTCCGCAAAGTTTTGCTGAGTATGTTGGTCAGGAAAGATTGAAGCGTAATTTGCGATTGGCGATTGATGCGGCTAAAAAGCGCGGCGAACCGTTGGATCACGTATTATTATATGGTCCGCCGGGGCTTGGTAAAACAACTATGGCGACGGTGATTGCTAATGAGATGGGTACGAATCTGCGAATTACCAGTGGTCCGGCTATTGAAAAAGCGGGCGATTTGGCATCGATTCTGACTAATTTGTCGGACGGCGATATTCTGTTTATCGATGAGATTCATCGGTTGGGGCGATCAGTGGAGGAAATTTTGTACTCCGCAATGGAAGATTTTAAGCTGGATATTGTGATTGGAAAAGGTCCGGCAGCGCGATCAATTCGATTAGATTTACCGCGATTTACGGTGATTGGCGCGACGACGCGAACCGGAAGTTTGGCGGCGCCTTTGCGTGATAGATTCGGGCATATTTACCGCTTGGAATTTTACACGCCAGAGGATATTGCGAAAATTGTGACGCGTAGTGCGAAGATTTTGGAGTCGTCAATTCGAAGTGAAGCGGCGGATTTATTGTCGACGCGAGCGCGCTTGACGCCGCGTATTGCCAATAGGCTTCTTAAGCGAGTTCGTGACTACGCTGATGTTAATGGTGATGGAATAATTGATGTAAAAACTACAACTAACGCTTTGGAAATGCTGGAAGTGGACGAGTTGGGCTTGGATCCGGCTGATCGTAATTTATTACAGTCGATTCTGGAAAATTATGGTGATAATCCCGTTGGCTTAACAACAATTGCGGCGCTGACCGGCGACGAAGCGACGACAATTGAGGATTTTTATGAACCATATTTGCTACAAATTGGTTTTATTGAGCGTACGCCGCGTGGTCGTCGAGTGACGATTAAAGCAAAGCGACATTTGGGAAAATAATTATCGTATTCTTTGGCTTTTTGTGTTTTAATAAAACTAAGTAAACTTAACTAGGAGCCGCTATGGGCAAAAAACAAGCAACGACATCACCAGTTAAGAACTCTAAAGCTAGGCGCTGGCTACGACGATTTATAATTTTGATAGGAATTTTGGCTGGTTTGTGGCTGGTCAATTTTTTAACTTGGCTGCCGGCGTATGTGGAAGTGTGGAATATGGCACGAGATCCAATGGCTGAAAAGGGCGTTTTGGGCTTAAAGCTGAAATCGTCACGTGAAAGACATCGCATACCTACAGAGCGCGGATTTTTAAAAAAGAGCACATACCCATCAGTTGATAGATATTATGAGATGCCTCAGAATGAGTCGGCGAGTGATTTGTTAAGTAGACTGCAACGATACGCTGAAGATTCTGGCTGGAAGCTAGACAGAGAGGGGTCTGGGGCGGAATATTTTATAGGATATAAGGATATAGGAGGTAGGAAATATCAGGTCAGCGTGGGAATAGGTGACAAAAAAGTAGTATATATATCAGTAGAGGGCTTGGGTAACTAATATGAAAATTAGAGTTATTATATTATCTTTCTTTGTAGCTATTATTTTTGGCCTTTTTATACAACAGTCGGCCCAAGGCGAAGTTATCCCTTATAATTACACAGGAAAGAAACTTACGATTACATTACTAGGCGATTCTTATTCGGCTGGCAATGGCGCCGATGGGTATGAATATGGTCCTAATATCTGTCATCGTAACAGCAATAACTGGGCGGAAATGTATAAAAAATGGTTAAGTAGCAATGGTCTGTCGATAACACTCATAAATCGCGCCTGTTCTGGAGCTAAAATTAATGACTTCTTGGAAGACAGGAGTGCGGGCAGCGTTGTAAAAACGATTAGTGATGATCCGAGCAAGCTAGCAACGAATGAACAGATTATTAAATACGCGGAAGACAAGGATATTTGCAATATTAAACCGAATAATGACTTAAAAGTTGCTTATAGGATCATAGGTAGCACGATTGGCTCTAAGCGCGGAAAAAATCAGAAAAGAGTCAATATAAGATGTAATTATACGATTCGACGACAACTGGATAGTGTGGATCGTAGTACGGATATGGTAATGATGACAATTGGTGGAAATGATTTGGATTTTGACGGCATTGTTAAATCTTGTTTTGCTGCTGTAATAAGATCTACTTCAGATTGTAAAACAAAAATTAACGACGCCAGGAATCTGCTGGATAAATTAGAAGATAGAACGAGAACCGTTTTATCATCGCTTAATTCTCGTTTACGTCCAGATGCGAAAATAGTTCTTTTAGGATATCCGCTACTAGCGCTTGATAATGGCGAGAAACTATCCGATTTTTCGGTTGCTAGCGAAGTGCGCAAGTTGGGGCTGGAAGGTAATTTACGTCAGAAAAAGGTGGTTGAGGAATATAATAAAAGCCTCGGTAAAGAGAAAGTGATTTTTATTGATAGTTTGCCGAAGCGGTTTTCTGGACATGAGCCAGACGCCTCAATATTTAAGAAGAATCATGATCGTTGGATTCATGAATTCCTTGAGCCAAATGCATTCAATATGAGCTCGTGGTATCACCCGAACTTCTTTGGGCATAGCAATTACATGTCAGCGCTTCGCGAAAAAGTACCACTGTCCAATTTAGTGAAACCAATAACGAAAACAAATGGCGATATTGATGTAGTATTTGTTATTGACACGACCGGTTCGATGGGTAGTTCAATTAATGCTGTTAGAAATAACATTCGAAATATAGTTGAGTCGATCAGTTCGAAAACCAAGAGTGCTAGATTTGCACTAGTTACTTATCAAGATCATCCGTGTTGTGGCGGAAGCTCGGATGACTATCCATCCAAAATTGAGACAGATTTTACGAGTAGCGTCGAGGTGTTTAACAAGGCTGTCAATTTTATTCAACTCGGTAATGGTGGTGACTGGAGAGAATCTGTTTATTCTGGTATCAAGACAGGGCTGAATCTACAGTGGCGAGCGGGAGTAAAGAAGATTATGATTGTGATTGGTGACGCTCCAGCCAAGGATCCAGAACCAGTTACTGAGCTAACCGAACAATCTATCGTTGATGCTGCTTATGCTGTTGATCCGGCTCAAATATATATTATTGATACTTCTGGGCATGATGCGATGGCACCTGTGATGTCTTTGGCTGAAAGAACGGGCGGCGCATATTTACAAGCCGATGACAGTAATAAGATCGTTGATCAAGTTAATGCGTCGGTTGAAAATGTGACAAACAAACCGAATGTCTGGATAAATCGTCAATATGTGGCGAAAATTGGTGACACATTAGAATTGGATGGCGCTGGTTCTTATTCGGCAAATGGTAAAATCGTGAAATATGAATGGGACGTCGATCAAGATGGTGTGTATGACGTGACGACGGATAAGCCTTTTGTCAATTATACGTTTGCTAAGGAGTTTTCTGGGCTATTGACACTTAGAGTGACTGATAGTTCTGGACTAACGAACGTAGCGACGACGACTTTGACGGTTAGTGATGACGGCGATGAACACGAACGGGAATTTGATAATTGTCCAGATGTGGCGAATCCAGATCAAGCTGATTATGACAAGGATGGAATTGGTGATGCTTGTGATTCTGACCCGGGATATTTGGAGGAATATGGATATTATCAGATGTTAGAATATGAAAAGAATCAAGCAAAGAAAGATGATAGTAAAAAAGAAAATACAAATCGTAAACCTGTTGACATGTCTTCGAATAATAAAGTAAACGGTGGCAATAACAAGAAAATAGCTACCATAGATTCTGGTGGTAAAGACGTAAAACTTCAGGAAGGTGGTAGAGTGAATGAGGCGGAGCCGGGGGAAACTCAGAAAAAATCCGAGGACAATAATGAAGACAACAGTGGTGGATTGTCGTGGTTTGGTATTGCTGCAGCTGTTGGAGTGGCTGTAATCAGTGTGGCGACAATAGCTATAAAAGTTTATCACCAAAAAACAAGACTATCTTAAGTTCTGTCGTGTTATAATATAGGCATGAATCCACAAACATCCTCGTCAGAAGATTTAACGCAGCCTGTTGCGTATGATGCTGATGGTCGACCACTATACCATCATCCGCCGCAGACTGGTCGTCCAGCTCCGGTTGTGGCGCAGACGAATTCTTACGTGACGGCAAGACCAGAAATTATTGATGGGGAGAATTTTGATCCGCGATTGCGTAGTCAATATGCTAATGAACCGCAAGTCGTACATGTTGCGCGAGATATTGACCCGAAGCCGTTTACTATTAGTGACGACCTGAAGCAAAAACATGAAAAATCAGTTCAGCAATATCCAAACCTCAATTTGAGCGAAGGCGAATATATTATTTTGGATATTAAACGCCATCCAATTGGCATGCTAATCCCGACGGGAATTTCGGTTTTCTTGGTGGTGATGATCATGGTGTTTGTTATGTTTTATCCGTCAATTGCTCGTGACGCAATTATCTCGCCGATGCCTTCGCTGACCGATGTATTTGGCGTGGCGATGTTGCTTATCGGGCTGGTTGCGCTTGGTGGTGCGGTGTCCTTGTGGATATATTTGCAGAATCATTTTTACATGACCAACGAAAGTGTGATTCAGGAAATCCAGGGTAGCTTATTTTATCGGCACGAGCAAACGGTGAGCTTGGGTAGTATTGAGGATGCAAGCTTCCGTCAATCAGGTATTATTCAGACTCTTTTCAATTACGGCACGATTCGCCTTAGTACCGAAGGTGAAGAAACGACATATATATTCCATTTTGTAGCAAATCCACGCAAGCAAATTGCGATAATCAACAATGCTATTGAAGACTTCAAGAATGGCCGTCCTGTTTGTGATGATTAGCTAATTATTTATGGCGACTTTCTTTTACGTAGTCATCTTCATCGACAAGCGTCGCAACGAGTTTATATGACTTACACTTTCCGTCATTGCAATTTGAAGATTCATAACGATAACTGCTGTCTTTTTCGCCAATTTTCTTATCTTGCGGATCTTTTAACAACGCGGGATCCATAGTCGGAAGCGTACCTTCTTCTAACTTCTCTGGGTAATAGCCATTTTTAACGTAAAAACCTTCTTCCAGGCTATAATGCATGGCGTTAATCGCGGTGCGTTTTTTGGCGTTGTTTGATTCGTTGGTCAATTTTGTATATTGTGAGAAACCTAAGATTGCGATGATAATCAAGAAAGTCGCTACAACCAAAAGTTCAATAATAGTGAAACCGTTTCGCTTATTCATGAATGTAATTATAGCAAATCTTGCGACAAATCGGTATAATAAAGGAAGTAACTAAGGAGGGAATGCTATGGCAAAATCAGACAGTAAAACAGTAAATCCAGAAAAGTCAAGTCAGGCATCGGATAAAAAAGTTGATGAAGGTAAGCTTAAGGCGCTTGGTCTAGCAATGGATCAAATCACTAAGCAGTTCGGTGACGGATCAATTATGAAGTTGGGCGAGGCTCATAAAGTCGATGTTGAAGTAATTCCTTCTGGCGCTTTGAGTTTGGATTTGGCGCTTGGTGGCGGATATCCAAAAGGTCGTATCATAGAAATCTATGGTCCAGAAAGCTCGGGTAAGACAACATTGACGCTTCACGCTATTGCAGAAATTCAGAAGCAGGGTGGAACAGCGGCGTTTATTGATGCCGAGCACGCGCTTGATCCAGCATACGCTAAGCGTCTGGGCGTGGACACGGAAAATTTGTTGGTTTCTCAGCCAGATAACGGCGAGCAAGCATTGGAGATTACAGAGACGCTAGTTCGTTCGAATGCGGTGGATTTGGTGATAGTCGACTCGGTGGCTGCCTTGACGCCACAGGCTGAAATTGATGGCGATATGGGCGATTCTCATATGGGTCTTCAGGCTCGATTAATGAGTCAGGCTCTACGTAAATTGACGGGAATTATCAATAAGTCAAAAGCCACGGTGATCTTTATCAATCAGATTCGTATGAAAATTGGCGTGATGTTTGGCAATCCTGAAACGACAACTGGTGGCAATGCGTTGAAGTTTTATGCGTCGCAGCGAATTGACATTCGTCGAATTGGTCAAATCAAAGTTGGTGATGATATTATCGGTAACCGCACGAAAATTAAGGTCGTGAAAAATAAGATCGCACCGCCGTTCCGCGTGGCTGAATTTGACATTATGTACAACGAGGGAATTAGTAAAACTGGCGACATTCTGGACTTGGCGGCAACGCACGGTATAGTTGAAAAGTCGGGTGCGTTTTATAAATATAACGGCGAAACGATTGGTCAGGGGCGCGATAAAACGAAGACTTATTTGAAGGAAAATCCTGAGGTTCTGGCGGAAATTGATCAGAAAGTGCGTGATAAAGTGAAGGAGGAGGAAAAGTAATGCGAGCAGTAGAGTCCAGATATTCAGCCGAACACCACATGGCGTCAGTTAATCTTATTTTTGATAACGAGCAGACCGCTTACCTTCGAGAATTGTCGGAAAAAATGAATCTTGATTTCGGTGAGTTTATTCCGCACGCAACGCTGATCAATGTAACTGAGCAGGATATACCGCGTCTCAAGTTAGCTGCCGCTGCGTTGCCGTCCCTAGATAAACTGGTGCTTGACGGTGTTAACTTCTTGCCGGATGAAGCTGGCAACTGTGTTTGGGTTGAATTGCGTGTACAGAAAACCTCCTGGATGGTTGAAGTGCGTCGGAAGTTGCTTGAAATGCTGGATGATATTCATCCGGGGCTGGATATCGATGGATTTCGTCCACACATTACGATTGGGTGTGTCGAGGCTGGTACGCTTGGCGATGTCGATATGAGCGCCATTCCGCGCCAACTGCCGGTTATTACTAAGCCGCGTGCTGCTGCTTGCTATAACGGCATGCATGGCAAAGTGGTTGAGGTGGTCGAATAGTCCACTAGTAGTTACGTATAGTTTTAGCGTTATAATAGTTTTATGAAAATCACCGATATTTCTCTTCAGGCTCGTGATAAAAATCGTGTCAATGTAAGTGTTGACGGGAAATATCGCTTTAGCTTGGATGTATTCCAGGTTGGCGAGCTAGGCATTAAGATTGGTCGCGAATATGCGGAAGAGGAAATTTCGAAACTAGAAGACGATAGCCAGTTTGGTAAGTTGTATGCTAGATCTATAGAGTACTGCTTAATGCGTCCGCGAGCCATCAAAGAAATGCGCGATTATCTGCGCCGGAAAACGCTAGCCACTCGCCGACGTTCAGCGAAAACTGGAAAAATTATTGAACGTTCTGGGGTAAAATCGGAGATTGCTGAGCGCGTCTTGGATCGTCTTATTGAGAAAAAATATTTGGACGATGAAAAATTTGCTCGATTTTGGTTTGAGCAGCGGTTCATGAAAAAAGGCGCCAGTATTCGTCGTTTGAAATTGGAACTGGCGCAAAAGGGAATTGATAATACAACGATTGAGTCGTTAGTTAAAGAGAATATTCGCTCTGATGACGAGGAATTGCGGAAGATTATTGCTAAAAAACGTTATCGATATAGCGATCAGCAGAAGTTAATGCAATATTTGGCTAGGCAGGGTTTTTCTTACGATGACATTAAGAAGGCTCTTGAAAACCCAAATGATTAATCAACTTTTGTAGATTCTGGCTGCGGACGAGGCTGCTTGCGGAATGGATTTTCGTATGAATTTATTTGCGGAATAGGTGTTTTTTCGGTTACGTGCGAGATAGTTGCTGATTTTACAACGATTTTATCGTCGGTTACTTTTATAATCTGAGAACGATGAATAAGTAGTTCTGTGTCGCCAAAACTTTTCAAGAATGGTCGCCGAATTCGGAGTTGTTGTATAATAAAATTCCCAGCCGCCAAAGTGTAGCCGATAACTTTTCCGATTTTCTTATTTTTTTCATCAATAACCAACTTGTCTTTTAATGTAAAATTGATGTCATAAATTTCTTTTATAGTGATCACATCATCAATGCCGATAATCTCGTCGGTTGAATCGATAATCATGCCGAGTGGTCCAATCTCTCTGACGTCGTCAATGCGAAGCAGGCTAGGATGTTGGTCTAAAAGTCGCCCCTCGAGCTCATATGCGATTATAGACATATTCCTCGGATTGATAATTTCCCGCGATGTTCGCGCCAGTTCGGAGCCCGTCTGAAGACTCATGACGGGAATATTAAGGAAGCGATCTGCGGATATAAGCATAACTATATTATAAACGGTTGTGTTCTATTCGGCAAACGGATTGGAGCGACCAGCCGGCAGACTAAACGAGTCGTTTGCTGAAGTTGACGGTCGGAAGTCTTTAATAATTTGCATGGTTTTTTTATCGAAGCTTATTGATGTAGTTTGTGGTTCTTCGGCAGGAACTGCTAAAAGTCCGCTCAAAAGAAATATCGCGATTGCTACGCCTCCGATTACGACAACGCTATATATTATCACATGAAATCGCCACAGGAATTTGGATAATGATTTTACGATTGGCTCGAGCTGTTCTGATATTGATGGACTCATCGTGTATAAACCTTTACTTCAAGTGATTGGATTGATATTTCATGATTATTTGCGCCTCTGGAAATTGACACGCCTGAAAGCTGCATTCGAGTGACATTTTTTTCAATAAGACTAAGGAAATGTAGGAATTTCGTGTAATCTATATGATCTCCCAATTGAATTGATACGAAAGTGCCTTTCACTCCAGCGGGGCTGGTGGATGTTTGCTTGCTAGGTGTCGCTGTCTTAGCGGAAGTTGTTGGTTCGTTTTGGAAAGAGAAAGCTTTAATCGGAATGCCGGCGCGGTCGGCGTAGGTATTTAAATCCTGAATAATCTGATTCTGATATTGATAAAGTTTCGATTCCGAGACGATATTCTTTGCTTTTTTAACTGTGTCGGAATTGCGGTCGAGCTGAGATTTTGATGCTAGCAAACTTTGTATTTTTGCATCAACTGCAATTGCTTCTGTTTGCATTTTTCCAACTTCTTCTGATGTTTTACTTAAGAATGAATAGGCGAAAATAACTAGTCCTACCATTGCTGATAATATTATGAGCAATAATAACGACAGGACAATTCGCGCGATGCTAGCATTTAGAACTTTTTTCATTGTTTTAAGACCTCTGGCTTTGGTGTAACGCTAATTGTTATAGTGATTGGATAATCTGCAGGCTTGTCCGACGATTGGTTACCGCCGCTATAAACAACGGTCTCGAGGTGAACGTCGCTAAATATCTCTGATTTTTCTAAACTAGTTTTTATTCGGATGGCGTCATCCTTATTCTTTCCGAGAGCTGTTAATGACAATGGTTTATCTAATGCTGAAGTGTCTAGCGTCAGAGAATCCAAAACCATACCTGATGGTATATATTGTGCAATTTTCGGAATAATTGTAGAATAGTGGGCCTCGCTGTTAATAATTACCTTGGCTGAGTCGAGGTCTTTCTTGAATTCGCTAACTTCTTTTTGTGTTGATTGATATTGAGCAAGTTTGGCGTTTCCTTCGTCTATATTAGCTTGAGCTGAGGTGCGGCTATTTTCTAAGAACAGATAAAATCCGCCAATAGTTAAGAATAGCAGGCCTGCAAATATCAACGATATGATGCAGTACCGTCTTAAGATGACGTTTACTCGTCCAGCGCTGATTTGCTTTTTTTCTTGAGGAGGGAGAAGGTTAATCATAAATATCCTCCTGCTTGATTAAGGCTAGACCTGCGACTGGTGATAGCTGGGAGCGAAGCTGTTTTGCCGGCTGCTCTAGTCCATCGAAATTCAGCATTTGCCACGGACTTGCCACGCGCGCTGGCATTAATAGCTCGTTTGTGAAAAAATCACCAATTCCTGGAAGATTACCGCCGCCGCCAACTATGAGAACTTGCTCGATTTTTTTCTCATCAGGGAAGCGGTCTGTGTAATATCGCATAACGCGCTTAACTTCGTTGGTCATTTTTTCTAAACTTGGGCGCAAGGCTCCTGCGATTCTGGCTTGCCTTGGGCCGGGATTTAATCCGTTTAATACCTTAAATTGATGAGCTGTTTCAATTGGTACGTTCATTTTTTTAGCTAAATTTAAGGTGAGTGAATAGCCGCCAACATTTAAGCCGCCCGTCACACGTATATCGGAATCTAGAATTGCGATATCTGTAGTTGATGTGCCTATGTCGACGATAACAGTGGGGAGCATTCCTTCTTCTGTGCGTTTCAGAAGTCTAGCGATTGCGCTGATGTTTGGCTCAATTATTGCAACTTCCAGGCCGCATTGTTTTGTGGCGTCTAACATACTATCAATCATTTTCTTCGGTGCGGCACACATTAGCACACTAAGTTCATCTTTCGTGCGATTAATGATTCGATAGTCCAAATAAAGAGAATCTAATGGAGCTGGAATGTATTGTTCGGCTTCCAAATTTACCGCACTGCGAATATTACTTTCTTCTTTCACAGGCAGGCTAAATGTCCGCGAGAATGTTCGGTTGGTTGGTATACCCAGCGCTACGCGATTGCTATTGATCTGTCCTACGACATTTTTCTTCAATAATGTTTTGATATTCTGCGCCAAATATTCAGTGTTGTCTGTAGAATTTCCGTCGCTTTTTTGAGAATCGAGGTTAATCGATCCATATCCATGAACTAGCATTCGATTTCTATCAATCGACATTACTTTTATGCTTGTTCGGCTGATATCTAGGCCGATGATTGGTTTTTTTCTATAAAATATACTCGACACGTTATTATTTTCCCACCTATATATCGGTATTATAACATAAGCTTTTTTGAAAAACTATTATTCCTTAACTTGACCCGCCATACTTGTAATTGGACCCATAACACTAACCGCCACCAGGGCAATAACAATACCCATAGCGACAATCATCACTGGCTCGATAATAGAACTAACGCCGTCAATCGCGGTGTCGACCTCTTCCTCGTAAAAGTCAGCGACTTTAACCAGGACTTTGTCTGTTTGTCCAGTTTCCTCACCGACAGATAACATCTGTGCTACGATTGGCGGATATAGATTGTCCTGCTCTGCAATAATTTTTGATAAAACTTCGCCGTTTTGGACTCGCTTGGTGGCTTCTTTTAGGGACTTTTCGTAAGCTACATTTCCGACGGCACGTGAAGTTACATCCAGCGCTTCGAGTACAGCTACACCTGCACCGATAAGAGCAGAGAAGGTACGGGTAAAGCGGGCGATTGCCACCTTTTTAACAATTGGACCGACAGCTGGAACTTTGATGATGATATTGTGAAATTTTACGCGACCTTTTGGGGTTTTAATGTAGCGAATTAGTAGCCAAATACTTCCGGCAAATATTGGAATGATTATATACCAAAATGACACTACAAAATCGCTAATCCCGAGCATAATCTCAGTAAGCATTGGTAGTTTAGCGTCAGGTCCGCCCATGTCTTTAATGGTTTTACCGATGACCGGAATAATGAAGATCATCAGGATAAAGAAGGCGATGATCGTAATGATTAAAAGTACGATCGGGTATGTCATGGCGCCTTTAATTTTTTTCTTCATGGATGAGTTTTTTTCTTGTTGTAGGGCTAGACGTTTTAAGATATCGTCCAAAATACCTCCGGTTTCACCCGCAGCAACCATGTTTACATAAATATCATTGAAGGTCTCTGGATGTTTGCTCAGGGCATCCGCAAAAGACATACCACCTTCAATGTCTTTAATTACGGCGTTGATCGTGTCTCGAAAGTTGGCGCTTTCGGCATGTTTAGCCATAGAGTTAAGAGAACGAAGAATTGGGACTCCAGCTGAAACCATGGCGCTTAATTGGCGAGTAAACATCACCAATTCTTCAGTTTTGGCACCTTTCTTTTTCTTGCCGAAAGAAAAACTAAGCTCTTTTTTTGCGCCTTTTTCTTCAATTTTTATCAATTGTCCGCGCGATCTCAAATTGTTAATAGCAGAAAGTTTGTCGGCTGCTTCAATCGTTGAAGAGACGGTCTCTTTCTTTTTATTGACAAGTAAATATTCAAAAATTGGCATAATATTACTCCCTTGTTGCCCTCAAAACTTCGTCCACGGTGGTGATCCCGCGCAGTGATTTAATAAGTCCATCCATCTGCATCGTCACCATGCCTTCGGAAATCGCTTGATCTTGAATATCGTTGCTGGTGGCGTTGGCGGTAATCATTTTTTGGATAGGGATGGATATGCCAAGAACCTCGTAAATGCCAACGCGCCCCTTGAATCCGTTATGTCCACACTCGTCACAACCTTCTGGATTCGGTCGCCATAATCGTCCGATTGTTGAATCTGTTGATCCCATGGGCGTGTCGCCACCAATTTTATCCTCAAAAGCCTGCTCTTCGAGGTTGTGAATTTTTTTAATCGACTCGGTGTTTATCTTAAACATTTCGGCAATATATTTTATTTCTTCTTCGTTTGGGGTATATTCTTGGCGGCAATTCATACACAGGCGCCTAACTAGTCGCTGTCCAATCACCGCCTTCACGGTTGAAGCGATCAAGAATGGCTCAATTCCCATATCCAGCAGACGTGGCAAACATGTTGCAGCGTTATTTGTGTGTAGAGTGGAGAACACCAAGTGTCCAGTTAGCGCCGCCTGAACACCAAGGTTTGCGGTTTCGCCGTCGCGAATTTCTCCGACCATGATGATATTTGGGTCTTGGCGAAGTAGTGCCCTTAATCCTGAAGCGAAAGTCATCCCGGCCTTGGCGTTGGTCTGGGTTTGATTGACTCCTGGGATTTTATATTCCACCGGGTCTTCAATTGTGGAAATATTGACATCTGGAGTATTGATCTCTGACAGAATACTGAACAAACTGGTCGATTTTCCCGATCCAGTCGGCCCAGTTACCAGGATCATTCCGTTCGGCTGAGCCATTGCGTCTTTTACGGTTGCGAGCGACAGACCCCAATAGCCGAGCTGATCCAGTTTAACAGCCTGGTTCGATTCGTCCAAAATACGCATAACCACTTTTTCGCCGTCAGCTATTGGCAATGTCGAAACGCGAAGCGCGTATTGTTTTCCTGAAACTTTTATCTTAAATCGACCGTCTTGTGGCACGCGGCGTTCGTCAATTTTCAGATTAGAGAGAATTTTAATGCGGCTCACCAAAGCGCCGTGAACGTTTCGTGGCAATTTGTTAACTTCCTTCAAAACACCGTCAATTCGATAACGAACCTGAACGTAATCCTCGCGCGGCTCAATGTGAATGTCGGAAGCGTTGGATTTTATGGCATATTCCAGCAACAAATTAACAGTTTGGGCAATTGGTGAATTTTCCGCAAAATCATCTTGGCTAACGTTTTGGTCTTCGGCGGAAGCGTCTTTTTGTACCGCAATAACTTCGTCAAGCTCGGCATTGATATTACCGCGATAATTTTCCAAACAGTCCAAAATGTTGCTTTTTGTCGCTAGGAAAACCTTAGTGTTGTAGCCAATTTCTTTCTGGATAAAGTTCAACGCCTGCACATCATCTGGGTCTTCCATCGCAAGCGACAAGCTGTCGTCCTCGTTTTTCTCAAAAAGCACAACATTATACTGGCGCGCGATATGTTCAGGAATTCGTTTCAACACATCTTCGGGAATATCCTTTGGCTCAATTCGCACGAAAGGTACGCCAATGTAATCGCCGATCAACTTTGTCAGATCTTCCTCAGAAATGACTTTTTGTTCAATAGCGGTTTCTTGCAATGTTTGCTTCGACCGTTCAGCGATCAATTTCAAATCAGCAAGCTGCGGCTCATCAACAACCCCACCTTGTTTCAGAATGCTCTCAATTGTCTGGTCTGAAACACGCATAACTCTTATGTTTATTGTACTATTATCGCCAAAAAAAAGCTAGCATAGTATAATATAAGAGTGAATATTTCTAGTGAAGAGAAAATGCGAGAATTGGGCGCGGCAATTGGTCGGGCTGTTTCTGGTGGGGAAGTTCTGGAATTGGTCGGTGATATTGGCGCGGGGAAAACCACATTGACGAAGGGAATTGCGCAAGCTTTAGAGATCAACGAGCCAGTTCAGAGTCCAACTTTCACGATTTCGCGCGTGTACGATTCGCCTCGCGGTCTGAGCTTGGCACATTACGATTTTTACAGACTAGGAAATGCTGGAATTATGAGCGAGGAAATTCGCGAAGTAGTGGATTCTAATTCGGTGGTTGTGGTTGAATGGGCTGGCGCTGTTGATGATGTATTGCCGAGCGATCGGTTGGTGATAAAAATTACCGCGATTAGCGAAGAAGGGCGGCTTGTGGAATTTTATCCTGGTGGCAAAAAATCTGATGAACTTTTGGGAAAAATAAAGGAGAATATGGCGTGATAATTTTATTAGACACTTCAACATCAACATGTTTTTTGACAATAGTCAATGGAGAAAATCGTCAGAATTTTGAATGGGAAGCTGGGCGAACGTTGGCGCGGAATTTGTTGAAATTTTTGAAAGAAAAGACTGGCGATTTGCATCTGATAAGTGGTATTGGTGTAATGAAAGGGCCGGGAAGTTTTACGGGACTGAGAATTGGTTTGACGGTTGCGAATACCTTGGCGGATAGCTTGAATATTCCTATTGTTGGTGCGATGGGTGACAATTGGCGTGATTTGGCCTTGGATAAATTACGTTCTGGTGAGAATGAAAAAATTGTTATGCCAGAGTACGGTGCTACTGCGAATATCACTGCGCCGCGAAAATAATTTTTATCGCCCAAACCGTCAAAACCGTGTATAATTAAATTACGGCGGTTTGTGATTTTTGATTCGCCGAATTAGATAGTTTGAAGTTGATCGGCTGTTGATATTTTTCCTTGAGACGAACACTCAGGGGCGGCTGATCGGAAAGGAATGATAATGATAGAAGTAATTATTGCCGCGGCTGTTGGAGCTGGCGCGGGTGCTGCTGGTCTTGTTGGATATCAGCGAACTCGCCAAATTAACGGTAAAAATCAGATTGAGCGAGATCTGGCGGATGCAAAAACTAAGGCGAGCGACATCGTCCTTAAGGCTAAGGATGAGGCGCTTAAGATTGAAAATGAACGTCGCAAGGAATGGCAAAAGACTGAAAATCGTTTGGCGGATCGCGAGAAGACTCTGGACAATAAGCTGGAAGAGCTTGATCGACGAGCAGAAAAATTGCGCGCACATGAGGATGAAGTTGATAATCTTAAAAATGAAATTCGCGATATTCGCACACGTCAACAGGAAAAGCTTGAAAAAATCGCTGGATTGAAGAAAAAAGATGCTGCCGACAAGTTGATGCAAATGACTGAGCGCGACATTAAGCAAGACTTGGTCGGTTTGGTGTCTAAATTACAACATGACGCAATGGATGACGCTGAAGAACGGGCGCAAATGATCCTAGTGA
>CALGXX010000005.1 GCA_937935245.1 uncultured Candidatus Saccharibacteria bacterium | reverse complement strand
AACGACCTGCTCGACTAGCGAATTCCATTCCCCGCAATTTTCACACCTGCCAGCCCACTTTGAAAAACTAGCCCCACACTGCTGACAAACAAATTGACTTCGAACTTTCGCCATTATTTCGCCCCCTCCAAACTATCCAAACTTTTATTCAATTCATCAATCTGCACTCCCAACTCCCTGAGTCGCAAAACATCAGAATTGTAAGAATTGATCTCAGAATTCAAATTGGCACGCCTTTCGTTCAACTCCGAGAGTTCCGCCTTCAAGGCTTGGCGTTGACTATAAAAATCACTCTGTGACAAGAATCCGCCACTAACGCCCGCTCGTCGATTAAAGTCCGCCACGCGACTATTATAATCCGCCAAATCAGTTGAATATTGCGATAATTCTCTGTTCAATTTTTCCTTTCGAACCTTCAACGACTCACTCAACTTCTGAGCTTCATTTTCCCTGGATTCAAATTTTTCTTGATATTGCGCGTGCAATTTCACGACTTCAGACCGATCAGTAAAATATCGTCGATAATATTCTTCCAGCTCGTCGCCCAAATTGGCAAATTCCGTCCCTAAAATTGAGTGCAACTCGTTAGCTCTCGTTCCAGGTTGCGCACGATCATAATATTCCATCCGCTCGGACAATTTCTTATTTTTCACATTATTATAAGCCTGCTCCAAAAGCTCGCTCAAATGAGATTTCTCCGACGCGCTCAACCTTTCCCAAGCAGCGTGCAACATCTCATGCGCCGCCGTCACTTCCTTTACGCCATCAAGTTCAGAATTGGTCACGTTATAAATATAAATATCCCTAGACGACGGATTATAACAACCCAAAATTGCATTTCCCTTTTCCACACGACGACAATCTTCGTTAAATTCATTCGCCGATTTAATTTGCGGATTAGAAACATAGAACATTTTCCTGCCAGTGTCTGACATTTTCACGCGGTCAGCAATAGCGACAATTTCCGCACTCGGCTTATATTGCCACAGCGTAATCTCGTCAATAATTTGCTGACGATTCGCCATCACAAAAACCGCGGCAGAAAGTACAATTATCGGTGTGAGAACGCTGAATATTTTACGCACGATTGACATTAATCACCACCTTATCGTTATCAATTTTAGCCTCCAACGTGTCGCCAGGTTTTGCTTTATTTGACAATAAAACATCGCTCAGCGGATCCGCCAACTCCGACTGAATTGTTCGTCTTAAAACTCGCACGCCGCGCTGTTCATCAAATCCCCGATCAATCAACCAACGCTTCGCCGAAGAAGTAATATCAAGCTTCATTCCATGTCGACCAACAGCTTCAATCAAGTCAGACGTGAGATTGTCAAAAATCTTTCGCACAACCGAGCGAGACAACGGCTTAAACGTAATCACGCTATCAAATCTGCCAATCAATTCTGGACGCAAAAATTCCTCAAGCTCACGCAGAGCGGCACGCGAATTTTTCTCGTGACGATTTTCACTGGCCGACTTTTTCTGCCCAGGCGCGCCAAATCCCAGCTCCGAATCCTGAATCATTTGCTCGGCGCCGACGTTGCTCGTCAAGATGACAATCGTCTGTCGAAAACTCACCGTTCGCCCGTGAGAATCGCTTAACTTGCCGTCCTCCAGGATTTGCAAAAGCAAATTCAGAACATCAGGATGCGCCTTTTCAATTTCATCGAACAACACCACGCTATATGGTCGACGACGAACTTTATCCGTCAATTTCCCGCCATCTTCATAGCCAACATAACCAGCCGGCGCACCGACAAGACGACTAGCCGTGTGACGCTCAGAAAACTCGCTCATGTCAATTTTAATCAAGCTATCATCGCCGCCAAAAACTTCCCGCGCCAGAACTCGCGCCAATTCCGTCTTACCAACTCCAGTCGGACCCAGAAAGATAAACGACCCAAGCGGCCCACTCTGACGATTTAGCCCAGCTTTATTGCGACGAATCGCGCGCGCCAGCTGCTCAATCGCTTCATTCTGCCCAAGAACGCTCTGGCTCAGTCGCTTCTCCAGGCGAATCAAATCCTTCATCTGATTCAACGATAATCTATCAATCGGGATATTCGTCATCGCCGAAACCGCTTGACGCAAATATTCATCAGTCAACACCGGTTCATCACTGGCCTCATCTTTCAGCGCTTCGGCTTGCAATTCCAATTGTCGCATTTGCATCTTAAACTCTGCGGCTTTTTCATAATCCTCAGCTTCGACCGCCGCGTCAATTTTCCCAGCCAATCGCTTAATTTGGCGAGCCAACTTGTCCTTGCGCGACAATTTTATTGGCGAACTAGACTTCAATAAACTCGCCGCCTCGTCAATCACGTCGATCGCTTTATCTGGCAAAAATCGCTCCGTCACGTAACGCTGGCTCAAATCCACCGCCTCAGTCAACATTTCGTCAGGAATTTGAACTTGATGATGCTTGGCTAATTTTCCCCTCAATCCTCGCATCATTTCCACCGCCTCTTCTGGCGACGGCTCATTGACCGTTACCGACTGGAAGCGCCGTGACAATGCAGCATCTTTTTCGATATGTTTTCGATATTCATCAAACGTCGTCGCGCCGATTAGTCGCACTTCGCCTCGCGACAACGCTGGCTTCAATACATTCGCCGCATCCATCGAGCCTTCAGCCGAACCAGCGCCAACCAACAGATGCAACTCGTCAATAAACAAAATAACTTCTTGATGCTTTTTGGCGACCGCTAGAACTTTTTGCAATCGCTCCTCGAATTGTCCGCGATATTTCGTCCCCGCAATCATCGCCGTCAAATCCAGTTGAAAAAGTCGCTTACCCTTCAAAAATTCGGGAACTTTATTATCAGCAATCCTCTGCGCCAAACCCTCAACGACCGCAGTTTTACCAACGCCAGGTTCGCCAATTAGCGCTGGATTATTCTTGCTACGCCGACCTAAAATCGTGAACATTCGCTGAATTTCCGACGCTCGACCAATCACCGGATCCAAAAATCCTTCGCTGGCACGCCGCGTCAAATCGACACCGAATTTTTCCAAAATTCGCAAATCGCCAGAATTTTGACTTGCCGTACTACGCTCGCTCTGAAGAGATTCAAATTGCTGTTTATCAAACACATCTTCCAAACTTCCACGCAGATTGTCAATATTAACGTTCATATCCCGCAGCAATTTAGTCGCTCGCGCCTCGTGCTGCTGCAGCATTCCATAAACGATATGTTCCGTGCCAATTTTTTCCTGTCCAAATTCAACCGCTAATTGCCAAGCAATTCTTATCAATTCAACAACTTCGGCGCTCAAACCCTTACTTACAATCGTAATCACCAGCGGCTTTGCGGTCAGATTCAATGCCATTTCCGCCCGATCCAAAGTTACGCCATTTTCAGCCAAAATCTTCGCACCTAGCGACGAATTTTGCGCCAACACACCAAGCAAAATATGCTCCGTGCCAACATATTCACTCCCCTCATTATGCGCCAGAAAACCAGCTCGCCCCAAACTGGCCCGAGCCGTTTCTGTCAGCCGAGGTTCTAATTCAGAAAAATCTTCTGACATATCGCCCTCCTTTCGTTTTCGGCGATTCGCAGAAGGCAGCCTATTCCGCCACCTCCTCAACTACGCTCATCAAGCTATCCTCAATATTCTTTCGAGGTTTTGGCTCTGCCTTAACAGGAGCCTTTGCTTCGATGTCTAACTCATAGCCAGTCAATCGACTTGCCAAGCGAACATTCTGTCCAGCACGACCAATTGCTATTGATTGCTGATCTTCGCTAACGTAAACCGTCGCACGCTTCTCATCTTCATTGACAGTCACACTCAAAACCTCTGCTGGACTCATCGCATTAGCAATAAATCCAGCCGCATCTTCCTCGTATGGAATAATGTCAATTTTTTCCTGCTCGCCAATTTCATTCATCACAGCCTGAACGCGGGCGCCGTGACCACCAACAAACGTACCAACTGGATCAACGCCAGGTAGCGCTGAAGAAACTGCCAATTTGGTTCGGCGACCAGCTTCGCGAGCGATTGCCTTAATCTCAACCGCACCAGTTTCCATCTCTGGGACTTCTTGATTGAACAAGAATCGCACAAACTCTTCATTGCCGCGACTAAGAATCAATTGCGGACCGCGACCTTCGCGCTCAATATCCTTAATATAAACCTTAATTCGACGGCCAACGCCATAATATTCACCAGGAATTTGCTCGCTCTGAGGCATAATTCCGACAGCCTTGCCCAGCTCAATTCGCACAACGCGTGGCTCAACTCGCTGAACCGTACCGATAACAACCGTACCGATTTTATCCTCAAATTCCGCCAAAACAACTTCACGCTCAGCTTCGCGCAGACGCTGCAAAATCACTTGCTTAGCAGTCTGAGCCGCAACTCGACCAAAAGTCGTCACGTTATGAGTTTCCATCACAACTTCACCGCCAAGTTCAGCCGCAGGATCTATCTCCTTAGCTTCCTCTAGGTCGATTTGATTTGCGTCATTCTCAACTTCTTCAACAACAGTTTTAACAACCGACACAACAGCCGTACCGTTATTGATATTCAAGCTAGCGCGAACCAACTGATCTCGCGTACCGTTATCACGACGCCAAGCCGCCGCAATCGCCTGTTCAATCACGCTCAAAACTGTTTCTTCTGGCAAGTTTTTTTCCTCAGCAATCGTACGCACTGCCAACGTCAACTGCTTGATATTCAAATCTTCCATTATATTCTCCTTCTTATTAATTATATCTTTTTCCGTCTCAAACTTCCATAAACGAAAAACTCCGACCTGCCGGCCGGATTAGTACTTTTCTATTGTAGCGGAAAGATTTTATTCTGTCAATCCAATTCTTTTCGCCAAACAGACAGACATTTCTTAGTGGATGGCGATACTCGGTCAAAGCCAATTCTTTGGTAAAATCCTTCAGCGGATTTCAAGGAATACAATTTGACGACACGCGCGTCTGGATATTCACTAGCTAAAGCTTCAATAGCCGCCCGACCAATTCCTCGCTTGCGCGCAGCTTCCCTAACAAAAAGGTCTTCTATAGTAACCTCGCCGCCACCATTAGAGCATACAGTCATAAGCCCAGACGACAACTCTTCGCCAGGAGTATCGATAGCAAATACATCGCTATCATAGTAATTATTCATGCCTTTTACATATTCTATTAAATCCTTTTTCGCGCCATCCGTAAACTCGCAGCCCAAAACAGACTCCGAATGAGCTACGGCCGCCCGTTCCAAAGCCTCATCATCATTCACCGACAATTTAGTAAGATATATTTCAGGATTCATTCTATCATTTTATCATAAAAACACATTTTGTCAATATCATACTTCCACACATTTTTCCAGGATTCCCGACATCGCGCTTTTTTCAGCTTCCGTTACCCACAAGCGATATCGTCGCTTTATTGCTATCTGGCGCGCTACATACTGACAACGAAACGGCTTATTACTCGGCAGCCAAGTTGCCGCGTCGCCGTCACCTTTGGCTTGATTTGCTGGACCATCAACCGCCAACAGATTTAACGGATCATTCGCCAACTTCTCTCGTTCTTCTGGAGATATTTGTTGTGCGCCCTTTTGCCAAGCATCGCTCAAAGCCACTACATGATCAATCTGAACCTTAGAACTAGTTTTTTCGCCGCGCTGAAATTGAATTGTTTGACCAGTGTACGGATCATTCAACACACCCGACAAAACTCGACATTTTTCATCAATTTTCTCGTCCGTCAAATCTCGCGCCAGAATCACTTCTCGTACGGAACAGCCGTTAATTTTTCCCCAGCCGTTGCCGAATTGCTTTCTGGAATAACCAGTTTTTGGCGCACGTCCTTTGACTTCTATCTTTTCCAATTCCGTCTTGGCGTTCGAATTGCCAAATAATTCTCGTTGCGTTGAAGTTTGAATTGTCTGAGGCTCGGGCTGTGAAATTCGTGAAGCCCAAACCGCCACGCCAGCCACCAGAATCACCAGCGCAATCACTACTTGCCGACGTCGTATTTTATTCACCCTCATGACTGTATTATAATTAAACTATGACTAAAGTTCCACGCTTACTCGACACATTCACACCAAATCATTACAACCTAACTCTCGATTTAACACACGCCGAGGAAAAAGAATTTTCTGGCACAGTTATCATTTCTGGCGAGTCAACTGGCGAGTCAATTTCGCTACATTCCAAAGGCTTAACAATTCAATCAGCCACAATCGACAATCAGCCCGCCGACGTTTCATTTGGTGAGTTTGATGAATTGAGATTATCCCAGCCTGAACTTAAAAGCGGCAACCACACAATCTGCATCAATTTTTCCGGAACCATCACCGACGCAATGCACGGCTTATATCCTTGTTATTTCACTCACGACGGCGTTAAAAAACAACTTTTCGCCACTCAATTTGAATCGCATCACGCGCGTGAAGTTTTCCCTTGCGTTGACGAACCAGCCGCCAAAACTGAATATGATTTGACGCTAATAACTCGCCCAGGAATAACAGTTTTGGGAAATATGCCCGTAAAACACGAAGAAGAAAATGACAATTCTCGCACGACAACATTTGAGAAAACACCGCGAATGAGCAGTTATCTTCTGGCTTTCGTCATCGGTGAATTGCACAAAAAATCCGCTCGCACCAAATCTGGTGTCGAGGTCAACGTCTGGGCGACGCCAGCTCAGAATGAGAATACATTAGATTTTGCGCTAGACATCGCCACTCGTTCAATTGATTTTTATGACGAATATTTCGGCGTCAAATATCCATTGCCAAAATCCGACCACGTCGCTCTTCCCGACTTTTCCTCTGGTGCCATGGAAAACTGGGGATTAATTACTTACCGCGAAAGTTGTTTGCTTGCGGATCCAAAATTGACCCCAGAATCATCCAGGCGCTTCATTGCCACGGTTATCGCGCACGAACTCAGCCATCAATGGTTTGGCAATTTAGTTACCATGCAGTGGTGGAACGATTTGTGGCTCAACGAAAGCTTCGCCAATATGATGGAATATGTAGCAATTGACGCGCTTCAGCCGGATTGGCATATGTGGGAAGATTTTGCCACGAATGAAGTAACGGCCGCACTCAGGCGCGACAGCTTGGACGGCGTTCAATCAGTTCAAGCCGACGTCAATCATCCAGATGAAATCAGCACTTTGTTCGACCCAGCAATCGTTTACGCCAAGGGCGGACGGCTGCTTGTTATGGTTAGAAAACTTATCGGCGAAGAGACATTTCGCGCTGGACTTAAATCATATTTTGAAAAATTCGCGTATAAAAACACCGTCGGAAATGATTTATGGCAAGAATTAGAGTCGGCGAGCGGTCAGCCAATTGTCAATTTAATGAACGCTTGGATTTCCCAACCTGGCCTTCCTGTCGTATCGGTTTCAAGCAGTCACAATACGGCAATTTTAAGCCAGGAGCGATTCTTCATCGGCGAGCACCAACCATCCGACGCATTATGGCCGATTCCATTATTCGCAAACCAACCGCTTGACGTAAAAATCTTGGATCAAAAAGAAACCACCGTTTCTATTGAAAAGCCATTGCAATTAAACTGCGGCTTAAGCGCCCACTTCATCACCAAATATGACGAATCCACTCGCGAATATTTATTGAAAAACATTACAGAATTGCCAACTCTGGACAAAATTTACATCTTACAAGACGTAACAATACTCGCCCGCGCTGGATTTGAAAATTCGGCGTCACTACTTCCATTGGCATTGTCGCTAAAAACCGAAACCAACGAAAAAGTCTTCGGTATGGCGGCTGGAGCTTTGACGGAACTGCGAAAATTCGTTGACGATAATGACGTTGCCAGAGATTCATTAAAGCGAATTTCTGGAGAATTTGCGCGCGCCACATTTAAGGAATTGGGCTGGGAGGGGGAAGATGGAGAATCGGACGACGACCGCGAACGACGCACTACGGCGCTAGGATTAATGATATATAGCGAAGATAAAGAAATTCTAAATGAAGCAAAAACGCGTTTTGACAATAATAAATCGGAAGACTTACCGACAGAAATTCGAGCTTTAATCATCAGCACAAATGTAAGGCATTTTGAAACGCCAGAGATGATTGAAAATCTCTTTGTCGCATATAAAAACACGCCGTCAAATGACCTGCAGAATGATATTGCAATTGGACTAACTTCCACCAAAAACCCTGAAACAGCAGAAAAAATTCTTACCAACATTAAAGATTCCAATATTATCCGCCCACAAGACGCCAGCCGTTGGTTTGTGTATTTGATTCGCACCAGAGAAAGCCGCCAGATTGCTTGGAATTGGCTGAAAGAAAACTGGGCGTGGGTCGAAGAGAAATTTGGTGATGATAAAAGCTACGACGATTTTATCCGCTATGCCGCCACAGCCCTACTGACAACCGACGAACTTAACGACTTTCGACAATTCTTTGAACCGATGGAAAATATTCCAGCCCTCGCCAGAACGATTAAGTTGGGAATTACCGAAATATCCGCGCGCGCTGAGCTGATTGAGCGAGATAAGGCGGACGTGCTCTCTGCTTTGCAAGCAACACTGTGATATATTATGCCACATTTTTGACAAAATCTATTGACATTTTATTCTATTAGTGATATAAATGAATACAGCTTTTGTTGACAGAACAAATGTTTTGTCCGAAAGCGCACTTTGACAAACAGCTACGCACAAGGCGAGTTTCTATTCCTTTTGTAGAATTTCAAAGAGGAACGGAATCTCGTCTTGTGGTAAAAATTACCACTCAACCCCCATGGAGGCGAGAAGATAGGAAAGGAACCATGATTTTCCGCGAGGAGAGCGACGGCAAATACGTACAAGGAGTACTGTTCTTCCAGGGAGATGGACCCCTATATGAGGCCAAGCTCGATGAGGAGTGTTTTGCTCTTCTCAAAAAGGCCACAGCAATCATAGCCGAGCTGGAACATATGCCAAGGATTAAGGAAGATAGGTCCAGACTTATTGCGCTAGACGAAATAGACGGGACAATCTTCACGATTGCCGCAGCAGCAGACACGCTGCCGCGTCGTGCAAGAACTCCTAATCTGCACAATATCGAAAACTGTGCGATCTTTCTGAGTGGAGCAATTCCATGGTTAGCAAACGCCACCGGATACCACCAGAAAGTGGAGGAGTTACGGAGTATTGCCTCGTATTTCATTCAGCTTGCCCTAGATTCTATGGAGCACATCTCACGTTATGAGCACCGTAGGATACAAGAGCTGCTCTACTATAGATGGCGCCCTTATTCCTAAGTTAGGATAACGAGAAGTAAGTCTTCAGGAAAAGTGGCAAGCTGTGAACATTTTCGCGGTAATTTTAGTAGCTGTTTGTTACTTTCCCTTGAAATTATTAAGTCCCAACTGGGGCTGTTTTTTTATTCCAGCACCACACACTCTTCAACCACGGGCTGATTTCCGTCGACAGAAATTGCCAGCATTTGCATATCACAGCTTTCATACTGCGCATTTTTGGCAATGAATATTTCAGCAGAAAAGCGCATTTGGTGCTGTTTTTTATTTGTAATCGCTGCCAAGCCGTCGCCGAAATTGTCATTTTTACGATATTTGACCTCTGTAAAATATAAAACATTATCTTTTTTACTAACAATATCAATTTCACAATATCGCGTCCGCCAATTCCGCTCTATAATCTCATGACCATCAGTCACCAACCAATCCGCCGCCGCTTGCTCACCTTTATCGCCAATTTGACGCGTCGTGTCTTTTTGTTGGTTTTTAGATTTTCTATCGTCAGACGCATTTTGCGAATTCGACCCAGTATTAGCATATTTAGCCAACGGCGCAAAACTCAGCCGATGTAGCGGAGTTACTCCCAGATTATCAATAGCCGCTCGGTGCTTCGCTACACCATAGCCAACGTGTGAAGAAAAATCATATCCCGGATAAATATTATCCTGCTTCGCCATAAATTTATCACGCGCAACCTTTGCGATAATCGACGCCGCCGAAACACTCGGAATCAGACCGTCAGCCTTTGCCATCATAGTCACATATTTCTCCAGCGGCGTACCTGCCAAAAAATTGACCGTCCCATCGATAATAATCTCATCAAACGTCGAGCCATTTTTCTGACATTTCGCTTGAATTTCTTTGACCGCGCGCCGCGTTGCCAGCTTAAGCGCCTCGCTCATTCCTATTTCATCCAGCTCCTCAGCAGAAACCCAACCCAACGCCCAAGCCGATGCTTGCTCGCGAATTTCCTCATCAAGCAATTCACGCCGTTTTTTGGTCAATTTTTTACTATCATCAAGCCCTTCAATTTCAGCGCCACCCAAAACCACCGCGCCAATCACCAACGGTCCAGCCCACGCGCCGCGCCCGACTTCATCAATTCCCAGAATCACCCGACAATCTTCCCTTTTTCGTCATAAAATCTACAATCAGCCAGCCAATCCAAACTGTTGCCGCGCCTAATGTATTCGCCAAAATATCCCAATTCGTGTCGTCCAATTTTATGCTCGCCAAGCCCACCTTGACCATAAATAATTCCGCCAATTCGTTAATACAACCTAAAGCCGACACTAAAGCAAAGAGCGAGAATGCCATGATTAGCCAATGCGCCCGCCATTTCATCGACGAAACCAAATACACCCAGAACAACCCCGTAAATAGACCGCCGCCCACAAAGTGAGTCGTAAAACTAGTGTCCTGCCCGTCAATTAACGGCGATGGTAAATACCAAGATATGAAAAACAACAAACACGCTACGTAAAGTAGCCAGCGATATTTTCGCTCACTATCAAAGCCGTTTTTCTTCAAAACATAAGGCGTCGCCACAGCCAAAGTCGTCGGAACAAGGATGGATATATAATGAAATATTGCCATATTGAGATTATAACATGAGAAAACCGCCTCAGATTAAGAGACGGTTTTTAATGATTAACCGATTGACAATTACGCGTCTTTATGGCGAGCTGCAACTTCAGCAGCCTTAGCGTCAAGTTCAGCCTGAGCAGCATCTTTTTCAGCTTGTTTTGCAGCAGCAGCCTGAGCAGCTTCTTCCTTCAAGCGTTCAGCTTCCGCTTCTGCCTTAGCGTCATGAATATCATTAACAGCAGCGCGATCGAAATTCTTAGCTGTCAAGCGAGCTGATTTACCGCTACGCTGACGAAGGAAGCTTAAGAACTTGCGGCGAACCTTAGCACGACGAACAATCTCAATCTTCTCAATCAGTGGACTGTGCATCAAGAATGACTTTTCAACGCCAACGCCTGAAGCAATCTTTCGAACCGTAATGCGTGATGTGTGTGATTTTTTATTGTCGGTGCGGATAACAACACCCTCGAACAT
>CALGXX010000004.1 GCA_937935245.1 uncultured Candidatus Saccharibacteria bacterium | reverse complement strand
GCTCAGTCACTCGCCCATCCATGAGTACTGACGTGTCGACCAAAATTGGCGCTGCGCCCACAGATGAATTTCGTCGCGGTTTTGCCAAGAAATAGACTTCAGTCGCCAAGCCAAGTAACATTATAATTATTATCAATCCGTAAAAATCTTTCATTTTTTCCCTTCCTATTGTAAATAGTCAATCAGCGCCTGTCGCATATCGCTGACGCCTTTTATAAATTTATCTTTATGAACTTTCGGCGCAATCGCATAAGTGAAGCCCAGCTTCTTCGCCTCCTTAATTCGAGCTTGCCAATTCGTCGCCGAGCGAATCTCACCGCCCAAACCAATTTCGCCAAACACCACGGCGCCCTCGTCCAGACTTCGCCCAGCACTAGCGCTAGCAATCGCCATCGCCACCGCCAAATCAGCAGCTGGATCATTTAATTTCAGCCCGCCGACCACATTGACGTAAATATCTTTGTCCGCCAATTTTAACTTCGTTCGCTTCTCCAAAACCGCCACCAACAGATTCAATCGATTCAGATCAAAACCACTCGCCGTGCGCTTAGGATAGCCAAAATTCGTCGAATTAACTAGCGCCTGAATTTCCACCAAAAGCGGACGTGCACCTTCCATGGTTGCCAGCACAATTGACCCATCCAGATTCTGACGCTCCGCCAGAAGTTCCGCCGACGGATTCTTCACGATTCTTAACCCCTGCTCGTCCATCTCAAAAATCGCCGCTTCATTAGTCGATCCGTATCGGTTCTTCTGCGCCCGAACAACTCGAAAACCGCCATATCGATCGCCCTCAAAGTTCAGTACAACGTCCACCAAATGCTCCAATATTTTCGGACCAGCAATCGAACCCTCTTTGGTGACATGACCAACCAAAATCACTGCCGTGCCCGAAGCTTTGGCGGCACGAATAATTACATTTGACGAATTGGTAATCTGACTAACCGACCCCGGAGCGGAGGAAATTTCGCTAAGAGAAATTGTCTGAACCGAATCGACAATCGCCAGATCATATCC
This sequence comes from uncultured Candidatus Saccharibacteria bacterium, assembly GCA_937935245.1. Lineage (GTDB taxonomy): Bacteria > Patescibacteriota > Saccharimonadia > Saccharimonadales > Saccharimonadaceae > Nanosynbacter. Next base: position 149 of record CALGXX010000004.1, on the reverse strand, counting down.
ACCCTGCTGAATTGACGCCGCAATATCTTCCGCGCTATTACTGGAGGCGAGCTGCATTTTTTCCGAATCAGCCGCACCCAAACGCTCCGCACGAAGCTTCACCGGAGAACATGCGGCAACTGGTCGGCAAACATATAAATAATAATCAA
>CALGXX010000003.1 GCA_937935245.1 uncultured Candidatus Saccharibacteria bacterium | reverse complement strand
CACGTCCCCCACGATCTCACGGCATTGACATCCATAAGAAGCAGGCAAACGTCGGCTTCGTTAATGGCTTGCATTGTGCGAAGAACTGAGAACTTTTCAATTCCCGTTTCCTGCTTTCCCTGGCGGCGGACTCCAGCAGTGTCGAGCAACTCAATTGTCTGACCGTGATAACGAACTTGAACGCGGTTTACATCGCGAGTCGTACCCGCAACGTTGGCGACGATGGCTTGCTGCTTGCCCGCCAAAGTATTGAACAGATTACTTTTGCCGACGTTTGGACGACCAATTAGCGCGACGCGGATAATGTCATCAGGTGCGGTTTCGGTGGCTGGCGGAATAAGTTCAGCGATGCTATCAAGAAGCTCCGAAATGCCAATGCTATGCTCGGCAGAGGTCTTTATGATGTTTTTAATGCCGAGTCGTTTGAATTCGTCGATAGAAAGAGAACCTTTTAAGTCTGCTTTATTGGCGATTAAAATGACTGGCTTGCCACTTTTTAGGGCTTTCTTTACTAATTGTCGATCGGCGTCGGAAGGATATGCGGTGGAGTCGACGGTTACGAGGATTACGTCAGCGGCGGCGGAAGCGTCAGCGATTTGGTCCTGAATGGTCGCCTCAAATTCGTCCTCGGCAGTTTTCAGTCCAGCTGTGTCGATGAGCCAAAATTGCGAATAGTCATCTGACGGCGCAGAGTCTACGTTGCGTCGTTTGTACGAAACTTTACCAACGACGTTGTCGCGTGTCGTGCCGGCTTCCCTGGCGACTATGGCTGTGCGAGAGCGCGTCAAGCGATTAAATAGTGAGCTTTTGCCGACGTTGGCTTGCCCGATGATGGCGACTGTTGGTAATTTAGACATGATTTATATATTATAGCAGTTTTAGCTATTTAGAACTATATTGGAGGTCTCTTCTATTTTTATTAAATGCAACAGCTATAACTCCTTTGGGGTTATTGAGATGATAATTGATACGATTATTGCATAAGCGTGCTATCTTTGTATAATCTAATGGAGCAATCTGACCGTCTTTATTAAACGGTCGAAGCTGAAGGTATTCTGTATTAACAGTTCCGTCTGTTTTAAATACTAGTTTGTCTGCGATATATACACGAGAACCTTCTGTCTGTCTTTTAAATATGACTATGCCACCGCCTTTTTCTAGGTCAAGCAGATAGTAATTACTGCCGTCTATTGTGGGTAAAGTTTTCAGATCTAGAGATTCTGCTATTTCTTCTAGCTTAACAACTAATTTTGCATAATCTGATATTTGCTTCTCGGCGGTGTCTATGGGAATTTTTTGCTCTTTTCCTGAATACACTTCGATTATCTCGTTGTGTCTATCATCGATATGATCTTTAAGACCTGTATATATTCTCTTTAGGGATGCTCTGGCTAATTTCTTCGATAATTCTAATTCGGGCTTATCGTGCGTATTTAGTGTTTCCATTTTACAATTACACTTTCTGTCAAATTTAGCATAAAAGCTATATTACAATATTTATCGTAAAATGTAAAGAGCCGCGGAGTAGATTATGAATTCGTAAATTTCTCTTCTCGCCATTCGCCTCTTTTGAGGTCGCCGAGCGAATAATTGCCAAAGTTTGTTCTGTGGAGTTTTTTGACAGTGTAGCCTAACGCATCGAAAGTTCGCCGAATTTGACGATTTCTTCCCTCGCTCATTTCCACTATCCAGCGATAATCATCACCTTCGTGTTGTCTTTCTAGCGTCAATTGACTGCGTCCGTCGGGAAGCTGCACGCCAAAATCATTGATCATTTGGCGATGCAAAGGTTGCAAGGGCTGGTCGATCGTAACGAGATATCTCTTAATCTTGTAAAACGACGGATGTGTCATGCTGTGAGCAAAATCGCCGTCGTTCGTCATGAGAATCAGCCCGGAGCTGTCTTTATCCAGGCGACCAACGGGTTTTAAGTAGTGAAGGTTTTTTTGCAGCAATTTGTAGATTGTCGGAACGCCGCCCTGAGAGGCGCGTGAACATAAGTATCCTGTTGGTTTATGTAGGATGATGAGCTGTTTGGATTGCAATTCTAGCAATTTGCCGTTATAGGAAATTTTATTTGCGTCAGAGATTTGTTGACCCAATCTGGCGGGCTGACCGTCAACAATAATCTTCCCCTTCTCTATCAATTCGTCGGCCTTCCGCCTGGAAATACCCAAGCACAGCGCCGCGAATTTGTTGAGGCGCCAAGATTCTTGCTTTGTGTCTGGGTCTATCATTGCTGCGGATTTATCGGTGGAAATTGCGGTGACTGAGGTTCTGATGGTTGATGTGGAATGTTTTGCTCCTGAGGTTGTGTTTGGACGGAGGGTATTGCACTAGCTTGCTCAATAGGATTTGGTGCTGGCTGAGGTGTCGAAACCGGTTGTGGTGCTGGAGCTTGCGCTGGTTGAGGAATAGCTTGTGTATTGTCCAATTCTTCTGCCATAAGCTTGGAGATGTCTACCGAATTCTGAGAATCGTCAGCTGGTAAAGGTTGAATAATGCGGTCACCAAGCCCTGAAGGCCGCGGTGCGGGTGATGAAAATGGCGCCATAGGCTGCGGCAGAGTTGTTGTTTGAGGCTGAGGTGCTGGAATTGATTGCGGCGCTGGAGTCTGCGCTGGTTGAGGTAATGGTTGCGGCGCTGGAGCGAATACCTGTTGCGGATGTTGTTGTATAAGTGGATTCGCTGCGGGAGTTGTTGGCGTTGTAGCGGGAGCAGTTGGTAGCGGCGACAATGAAGAAATATCAGGTCTAGTAACTGGCTGCGGCGCTGCTGGAGTTGGTTGCGGCGCTGGAGTGACTGGCTCATATGTATGAGCTGGCTGTGAAACAGGAACTGGATTTGTACCGACTCCTGGAAGGTCTCCCAAGGTTTCATGAACCGCTCTTACGACATCCTCGATTCCCACCTGAGACTTCACCAAGTATTTATCAGCACCAAGCTGCTCGCCACGTTTCCTCTGATCCTCTGAGGACAGTGCGGTCATAATAATAACTTTAACGTCTTTTGTTTCTGTTGTTGAGCGTAAAATATCCAACATATCAAAGCCAGAGATTTTCGGCATCATCACGTCGCTTAGGATTAATCGCGGACGTTCTTTAATTGCCATGGCCAGAGCTTCTTCGCCGTCGCCCGCCGAAACGATATCGTAGCCCTCCGCCAAAAGTCGTACACCGTAAATTTCGCGTAAACTTTTGTCATCCTCAACCAATAAAATTTTTGTCATATATTTATACTATACTGAAGTTTTGACAAAAAATCCATAGTTCTTATGGCTATTATTCGCGACCAGGTACGGACAATTGCTGACGTTTTCTTCGCAACTCTTCCTCAATTTCAGCCAACGTCGGCTCGGAAGAATTTCTGGCTGGCTGTGGAATTTCTGGCTGGGTTGTCGGGACTACGGGCGCGGATGGGGCTGGATTTTCTGGAGTTGCGATTGCGGCTGGATTTGAATCGGCAATTTCGCTATTATTTTTTTCAGTCGCGACATCCTCCGTCTTCTCTTCTGTGGCAATTTCAGTTTCTTCTGGAACGGTAGAATCTGGCATTGAATCTTTAGAACTTTCAGCTTCCGTAGATTCCAATCGCTGCTTGGCGTCCGAACTGCTCATGCGAGGAATTTCCAAATAGAACGTACTTCCCTCTTTATATTTGCTTTCAACTCGCAAATTTCCAGACATTGCCTCGGCTAAGCGACGGCTCAAATATAACCCCAAGCCAGTTCCGCCAATTTCTCGCGTGTCAGAATTATCCACTCGATAAAACTTTTGGAATAAGTGAGGAATATCTTCGGCAGGAATGCCAATGCCGCTATCTTTCACGCTTACAGAAATCTGTTTATCGTCGCCGGTAATATTGACAATGACTTCGCCCGACGGCGTGTATTTAATAGCATTTTCAATCAGGTTGCTGGTAATTTCCCGAAAATGATCAGGGTCAATATTGGCATAAAAAATCGGCTGCAATGACTTCTCCTTACCCTCATCAATTATGTCTGGCATAAAGATATAATTGAGCTGCTTTTCATCAGCTTTTGTCGCCAAACCATCAAAAATATCCTTCAAAAATTCGTTTACGTTGATGATCTTCGGGTTATTTTTCATTCGCCCATCTTCGACTTTGCTAATGTCGAGGAGGTCTTGGAATAATCGTCCCAGATGTTGCGCTGATTCGTGAGCTTTGGTGATGAAATCTCGCGCCTTTTCGTCGATGTGAGCGGTGGCTGGATTTAACGCCAGGCCCAAATAGCCCTCAATTGACGCAACTGGCGTGCGCATCTCGTGGCTGGCGGTGGAGATGAACTCTGCTTGCTCGCGTTCCTCGGCTTTTTCTTTGGTGATGTCGCGGAAAACTACGATGATTCCTTCGCCGTCTGTGCCGACTGGAGAGCTGACAATTGACACTAAAATGCGTTTTTCAGAGCTGGTCAATAGGAATAATTTATCGTTGTGTGTTGGCTGGTTTTTTGATAAAGATTGGGCTATTGGATTCTCGAGGTCTTCTACGTCTTTTCCGTCTGAGGTGACGAGTTTTAAGACGCTTTTCCAGTTGAGTCCGAGCGCGTCGCCTTGGTCCCAGCCGATGATCTGTTGGGCGGATGGATTTATCAGTTCGATGTTGCCGTCTTTGGAGATCGCCAGAACGCCGTCGTCGATAGCATTAATCACTACGTCAGACTTGCTTTCAACCGCGGAAAGTCTATTCTCCAGATTGGACGTATTGTCGTCAGTTTTTTGGCGGCGAATCCATAGAACGAGGCTAAAAATCAAAGGCAAAAATCCGAAGAATAGGTAGCCGATGATGAATTGTATGTTTATTCCCTGTTGAACGCTGGTGGCTATAATCTGTAAAATAACTAGAATCCCCATCATTCCTAAGATTATTACGCCGAAAAATCCTGCGAAAATTGCCACGATAATCCACATAACTAGGAACGGCGAAACGACTCCGCCGCTGGTAATTATGGTGGTTACGGCGACAGCGACGGTTAATAAATATACGAAAATTCCGATTCCAATTTCGTGTTTTCTGGGAAGCCAAAAACATAAAATCAGCACAATTAAGCTGCCGATTCCCGCCACGCCAGCCGCCAAATCTGAGACCGATAATCCGATTGGCAATTGATAACCGGTCGGTATGAATCGTGCCCATGCGTATAAAAGAATGATTGTGAAACAGCTCAGTAATGCCACTTCACACAATCTCCTTAGCCAAAATCTGGAAATTGCATGAGGCTTAAAGTAAATCCCGCCCTTTTTCATGCTTTTATTATGGCGAATTTTCAGAAAAATCTCAAGCGATAAACGTGGTATAGTAATTCTATGAACAATGATCAGCACAACGACCAAAGTAACTCAGCTTTCAAGCGAACTGTGGTCTTTGTGATAATTTGTATCATCTCGGCGAACCTCATTAGTGCCACGTCTGATATATTTAAGTCGTTCATTGGTCCTTTGGGTCATATCTTAGGGGCGTATGCTATCATACTCGCTTGTATTTCAATCTATTGGTATAAAACTGGACGATATTGGATTACTGATAAAGTTTCAAAGGTCTTGACCGCCATTGGGTGTGCGACGGTCGTATTTTATGTATTAGTCGTTTTCTTACGATTCGGGCTATTTTTTCTCATTGCCAATAAAGATGTATTCATTGTAAAAGTCTTATCGACTATTGGTATGATCAATTTATACTTCTCTCCTATTCTTATTTCTCTGGTCGTTTTAATATATAGCTCTTGGGTTATGCTGTCTTACCATAAAAAGTCGACGTCTAACATAGAGAAAAAGTAGACAAGTCTTCCCTTTCCATGGTATAATCCATGGAGTTACGGCCCTATCGTCTAGCGGTTAGGACACCAGGTTCTCATCCTGGCAACCCGGGTTCGATTCCCGGTGGGGTCACCAGATGATTTCGAGAATATAGACCTTTTAGGTCTTTTTTATATTGCAAATTATGGCATTGAACTTATGATGGTTTAATTGTATAATATATTCTGTCCTACTATATTGCTACTATAAAATGTAGCTATTACAGGAAGGTGTACCTTATGAAGAAGGTTAGCATTCGTGAAGCTGGAGTGGACGACTTTGAGTTCATTTCTGGACTCATGTCTAAGACTCTGAGCGCGTTTTACAATGACGATCCCGCAGACAACGCTCAACGCTTTTTCGTTCATTCGGCTGATCAATATTTGTTCATTGCTGAATGTTGCGGTCGGTCTTCTGGATTTGTCCGAGTAAAATTCAACAAGCAAGAACAGACGGCGAAGATCAATCCGCTGATTGTTAGCGAGGAACATCGTGGCAATAATGGCATTGGAGGCGAGTTGCTGAAACATGCCGAAAGCCTAGCTCGTAATTTGGGGGCTCGACAGATTTATTGCACTGTCGCCTCCACGAATGAAGCCGCGCTAAAGTTTTTCCTGAAGAAAGACTTTGTTGTTGCCGTAATGGCTAAGGGTCATTACAAGCCAGGCGTTGATGAATATTCGCTATACAAATATTTATTCAATGAGCCTAATCGTGACTTATCTTGTGTCGCTGTGGCTTTTTCGCGCGGAAGTATACATCACAATACTATGCAACTGCTGTTCAAGGCTGAATGTCATGAACAGGTCGTTGGCTGTATGCATGTTGTAGCAAAGAAGGATCAGCCTATAAAGTTGAATCTTCTTTCTGCGGAGTCGGATGCAGTTTTCGAGGCGCTTGTATCGTCTGTGTCAAACTTGCTAATAGGAAATTTTGGACGTAAATTGTACATCCAAATTTTTCCTAACCTACAGCAGATTGTCATCCTCCAGCGGTACGGCTGGAGGATCGAGGGCGTCTTGCCCGAAGCTAATAGCCCGAATAGCTATACACTACAATGGGGATTGTCTGTGTGTAATACGGATAGTCCTTAGGTTTTGCGTTTCCCTGTGATAAACTCAGTTTATCTAAAATACGCGAGCGACTTGGGCTAGTGTCGCTGATATCTGAATTAAGATGTCGAACAACTAGCCTTTTAAACTTGCAGAACATTAATCCAGAGCTCGCGAGAGGGCTCTTTTTATTATCTTGAATTATTTACAGTTCAGATATTCTGGGTGAATATCCTCAGCTTCATTTTTCATTGCGTCAAAATATTTTTAGTCGTCGCTACTCATCTGCTTAACGACATCTATCAAATTCCGCGGCGTAATGTCGGCTTTAATCAGATATCCGTCAACGCGACTCATAACGGATTTACGCGAAGCTTCGTCCTGCTCAAAATTGGTCATAATCAAGATCTTACTATTCGGAACCAAATCGACATTGTTGTTTCTCAGCGCGTCTAAAATCTGGTCGCCGCGTTGTTCTGGTAGCATCAAATCTAAGATTATCAAGTCAAAGTTCTGGTTGCGCGCCGCCACTAGTCCGTCATTCCCGTCGACCACCCACGTCACGTCATATCCCGCTTTTTGCAGACTTCTGACATACATTTCACCAATAAATCGGTCATCTTCTACGCATAAAATTGTCTTTATCATAATTCCTCCTAGCCCTTATACATGGCGTGATTTTTTATCCAGCCGCCGCCCTTTCGTATCAATTGATTATTCAGCTGTCCGTCTTCTAACAATTTGTCTTTAACTGTAGCATAAATTGGCAAAGTGAACGAGAATACCGAGCCTTCGTTTTCGCGGGATCGAGCGATTATCGAGCCGCCGTGAGATTCGACAAAAGCTTTGCAAATGTAAAGCCCAATTCCCGTTCCAGCCACAGCCTCGCGTGATCTGTGTGATCGATAGAACTTGTGAAACAAATTGTCCACGACATTCGCCGGCATTCCAATTCCGTTATCAGCGACAGACACTTCCACGAAATCGCCTTTTCTCTCCGCGGAAACGGTTACAGACCCGCCCTCAAAACTGTATTTAATGGCATTGTCAATTAGATTACCAATTACTTCCCCGATACTTCCGTGATCAGCGGCTACGGTTGGGAGATCGTCTGGAATATTGACGCTGAGCATTCTGTGTTGAGTCGAGGCGCGAAGTTGCATATCATCAGCGATCGAGGCATAAATATTAGCGACAGTGTCTTCCAGCAGATAAACCTTCAAGTGATGCCTGTCATATCTGGCAACGTTAAGAATGTTGTCAATGTAGCTAGACAAGCGGTTGGACGAAACGACCAACCTATCAAGAAGCTGCCTTTCATCGCCCTGCAAGCGTCCAGAAAACTCTTCGTTGATAATGTCCAGATAGCCACGAATAACTGTAATTGGCCCGCGAAGCTCGTGAGCAGCAAATGAGATGAAATTAAGGTCCTCTTCTTCTGGCAAATACCCTTTAGACTTGTCGATGAGAAAAATGACGGTTTCGGCGGCGGCGCCTTTCTCGAATGAAGCCACAATGTCAAAGATCCGCGTTTTTTGGATGACGTCAGGGTTGGTGCTAATGCGTTGCCAGCGATGTTCTGCCTTAATTTTCTCATTGGAGATTTCGTGAAGCCAATCGGAAATGCTCGGTTCGTTTAGAAAATCAAGCGCCAGAAAATCCTCACCTTTTGCGTTCCTGGAAATCGGGGCGGCGGAATTGGCGAAGATAATCTTCTGATTGGAATTAAGGATCACGATGCCAGTACTGGCTTGATTCAGGGCTTGAGTGAGCGGAATTTTTGGCTTGTCGTTGTCACTAGTTGGTTTTTGCTCTGGCTGATAATCACCATAAATTGCCTGAAGCGCCGTCTTAAATCCAGTTTTTTCGTAGCGTTTATCGTTGGGATTTGGCGGAGTGTCGGTGGTTAGTTCGCCAATTTTATGAGAAAGTGCCGCCAGAATTTTATTAAGCGGCGCAGCGATGATTTTAACTATAGAAATTGAAAATAGGATTTGCAAGATAGCGGTAATTAAAATGATAATCCAAAAATTTAGCTGGAACACGGAAATTGCCGTGAAGTGGAGTGCGATTCCCAGTCCCAATATGATGCAGGCGCTCGCTGATAGCAGGACTAATATGACTTTTTGGCAATAATATTGTTTGTACTCGCGCAGAGTTTTAGATGCCGGATCTATTGCCATGAAACACTTCCCCTTCCTGGCGTGAAGGCTGCAATCCATGTTTGTCCGCGATTTAAGGCGACGCCTTTTCCGGATTCGTCTGTCAATTTAAGCGGCGAATTTATGTCCGCTTTTGACCAAGTGGCGGTGGCGACTGTGCCGTTTTGGAAAATGTAAGCTTTGCCGGATCCTGTCGTTTTGACATCTTCGTAGCCATCGTAATTTTGAGCCCGAGCTTCAACGCCCACTTCCACAGCTACGACAGTGTTTGGAGCAATTTGCCCGTTCTCTCTATCATTATGTGGCGCGCCAGCCATGCTCCTGAGGTAAGAATTTGACGCCTTGTCGTAAGCGTATGAGGTGTCGTAGAGTGAGCCGCTGAGGTTTATGTTTACAGATGTGGCGTTTGGCGATTCGACAGGTTTGCCGTCTGCTCGCGCGAAGCTGGTGAATTCAGAATTGTTATAGCCTTTTGCGCTGTTCAATTGGTCAAGCTTCTCTCCTGAAGTGTAGACGTTGTGCGGCGCGTATCGGTCGCGAGATCGCCAATACGATCCATCATTAAAGAACTGGTCGATGTCGCGATAATTGCCGTTTCTGACTTGAGATAAAGCGTTGGGGCTTCCGCCGACGTGTGCGATTGATGCTTGATATGGCGCCGCCCAGCTCAAATAGTATAATCTTCAAATTGGCTAACGGTCACTTCGGGGCCGGCGATGGAGACGGGCAGGTTTTTCGCTTCCATGGTTTTGGTGGGCCAGGTGAAGGCGAGGATAACGACTGCAACAATCAAGGATGCCAGCAGCGAGGTGCTGATGACTTTGATCCAGGAGGAACGCTCGGGGGTTTCTGCCGGGGTCTTGGTGGTGGGTTCGTTGCTCATAACAATCTCCAAACAAAATGTCTGTTTCGTTTACGGGATAGAACTCTACTCTCGGTTTTGCTCGAGCGCAAACACAATAGCCGTTTTGTTTACAAAGTCACAAAAAGAATTTCCATTGTGTTTGTAAGTTTTATGCCAACTCCCTAGACTGGAACCATGCCCCGACTAACAGAAGCCACCAAAGCCGCACGCCGAGCCCAAATCATCGAAGCAGCCATCGCCTGCTTTATCGAACGCGGCTACACCAACACCTCCATGAGCGACATCATCAAAGCCTCCGGGCTGTCCTCCGGGTCCATCTACTCGCACTTCGCCGGCAAAGAAGACATCCTTATCAGCGCCGTCAACGAGCGACTCGACATCCTCAAGGAACTCTACGCCGCACTCCCCGAAGGCGCCGGACCCCAGGACATTCTCGAAACCATCTACGCCAACCAGATGATTAACGAGAACTTCTCCGCCATGCTGCGCATTCGCCTCGAGTCGCTCCACGCACCCGAAATTGCCAAGGCAACCGCGGACACGATTCCCCTACTGCAGGGCATCACCGCAAAGGCCCTCACCCCCTGGGCGGTCGAACAGCTGCGCGTTCTACACGAGATCAACCCCGATCCGGCACAGCGCACCCCTGAGCAGGAGGCGCTCATCGCCGACTACGCCCGCGACACTGCGGACGCCTTCATGATGGTTTTCCAGGGGTGCATGCTCCGCTCCTTCTTCGGTAACA
>CALGXX010000002.1 GCA_937935245.1 uncultured Candidatus Saccharibacteria bacterium | reverse complement strand
TGCGAATAACAACACCTTCGAACATCTGAATACGCTCTTTGTTACCTTCCTTAATTTTCTGGTAAACGCGAACTGTGTCACCACTGCGAGCATCGACAACTGCTTGCTTTTTTTGTGCTTGGTTGATTTTGTTGATTAACTCAAAACTCATAATTTTTCCTATCTTCCGAACTCGCTCCGACTGGCCACGCAGTTGTACATCTGCGGCTCCACGTCAAACAAGGCTCGAATATTTAACTCTCGTACAATTACATAAGATAATAACACAAATCTGAAGAAATATCAATTAAATAAAATTGGAGTATAATATAGTTATGGATTACAATAAATTAGCACTCGAACTACACGAAAAATACAAAGGTAAAATTACGACTAGCCTCAGAGATAAAGAGGAGCTTAATCGCGACAAGCTTAGCGCTTATTACAGCCCTGGCGTCGGCGCAGTCAGCCAAGCAATTGCCGAAAATCCAGCCGATTTACCAAAATACACTTGGACAAACAATTTAGTCGCCGTAATCTCAGACGGCTCAGCAATTTTGGGCTTAGGCAATTTGGGACCAAAAGCCGCCATGCCAGTCATGGAAGGAAAAGCTTTGCTATTTAAGCATTTTGCCGATGTCGACGCAGTGCCAATTGTGTTAGACGTTCACGAGCCAGAAGAAATTATTTCCACCGTTAAAGCCATCGCGCCAAGCTTCGGCGCCATCAACCTCGAAGACATTGCCGCACCAAAATGTTTTGAGATTGAAGAACGATTGAAGGCGGAATTAGATATTCCAGTCTTCCATGACGATCAACACGGCACGGCCGTTGTTGTATTAGCGGGCTTAATTAATGCCGCAAAGCTGACAGGACGAAACCTAGCAGATTGCAAATTCGTGGTCATTGGCGCAGGCGCGGCTGGTACTGCAATCATCAAATTGTTAAATCTTTACGGAGCAAAAAACATCGTAGCGGTGGATAGCCGAGGAATTGTCGGAAAATCACGCACAGATTTGAACGCTGAAAAAACCGCGCTATTGGAATACGTCGACGCATCACAATCTGGCTCAATTGAAGACGCCATCACTGACGCAGACGTATTTATCGGCGTATCGCGCGCAGGACTTCTCACTCCAGAATTAGTCCAAAAAATGGCGAAAGATCCAATCGTATTCGCACTAGCAAATCCTGTTCCAGAGATTATGCCAGATGTCGCCAAACAAGCCGGCGTCGCAATCATCGGTACGGGTCGTAGCGACTTCCCAAATCAGGTCAATAACTCTCTAGCCTTCCCTGGAATTTTCCGCGGCGCATTAGATCACGGAGTTAAGAAAATCACCGATCAGCACAAATTGGCGGCCGCTGAAGCGCTAGCTAATCTGGTCGAAAATCCAACCGTCGATAAAGTCGTCCCAACCGCATTTGATGAAGGCGTTGTTGAAGCTGTTGCGAATGTCATTAGATAAACCTAGGCACCAGCACCGTCAGCTGCCTCAATACGCCTAGTCCGCCCAGTAAATACTGGCAATAATTCTTCCTGGTTATTTTTGTCGCAAGCACCCAAAAGCATTAATAAATGAGTTACACCGTTCTCTTCTAGTATCTTTCTCACAGACTCATCATCCACCTTATCCACAGCGATGTGCGACACATACATCCTTGGTGCATCAGGTGTTTGGGTTTTCCAGCTAAAGATACTAAAAGGATACTTATTTTTATCTCGATACCTTAAGGTCGTCCAAGAATCACGTAATCCAGAATCTGACGTTGTAACAATTTCTGCCGCTAGTTTTAATTTATTATAAAGGCTGGGCAAAATACGCTTCTGCTTTTTCTTGGTCTCATAGCCAGACATTCTGTATTCAATACTCTTGGTTATTTCAGTACGAGCATCGACTACTATCGTAACACCATTACCACTTCTCTTAATATATAAAACCTTAGCCATTTCCTCATCTAGCCATGGAAATATTTCGTGACTAAGTTCTATATAATCCCCAACCTTCAAGTTAACCTCAGTAGCCTGAACATCCTGATCACTCACCTCGCAATTATCCTGGCGTGATTGCTTCTTTCTCTTTCTCTTCTTCGCCTTATTCAAAGATTCAGCGGCGATTTTAGGCGCCACTTCATAGCCATTCAATTTCTCCGAAAGCACCCTCAGGGCGTCGTCTAAAGCCCCACTCAGATGCTCTTTAGCCATAGATTCAGCAAGACTACGAACCACTGGGCTGTTTTCCTTAATTGTCGCGTCTTTATACTGCTTGGCTAGCTCCTCTTCGCTTGGCAATTTTATGGATTTTATAAACTTAAGAACACTGTTGGCGAATTTTAAATCACCCTTAGGATTAATACCTTTACATTCCTCATCTTCAACCTCTTTAAGTTTCCGACGCTCAAAGTCTTCCAGCAAACTGCTCAACTTCATCCTGCCATCATTACCTGGAATGCATTCAGGTCTAGTAATTATAAAATCATCAGGTAAACCAAAAGCCCCATCTTCAGTAAGGCTATCAGTCACAGTCTCCCTTGCCTCTGCGATAAAGCGCATATATTCACGATCTGCAAGTTCAGGACTAATTTTATTAGCATGCTGCCATCGTCTTACGTCAGGAATCACATACTCTTCAGCTTTGCAAAATTTTGGAATATTCACTTCCGCCAGCTTTTCGGGAAAAACTACACTAAGATTTTCCCTTATAAATTTCTCGTATGTTCCATTAAATATACTTCTTAACGATTCTTTGACTTCCTCTATATCAAAATCTGTCTCTATGCAATCTGAAAGCCCGTTATACTCCTCCTCAATTTGCTGAAACAACCCAAGAATCTTCCCATAAGATTCTTGATATTCACCGCGCAGCTCCTCACCCTCAACAAGAAACGGTACATGCTTAATAATAGACTCTACATAATCTATAATTTGACTTATGTAGTTTTTATTAAGATCCTCTGTATGAGATAGTTTATCTTTAACAACATAACCATCCCGTTGTCTTTCGCTCATAAACTAATATCTTATCAGTTTATGGCTATAAAGTCAATTATATTACTCTGTTAACTTCTTCTAATGTAGTTTCGCCACGAAGAGCCGCCAACACGCCAGCCTGAAGTAGCGTCACCATGCCATCTTCTTTTGCAGCCTTTTCAATCGCTTCTGTGTGAACATCCTCAACATCGCCGCGCAAGAATTTCTGAATATTCTCGCTCACAACCAACTGCTCCATTACTGGAATTCGCCCCTTATAGCCAAACGGCACGTCGTCTGTCGGCACTGCGCGCCAAAGCTTAAACGTATCCAAATCTGGGCAATCAACATTCTCCGGCAAATCCTTCAAGACTTCTTTCACCCACTTGCGAGTCGCCTCATCTGGCTCATATTCTTCCTTGCTATCATCCCACAATCGCCTCACCAGCCGCTGAGCAATCACCAGCCGAACCGCCGAGCTAAAAATCGGGTTCTGCCCAATCATATCAATCATGCGACTAAACGCCGCCGCAGTTGAATTGGCGTGAAAGCTGGACAGTACCAAGTGCCCCGTAATTGACGCCTGAATCGCAGTCTTCGCAGTTTCATTGTCGCGAATCTCACCAACCATCACCACGTCTGGGTCAAGGCGCAAAACACTGCGCAAACCATCAGCGAACCTCTGTCCATTTGTCGTATCAATTGGAATCTGAGCAATCCCAGGAATCGTATTTTCTACAGGATCCTCCAGTGTGATAATCTTTCGGTCTGGCGTGTTAAGAGCATTCAAAATACTGTATAGCGTCGTAGACTTTCCTGAGCCAGTCGGACCAACCATCAACAACATCCCGCGCGGATGAGAAATGACTTCATCAATTTGTTCGCGCTCTTTCTTTGAAATACTCAAAAGATCCAAGTTCAACATTGATTCATCAAAGTTAAACAATCGAAGCACCAAGTCTAAGCCATACACCGTCATCACGGCTTCCACACGCAAATTCAGCACATGTGATGCGCCGTTTCTATGAATTTCCTGCTGCATGTGTCCAGACTGAGGCTCTCTGGAAGCGGTAGAAATATTCGCACGCGACGCCAAAGTCGCCATAATCACTCGATATCTATCCCGGCTAAGCTCCGCCACCGTGTGCAAAGCTCCGTCAACACGCATACGAATTCGAATCGACTCACGCTGATTTTCAATGTGAATATCCGACGCGCCCAACAAATCAGCTTGGTCAATCAAATAATTAAATACGTCATTGGTGCCCACGGAAGCCAAAGTCTGAGTAACCTGCGCCAGAGTATCGCTATCACCCTCCTTAGCAATTTCGATATTGTCGTAAATCACTTTTTTCGGCGGGTCAAACCTGAGCATAATTGACCGAAACGCCGAGCCAGAAATTAAGAAGAAGAAAATTCGCTTGCCATTTTCAACATATTGGCTTTGCATTTTCTTCATCAACGACTCAGAAGTTTGCGATGTAACGCCAAATCTATAAGATTGATCTTCCTCATTAAAAGCCAGCGGAACCAGCCGACCCTTATACATCTCTTCTATCGTTAAAACACCCTTAAGCAAAGGTAAAGTCTCTTCAAATTCCCGCCCGTCAAGATATTGAAGCCCTAAAATTGACGCTCGACGACGAGTAGCTTCCTCATCTTGCTCGCGGCGTCGCGCCTGAATTTTATCTTCGTCCATATGAAAATTATACCAAAAAGCTTACGGTTTTACGAGTGATATAATAGTGATATGAATCCAGAAATTACTCTGTTAGTCCACAATATTCGCTCGACGCATAATGTTGGGGCAATTTTTCGCACAGCCGAAGGATTTGGTATAAAAAAGATTATCCTTAGCGGCTACACGCCATATCCAGAATTGAGTTTATGTGGCAGAGCGCCTGCTTGCGCGCTTGTCGATGGAGAAATTCGATCCGAAGATCCTCGCCTGCCGCATATTCGCGAAAAAATCACCAGCCAAATTCATAAAACCGCTTTGGGTGCGGAAAGTTTGGTGCCGTTCGAGTTTTATGAGGATATTAATGATTGGATTAAAGAAAATCAGCGAACAGAAAACTTGCCAATTGTCGCACTGGAGCAATCAAAAGACAGTGTGATGTTGCCAGAATTTCAGCCGCCTGAAAAATTTGCGCTGCTACTCGGAGAAGAAGTCCACGGAATCACGCCGGAGCTTTTGGACAATTGCGACTTCACCGTAGAAATCCCAATGTTCGGTCAAAAAGAATCATTCAACGTGTCAGTCGCAACAGGAATTGCGCTATTTGGGCTAATCTTCCCTGTCAGAAAATAGTTTACCTTAAGACTTCGGTCTTGGCTGGAGCTCTCTTGGCGGGCTATTTTCATTTGAAGGTAATCTATTTTCATCACGCCGCTTGACTTTATTAAATAAATATTGTAGATTTATATATGGCTTTTGTGTTGCGATTATTCCAATACAAAAGCAGTCCTTTACAATTCTGTAGAGAGGAGAAACTCTGTGTCTAGCAGCAGTTTATTCGCCTTAGCTATCATGGCTCAGGCGTTACTGATCTGCACATCACCTGAGTTGGT
Source organism: uncultured Candidatus Saccharibacteria bacterium (assembly GCA_937935245.1). Taxonomy (GTDB): domain Bacteria; phylum Patescibacteriota; class Saccharimonadia; order Saccharimonadales; family Saccharimonadaceae; genus Nanosynbacter. The sequence goes on along the minus strand of CALGXX010000002.1, from coordinate 10,878 downwards.
GATGCTTGCAGAAAAGATTGGCCGTCGCCTTAAGCTAAACTTGGGCGTGGCAGCTCTGGCATTAACCTTGGTTGCGCACGTTTATTTTTGGCTGCGGTTCGGGCCAATGATGAACAACCCCTACGTCAACTTAACGCTGATGTTGTTCCAGTCCAGTAGTTTATATGTCGCAAGCTTCTGCTTGCGCAAACTACACGAAGACGCGCTCTCTAACGATAACAGGGCTTAGTCCCGCTGACATAGTTAGCCCGCCAGAGCAACCGGCTCCGGCCGGGGCCTCTGTCAGCGGGCTAACTATCACTTTAGAACTACACACTCTTCACCCAGAGTGTTTTTTAATTGGCTTAATAAATTGTCATTAGCATCCACCTTAAACGGCAGACGCATGGCTGATTTCTCTTTCTCGCCCAGTACCAAAACCACGTCAGTCGTGCCGGCATTATCACCACAAACAGACTTCATCTTCACCAACCGTGAATGATCATTCGGGTCTTTAATATACACAAATAACTTTGAAGCGGGAATTTCTGGCGCAACATTAACAGGCGCCGAATGAGTTTTTGGCTGCGGTTTGGCGGCATCATTCTTTACGGCAGACTTCGGAGAAGCTCCATTTTTCTGATTACGATAAGCTTCACGGCGCTCTTTTTTTACAGCAGAGCTAATTTTTGGCGCATCCATTTTACGGCCAGTCGACTCATAGCCATTGATATCGTTATCCGTAATCGCAATAATGTCATCGGCAATTAGCTTACTTTCATTGCCCAAATTTCCGTCACGATCTCTAGCTGAATTTTTACCAGAAACTCGAATCACCGCGTCCTGAACCAGCTTGGCGCCAACTTTTTCATACAGATTTGGAAAGACGATTATCTCGCCCTCGCCGAACTTGTCCTCAATTCCCACAAACGCCATCTTCGAACCGCTTTTTGTGACAATTGTACGAACGGTACTAATAATTCCCCCGACCGTCATCATTCGACTGTCGTACTCAGGAACTAATTGCGTCAATGGTTGAGTTTGTTCACTCAAATATGTTTCATATCTATCAAGCGGATGCGCCGAGATATACAACCCCAACAATTCTCGCTCCCACATCAAGCGCTCTTTATCATCGTGTTTCACAGGAGCCTTCTGGAGATGAAGAGTTGATTGGACGCTCGCCGCATCATCGCCGCCCAGCATTCCGAATAAGTTTGTCTGCCCGCTGGCGGCTTCTTTTTGGAGCTTGGACGCAAATGACGTAATAGAATCCAGATTGAATAGCAAATCAGATCGATCACCCATATCATCAAATGCACCAGATTTAATAAGCGACTCCCAGGCTTTTCTATTGAACTTGCTGGTTGAAACGCGCCTAGCAAAATCCTCAACCGACGTAAATGGTCCGTCTTCGCGCGCCCGCAGAACTTCCTCAACCGCACCAACGCCAACACCCTTCACTGCCGACATTCCGAAACGAATTTTATTCTCATTCGGCACCACAGCAAACTCAACGAACGATTCGTTTACATCAGGGCTCAGCACGCTAATTCCCATATGCTTACATTCGGTGATTTCAATTGCCAGACGATCAGTATCATCATGGTCACTAGTCATAAGCGCCGCCATAAACGCGTCCGGATAATGCGCTTTCAAATAAGCCGTCCAATAGGCAATCAAACCATAACAAGCGGCGTGCGACTTATTGAAACAATAATTGGCGAACTCTTCCAACTGAGTCCAGAAAGTTTCCGCAATTTCCTTAGTTGCGCCACCAACTTTAACCGCACCCTCGACGAATTCAGGCTTGACCTTTTTCATCAAGTCAATTTTCTTCTTACCAACAGCCTTACGCAATGTGTCAGCCTGACCGCCAGTAAATCCACACCATTCCTTAGAAATCTGCATAAACTGCTCCTGATAGACCAAAATTCCGTAAGTATTTTTCAGCGAGTTTTTCATTCCGGGATGCAAATAAGTTATCTCTTCCTCGCCGTGTTTACGCCTAATAAAACTGTCAATAAACTGCATTGGACCCGGACGATAAAGAGCCACCATAGCAATAATATCTTCAAACGTAGTCGGCTTCAGCCCGCGCAAATATCGCTTCATTCCCGCCGATTCCAACTGGAATACGCCAGTCGTGTCGCCGCGCTGAAACAGCTCATAAGTCTTCTCGTCGTCAAGCGGCAGCTCCGAAAGATTAATTTCTTTCTTGTAAGCTTTTCGGATAATCCTCATGGCGTTATTAATAATCGTAAGGTTCGAAAGCCCCAAGAAGTCCATCTTCAATAGACCCAACTCTTCAACCTCGCCCATCGGGAACTGAGTTGCCACCACACCCTTTTGCGCCATTTCAAGCGGGATATAATTGACCAACGTATCTGGCGCGATCACCACGCCACAGGCATGAACGCCGTGGCTACGAATCGTCCCTTCCAGCTGAATTGCATAATCTAAAACTTCCTTCGCAGTCGGATTATTTTCATATTCATTCCGAAGGTCCGCATCCTCTTTAATACTCACAGATAGCGGAATATGACGCCCCTGGTTTGGCGGCGGAACTAACTTCGCCAAGCGATCACTCTCAGCGTACGGAACTTCCAAAACCCTAGCAACATCACGCACTGCCATACGACCAAACATCTTGCCAAACGTTGCGATATTACTGACGTGATCTTCGCCGTATTTTTTTGCACAATATTCAATCACTTCGTCGCGACGCGTATCTTGAATATCAACGTCGATGTCGGGCATAGAAATACGATCAGGATTAAGGAATCGCTCGAATAGCAAACCGTATTTCAGCGGATCAAGATCTGTAATATTCAGCGCATACGCAACAATCGAACCAGCCGCGCTACCACGCCCTGGACCAAAAACAATCCCTTGAGATTTTCCCCAGTTGATAAAGTCCTGGACGATCAAGAAATAACCTTCATAGCCCATATTCCCCATCACGCCAAGCTCCATCTCAGCGCGCTCACGAACCTCATCAGACAGCTTCGGAATAATCTCATCAGGATCCAACTTTTCAGCCTCCTCCTTCGAAGCTCCGTTGTAACGCTGCAATAAACCTTGATATGTCAATCTAAGCAGATACGAATGTTCATTCTCGCCGTCTGGTAATGGATATTTTGGAATAAGAATTCGCCCAAGCTCAATCTCAACGTCACAGCGATCAGCTATTTTTTTCGTGTTACGAATAACTTCAGGAAATTCCTCGCCCCAATGATCGATAATATCGCGCGGATCCGTCAAGTGGAGCTCAAAATCCTTCAAGCTCATTCGCTTTTCATCGCTGAGATACGATCCCGTCCCAACACAAAGCAGAATCTCATGCGCGTCTTGATATTCGTGCGTCAAATAGTGACCATCACAAGTCACAACCATTTCAATATCAAGCTCTTTTGAAAGCTTAATCAAGCCCTCGTTGATCTTCGCCTGCACGTCCCAGTGCGTGTTCGACTTCGGGTGTCCGTGGTCCTGCAGCTCCAAATAATAGCGATCGCCAAAAATTGACTTATACCACTTGGCAATCTCACGAGCGCGATCATAATCATCCTCTTTCAGCGCCACGCCAATTTCACCGCTCGCACAACCACTCAGAACAATCAGCCCCTCATTCAACTCCTCCAACAAATCATGGTCAATTCGCGGCTTATAATACATTCCCTCCAGATTGGCGCGCGTCGACAACTTCATCAAGTTGTGAAAGCCCGTGTTATTCATCGCCAGCACGGTCAAGTGAAAACGCTGCTTGTCCTTACCTGGATCGCGGTCAAATCGCGAACGAGTCGCCACGTAAGTTTCAATTCCGATAATCGGCTTAATTCCCGCTTTCTTGGCGGTCTTGTAATAGTCCAGAATGCCACTCATCGTGCCGTGATCAGTTACGGCGGCAGCCTCCATCCCGAGCTCCTTAACCTTATCGACTAAGTCATGAATCTTAGTCAATCCGTCCAGCACCGAATGGAAAGTGTGATTATGAAGATGCACGAAATCCGACGGCTTCAAAGCCGCCGACGATGATTGTTCGCTTTTCCCCTCAGTCATTAATAACAATTATAGCACGCTATTGACGACGTTGCATTGTCTCAATCAAGTGGTTGATAAAATCAGCCAACGGCGGGAAAATGTCGGCAAATTGCCCCAAAATCCAAATCAATATCGCAATCAATAATGTCGCGCCCAAAGCACTTCCAAGGCCAAAGAAAATTCCGCGAACAAAATTCACCCAGTAGACCTGGTGGCGAGATTTATGAAAATCAAAAAACAAATCCTCCAAAATCGCCCGACGAGCGTCGTTTTCATTATCACGAACAATTTTCTTTGCCAACTTATTTGGTTGTTCTTTGGCTGACTTTTTCACTCTTTTTTACCTTCTTCTTTGAGAAAAATTTCGAGAAAAATCCGCTCTTTGAAGCGAAGCTTTTGGCTAGTTCCACGCCAATTGAAACCGTACTTACGATTCCGTTTAAGTTAGCAATTCGCTGACTTATTACCTCCACGTTCTGCTGGGTTTGGCGAATTTGACGCGTTAATTTGATGATAGAAATTGTCATAGCGATCATCATGATGACAAAAATCACCATCAAAATCACTAATATAATAAGCAATCCGTTCATGCTATTCATTATACATTATTTTAGGCGATCCGCCAGATGAGCGCGCAATTTATCGCCGAAGTTAGGATCGCGCAGCCCAAAGTCGATTACCGTTTTTAGATATTCCAATTTGTCGCCAGTATCATAATAAGTGCCGTTCGTAATCTCCACGCCGTAAAAATCAAATCCGTCGTCAATCATTTGTTGCATAATTGGCTGGATTGTAAATTCACCATTGCCATCAAATTCTTTCCTGGCTTTGTCTAGATAGCCGAAAATTTCACCTGGAAGTAAATAGCTACTGACGCTCGCCAAATCTGACGGCGCGTTCTCCTTGCCCGGCTTTTCAACGATATTCGTCATTTTTATAACGCCGTCTTTCACTACTTGACCGTTGACGACTCCATAACGATCAAACTCCGCATCATCGGTGATTTTCTTACACGACAGAACCGCTCCGTCTAGACTTTCTGACGCCTCAATCATCTGATTGAAACGACTTGGACTAGCCGCAATAAAGTCGTCCGCAAACGTGTAGATCACAGGTTCGTCATGATGGATCAAATGCGAAGCACAAGCCAAAGGCGTCGCGTTGCCGTACGGACCTTTTTGGCGAATATAAATAAAGTTCGCCATATCAGCCAGATTCTGCACCGCGTCAATGAACGGTTGTTTTTTAGGACCGCCAGCGCGCAAATTAGCCAAAAGCTCTTCATTCGGCTCGTCAAAATGATCCTCGATTGCTCGCTTATTCGCGCTACCGATAATAATGATATCTTTAATGCCAGCCTCAACCAATTCCTCGACGACGTATTGAATAATCGGCTTATCAATCAGCGGCAACATTTCCTTTGGCATAGCTTTGGTTTGCGGCAAAAATCGCGTACCAAAACCGGCAGCGGCGATGATAGCTTTAGTTGGTTTTCTCATATTTCAGCTCCTATTCCCTATTATTTTCAGCAATTCTAAAGTTTCTCGCGAATCAGTTTTTGCGCAAGGCTTGGGTTGGCTTGACCCTTAGACTTCTTCATAACTTGCCCGACCAAATAGCCGATAGCCTTATCTTTTCCAGCCTTAATGTCAGCAATCGAAGCCGCCGAAGCTGGATCATTCAAAACCTCGTCAACGATTGCAGCAATCGCCGATTCATCAGAAACCTGCAACAAATTCTTCTCTTCGGCAAGCTTGCGCGGATTTTTTGCGCCAGCCAAAAGCTCATTAAATAGCTCCTTCGCGTTCGTGCTGGAAACTTCAGATTTCTCTGTCATTTCCGCTAATTCTATCAAATCGTCAACCGCCACGCGCGTAGATTCATTATCCGTTTGCGCGTCATCTTCATCGGAAGTTGTCAATGCGCTCGCAAACCAATGTGCGACTCGCTTAGCGGAAGCCTCGCCCGACTTTTCCTGAACTTCCAATGTAATCTGGGCATAATCCTGATTAGACAAAAGCGAATTGATAACAGATTTGTCCAAATTCAGCACACTCCATTTTTCCCTATATTCACCCGGAAGCATCGGCACCTTGGACTGAATTTCAGTAATCACCTCGTCAGTCAACACAACTGGCGGAATATCTGGATCTGGCATATAGCGATAATCCTGCGCGTCTTCCTTTGACCTCTGAGAAATAGTTATCTGCTTGTCATCATTCCAACCTCTGGTCTCCTGAACAACTTCTTCGCCACGCTCCAAGATATCGACTTGGCGCTTGAACTCGTACTCAGCAGCCCTTTCAACACTGCGGAAGGAATTGAGATTTTTAATTTCAGCGCGCTTCCCAAGCTCTGTTGCGTCCTTTTTCGCCACCGAAATATTAACGTCAAATCGCATATTTCCGTGATACAAATTGCCATAAGTCACACCCGCGTAAACCATCAATTTATGAAGTTCCGAAACGTAAGCTTTAGCCTCCTCAGCCGAATGCATATCTGGCTCAGAAACAATCTCAATCAGCGGCGTGCCAGCGCGGTTAAGATCGACCAACGAATAGCCATCGTGGTGCGTCAATTTACCAGCATCTTCCTCCATGTGAGCGTGGTCAATTCGCACACGTTTCAAAGAGCCGTCTTCCAGCGGCGCATCGACATATCCAGCCAAAATAATCGGATTATACATCTGCGAAGTCTGATAGCCCTTTGGTAAATCTGGATAAAAATAATGCTTTCGATCAAATCGGCTAACGTGCGCAATCGGCGAATTCAAAGCTTTTCCAGCGCGAACCGCTAACTCAACAGCGTGCTTGTTCAAAACTGGCAACATCCCCGGCAAACCAAAGTCAATCTGATGCGTCTTGCTATTCGGCTCAGCATCGCGAGCGTCATTATCGGCCGGGCTAAATAGCTTGGTTTTCGTCGCCAGCTGAACGTGGCATTCGATACCAATTGTCATTTCATAATCGTCATATACACTCATTATAATGCTCCCAAATCTTTTAATGCCTGTTCAAAACTCGCCATAGCTCGACGAAAACTCTGCGCCGTTACCGTTACGTTGGTTTCGTGGGCAATTTGATTACGCAATTTATGCGCCGCCCAAAGCCCATTTTCATCGCTCCAATATCCCTTGCGAGATTTCATACGTTCGCCCATCGTTTCGCCAGCCACGCCGCAGTCGCGCATAGCTTTGTCCAGCAACTTGTCCGCCTTCATTATCGCCATCTGCATACTTTCTGATTTTCTGGTTTCGACATTGCGCAAAATTTGCCGCCAAACCCTCTGATACATTTCCTTGTCAATTTGACCGCGACCACGAGAAGTCAATTGAATGAAAATCATCAGCAAGGCGCCGATAATCAACGCCGCAACAACTATCGCAACCATCAATCCGTCCATCAAATCTTCTCCACTTCCGAAACCAGCTTCAGCAAGTTCTTGTCCGACTTGTAATCGCCGATAAGTTGAACGCCAATTGGCAATCCTTTATCGCTATTTCCAGCTGGCGCGGCAACTGCAGGAAGTCCAGCCAAACTTGCCGGCACAGTCATAATGTCCGCCAAATACATTTTTATCGGATCGCTAGCATTCTCCCCAATCTTAAACGCAGGAGTCGGCGCAACCGGCATCAATAGCGCGTCATATTCGGTAAATAGCTTCTTAAATTCGTCAATCAACAACGTCCTGGCTTTTTGAGCCTGCATGTAGTAAGCGTCAAAGAATCCGCTTGACAATACGAAACTTCCTATCATAATTCGTCGCTTATTTTCGGTCATGAAACCTTCATTTCGACTGCGACCGTAAAGTTCCGCCAAAGTCTTTACTTCCGCCGCTCGATGACCATATCGCACACCGTCATATCGCGCCAAATTCGAGGACAATTCCGCCGGCACAATTATGTAATACATCGCCAGAGAATGTTGCATCATACTCAAATCCACTTCTTCAATTTCGTAGCCAAGCTGCTTCAATTTCTCCGCATAATCAAGCGTTTTTTGGCGAACTTCCGCGTCCACGTCATCAGTCATACACTGCTTGACTAGACCTATTTTTTTCTTTGCAAATTCTGGCTGATTATTCCAAAAATCAGGCAAAGTCGTCATATCTTTATCATCGCGACCAGCCATAATTTCCATCACCAAATCAGCATCTTCAGCATTCGTAGCGAAACAGCCAATTGTGTCCGTGCTTGACGCCATCGCCACTACGCCATAACGACTAACCGCTCCGTAAGTTGGCTTAATTCCAACCACTCCGTTAAAGCTGGCTGGCTGACGAATCGAACCACCGGTGTCTGTACCAAGCGCAAACGGAACCACGTCGAGCGCCGTAACTACCGCCGATCCACCAGATGATCCACCAGCAACTCGCGTTTCATCCGCAGCGTTCTTCGTTGGGCCAAATGCCGAGTTTTCAGTCGAACCGCCGTGCGCAAAAGCATCCAAGTTGGCCTTACCAATACAAATCGCACCTTCCGCTTCCAATTTCTCAACAGCCGTCGCCTGTAGTGGCGCATTAAAGTTTTCTAGCATTTTTGAAGCGGCAGTCGTCGGCGCACCAAACGCCAAAAAATTATCCTTCACAACAAATGGCACGCCCGCCAATCGTCCAGAAATCTCGCCAGCATCAACCTTGGCTGCACGCTCCAGCGCACGCTCTTCCGTCAAGCTAAGCAGCGCATTATATTCCTCAATTTCACGCGCTCGTCGCAACGCTTCTTTTACGTTCTCGACCGCGCTCTTGCCGATAAAATCACTAATCTTACTCATTACAATACCTGCGGAACTTTCACTTGGTTATTCTGTTTTTCTGGCGCCAAATCAAGCAACTTTTCAACGGGAATCCCCGCCTGAACTTCATCTTCGCGCCAAACATTGCTCAGTCCTGTAACTTGATAAGTCGGCTCAACACCCGACACGTCAAGCTCACCCAACTGCTCAATATAGCCAATTATATTTTCCAAATCTTGGCGCAGTCCGTCGGTTTCGTCATCAGTCAATGCCAGACTACTCAAACTCGCCAAGTGCTGAATATCGCTGGTAGAAATAGTTATCATATCAATATTATACCACTAAAAAAAGCCGCCCATCAAAGTGAGCGACTTTATTTTTCCAAGTTTTATTACATTGAGTAATCTTGGTAGTTCTTGTAGCGACTGTAGTCTGATGGAATAGTCTTTGCTGAGCTGCCCGTGTCGTGTGCTTTAACGGCGATTGTGATAGCGCCAGTCAATAGTACGACAGAAGAAGCCACAATCAACATCAAAGACAAAGCCTTTGACATGTTGCGCCCCTTGACAATTTGGCAAATGAAGTAAGCGCTAGTAGCAACAATTGCAAGAGCTAATGCGTATGGCAAGAATTCGCCCAAGTACAAGCTCTTATAGAATTCACCACCGTCACCAACGCCGATAAATAGCAATGAGTTGATCAAAATGCTTACTAATCGAGCGACCAAGTCAACGGCTGGAATAATCAAAGCAGCCAAACCGCCGTAAGTTACTAATTTGTAAGCTGTTCGCTTTGTGTAACCTTCACGCTCCGGAACGGCTTTTGATACGCGAGAGAATAGAACTAGTGACAATACAGCCAAAAGCACAGCAAATACTGACGCTGCAACAATTCCCGTTCCCTGAGTTACCATCGATGGTGCGAAAAATCCGCCAACACTTCTTAATAACATTGATGTTGAATTCGTCCACAAACCAAACACCTTGGTTATGATGTCAATCAGCAACATAATTGAAATAATCGCTGAGCCCATTGCCAAAGCGTATTCCAAGGTTAGCATCTTTGCTTTGCCCTTGTTCGGATCTTCATATGCGTATTGTGGATATGCTTGGTAAGCATTTGGTTGCATCGGCATTTCTGGTTGCGCGACGTTTGTTGGCTGTGGTTGTTCTTTTGTTGCCATAATCCCTCCTAATCTAATAATATTTTTATTCTACATCGTATGACGAATTTCTGCAATTAAATCACGCAGTTCTGCCGCTTTTTCAAATTCCAAATTAGCGCTATGCAATTCCATTTGAGCCGTCAGGTCTTTAATCAAAGCCGGATATTCGTCTTTTGGAATTTTCTTCAGGTTAAGCTTTGGCTTTTTATCAGATTCTTTTTGCGGAATAATCGAGCGCAAACCGTCGTCAATTTTCTTCTGAATAGTTTGCGGTGTAATATTGTGTTCTTCGTTATATTTTTGCTGAATCGCCCGACGTCGATTTGTTTCGTCAATTGCTCGACGCATGCTATCCGTAACATTGTCGCCGTACATAATAACTCGCCCATCAACGTGCCGCGCCGCTCGTCCAATCGTCTGAATTAGTGCCTGCTCACTGCGCAAGAAACCTTCCTTGTCGGCGTCCATAATTGCCACCAAACTGACCTCCGGAAGGTCCAGACCTTCGCGCAACAGATTAATTCCAACTAGCACATCATACGTTCCAAGTCGCAAATCTTTCAGAATATCGCCACGCTCCAGCGTATCAATTTCGCTATGCAAATACGCCGTCCTCACGCCGTTTTCCGTCAAATAAGCACTCAAGTCCTCCGCCATTCGCTTGGTTAATGTCGTCACCAACACGCGATGACCTTTCGCAATCGTCTGGCGAATTTCCTCCATCAAATCATCAACCTGCCCGTCGGTCGGTCGAACTTCAATCGGCGGATCAAGCAACCCAGTCGGTCGAATAAGCTGCTCAGCTGGCTTTGGCGAGTGAGAAAGTTCATAATCTCCTGGCGTAGCAGAAACGTAAATTGCCTGATGAATATGTTGATTGAACTCATCAAATCGAAGTGGGCGATTGTCCAACGCGCTCGGAAGACGAAAACCATGCTCAACCAAAACCTCCTTACGGGC
>CALGXX010000001.1 GCA_937935245.1 uncultured Candidatus Saccharibacteria bacterium | reverse complement strand
TAATCCTAATGACTTGCATATCTGTGAAAGTTCTTCACGATACCAATAGTATTTACTAAATTCATCAAACGATGTAATTTTATCAAACTCAGGTCTACTTTTTGTCAATCTTTTATCTCCTCAAAACCAATTTGCTTTTTTGTATCTAGTATCTACAGCTCCTCAATCTTCACTCGTCTCTGCTCAGTCGTATCTCGCTCGCGAACAGTAACAGTATAATCTTCCAGCGTTTGGAAGTCGATGACCACGCAGTGCGGCGTACCAATTTCATCCTGACGGCGATAACGCTTACCGATGTTTCCATTGTCATCCCACATAACACGTCCAGGATTTTTCTTAGATAGGTTGGCGTAAATTTCACGCGCCTTCTCCACCAATTCTGGCTTATTCTTAAGTAGCGGCGAAACGGCAAATTTAACCGGCGCCAAATGTTCTGGAAGTGCCAAATAAATACGCTTACTGCCGTTCTGTCCGTCCTCGCGATACGCGCTCGACAAGACCGCCATCAGCGCTCGCTCGACGCCAAAACTCGGCTCAATCACGTGCGGCACGAACTTCTCATTCGTCCCCTTAATCGTATATTCCATACTTTTTCCACTGACACGCTGAATATTCATCAGGTCAAAATCAGTCCGATACGCAATCCCCATCAGCTCTTCCTTGCCAATTGGAAAATCGTATTCAATGTCAATTGTCTTCTTGCTGTAGTGCGCCCTGTCCTCTGCCGGAACATCCAACTCGTGAATATTTCTAGGGTCTAATCCCAACGCCTCCAAAAACTCGTGCGTCGACTTCAACAACTCATCAAACGCTTCCTGCCATTTTTCTGGATTGACAAAATACTCAATCTCCATCTGCTCAAACTCTCGAGAACGGAAAACAAAATCTCGCGGCGCAATTTCATTGCGAAACGCCTTGCCCTGCTGAGCAATTCCAAACGGCAAGTCTGGATAAAAACTATCAACAACGTTTTTAAAATTGGTAAAAATTCCCTGAGCAGTTTCTGGACGAAGATATGCAACGCTGTCTTCACTTTCAGTGGCGCCAACGCTCGTCTTAAACATCATATTAAACGTTCGCGATTTGCTTAGCGGATTTCCATCTGGACTTTTAATTCCTTTTTCTGCAATCACTTCGTCCATTTGCTCCATCGTCAAGCCGTCAACATCAATACCATTGTCCTTAAGAATGTGGTCAGTGCGATAACGCCGATGATTAACCGTATCTTCGCACAATGGGTCAACAAACGTATCCACATGCCCACTCGCCTTCCAAACTTTCGGATTCATCAAAATCGCCGCATCGACGCCATATATATCGTCGCGCTCATCAACAAACATTCGCCACCATAAATTCATAATGTTGCGCTTCAATTGAACGCCAAGCGGACCATAATCCCACGTTCCAGACAAACCGCCGTAAACATCAGAACCCTGATAAATAAAACCTCGACGCTTACACAGGCTAATAATATCTTCCATTTTTGCTTGACTCATCGAAAAACCTTTCTCCATGTTGGCAACATGGCGATTCACATTATTTCCTAAATTATACCATTTTACGAGCAATTTTACACCGCGGCGTGCTGTCTGGCGGTCAACCAGCAATCATTTACAACCTCAGTTATTCCGCCAATTTGCGCCACGTTTGCTAGAGGCTTGGCTTGGATTAGCCTTAACAATTTGATTGCGTCCGCACCCAAATCGCCCTGCTCCGCCAATCTCAAGCCTTTTTCCGCGCTATCGTACATATATTTTTTGTCAGGGAGCAACGGCGCCGTCGTTACGTCCGTGCGAAGATTCAGCTCATCTCCCAGCAAGCTCGCGTATTGCAAATAAAACCACGTTTCAATCAATTTTTGGTTTATTGCAGGATTATTCAATTGCTCCAAAACTTGGCTCAGCACATAATACCACTCTGGTTCGTCAATGTTTTCACTCGCCACAGAAACCAATTTCATCACCGAATACGCAAACTGCATCCGATCGTAATCTTCCAAAATATGCCGATAAAAAGCCGACAATCGAGCGGAAGTTAATAGCCCCAAATCGCCCCGACCAGAGCGAATAACCACGTCGCAAATCGCGAATAATTCAATTCCGCCCGCCAATTTACTGCGCTCGCGACGCACGCCTTTTGCGATTACGCTGCGTCGACCTTTTGGCGTTAGTAATTGCAAAACTCGGTCAGCTTCGGCGTAATTCGTTCGCCTCAGAACGATCGCTTTTACTCGTTCACTCTGCCCCGTCATTTAGAACCTCGCGAAAAATCGCCCGCGTCTCATTCGGACGCATCGACGTCTTATTCAAAATCGCCTTCACGCCAAGCGGACGCAAGTCGTCCATTTTAACGTCAATATTCGTACAAACCACAATCGGCAGACTCGCCAAATCCGCGTACGATCGCAGTTCGTTAAGCAGAGCAATCGCCGTTTCGCCAGCCAACAACATATCCAAAATTAAAGCGTCAGGTCGCCAATCGTCAATAATTTCAATCGCCTGACCACCAGAAACCGCCACTCGATATTCCACGCCAACATCCACAGCAAACTTGCCCAGAATATCCGCCCAATTCTTATCATCCTCAACGATTAACAACTTTTTCATATCAAACTCAACTGCCGACTAATTGGCATTTCTACATAAAAAGTCAATCCATCACGGTGACGAATCAGACCAATCCGCCCGTTCATCGCCCGCGCAAATTGATTCGCCACGTAAATCCCCAGCCCGCTACTTTCCGGCCTTGTTCGCACGGTTTTTCGCGTTTCCATTTCATCAAGCAAAAGCCGATATTCCTTCAAACTCATCATCGGTCCAAAATCCCGCACGCTCATCCTTACGGCATCTTTTGTCGCCTTAACCGAAACCTTAATCTCCGATCCGTCCTCAGTATATGCCAACGCGTTATTCAAAAAATTCGCCAAAATTCGCCCCAAAAGCGTTCGGTTCGCTAATATCAATTGACTATTTCGACTGCTCTTAGGCCAGCTAACTTTTCGCCCATAAAGCATTGCATTGAACTTCGTCTCCATCGCTACTTGCTGACATAAAGCCAACGGATTGACCGGTTCAAGCGGAAATAACGACGGCGTTAAATTAGCTGAATTTGCCAAGTCAATCGTAAGCTGCAACGCCTGTTCAGAAGTTCGAATAATTCGTTGCTGGATCTGGGTTTTATCGGCAGATCTGGTTAAATCGTCGTCCAATAGTAGCGCCAATTGCCTAATCAAAGCCAGCGGCGTTTTCAGCTCATGTGCCGCCACCAGAACACTCGGCAATCCCCCAAAATCAGCATCACTCCACTCTTTACCTGCCATACAATTCTAGTATAGCAAATATGCATCGAGATTTTCTATTCAGAGATTTTTACAGTGCTCAATATAGTCTGGAAATCTGGCTTAAACGTATCCGCGTCGGTTGAAAAACGAATAGTTTTATCGCGAACTTTCATCAAAACCACAGAGCCACGTAACTCCTTCTCAAACGTACCGTCAATCCGAGTCGCTGAAATTCCGTTAAACTCAGTACTACTTGAGGTCAATTCACCCTTCTTTAGTCGTGATTGATAATCGTTCAGCACCGTATCCATATTCTTATTGATAATCTCTAGCCTCAGCGCAAACCGACTATTTTTATTAGTTGTCGAAGGAACTGAAACTGGATGAAGATAAGCTTTGTAATCACCCCTGTCGCTGCCGTCATTCCCTACATATACACTCCAAGTCTTTGGATACATGAAAGACACTCGACCATATTCAGCAGGACCGACAAATTCAATACGCGGGTTTTTTGCTTCTTCAGAAAATTTCTTCTGGTCTGATTCGAGTAACCCAGTTCTTCAAGAAAGGCGAGGGGGCGTTTGCCGTATCGTTTCAGGATAATTCCTGATTCCTCCTTGGTCTCCGCCACATGGATATGAATGGGAATATTCAGCTCTTTTGCCATATCTAAGCTCTCTTCCAGCAAATCTTTACTACAGCTGTAGGGAGAATGTGGAGCTACCATCACCTTGAAATTTGGATTTTCATATCCTATGATTGTCTCGATAATAGCTCGTGTTCTGCTCATGGTCTCATCAGTTGTTTCTGTATCTGAAGAAAAGAGGGTCGGTGAGAAATAACAACGCATCTTAGATTCCTTGACTGCCTGATAAATTTGCTCAATATCCACTCCATTGGGATTATACATATCGTTGAAGGTTGTTGTTCCTGACTGGAGCATTTCTGTCAGCGCTTCTTTGACCGCCTTGGTAGTCATATCTGGTGTAAACTCAGCTTCTGCTGGCCAGATATAGTCATTGAGCCATTCATGGAGATTGCTGTCATCCCGAATCCATAGCAAAACTGTCATAGCAGAATGGGTGTGGCAATTGACCAAACCAGGCATGATCCAGGCTCCCTGATAGTCTATAATCTGCTCAGCTTGCTCTAAAATCTCTGGCTCCTCTTGGCCGACATAGACGATTTGAGAGTCCTTAACGGCTAAAATACCATCCAGATAGACATGGAAATCTTGGTCACAAGTCACGATATTTACATGCTGATAGACTTTCATTGTTTTCTCCTTCTAAGACCCTGATTTTTCTAGCTATTGTAACAAAAAAGTCACCCGAAGGCAACTTTTAGTGTCATTAAGAATTTAAATGGGTAGGAATGACTTATTCAGAGCTAAAGGCCGCAGCTTTTTGCATTTGGTAATACTTGCCCTTTCTATCCATGAGATCCTGATGGTTACCATGCTCCACAATGTCACCATCTACCAAGACAAGAATCAAATCCGCATCCTGAATGGTTGACAAACG